>NZ_BCXD01000011.1 GCF_001894925.1 Rhodococcus rhodnii NBRC 100604 | reverse complement strand
AACCCCCACCGGCTTCGGGCGAGAGGGTCGGCGCCGCGGCGAGCGCCGCGACGTCGGCCCTCCGCCGCAGCCGGCCCGTCCCGGGAATCGACGCCCACACCGCGAGCGCGAGCAGGCCGTCGACGACGAGCGCGAGCGCCGCGACGAGGATCGCGCCCACCAGGACGCGGTCGTAGCTGTAGAGCGCGAGGCCGTCGAAGATGTAGCGGCCCAGGCCGCCGAGATTCACGTAGGCGGCGACGGTCGCGGTCGCGATCACCTGCAGGAAGGCGTTGCGGAGTCCGCCGAGGACGAGCGGGAGCGAGTTCGGGATCTCGACACGGGTGAGCACCTGCCGCTCGGTCATCCCCATCGCCCGGGCCGCGTCGACCACCTGCGCGTCGACGTTTGCGACGCCAGCGTACGTGCCGGCGAGGATCGGCGGTATCGCCAGGATCACGAGCGCGAGAACGGGAGCCGTGAGACCGAGCCCCATGAGCAGGACGAGGAAGGTCAGCAGACCGAGGGTGGGCAGCGAGCGCATCGCGTTGACGATGCCGACCACGACGACCTCGCCGCGGCGGCGATGCCCCACGAGCAGGCCGAGCGGAATCGCGATCGCGGCGGCCACCACGACGGTGAGCGTGCTGTACCAGAGGTGCTCGACGATGCGCGCCCCGATCCCTGCCGAACCCGACCAGTTCGCGGGATCGGTGAGGTACGCCCAGGCCTGCGAGAAGATGCTCATGTGCGTGCCCCTTCCGCGCGGCGCCACGGCGTCAGGACACGTGTCAGCAGATACAGAAGTGCGTCGATCGCGAGCGCCAGCACGACGATCGCGATGATGCCGGCGAGAATCTGATCGGGATAGTCGCGCTGGTAGCCCCGCGTGAACAGGACGCCGAGGCCCCCGATCCCGATGAGCGACCCGACCGAGACGAGGGAGATGTTCGTGACGGCGACGACGCGGACGTTCGCCGAGAGCACCGGAAGCGCGAGCGGCAGATCGACCGTGAGCACCCTGCGCAACCACGAGTAACCCATCGCGTTCGCCGAGTCGACGACCTGCGCGGGAACGGAATCGAGCGCTTCCGGGACGGCGCGCACGAGCAGCGCCGTCGAATACACCGACAGCGCGATCACGACGTTGAGCGGATCGAGGATCTCGAGTCCGACGATCGACGGGATCGTCACGAACAGCGCGAGCGAGGGGATCGTGAACGCGATCCCCGCGAGCACGAACGTGCCGCGCCGCAGCCACGATGTCCCGCGGATCAGCGCGCCGACGGGGATCGACAGGACGAGACCGACGAGCAGGGGCACGAGCGAGAGATACAGATGCGTGCGCGTCAGCGAGACGACCTCGTCGAAGTTGTCGATGGGCCAGCGCACGGTCAGCGCTCCGCTTCGCCGAACTCGGTGCGCTCGCGCGTGGCGTCCTCGGACCGCCGTTGGTCCGAGAGGCCCGCGAGCACCTCCGTCCCCAGGACCCCGCCGCGCACCACGCCGTCCGCGTCCACCGCGACACCGATGCCCGACGGCGACGAGATGGCCGCGTCCAGTGCCTGCCGCAGATCGGCGCCGAGCGGGAAGAGCGACCCTCCCGCGGCGATCGCGGCCGACACCGCGCTGCCGCCACGCACCTTCGCGACACCCGCGGCGTCGACCCAGCCCAGCGGACGTCCGTCGTCGCTCACGACGAGCGCCCAGCCGCTCTCGCCGAGCGTCGCTTCGCCCACCGACTCGGTGGTCACGGTGCGGATCTCGTGGATCGGGACGTCGGAGGCCGACCGGAACGACAGCCCGCGATAGCCGCGATCGCGGCCGACGAACTCCGCCACGAAATCGTCTGCGGGCGAGGCCAGCACGACATCCGGTGCGTCGTACTGGCGCAACCGGCCACCGGGGCCGAAAACCGCGATGCGATCACCGAGAGTGACGGCCTCGTCGATGTCGTGCGTCACGAACACGATCGTCTTGCGCAGTTCGCTCTGCAGCCGCCGCATCTCGGTCTGGAGTTCCTCGCGGACCACGGGATCGACGGCGCTGAACGGCTCGTCCATGAGCAGGATCGGCGGGTCCGCCGCGAGCGCGCGTGCGACGCCGACGCGCTGCTGCTGACCGCCCGAGAGCTGCGCCGGATAGCGATTCGCGAGCGACGCGCCGAGGCCGACGCGCTCGAGTACCCCCAGCGCCGTGCGGCGGGCACTGCGTCGCGAATCCCCGCTCAGGACAGGGACGGTCGCGACGTTGTCGAGCACGGTGCGGTGGGGCAGCAGGCCGCCGTTCTGGATGACGTATCCCATGCCGAGGCGCAGTCGTGTCGCATCGAGTCCGGCGACGTCGCGGCCGTCGACCCGGACCGTGCCCGAGGTCGGCGTCACCATGCGGTTGATCATTCGCATCGCCGTCGTCTTGCCACCGCCGGACGGGCCGACGAACACCGTGAACGACTCGGCGGGAATGTCGAGCGTGAGGTCGTCGACGGCCACGACGCCGCCGTCGAACTCCTTGGTGGCGTGCTCGAACGAGATCATCGCTGCTCCGGACGGCTCCGTCCGTTCGTCGCGCGTCACGACACCGGCTGGTCGAGTCCCTGGTCCGCGACCCACTGCCGCGCGGCGGCCTCGGGCTCGACCTTCGCGTCGCCCGAGACCTCGTCGCCCAGTTCGGTGAGTTCCTCCGTCGTGAGCTTCGCCGACACGGCGTCGAGGACCTCCTCGAGTTCGTCCGAGTCCTTCGCGGCGCGGATCACGGGAATCACGTTCTGCGCGGGGAAGTTGTTCTCCGGATCCTCGAGCACGACGAAGTCGTTCGCGGCGATCGCGGGAGACGTCGTGAAGATGTTCGCGGCGAGGACCTGGCCCGAGCGCAGCGCTTCGACGGTGGCAGGTCCGCCGCCGTCGCCGATGGGCACGAAGTTGTCGGGCGAGACGACGAGGCCGTACTTCTCCTCGAGGCCGGGCAGCCCCACAGGACGTTCCGCGAACTCCGCGGGCGCACCGAAGGTCACGTCGTCGGAATGCGGTGCGAGGTCGGCGATCGTCGTGAGATTCCAGCGTTCGGCGGTCTCGCGCGTCACCACGACGGCGTCCTTGTTCTCCGCCGGCGCGGGAGCCGCCGTGACGAGCTCGTCGCCCAGAGCGGCAGGCAGCGCGGCATCGACGTCCGTGGCGGCGGTCGCCGTCGCCGACGGGTCGAGGTAGCGCAGCAGATTGCCGGTGTAGTCCGGGACGACGTCGATCGAGCCGTCGCGCAGCGCGGGGACGTAGGCCTCGCGCGAACCGATGTTGAGCCGGGTCGTGACGTCGAAACCGTTGGCGCGCAAGGCCTCGGCATAGATGTTCGCGACCGTCTCGGACTCGGGGAAGTTCGCCGATCCGACGATCACGGCGTTCGCGTCGTCGCCCGAGCCCTCACCGCCACCCGTCAGCGGATCGCCGCCGCCGCAGGCCGCGAGAGCCGCCGCAGCGACGACGCCCGCAACGACCGCGAGCGAGCGGCGTGAGCGGCGAGAGACAGGAGAGTGGGTCGTGCGCATGGACGCGTCCTTCCACCGGAAGAGGGTAGTGCGGCTCCGAGAGGCGGTGCGGTTCGTTGCCGTCGATCGATCAGTGTAACGATAGAAGCGCTGCCTCCGGGGTTTCGAACACACACGATTCGAACCCCGGGGACGAGGGCGGCCACGGAAGGCTGAAGGAGGCGAACCCGTGATCTCACTGCGTCCCGCCCGCGCCGTCGCCGCTGCGATCGCGACGGTCGGTGTCGTCGCCGGATGCGGCGCGCCCGCCGCGAACCTCGGCCCCGCCGACGCGGAGGCCGTCACGGTGACGATCGGCGTCGACGACACCCCCGAGGGCGCAGTGCTCGCGCACCTGTACGGGGCGGCACTGCGCGATGCCCACGCCGATGTCACCGTCGTCGGCGATCTCGACGTCGCCGCGGTCGACGCGCTGCTCGCGGGCGAGGTCGACATCGCGGCCGGATTCTCGGGTTCGCTGCTCGCGCGGGTGGCCCCTCGCTCCGAGGCGCGGTCGGCGGACGACGTCTTCGACGCGCTCAGCCGCGCTCTGCCCGCCGGGATCGCGCCCGGCGACGTCGCGACGGCGGCGGAGAACCGTCGCGTCCTCGTGGTGGGGGAGCCGGGTGCCGAGACGATCGAGGATTTCGCGCCGCAGTGTGCGGGCGTGCGTCTCGACCCCGACGCGGCATGGGAGAACGCGCCGGGACCCGACGCACTCGGTGAGGCAGGCTGCGTGTTCGGCGTCGATCCCGCGCTTCCCGCCGTCACCGGAAGCACCACGCTCGCAGCCGATTCGGCAGCGTCGCTCGCCGATCCCGAGCACGTCTTCGCGGCGCAGAATCCCGTCGCGCTCTACCGCTCGCAGTCGCTCTCACGAACGGCGACACGCGGTCTCGACGTCGTCGCGGGAGAGTTGACGACGACGGACCTGGCCGACATGGTCGGCCAGGTCCGCGGCGGTGCCGATCCCGGCGAGATCGCACGTGCGTGGATCGACGGGCAGCGTTGAGTGCAGAGCCTCAGCGCTGCGACTTGGGCATGAAGCGCGGCACGACGGTCGCGACGACGCGCTGGTAGGACGACCCGACGAGTCGCACCCATGCATCGAGGAACCGCGCGTCCGCCCCGATGAGGATGCGCGCCTTGTTCTTTCGCACGCCGTTCGTGATGGTGCGCGCGGCGTCCTCGGCCGACGTGCGGGCGAGCCGCTTGTCGAAGAACTCGGCGATCGAGGCGAGGTCCTCGTCGGGTCCGGTCACCGCGTTGCGGGCGATGGCCGTCTTGATCCCGCCGGGATGGACGCACGAGACCCGCACCGGGTGCTTCGCGACGAGCATCTCCTGCCGCAGCGCCTCGGTGAAGCCCCGAACGGCGAACTTCGCTGCGTTGTAGGCACTCTGCCCGGGGATCGCGAGCAGGCCGAACAGGCTCGACGTGTTGACGATGTGCCCGTCGCCCGACGCGATGACGTACGGCAGGAAGGCCTTCGTGCCGTTGACGACGCCGTAGAAGTCGACGTCGACCACGCGCTCGAAGTCCTTGAACTCCGCCTTCTCGAACGACCCGTGGTACGCGATGCCGGCGTTGTTGTAGACCTGGTTGACCTTGCCGAAGTGCTCGGCGATCGTCTTGGCGTACTCGAGCACCGCCTCGCGCTGCGTGACGTCGAGATGATCGGAGCGCACCTCGGCGCCCAGCGCCTCGACCTGCGCGACGGTCTCGGCGAGCCCGACGGTGTTCATGTCGGACAGCGCGAGTTTCGCGCCGCGCCGGGCCAGGTCGAGCGCGAGAGCGCGGCCGATACCGGAACCGGCTCCCGTGACGACCGCGACGCGGCCCGCGAACTCGCTCATCGTGCCGCCGCCTTCTCGTCGCCGGCAGCGGCGTTCGCCGCGGGCTTCGCCTTCGCCTTCGTGGCGGTCGCCTTCGCTGCGGGAGCCGCAGCCAGTTCCTTGCGGGAGACCGTGTCGTACGCGATGAGGTCGAACTTCTTGGTCTCGTCGCGGAACTGGAAGGTGAAGCCCGGCCACAGCGTGGTGTTGTTGCCGTGCTCGTCGAGGTACCAACTCGCGCATCCGCCGTTCATCCACACACTCGACGACAGCGCGGACTGGAGGTCGGCGTTGTAGCGGTCCTGCACGTCGCGGCGAACCTCGACGGTGCCGATGTCGTAGCGGTCGATCGCGCGCATCGCGTCGACGACGTAGTTGATCTGCGACTCGATCATGTAGACCATCGAGCTGTGGCCGAGGCCGGTGTTCGGTCCGACGAGGAAGAACATGTTCGGGTAGCCCGAAACGGTGGTTCCCTTGTATCCCTGCTGGCCGATCTTCGCGAACGTCTCCGACAGCGGAACGCCGTCGCGACCGTAGATGTGCTCGAACGTCGGCGAGTCGGTGACGTGGAAGCCGGTCGCGACGATGATCGCGTCGACCTCGCGGCGCGTGCCGTCCTTGGCGACGACGGCGTTCGCGGTGACCTCGTCGATGCCGTCGGTCACGACGTCGACGTTCGGCTGCGACAGGGCAGGGAAGTAGTTGTTCGAGATCAGCATGCGCTTGCAGCCGATCCGGAAGTTCGGCGTGACCTTGCCGCGCAGCACCGGATCGGAGATCTGCCGGCGCAGATGGGCCTTCGCGAGCCATTCGATCGGCTTCATGAACACCGGGGCCTTCGCGAGGCCGACGACCTGGGTCTCGCGCGTCGCGTAGACACCGAGGCGGGCGAGCTTCTGGAAGCCCGGGACGTTCTTGTACGCGAAGCGCTCGGCGGCGGTGTACTCGCGGTCGACGCGGGGGAGGACCCACGGCGCGGTCCGCTGGTAGACGTCGAGCCGGCTCGCGATCTTCGCGACCTGCGGCACGATCTGGATGGCGGAGGCACCGGTGCCGATCACGGCGACGCGCTTGCCGGCGAGGTCGGAGTCGTGGTCCCAGCGCGCCGAGTGGAAGATCTGGCCCTCGAACGAGCCGATGCCCTTGATGTCCGGCAGTGCTGGTTCGCAGAGCGCGCCGACGGCACTGACGACGAAGCGGGCCGAGAAGTCGCCCTTGCTCGTCTGGATCTTCCAGCGGTGCGCGGACTCGTCCCAGCGGACCGACTGGACGTCGCAGCCGAAGACGTGCTTGTCGCGGATCTTGTACTTGTCGGCGACAGACTGGATGTAGCGCTGGATCTCGGGCTGTGGCGAGAACGAGCGGCTCCACTGCTTGTTGGGAGCGAAGGAGTAGGAGTACAGCTGCGACGGGACGTCGCACGCGGCACCCGGGTACGTGTTGTCGCGCCACGTGCCGCCCACGTCGTCGCCGCGCTCGAGCACGACGAAGTCGGTTCGGCCCGCCTGGCTCAGCCGGATGGCCGCTCCCAGACCGGCGAACCCGCTGCCGATGACGACGATTCCGACTTCGCGCGTGCCCTCGGCTACGGCGGAAGTATCTGTGACTTGCGGACTCATGTAAGCCACCATAAGCGCCGAGTGTGACCCAGTCAATAGCTTGTTGACATTCTGTCAGTAGGTTGTTGATAGATGGTCAACAGTGGGCGGTTTCGCTAGGGTCGGGGCATGGAGGTCGGCAAACGCACACGTCTCGATCCCGAGCAACGTCGCGCGCAGCTTCTCGACCAGGGCGTTCGCATACTCGCCGAGCAGGGGCTCGACGGCGTGACAGTCGAAGGCATCGCAGAACGCGCGGGGGTCTCACGCGCCCTCGTCTTCCACTATTTCGCGTCGGCGGACGATCTTCGCCTCGCGGTCGTGAGCGAAGCGAGTGCGGCGCTCCTCGCGCGAACCGACCCCGACCGGGTGGCGCCCGCCGAGGGCGGCGACGACCTCGCCGGCGTGCTGCGTGCCGTCATCGACTCGTACGTCGACTACGCGACGGAGAACCGCTGGATCTACGTGTCCCTGCTGCGCGGCAAGGCCAGCGGCGATCCCGCGATGGCGGCGCTGTTCGAGGAGACACGCTCGGCGATGGTGCGGCAGGCTCTCGCCCGCCTCCCCAGCGGCTACTCCGTCACGCCGGACGCGGTGCCGCCCGCCCTCGAACTCGCTGTGCGCGGCTGGATCGCCTTCGTCGAGGAAGCGACGATCACGTGGCTGCGCGAACCGCGCATCACCCGCGACGAACTCGTCACGCTCGAGGTCGCGGCCCTCCCGGGCCTGCTCATGGCCGTCGCTCCCGACGTCGCGCTCGAACTCGCCGCGGCGTCGCTGCCCGGCGGCGGCTGACCGCCCCCCCCGAACGCGACTCGGGCCGCCTCCCCGAAGGGAAGCGGCCCGAGTGGGTCGTACTGCGAGGCGTCGGTCAGCCGAACGCCTCGTCGATGATCTCCTGCTGCTCGACGGCGTGAACCTTGCTCGAGCCCGAGGACGGCGCCGACATCGACCGGCGCGAGATCCGCTTGACGTTCTTCAGCGGGTCGGGGACGAGCTCCGGCAGTGCGAGACCGAAGAACGGCCACGCACCCTGGTTCGCCGGCTCCTCCTGGACCCAGCAGAACTCGTTCGCGTTCGGGTAGCGATCGAGCGTCTCCTTGAGACGACGGCTCGGCACCGGGTACAGCTGCTCGACGCGGACGATCGCGATGTCCTCACGACCCTCCTTCGCCTTGCGGGCTGCGAGCTCCCAGTAGAGCTTGCCGCTCACGAGCAGCACACGCCGGACCTTGTCGCGGTCGCCCTCGTTCTTCTCGTACGCGGGCTCCTCGAACACCGAACGGAACTTGCCGGTCGTGAAGTCCTCGACGTCGCTGACCGCCGCCTTGTTGCGCAGCATCGACTTGGGCGTGAACACCACGAGTGGGCGCCGCACGCCGTCGAGCGAATGCCGACGCAGCAGGTGGAAGTAGCTCGCGGGCGTCGACGGCACGGCGACCGTCATCGAGCCCTCGGCGCACAGCTGCAGCCAGCGCTCGATACGTCCCGACGTGTGGTCCGGGCCCTGGCCCTCGTGGCCGTGCGGCAGCAGCAGCACGACGTCGGAGAGCTGGCCCCACTTCGCCTCACCCGAGCTGATGAACTCGTCGATGATCGACTGCGCGCCGTTGACGAAGTCGCCGAACTGCGCCTCCCACAGGACCAGCGCGTCGGGGTTGCCGACGGAGTAGCCGTACTCGAAGCCGACGGCCGCGAACTCGGAGAGCGCGGAGTCGTAGACCATGAACTTGCCCTGGTCCTCGCCGAGGCTCTGCAGCGGCGTGTACTCCTCGCCCGTCTTGCGGTCGATGAGCACCGAGTGACGCTGGGTGAAGGTGCCACGTCGCGAGTCCTGACCGGACAGGCGGACGGTGCGCCCCTCGTCGACGAGCGACCCGAACGCCAGCAGCTCCGCGAACGCCCAGTCGATCTTGCCCTCGCGCGACATCTCGTGGCGCTTCTCGACGACCGGCTTGACACGCGGGTGGATCGTGAAGCCCTCGGGGACGTTGACGAACGCGTCGCCGATCTTCTCGAGGACCGACTTGTCGACGGCCGTCGTGAGCTTGGTCGGCAGCGGCTGATCCATCTCGACGGACGGCGACGGCTCGGGCTGGTACTTCTCGAGCTCGCGCACCTCGTTGAAGACACGCTCGAGCTGGCCCTGATAGTCGCGCAGGGCGTCCTCGGCCTCCTTCATCGAGATGTCGCCGCGGCCGATGAGGGCCTCGGTGTAGCTCTTCCGGACGCTGCGCTTGGTGTCGATGATGTCGTACATCAGCGGCTGCGTCATCGACGGATCGTCGCCCTCGTTGTGGCCACGACGGCGGTAGCAGATCATGTCGATGACGACGTCCTTGCCGAACTTCTCGCGGAAGTCGACGGCGAGCTGCGCGACCCACACACAGGCCTCGGGGTCGTCGCCGTTCACGTGGAAGATCGGTGCGCCGATCATCTTCGCGACGTCGGTCGAGTACTCCGAGGAGCGTGAGTGCTCGGGCGCCGTCGTGAAGCCGACCTGGTTGTTGACGACGATGTGCACGGTGCCGCCGGTGCGGTAGCCGCGCAGCAGCGCGAGGTTGAGGGTCTCGGCGACCACGCCCTGACCGGCGAACGCGGCGTCGCCGTGGAGCATGAGCGGCAGGACGGTGAAGCCGTCCTCACCCTTGTCGAGGATGTCCTGCTTCGCGCGCACGAGGCCCTCGAGCACGGGATCCACTGCCTCGAGGTGAGACGGGTTCGCCGTGAGCGACACCTTGATGTCGTTGTCGCCGAACATCTGGATGTAGGTGCCGTCGGCGCCGAGGTGGTACTTCACGTCGCCGGAGCCGTGGGCGGCCGCCGGGTTCATGTTGCCCTCGAACTCGGTGAAGATCTTCGAGTAGGGCTTGCCGACGATGTTCGCGAGAACGTTGAGCCGGCCACGGTGCGGCATGCCGATGACGACCTCGTCGAGCCCGTGCTCGGCGGCCTGGTCGATCACGGAGTCCATCATCGGGATGACGGACTCGGAGCCTTCGAGCGAGAAGCGCTTCTGCCCGACGTACTTGGTCTGCAGGAACGTCTCGAACGCCTCGGCGGCGTTGAGCTTGCTCAGGATGTACTTCTGCTGCGCGACCGTCGGCTTGACGTGCGGAGCCTCGACGTGCTCCTGGATCCACTGCTGCTGCTCGGGCTCGAGGATGTGCGTGTACTCGACACCGACGTGGCGGCAGTACGCGTCCCGCAGCACCGCGAGGACGTCGCGGAGCTTCATCTTCTCGCGGCCCTGGAACCCGCCGACCTTGAACTCGCGGTCGAGGTCCCACAGCGTCAGATCGTGCGTCGTGACGTCGAGATCCGGGTGGCTCTTGAACTTGTCCTTGACGAACTGCAGCGGGTCGGTGTCCGCCATGAGGTGACCGCGGTTGCGGTACGCGGCGATGAGCTCGAGCACGCGGGTGCTCTTGTCGATCGCGCCCTCGGGGACGTCCTTGCGCCAGCGGACCGGCTCGTACGGGATCTCGAGCGAGTGGAAGATCTCGTCGTAGAACTCGTCGCTGAGCAGGAGGTGATGGATGGTCCGCAGGAAGTCGCCGGACTCCGCACCCTGGATGATGCGGTGGTCGTAGGTCGACGTGAGCGTCATGAGCTTGCCGACGCCCATCTCGGCGATCTTCTCGTCGCTCGCACCCTGGAACTCGGCGGGGTACTCCATCGCGCCGGCACCGATGATCGCGCCCTGGCCCTTGGTCAGGCGGGGCACGGAATGCACCGTGCCGAGGCCGCCCGGGTTCGTGAGCGAGATGGTGACGCCCGAGAAGTCGTCGGCGGTGAGCTTGCCGTCGCGGGCACGCCGGACGATGTCCTCGTACGCCGCGACGAACTGCGTGAAGCTCATCGTCTCGGTGTTCTTGATCGCGGCGACGACGAGCGATCGGCTGCCGTCCTTACCTGCGAGGTCGATCGCGAGACCGAGGTTCACGTGCGGCGGGGTCACGGCGTTCGGCTTGCCGTCGACGATCTCGTAGTGGCGATTCATGTTCGGGAACTTCGCGACCGCCTGGACGATCGCGTAGCCGAGCACGTGCGTGAAGGAGACCTTGCCGCCGCGCGTGCGCGCGAGGTGGTTGTTCACCACGATGCGGTTGTCGAACATGAGCTTGGCCGGGATCGCGCGCACGCTCGTGGCGGTCGGGATCTCGAGGGAGGCGTCCATGTTCTTCGCGATGGCAGCAGCCGCACCGCGCAGAACCTTCTTCTCCGCCTTCGCGGGAGCTTCGTCCTTCGAGGACTCGGCGCTCTTCGCGGTCGCGGAGGGCTTGCCGCCCTTCGCGGGCGCGGCGTCCTTCGCGGGCTTCGCCGATGCGGAGGCGGCGCTCGGCTTGACCTGCTCGGACTTCGAGGGCTGGGTCTTCTCGGGCTGAGGCTTCGCAGCGGCGGGCTTCGCGGCAGCGGGCTTCGCTGCCGTGGTGGAGGCGGATGCACCGTTGCCGTTGCCGTTGCCGTTGCGTGACCCGCCGGTCGTGGATCGCGTCGTGGTGGTGACCGAGCCGTTCTCGCGGCCGTTACCCGAGGCGCCGTTGGTGGCGCCTTCCGAGGCGGCTTCGGGAGAGTAGTCGGCGAGGAACTCGTGCCAACTTTCGTCGACGGATGATGGATCCTTCTGGAATCGCTGGTACATTTCGTCGACCAGCCACTGATTTTGTCCGAACTGGGATGTCGAGCTGCTGCTCACGGCAGGTGTTCGCCTCATTTCTGTTCTGGTACCCGGTCAGAGCGCCTGGTCGTGAGCCTAACCTGCGAGTGTGAGGCGCATTTTTCCCCTCCCGCGTTTGTGATGTGGCTCACGTGCGTGCGATGGGTTCACCATCTGGGACGGTGTCCGACCCGTGATTATTCCCTTCTTGTTCGCCCGCCGCATCCCACAAACGTGAGTAGTGACCTCCCGCGTGCCGCAATTCGGCGTGAGGTCCGCGCTCGACGACGGCGCCGTCGTCCACCACGACGACCAGATCCGCGCGCGCCGCGGTCGCGAGCCGGTGCGCGACGACCACCGACGTCCGCGCTCGCGTGACGCGCCGGCTCGCGTCGAGCACCATCCGTTCCGTCGCGGGATCGAGCGTCGCCGTCGCCTCGTCGAGCAGCAGCAGATCGGGGTCCACGAGTTCGGCGCGCGCGAGCGCCACCAGCTGACGCTGCCCCGCCGAGAGGCCGCGGCCGCGCTCGCCGATGGGGTGGAGCATGCCGCCGCGCAGCGACGCGATCGTGCCGAGCGCCCCGACGGCGTCGGCGGCGGCCTCGATCTCGGCGCGCGAGGCGTCCGGCCGCCCGAACGCGATGTTGCTCGCGACAGTGCCGGTGAACAGGTGCGCCTCCTGCGGGACCACGCCGAGCCGATGCCGGTAGGACGACAGCGCGTACTCGCGCAGGTCGACGCGGACGGCGCCGGTCGTCGGATCGTAGAACCGCGCGAGCAGCTTGACGATCGTGGACTTGCCCGCGCCTGTCCGGCCGACGAGGGCGACCGTCGTGCCCGCCGGGATCTGCAGATCGACGTCACGCAGCGCGTCCGACTCGGCGCCCGAGTAGCGGAAGCCCACGTCGTCCAGCCGTACCTCGCCGCGCAGATGCCCCGAGATCGGAATCGGATGCGCCGACGCCGCGGACTCGATCGAACTCGGTGTCCGCAGCAGCTCACCGATCCGCCGCAGGCCCACCCGCGCCTGCTGGTACCCGTCGAACACCTGCGAGAGCTGCTGGACGGGCACGAACAGCAGCCCGAGATAGAGGACGAACGCCGCGAGGACACCCGGAGAGGTCGTGCCCGTCGCGACGCCGCGCGCACCGACGAGGACGACGGCGGCCAGCGCGAGATCGGACAGGAACGCGATGAACGGGAAGTACACCGAGATCGCCTGCTGCGACCGCATCCGCGACCGGCGGTAGGCGTCGGCACGATCGGTGAACCGCGCCGCCGAGACCGCTTCGCGCCGGTACGCCTGCGCCGCGCGCAGGCCGGCGATGTTCTCCTGGAAGTCCGCGTTGACCGTCGAGATCCGTTCACGCGACGTCGCGTACGCGGCCGACGACACACGGCGGAAGATCAGCGTCGCGACGACGAGCGGGGCGAGCGCGGCGAGCGCGACGGCGGCGAGCGTCGCATCGGTCGCGATCAGTGCCACGGTGATGCCGCCGAGCGTCACGACGGCGACGACCGCCGTCGACATCCCCGTCTGGATGAACGACGACAACGCGTCCACGTCGGTCGTCATGCGCGTCATGATGCGGCCCGAGAGTTCACGCTCGTAGTAGTCGAGGCCGAGGCGCTGCAGATGCGCGAAACTCCGGATGCGGAGCCCGAACAGCACGGTCTCGCCGGCCTTCGCGGTGAGCACCGTCATGACGGCGACGACGATCCAGTCGGTGACGACGAGCGCTGCGCCCGCGGCGCTGGCCCACCACAACGCCGACTGCTCGCCAGCGTCGACGCCGCGGTCGATCGCGACGCGCACGAGCGACGGGAAGGCGATGTTGGTGAGCGAGTCGAACGCGAGGCACGCGACGACAGCCGCGAGAATCCACCGGACGGGCCGCAGCGTGCGCAGGAACCGGAACTGCGGATCGGGTCGTCGCAGCGCGGTGCTCTCGCCGCGCGGGCGGTCCGAGGCGGGTGGCAGCCGTGCGACCTCCCGTTCGAGTTCGGGGGTCACGGCGATCGCGCTCATCGCGCCGCCGCCTCCACCGGGCCCACCGCCCGCGACGGGCCGCGCGAGCGTCGTGCGCCCGCTCGGCTCGGCGGTGTCGGCGGTGTCGTCGCCCCGCGGCCACAGTTCGCCGACGATCGCGGTCTCGGCGGGCTCCGCGTCGGCGTTCACCGGTCCCGTGTCCTCGCTCCCGGCGCCCGGATCGGCGTCGTAACGCACCTCGCCCGCGTCCGGGGACTGGAAGAGCGCGCGAAACCGTGGCGACCGCGCCTCGAGTTCCGCGACGGTCCCGATGTCGGTGACCCGGCCGTCGTCGAGCACGGCGACCCGATCGGCGAGCGCGAGCGTGGACCGGCGATGCGCCAGCACGAGCGCGGTGTTGCGGCGATCGGCGCGCAGTGCGGCGTAGATCGTCGCCTCGGTCGCGGCGTCGACGGCCGAGGTCGCGTCGTCGAGTACGAGCACCCGTGAGTCGACGAGCAGCGCGCGGGCGAGTGCGATGCGCTGGCGCTGCCCGCCCGAGAGCGTCAGCCCGCGTTCCCCGACGACGGTGTCGTAGCCGTCCGGCAGCGCCGAGACGAACTCGTCGGCAGCGGCGCGGTGCGCGGCGTCACGGATCTCGTCGATCGTCGCGTCCGGCCGACCGAGCGCGATGTTCGCCGCGATCGTGTCGGAGAAGAGGAACGGATCGTCGAAGACGAGCGTGACCGCCGACCGCACATCCGACGCGCGCGCCGCCGCGAGGTCCACGTCGCCGCGATCGGAGGTGAGCAGCACGGCGCCCGAGTCGGGCGCGTAGAACCGTCCGGCGAGCAGCGAGAGCGCGGTCTTGCCCGAGCCGGGTGCGCCGACGACGGCGACGCTCTCGCCCGGCGCGATCGCGAGATCGAGACCGGACAGCACGTCGCGGCCCGGCTCGAAACCGAAGCGGACGTCGCGGAAGTCGAGGCCGAGCGGGCCGTCGGGAAGCGCGGCGGGATCGGCGGGATCGGCGATGTCGGGTTCGGTGTCGACGACGTCGTACACGCGCTCGACGGCGGCCCGCGAGAGCTGCGCCATGACGACGACCTGCGTCAGTGTCCGGGTGAGGGCGGCCATCGTCGTCACGTACGTCGCGAACGCGATGAACGTTCCGATGGTGATCTGCCCGTGCAGCGCCAGGTATCCGCCGAGCACGATGACGGCGACGAGACCCAACTGGGGGAGCGCCGACATCGTGGGTGCGAACCGCGAGTTCAGCCGCGCCGACCGCAACCGCTCGCCGTAGAGCCGCCGGCTGTGGTCCTCGAGGATGTCGACGGCGCGCCGTTCCTGGCCGAATCCCTTGACGACGCGCACGCCCGTCACCGACTCCTCGACGTGCTGGGCGAGATCGGCGGCCCGCTGCTGCGCCGACCACGTCGCGGCGAACAATCGCGGCCGCATCGTGCGCACGACGAGCCACACGAGCGGGACGACGGCGAGCGCTGCGACGGTGAGCAGCGGCGAGAGCCACAGCATGATGCCGATCGCGAGAACGAACTGGAGCAGCGCGCCCGCCGAGAGCGGGACCATCGCGAGCAGTCCCTGAACGAGCTGGAGGTCGGTGATCGACCGGGAGACGACCTGGCCCGTGCTCACGCGGTCCTGGCCTCGGCCGTCGAGTCTCTGCAGGGCGATGAGCAGTGCGAGCCGCAGATCGTGCTGGACGTCGATCGAGAGCTTGCCCGCGAGGATGCGGCGGCCGTACTGGCACGCGAACCGCACGCACGCGAGCAGGGCGATGATCGCCGCGACCGATCCGATCACCGACAGCGGTTCGCCGTTCATCGCGGCGTCCACGGCCTGCTTGGTGAGGAGCGGAAACGAGATGTCGATCGCGGCGGCGACGACCGTGACGGCGAGCGCGCCGATCGCGACGCGGGGATGCTGCATGCACTGCGCCCACAGCCGGCGAATCCAGGCTTCGCGCGTGCGTGACTTTCCGGTGTGGGGACCGGAGAGTCGCGCACGAGCGATGCCACTCATGTGATGTCGCGGGCGCGGGTGATCAGCCATCCGGACGCGACCGCGATCGCCGCCCACACCAGGAGCGCTACCGTTGCGGCGGGCCACGGCGCGAGCGAGTCCGCGGCGGTGTCGCTCGCGAGGTTCACGAGCGCGCCCATCGTGGCGCCGACGGGGAGGAACTGCGAGATCGCGCTGCCGAGAATCGCACCGGCGACGAGTTCGCCCAGCAGGCACCACACCACGATGCCGACGGTCGCGGCGACCGGCGCGGCCGTCGCGAGGACGAGTCCCGCGCCGATGGCGGCCCATGCCGCCGCGATGACGACGCCGAGCGCGAGGACCGAGAGCAGGGTCGTGTCGAACACGAAGTCGGCACCGCCGAAGACGGCGAGCGACGCGACGGCGACGAGTTCGGTGACGAGCACGTAGCCGATGCCGACGGCGACCGCGACGACGAACTGCGCTCCGAGCACGCGATCGCGGCGCGGCGTGATCGCGAACGTCGTCGTGAGCGTGCCGTAGCGGAATCCGGTTCCCGTGTACGTCGCTGCGCACAGTGCCGCGAAGAGAGCCGCGACGAACACGCTCACCCCCGCACCGACGAGCGCGGCGACCGCGACACCGTCGGCCGGACCCGTCTGCACCATGTCGGACAGGCTGCGCATCCCGGGAACGGTCACCGCGGCCGTGCACACCGCGACGACGACGGGCGGAATGACGAGGATCCACCACACCCGCAGCGACAGCAGGCTGCGCGCCTCACCGCGCAGCGCCGCGACCGGCGCGGACAGCGACGCGCGCATCGTGGGCGGTACGGCGGTCATCGCGGTCCTCCCGGGTTCGTCGGCTGTGGGGGATGGGGCGGGTACTGCTGCTGTGGCGGGTACTGGCCGGGCTGCGGGTACTGCTGCTGGTGCGGATACCGGGTCTGCTGCGGGTATTGCGGCGGATACGGCCCGGCCGGCGGGGGAGGCCCCGAGTACGGCGGCGTCGGCGGGCCGTAGCCGCCCGGGGCGAGGGCCGTCGCGCCCGCGACGTAGTGCGGCGCCGTCATCGCGAGGAAGAGCTGTTCGAGGTCGACCTCCTCGGCGACGACGCCGAACACCGCGATCCCCGCGGCGTTCGCGATCTCACGGAGCCGGTCCTCGGCCGCGCCGACGACGCCGATCCGGCCGTCCCGCAGCGATCGGACGTCGCTCACGCCGTCGGCCGCCAGCGCGCGGGCGAGCCCGGCGGGATCGGCCGCCGCGACGAGCAGCCGGCGGTGCTGAGCGCGCCGCAACTCCTCGACGGTGCCCCGGTAGACGGCCGAGCCCCCGCTGACGATCACGACGTCGTCCACGATCTGCGCGACCTCGCCGAGGATGTGCGACGAGATGAGCACGGTCCCGCCGGACCGCGCGAAGCCGGTGAGATACGAACGGAGCCACGCGATCCCCTGGGGATCGAGGCCGTTCGCGGGTTCGTCGAGCACGAGGATGCGAGGGCGGCCGAGCAGCGCTGTCGCGAGTGCGAGCCGGCCACGCATGCCGAGCGAGAACGTCCCGATGCGGGTGCGTGCGACGGAGGACAGACCGACCTCGGCGAGCACCTCGTCGGCGCGCGAGTCGGGCACGCCGGCCGCGGCCGCGTGCACGAGCAGGTGCGCGCGTGCGGTGCGCCGGGGATGCAGCCGCTGCGAATCGAGGACGGCTCCGACGACCGTCGCGGGCTCGCGCAGCGCACGTGCCGGCACTCCCTCGATCAGGCACTCGCCCGCGGTGGGCGTCACGAGCCCGAGGATCATCCGCAGCGTCGTCGACTTGCCGGAGCCGTTGGGTCCGAGGAACCCCGTGATGCGGCCGGGCCGGACCGTCATCGACAGATCGGTGACGGCGTCGGTGTGACCGAAGGTCTTGCTCGCGCCGCGAACCTCGACAGCGGGCTGAGCCACGACGGAGGGCTGCGTCACGACGGGGGGCTGGGTCACGACGTCGGCGCCGGGTCGCCGGGCGTATCCGTCCACTGTGCGGGCGGCGGGCCGAACGCGTCGTGCGCGTTCTTCACGACGCGATGCCCGAGGGCGCGGTTGCCGACGCTGCCGATCGCTGCACCGATGCCCGCGGGCAGCACCTTCCCGAACACCAGGGCGCCTCGCTTGGCCGCGAAGCTCGTCGCGAACTTGCGGACGAGGCTGTTGTCGAGTGTCTTCATGACGGGCGCGGGGATGCGGCCCTCGAGGGCGCGGGCCCAGTACCGCGACTTCGACCCCGTCGTGCGCTGCACGATCTCCATCCCCGCTTCGCCGAGGACGACGGAGAGCACGAGGGCACGGCGTTTGTCGTCGTCGTCGATGCGGATGCCGTGGACCGTCGCGACGCCGAGCGTGTACAGCGCGGCGGCTTCGAGGAAGAACGCCGACTCCGCCCCCACCGCGGCGAGCGAGGCGACGGTGCCGACGCCGGGAACCGCGGCCGTCGCTCCCACCGCGCCGCCACTTCCCGTGACGGCGGTCAGGAACATCGACCGCATCCGTTCGATGATCTGCTCGGGCGTCTCGTCCGGATGCGCTCGGCGCAGCCGCCACACCTGCTTGCGCACGGTCGGCGCCTGCACGCGGCACGCGCCGTCGAGCGCGGAGTTCACCAACTTCTCGATCCGCCCCGAATTGTCGGCCACAGTGCTCCTCTCCTCACCTGCGAGCGTAGCCGCGGCGGGCCGTCGCCGAGGCGAGCGAGGCGTACGGCGGATGCGTGACGCCGTCGCCGAGCGGGTACTAGCCTCGGGTGCATGGCCGGTGGACGGTCGGGATCGCCACTCCAGGACACGGCGCGCGCCACGCCCGCGCCGGTGCTGCGCGGCCTCGTCGCCGACTATCACGGCTACCGCTACGAGGGATTCGCACCGGGTGTGCACCTCGGGATGCCGTCGCCGCAGCTGACCGTCGTCGTCACGCTCGGCCCCGACATCGGATTCGCGGGGACGCCCGTCCCGGCCCAGGCCGGCAGCCGGTTCGCGGCGCTCGCGAGCGGTATCGCCGAGGCACCCGTCGAGATCGTGCACGACGGAACGCAGTACGGCATGCAGCTGACCTTCACGCCGTGGGGCGCGCGGGCACTGTTCGGGATCCCGGCCGGTGCGCTCGGCCCGTGGCTCGTCGACCTGGGAGAGGTGCTCGGCGCCGACGCTCGGGAGCTGCGCGATCGTGCCGCGGCCGCCGCGACCTGGCCGGAGCGCTTCGCGGTGCTCGACGACGTCCTCGTCCGCCGGCTGCGCCCGGTCGACGTCGCACCCGAGCTTCGGGAGGCGTGGCGTGCGCTCGTCACGAATCCCCGCGCTCGCGTCGGCGACGTCGCCGGTCGTGTCGGGTGGAGTCGCCGCACGCTGTCGAGCCGGTTCACGGCGGAGTTCGCCGTGACGCCGAAGACGGCGTCACGGCTCGCCCGGTTCGCCCGCTCGCACCGGCTGGCGCGCGGTGAGGCGCCGCTCGCCGAGATCGCGGTCCGCTGCGGGTACGCCGACCAGGCGCATCTCGATCGGGAGTGGCGCGATCTCGCCGGTGTCTCGCCGACCCGCTGGCGCCGCGACGAGGTCTTCCCATTCGTCCAAGACGACGACCACCACGTCGAGCGAGACTTCGAGTCATGAGCGAAACACGGATCACCACCACCCAGACCGTCTGGCCGGCCCTGCGGTATCGCGACGCACACGCCGCGATCGACTTCCTCGGACGCGCTTTCGGATTCGAGAAGATCGCGGTGTACGAGGACGACGGCCTCGTCATGCACGCCCAACTCGCCCTTCCGGCGAGCGGCGGCATCATGCTCGGGTCGGATCGCGACGACTCCGCCATCTCCGCACTTCCCGCGGGCACCGGCAGCGTGTACGTCGTCGTGCCGGACCCCGATGCGCTGTACGAACGCGCACGGGCCGCCGGAGCGACGATCGTGCGTGGCCTCGTCGACGAGGACTACGGCTCGCGCGGCTTCACGTGCACCGACCCCGAGGGCGTGCTGTGGAGCTTCGGGACGTACGGCGGCGAGGCCTGACCGCTCGGTCGTTACTGTGCTCGCGTGCAGACTCTCGGCGCGTGGGCGACTCGGCACCAGGCGTGGCTCTACGTCGCGACGATCGCGGTCGCCTTCGCGGCCGGATCGGCGATTCCCGGGGCGCGTGTCCTCGAGGCCGGCACCTCGCCCGTCATCGCCGTGCTGCTGTACGCGACCTTCCTCGCGGTGCCGTTCACCCGGGTGCGGACGGCGCTGCGGGACGGCCGATTCCTCGGCGTGCTGCTGGCCGCGAACTTCGTGATCGTCCCGATCGTCGCGTTCGGACTCTCCCGCTTCGTCACCCACGATCGTGCGCTCGTCGTCGGCGTGCTCCTCGTGCTGCTCGCGCCGTGCGTCGACTACGTCATCGTGTTCACGGCGCTCGCGGGCGGCGCCCACGACCGCTTGCTCGCCGCCGCACCGATCCTCCTGCTGGCCCAGATGCTCGCGCTCCCGCTGTTTCTCGGGCTGTTCGTGGGCGGTGACATCGCGGAGGCGATCGACCCAGGGCCGTTCGCGCGCGCGTTCGTCGTGATGCTCGCGATCCCGCTCGCGGCGGCGATCGCGACCCAGTTCGCGGCACGGCGGTGGCGGCCCGCCCGCGTGCTCGAGTCGGCGGGCGACACGGCGATGGTGCCGCTCATGATCGCGACGCTCGCGATCGTCGTGGCATCGCAGGCCGCGCGAATCGGCGACGCCGCGACCTCACTCGTCGCGGTGATTCCCCTCTCCGTGGCGTTCCTCGTGATCATGGCGCCGCTCGGCGGCGTGCTCGCCCGCGCGACGCGACTGGACGCTCCGCGCGGGCGGGCCCTCGTCTTCGGCTCCGCGACACGCAACTCGCTCGTCGTCCTGCCGCTCGCGCTGGCCTTGCCCGCCGAACTCGCCCTCGTCCCGCTCGTCGTCGTCACGCAGACCCTCGTCGAACTCGTCGGCATGGTCGTCTACGTCCGCGTCGTCCCCCGGCTGATCCCCGCCCGCCGCTGACCGTCCCCGATACGCCTCGATCTCCGCGCCGAGGACACCGGCCGAGAGCACCGCGATGCTCGTGAGCCACAACCACAGCACCGCCGACAGCAGTGTTCCGACCACCTGTGCGGCCGCGAGGACCGCCTGATCGGGAGTGTCGGGTGCCGCCGCCGCCGAGACCGGCGTCGACATGCGCAGGTAGAGGCCGAACGCGAACGCAACGGCGACGACGAGGGCCGCACCCGCGCACGCCGCGGGCACGCAGTCGCGCCACGTGTGATCGACGTTCGGAGCGAACCGGTACAGCACGACGAGGAACGCCACGACGACGAGGAAGACCACGGGCCAGCGCCCGACGTCCCACACGGCCTGGAAGCCGTTCGTGAGACCCAGCGCCTCGGCCACCACTCTGCCGCCGCCGAGCAGCGGCCCGACGACGAGGGTGCCGACGAGGATCACCAGCGTCACGACGGCGGCGGCGGCGAACCCGAGCCCGAGCACTCCCTGCGCCACGATGCCCCGACGTTCCGGCGCCCCGTACGCGGCGTCGAGGGTGCGGATCGCGGCACGGAAGACCCTGCTCGCGAGCCACAGTGCGACGGCGACGCTGCCGATCGCGATGCCGGTGCGCTCCTCACGGAGCAGTCCCCGCACGAGCGGCGCGAGCACGTCCGAGGTGATCTGCTCCTGGAACACCGTCGACAGCCCGTCCACGACGGCGCCCTCGATCCGGTCGACCTCCTCGGTCCCGATGATCCGTTCGAGCGAACCGAGCGCGGCGCCCACCGCCGTCGCGAGCGGGATCAGCGAGATGAGTGCGTAGTACGCCATCTCGGCGGCGAGCCCGGTGACGCGGACGTCGATCGCGCGCCGCACGGTCCTCACGAGTACGGCTGCCGTCGCGCGCACCGGGGTGCGCGACGGTGTCGCGGCGTCTGGCACCGCGTCAGGTCATCGGGTTGTGTCCGGCGGCGACGGTGTCGTGCGGCCGCGGGGGAGGCGGCGGCGTTCCGCCGCCGAAGGGCCTGCCGCCTAGCTCTTCACGCCCGTGCGGGGTGAGCCAGTTCTGCAGGTCCGGTCCGTCGGGGACGATCCGGCTCGGATTGATGTCCGAGTGGACGATGTAGTAGTGCTCCTTGATCTGCACGAAGTCGATCGTGTCGCCGAATCCCGGCGTCTGGAACAGATCTCGCGCATAGGCCCACAGCACGGGCATCTCGCTCAGCTTCTGCCGATTGCACTTGAAGTGGCCGTGGTAGACCGGGTCGAAGCGGGCGAGCGTCGTGAAGAGCCGCACGTCGGCTTCGGTGATGGTGTCGCCCACCAGATAACGCTGCGTGCTCAGCCGCTCGGTCAACCAGTCGAGTGCGGTGAACAGCGTCCCGTACGCGTCGTCGTACGCCTGCTGCGATCCGGCGAAGCCGCAGAGATACACCCCGTTGTTGACCTCCCGGAAGACGCGGCGCGCGACGGTGTCGATCTCGTCGCGCAGCCGCTCGGGGTAGAGGTCGGGTGCGCCGTCGCGGTGGAACTGCGTCCACTCCGTCTCGAAATCGAGGGTGATCCGGTTGAAGTCGTTGGTCACGACGCCGCCGGTCGGGATGTCCACGATCGCGGGGACGGTGATGCCGCGCGGATAGTCGGGGTAGCGCGCGAAGTACGCGTCCTGCAGCCGAGGAATCTCGAGGACGGGATCGACCCCGCCCGGATCGAGGTCGAAGGTCCAGCTCCGCTGGTCGTGCGTGGGGCCGGGCATGCCGACCGAGATCGCGTCCTCGAGTCCGAGCAACCGGCGCACGATGAGGGTGCGATTCGCCCACGGGCACGCGCGCGCCGCGATCAGCCGGTACCTGCCCGCCTCGACGGGCCAGCCGTCGCGGCCGTCGACGGTGATCCGATCCGCGATGTACCGCATGTCGCGGTCGTACGCCTTACCGGGCTCGACGTACTTTCCGTCGCGTGCGCCGTCCTCACCGGTGGTCCGGCCGTCACTGGTCATTCGGATCTCTCCTCTTCCGCTTCGTGACCGGACGGCGAGCGCGCCGGGCCGATCGACACCTCGATGTACGTTCCGACGGGGTCGTAGCCGCGCGCCCGGGCGAGCGCTTCGGCGGCCGTGTTCTCCCGATGCCAGCGCAGCCCGGCGACGAGACCGTCGTCGAGCAGTTCGTCCGTCGCGATCGACAGCGCCGTCGCTCCGAGCCCACGACGACGAGCCACGGGATCGGTCAGGACGCCGAGTTCGCCGATGAGGCCCTGCATCTCGTCGTAGGCGGCGCCGGCGACGGGGCGGTGCGCGTCGTCGCCGGAGTGCTCGTCCTCGACGATGGTGAACCAGTGGCTTCGCTGCGTGAGCCGGGCGTTCTCGACGTCGTCGGGTGGGCACGCGGCCTCGAGCGCGCGGGCGTCGGCGCGATCGTGCGAGACGAGTGGCGGCGGCTCGGGCGGCGAGGCGGAGTACTCGGTCGAGTACGCGAGGGTGCGTGGGCCGGGACAGCGGCCGGAGTGATCGAGCGTGAGCCCGAGCAGCGTGCCGGCCTCGGTCAGTTCGCGGCGGGTGTGGTCCTGGGCGCGGTCGAGCAACCACTGCGGGCCGACGAGCGCCGACGCGTCGGCGATCCAGACGAACCGCACCGTCGAGGTGTGTTCGTCGGCGCAGTCCACGTGTCCGCCCACGGCGAGCGCGTCGTCGTCGAGCCCGAGTTCCCGCGCCCACGCCAGGCGCACGATGTCGAGCGGGTGATCGTCCACCTTTCAACCGTACCGAGGCCTGCGGCTCGTGCGTGAGTTGCCGGTCCAGGAACCGGAGAATCACGCACGAGCGGCGCAGCCGCCTGTATAGTCCACGTCGACTATTCTGCATCGAACATTGGAGCGCCCATGCCCGCCGTGACGTCGAGCCCACTGGCGCTGACGGTGCTCGGCCTGCTCGCCGAGCGCCCCATGCACCCGTACGAGATGACGCAGCTCGCGCGGACGCGGCGCGGCACTCTCGTCAAGGTCAGCCCGGGCACGCTCTATCACTCGGTGGGGCGGCTCGAGGGTGACGGATTCGTTCGCGCGGTGGGGACGGATCGCTCGGGCAACCGCCCCGAGCGAACCGTCTACGAGATCACCGACGCCGGCCGCACGGCGTTCCTCGAGCGCGTCGCCGCGATCCTCGAGACGCCCGCCGACGAGTTCCCACAGTTCCCGCTCGGGCTCGCGGAAGCACACAATCTGCCGAAGGACGAGGCCGCGGCACTCGTGCGCCGCAGGATCGCGGCGCTCGAGGCGACCCTCGCCGAACTCGACGTCGCCGCCGCGGGCGCCGTGCGTGCCGGCGTCCCCGAACTCTTCCGCCTCGGCAGCGAGCACCGGCGTGTCGTCCTCGCGGCCGAGGCACGATGGCTGCACACGCTCGCGGGCCGCATCGAATCCGGTGACCTGCCGTGGCTCGACTCGCCCGCGGTCCAGGACGCGATCGGCGGCGGCGCCGACGACCCCACCGCACCCGCCGAGAACGCATCAGCACCCACCGAGAACGCATCAGCACCCACCGAGAACGCGTCAGCACTCACCGAGAACGAAGCAGAGGACCCGGCATGACGACCCCCACGGAAGCCACCCGGCCCGACGGCTCCGAGCGCAGTCCGTGGCCCGCGCTGTGGGCCCTCGTCATCGGCTTCTTCATGATCCTCGTCGACTCGACCATCGTCGCCGTCGCGAATCCCGCGATCATGGCGGACCTCGGCGCCGACGTGAACCGCGTCGTATGGGTGACGAGCGCCTACCTGCTCACCTACGCCGTCCCGCTGCTCGTGACGGGCCGGCTCGGAGATCGCTTCGGCCCCAAGAACATCTACATGATCGGCCTCGTGATCTTCACGGCGTCGTCGCTGTGGTGCGGCCGCGCGGGCGACATCGAGATGCTCATCGTCGCCCGCGCCGTGCAGGGCCTCGGCGCCGCACTCATGACGCCCCAGACGATGGCCGTCATCACCCGGACGTTCCCGCCGGACCGCCGCGGCGTCGCGATGGGCCTGTGGGGCGCCGTCGCGGGTGTCGCGACGCTCGTCGGTCCGCTCGCGGGCGGCATCCTCGTCGACGCGCTCGGCTGGGAGTGGATCTTCTTCGTCAACGTCCCGGTCGGCATCGTCGCCCTCGTCCTCGCGTGGCGGCTCGTGCCCGCCCTGCCCACCTCGACGCATCGCTTCGACATCCCCGGTGTCCTGCTCAGCGGTGTCGGCATGTTCCTGCTCGTCTTCGGTATCCAGGAGGGCAGCACGTGGGACTGGGACGGCCGGATCGTCGGGCTCATCGCCGCGGGCCTGCTCGTGCTCGCGGTGTTCGTGTGGAACCAGTCGCGCACCAAGGGGGAGCCGCTCGTCCCGCTCTCGTTGTTCCGCGACCGCAACTTCTCGCTCGCGAACGTCGCGATCACGACCATGGGCTTCGCGGTCACCTCGATGGTGCTGCCGCTGATGTTCTACGCACAGGGTGTGCGCGGCCTCTCGCCCACGGGCGCCGCGCTGCTCATGGTCCCGATGGCCGTCGTGACGGGCGTGTGCGCGCCGTTCGTCGGCCGCCTCGTGGACCGCACACACCCGCGGTACATCGCAGGAACGGGATTCACACTCTTCGCGATCTCGCTGTTCTGGCTCGGCGCCGTGATGACGCCCGACTCGCCGACATGGCAGTTGCTGATCCCGCTCGGCTTCGTCGGTCTCGCGAACGCGTTCATCTGGTCGCCGCTCGCGGCGACGGCGACGCACAACCTTCCGCCCGCACGCGCGGGCGCGGGAGCCGGGGTCTACAACACGACCCGGCAGGTCGGGGCCGTGCTCGGCAGCGCAGCGATGGGTGCGCTCATCACTGCCCGGGCTCGCCGCCCAGGGGCTCGGCGGCGAGGGCGGCGGCGGTGAGGCGGCAGGCATCTCGCACCTGCCCGAGCAGGTGCACGAACCGTTCGCGACGGCGATGGCGCAGTCCATCTGGCTGCCGGCCGCGGTGCTGGTCGTCGGTGTCGTCGCGTCGATCGCGTTCGCCCGCCCGGTCCGCCGACGCCGCTAGAGCGTGTCTGACACAGTGTGCGCATGCCTTCGAATCCCGCGTCGCCCACGACAGTCGAACGTCGCACCACCGGCAGCGGCGGCGAGTACGCCGTGCTCACCGTCGCGCACGGCGAACTCAATCTCTTCGATCGGGCGATGTTCGACTCCCTGATCGCCGATGTCGCCGCGCTATCGGAGAACCCGCCGCGTGCGGTGCTGCTGCGGGCGGAGGGCAAGGTCGTCTCGGGCGGCGTCGACGTGCACCTGTTCGACGGACTCACCGCGCAGCAGGGACAGGAACTGTGGGAGCGGTTGTTCGCATCGATCGTGCATCCGCTCGAAGCGCTGCCGTGCCCCGTCGTCTACAGCGCGCACGCCCTCACCCTCACGGCCGCGTTCGAGATCGCGCTCGCCTGCGACATCGTGCTCGCGTCGCCGCGCGCGAAGTTCGGGCTCGTCGAGACGGTCGTGGGCCTGACCCCGTCGATGGGCGGCCCGCAGCGGCTCGCCGAGCGGGCGGGCTCGGGACGCGCCCGCGAACTCGTCATGACGGGCGACCTCTACGACGCGCAGACGCTCCATGCCTGGGGCGTGGTCAACGCGGTGCACGACGACGTCGACGCAGCCGCGTACTCGCTCACCGAGCGGCTGGCCGACGGCCCGACGCGGGCACACACCGCGACGAAGCGGATCGTCGAGGCGTGGCGTTCCGGCGGCATCGCGCACGCCGACGCGATCACGTCCGGGGTCTCGGGCGCCCTGTTCGAGACGGACGACCTGCGCGGTGCCGTCCGCAGCTTCCTCGACGTCGGCCCGGGCAAGGCGACCTACACCGGCCGGTAGTCTGGCAGGTCGTGGCCGGTCGAACCGGGCAGGTCGCGTGTCGATCGCACGGCAGCGTGGGCTGTCGCGGAAGGGACTGAACGCGCCGTGATGGGGCCCGTCGCCGAACTGCACATGCACCTCGAAGGTGCGCTCGAGCCCGAGCTCATCTTCGAGCTCGCCGAGCGCAACCGGATCGCGCTGCCGCACGAGGACCTCGACGCGCTCCGCGCGCGTTACGAGTTCACCGATCTGCAGTCCTTCCTGGACCTGTACTACGAGAACATGGCGGTCCTGCAGACCGAACAGGACTTCGCCGATCTCACGCGCGCGTACTTCGCGCGGCTCGCGGCGGCCGGTGTCGTGCACACCGAGCTGTTCGTCGATCCGCAGGCGCACATCGCGCGCGGTGTCCCGGCTCGCGTCGTGTTCGAGGGCGTCGCCGACGCCGTCGCCGCGAGCGAACGCGAGTACGGACTGTCCAGCGGCATCATCGCGTGCGTCCTCCGCGACCGGCCGGTTCCCGAAGCGGACGAGGTGCTCGGCGAACTGCTGCGACTCGAGGTCCCGCTGCTCGGCATCGGGCTCGACTCGGCCGAGGTGGGATACCCGCCGTCGCTGTTCGAGGGCGTCTTCGCGCGCGCTCGCGCCGAGGGCCTGCACGTCGTCGCGCACGCCGGCGAGGAGGGCCCGCCCGAATACGTGTGGCAGGCGCTCGATCTGCTGGGCGCCGAGCGCATCGATCACGGCATCCGTGCCCTCGAGGATCCGGCGCTCGTGCAGCGACTCGTCGACGAGGAGATTCCGCTGACGGTGTGCCCGCTGTCGAACGTGCGGCTCGAGGTCGTCGACTCGCTCGCGCACCATCCGCTCCGGACGATGCTCGACGCCGGGCTGCTCGTGACGGTCAACTCCGACGATCCCGCCTACTTCGGCGGCTACGTCGACGAGAACTTCGAACAGCTGCGCACCACACTGGATTTCACCGACGACGAATGCGATCGGCTCGCCCGCAACTCGATTCGCGCGTCGTTCCTCGGCGAGGGCCGCAAGCGCGAACTGCTGGACGCGCCGCGGCCCTGACGCCGGGCGGTCACCCCAGCACGCGCTCCAGGTACTCGTTGCCGAACGTCCGCTGCGGATCGACGTCGTCGCGGACCGCGACGACGTCGTCGAAGCGCGGATACGTGGTGCGCAGGTCGTCGCGGGTGCGGCCGTGCAGCTTGCCCCAGTGCGGCCGCCCGTCGACGGCACGCGCGATGTCCTCGACCGCGCGGAAGTAGCTGGTGTGATCGCGCCGGTGGTACTGGTGCACGGCCACGTACGCGGTCTCGCGGCCGTGGGCGGTGGACAGCCACACGTCGTCGGCGGCCGCGAACCGCACCTCGACGGGGAAGGCGACGCGATAGTCGGTTCGGCCGATCCACCCTTCGATCTCGGCCAGTACGTCGGTGAGTGTCTCGGCGGGAACCGCGTACTCCATCTCGCGGAAGCGCACGCGCCGTGAGGACGCGAAGACGCGGTAGCTGCGGTCGGTGAACTCTCGCGACCCGAGCACGCGCGCCGTCACCGAGTTGACGGCCGGAATCGTCTGCGGCAGTGCGGTGGTGAAGCGATTGATGCCCTCGAACAGGACGTTGGAGAGCAGTTCGTCCGAGATGTAGCCCGAGACCGTGGGAACGGGGGCGAGCGGGGTGTCGACGGGCAGGCGCGTGTTGCGTTTGGTGAGCACGCGGCGGGTGTGCGGGAACCAGTAGAACTCGAAGTGATCCACCCCGGTGCGGTCCTCGTCGAGCCGTTCGAGCGTGGCGTCGAGCGAATCCGACGTCTCCGCGGCGTGCATCGCGTAGGCCGCGGTGCAGTCGAGGACGACGCGGGTGACGACGCCGAGCGCGCCGAGCCCGATCCGGGCCGCCTCGAACAACTCCGGCCGCTCGGTCGGCGAGCACCACACGACCGCGCCATCGGGCAGGACCATCTCGAGTCCGGCGACCATCGTCGCGAGCCCGCCGAAACGTGCTCCGGTGCCGTGTGTTCCGGTTGCGATCGCGCCCGCGATCGACTGGGCGTCGATGTCGCCGAGGTTGCGCATCGCGTAGCCGCGCTCCCACAGTGCCTCGTTCAGCGCCCGCAAACGCGTTCCGGCCCAGACGGTCACGTGGGCGCCGTCGTCGGTGGGGGTGACGGCGTCGATACCCGTCAGGCGATCGAGGGACACGAGGATGCCGTCGGTGACGGCGGCGCCGGTGAACGAATGCCCCGATCCGACGGCCTTGACGCGCAGTCCGTTCGCGGCCGCATCCGCGACGAGCGCGGCCAGCTCGGTGACCGAGGCGGGCGTCGCGATCCGCCGAGGATGTGCGGTCTCGGTGCGCGCCCAGTTCGTCCATGTTTCGCGTTGCATTGCGCCATCATGAACCTGGACGATTGTCCAGGCAACCGACCCTCCCGAATCCGGCCGTGATTTGCCGATTCGTGACCGTCCCGGACGTGTGGCGCCCCGTGTTCGGTGGCGTGGGCCACTAGGATTTCGGTCATGCTCAACAGGCTTCCCGCGGACGAGCGCCGCCGGCAACTCATCGGTGCCGCCCTCGCGATCGCGGAACGCTCGGGCGTCGCAGCGGTGACGGTCCGTGCTGTGGCGGAGGAGGCCGGCGTCTCGCTCGGAGTCGTGTACTACTGCTTCGACTCCAAGGAGGAACTCGTCGCCGCGACGGGCGAGACTCTCGTCGAGCAGTTGAGCATGTCGCTTCGCGAAGGATTCGCCGAGGTCAGAAAGGCCCCGGAGGTCACAGGTGTCGATGGTCTGCGGACTCTGATCCACATCGGGTTGAGCGGAATGTGGCCGTTCGTCGAGGCCACTCCGGGTAGTCAGCTCCTGACGTACGAGATCACCGCGCTCGCGCTCCGTCAGCGTGCGACGACGGGCGGCCGCGCGGGGGGATCGCCGAGCGGCAGTACTCGGCGATGGACCGCGAGGCCATCGCCTTCCTCGACGAGTGCGAGGAGCTCGCGGGCGTCCGGTTCACAGTTCCGCTGGCGGAGGTAGCGCGCTCGGCGCTCGCTTTCATCGACGGAATCGTGTTGCGGTGGCTCGTCGACCGCGACACCGACGCCACGCTCGCAGCGCTCGACGATCTGGCCCGCAACGTCGCGTCGAGCGCCGTCGCCCGCACACCCTGATCACCTGGACGATCGTCCAGGTACGTGGACGCGGCTGCTCGGGAGTGTTTGACTGTCGAGTGTGACCACGAGCCTCGCGCACCACGACAGCACGGCACGGCCGGTCCTCGACCGGCTCGACGCCGCGACCGCATCAGAACCCGGGCCGCTCGCCGTGCTCGACCTGGACACGTTGCGCGCCAACGCCGCCGAGCTGGTTCGTCGCGCGGGCGGGACTCCGGTGCGCGTCGCGAGCAAGTCGGTGCGCTGCCGCGCCGTGCTCGCCGAGGTGCTGGGCGACGGCCTCACCGCGAACGCCGGGTTCCGCGGCATCATGTCCTACGCACTGCCCGAAGCCATCTGGCTCGCCGGGCACGGCGCGCGCGACGTGCTCATGGGATACCCCACCGCCGACACCCGCGCGATCGAGCGCCTAGCTTCCGACGACGAGTTGCGCTCGTCGATCACGCTCATGATCGACTCCGACGAGCAACTCGACCTGCTCCGCGCCGCGGCGGGGTCGCAGCGGTTGCGCGTGTGCATCGACGTGGACGCCTCGCTGCGGATCGGCCCACTGCACCTCGGGGTTCGGCGCTCGCCGATCCGGACACCGGAGCACGCTGCCGGCCTCGCGCGGCGCGCGGCGGCCCGCGGCTTCGACGTCGTCGGTGTCATGTTCTACGAGGCGCAGATCGCCGGCATGCCCGACCGCAGCGCCGCGATCCGCGCCGTCAAGGCGCTGTCGGCACGCGAACTCGCCGGCCGGAGGTCCGTCGTCGTCGACGCCGTGACCTCGGCCGTCGGACCCCTCGAGATCGTCAACGGCGGCGGAACCGGATCGCTCGAACTCACCTCGTCGGACCCGGTGGTGAACGAGGTGACGGCGGGCTCCGGCCTCTACACGCCGACCCTCTTCGACGACTATCGCGCGTTCGAGCCGAAGCCGTCGCTGTACTTCGCACTGCCCGTCGTGCGCCGTCCGGCACGGCGGATCGTGACGGCCTTCGGCGGCGGCTACATCGCCTCGGGGCCGCCCGGCACGTCCCGGGTGCCGCGGCCCGTCCGGCCCGCGGGGCTGAAATTGCTGCGCAGCGAAGGGGCCGGTGAGGTGCAGACGCCGCTGACGGGCGCGGCCGCGGAGTCGCTGCGTCCGGGCGATCGGGTGTGGCTGCGTCACGCCAAAGCGGGGGAGTTGTGCGAGCGGTTCACGCACGTGCACGCCGTCGAGCACGACGGCACCGTGGCGCCGCTGCCCACCTACCGCGGTGAGGGCCGCTGCTTCGGCTGAGACCGCGTGCGACACGGGCGACGCCCGCACCGCCTGATCGGCAGTGCGGGCGTCGCCCGTGTCTCGCGTGTGCGAGTTCTAGACGTAGATCGACTCGATGACCGCGCCGCGCTCCTTGTGGATGATGTTGCGCTTGAGCTTCATCGTCGGGGTGAGCTCGCCGCTCTCGATCGTGAAGTCCGACTCGACGAGCTTGTACTTCTTGATCTGCTCGGCCTTGGACACCTTGCTGTTGGCGTCGGCGACCGCGGCGTCGATCTCGGCGATGAGGTCGACGTGCTCGAGCAGTGCCGAGACCGGGGTGCCCTCGGGGACGTCGTTGCGCTCGCGCCAGCCCGGCAGGGTCTCGGCGTCGAGCGTGATCAGCGCACCGATGAACGGCTTGCCGTCACCGACGACGAGGCACTGGCTCACGAGCGGGTGAGCGCGCAGGGCATCCTCGAGAGTCGCGGGTGCGACGTTCTTGCCGCCCGCCGTCACGATGATCTCCTTCTTGCGGCCGACGATCGAGACGAAGCCGTCCTGATCGATCGAGCCGAGATCGCCCGTGTGGAACCAGCCGTCGACGATCGCTTCCTTGCTGGCTTCCTCGTTGTGCCAGTAGCCGCCGAAGACGACCGGGCCCTTGACGAGCAGCTCGCCGTCCTCGGCGATCTTCGCGGAATGGCCGTCGAGCGGGCGGCCGACGGTGCCGATCCGCTGCGCCGAGGTCGTGTTGACGGTGATCGCCGCGCTGGTCTCGGTCAGGCCGTAGCCCTCGTAGACCGGGACGCCGACGCCGTTGAAGAAGTGGCCGAGGCGTGCACCGAGAGCGGCGCCGCCCGAGACGGCACGATCGCACTCGCCGCCCAGCGCGGCCTTGATCTTGCCGTACACCAGCTTGTCGAACACGGCGTGCTTGATCTTCAGGCCGAGCGGGACCTTGCCGGCCTCGCTCGCCTTGCTGAACTCGATGGCGGTGTCGGAGGCCTTCTCGAAGATCGAGCCCTTGCCGCCGTCGTACGCCTTCTGCTTCGCGGAGTTGTAGACCTTCTCGAAGACGCGCGGCACCGAGAGCACGAAGTGGGGCTTGAAGACGCCGAACTGCTCGACGAGAGTCGTCGTGTCGGAGGTGTGGCCGACCGTGACCTTCGCGTCGAAGGCGCCGAACGAGATGGCGCGGGCGAACACGTGCGCGAGCGGGAGGAACATCAGGGTGCGGCGGCCCGCGTACATCGCGTCGGCCATCGCGATCTTCACGGCCGCCGACTCGGCGTGGAAGTTCGCGTGGGTCAGCTGCACGCCCTTGGGGCGGCCGGTCGTGCCGGACGTGTAGATCAGCGTCGCGGGGGACTCCGCCCGCACCGAGTGGCGGCGCTCCTCGACCTGCTCGTCGGTGACGTCGGCGCCGCGGCGCGTCAGCTCGTCGATCGCACCGGCCTCGATCTGGAGGACCTCGGCGAGTGCCTCGGCGGAGTCGGTGACCTCCTTCAGTGCATCCGCGTGCGCTGCCTTCTCGACGACGAGCAGCTTCGTGGCGGAGTCCTCGAGGATCCACTTCGCCTGGTCGGGGGAGGACGTCTCGTAGATCGCGACGGTGCAGCCACCCGCGGTCCAGATCGCGTAGTCGAGGACGACCCACTCGTAGCGGGTGCCCGAGAGGATCGCGACACGGTCGCCGGACTCGATGCCGGCGGCGATCAGGCCCTTCGCGACGCCGCGTACCTGCTTCGCGAACTCTGCGGCGGTGACGTCGACCCAGCCGCCGTTCGACGGCCGCTTGAACGGCACGAAGGTGGGATCCTCCTCGGCGTACCGGAAGACGGAATCCGCCATCGACGCGTCCTCCGGCACGACGAAGGACTGTGGCACCGAGTATTCACGCACTGTGACCCTCCAAGAGCAGATCGATCGGATGGTGTGCATTCGATCACATCGTCGCCCTTTTTGCATCAGCGCATGTGTCCGTTATGCCTACTTCGTGCTCTGACCAGCGCGTTTTGTGTTACTTCGAGTACCGTACGTCTCACATGCCGGGAATCCCCTGCTGGTGTCCGTGACCGAGCGCACTGCGCGCTTCGTCGTCGGACAGCTGGTGGAAATCGCGGTACGCCTCGCCCACACCACCGAGGGCGTCGGACACGTACGGCGACACGACGGTCGCCGCGCGGGCGAGCCGTCGCGCGGCCGACCCCGTCGCGACGGGAAGCGCGACGACGACGCGGTCGGCCCCGGCGTACTCGAGATCGGTGATCGCGGCGATCGCGGTGGCGCCGGTCGCCGCGCCGTCGTCGACGAGAACGACGGGGCGCCCGCGCGGGTCGAGCGCGGGCCGGTCGCCGCGCAACAGTTCGGAGCGGCGTGCGAGTTCACCCCGTTCGGCGTCGAGAACGGCCGCCCACGCGCCGTCGTCGATCCGGGAGCGTGCCACGACGTCGTCGTTGGTGACGATCGCGCCGCGTTCGCCGATCGCCCCCATCGCGAGTTCCGGCTGCCCGGGAACACCGAGTTTGCGGACGAGTGCGATGTCGAGCGGTGCACCGAGCGCGCGGGCGACCTCGGCGGCGACCGGAATGCCGCCGCGGGGGAGGGCGAGTACCAGCGGCGCGACCCATGGGCGTCCGCGCCGCTCGTCGGCGCTCCGGAGATCCGTCACCGCTCCGGCCAGATTCCGGCCGGCGTCGGCGCGATTCGCGTACCGCATCGTTCACCTCCGCCACGGCGTGGCGACGTGTGTACCCCCGTCGGTCGGTCGTGTGGGCCAGGCTACTCGCCGGGGCGGACGGTCACGGCGAACCTGCGCAGCTCCAGTGCGGGGTTCTCGGTGCGGACCGAGTCGAGCCGCGAGCGGGTGACGGTCGCGACAGCCGTCCCCGTCTGCTCGCCCAGCGCGGTGACGACGATGCCGTACGGATCGACGATCATGCTGTGCCCGGCGCCGGTGCGCGGGCCCTGGTCGGCCGCCGCGACGTACACCGTGTTCTCGATCGCGCGAGCGCGCACGAGCGTCGTCCAGTGGTCCTCCTTGAGCGGCCCGGGGACCCACTGCGCCGGCAGGCACACGACGTCGGCGCCGGCGTCGACGAGCAGCCGGGTCACCTCGGGGAAGCGCAGGTCGTAGCAGGTCTGCATCCCGAAGGTCAGGCCGTCGACGGCGAAGGTCTCGGGTGGCGTCACGGGGCCGGGCGCGATCACCGTCGACTCGGTGCGGCCGAACGCGTCGTACAGGTGGAGCTTGCGATACCGCGCGACGATCTCGCCGCCGGGGGAGATCGCGACGAGCGTGTTGTGCACCCGCTCCTCGCCCTCGATCGACTCGGCGACGCCCGTCACGAGCGTGACGTCGTGCTCCGCGGCGATGCCGGCGAGTCCCGTCACGAAGGGACCGTCGAGCGGCTCACCGGCCGCGACGATGCGCTCGTCCGTGCGGGGAGCGGTGAAACTCGTGTACTCCGGGGTCACGACGACGTGCGCGCCGCGTGCGGCGGCGTCGGCCACGAGCGCACGGACCGACCGCAGGTTCTCGTCCTTGTCGACGCCGGGCGCGAATTGGGCAACAGCGATCTCGACCATGACTCCAACCTATCGCCGAAGCCCGCCGGTGGACGTCACTCGGCTGTCGACCGTGCCGCGCTCCGCAGCGACAGCGACCCGACGACCAGCAGGACGCCGAAGGCGATCGCGTAGACGCCCATCAGAACGACGAACCCGAGGATGCCGGCGCCGGGCGCGATCGTGAGCACGATGCCGAACAGCACCGCGAGCACCGACGCCGCGAGCAGCCAGCCCCAGCCCGAGCCCGGAACGTGGCGCAGCCGCACCGCGCCGACCGCCCCGAGGATGCCGAAGATCATCGCGTAGATCGCGATGATGTAGAGCAGGACGACGGCCGTGACGCCCGGCCACACCAGTGCGATGACGCCGGCGATCACCGAGACGACGCCGAGCGCGACCCACCAGCCCCAGCCTGAGCCGCTGCGGCCGCGCGCGGAGACCGACCGCGCGATCGCGACGACGCCGTCCACGATCGCGTAGACACCGAAGACGAACACCAGTGCCAGCACGGTGATCCCCGGCCAGACGAGCGCGACGATGCCGAACAGAACGGCGAGCACGCCGCGGACGACACCGATCTTCCAGGCCGCCGCCGTGACGTCCGCGAGAACGTTGCCGGGCGCCTGAGCGCCGCCGGTCGAACCTGGAGCCACCATGGTCGTCTCCTCACGTCGGTCACGACTGTCGCTCGCTGGCAACAGCGTAGGACCGGTGCCCGGAGAGGGGGACCGAATCGTCACATGTGTCTGTCCGGTCACTCGCAGGTCGTGTCACCTCGACCGACGCGACCGAGAATGCCGATGAGCGGCGAGGACACCCCCGAACATGCGATAAAATCGACGTCAATGGATGAAAACGATCGCGAGCCGGAGCGTGACGCCGGCACCCCCACTTTCGCCGATCTCGATATAGACGAACGTGTGCGCCAGGCCCTCTCGGATGTGGGCTACGAAACCCCGTCGCCGATTCAAGCGGCGACGATCCCGCCGTTGCTCGAAGGCAACGACGTCGTCGGTCTCGCCCAGACCGGTACCGGAAAGACCGCGGCGTTCGCGGTTCCGATCCTGTCGCGGCTCGATCTGTCCCAGAAGGAGCCGCAGGCGCTCGTCCTCGCGCCGACCCGTGAGCTCGCGCTCCAGGTCGCCGAGGCGTTCGGCCGCTACTCGTCGCGGATGCCCGGCGTGCACGTGCTGCCGATCTACGGTGGACAGAGCTACGGCGTCCAGCTGTCGGGGCTGCGGCGCGGTGCGCACGTCGTCGTCGGCACGCCCGGTCGCGTCATCGACCACCTCGAGAAGGGCACGCTGGACCTCACGAAGCTCCAGTACCTCGTGCTCGACGAGGCGGACGAGATGCTCAAGATGGGCTTCCAGGAGGACGTCGAGCGCATCCTCTCCGACACTCCGGAGTACAAGCAGGTCGCGCTGTTCTCGGCGACCATGCCCGGTGCGATCCGCAAGATCTCGAAGCAGTACCTGCACGACCCCGTCGAGATTACGGTGAAGTCGAAGACGACGACGTCGTCGAGCATCACGCAGCGGTACGTCCAGGTCGCCAATCCCCGCAAGCTCGACGCGCTGACCCGCATCCTCGAGGTCGAGCAGTTCGAGGCGATGATCATCTTCGTCCGCACGAAGCAGGCGACGGAGGAGCTCGCCGAACGGCTTCGCGCGCGCGGGTTCTCGGCAGCGGCGATCAACGGCGACATCGTGCAGGCGCAGCGTGAGCGGACCATCGGTCAGCTCAAGAGCGGCGCGCTCGATATCCTCGTCGCGACGGACGTCGCCGCCCGCGGCCTCGACGTCGAGCGGATCTCGCACGTCGTGAACTACGACATCCCGCACGACACCGAGTCGTACGTCCACCGCATCGGCCGCACGGGCCGCGCGGGCCGTGCCGGTCAGGCGCTGCTGTTCGTCGCTCCGCGTGAGCGTCACCTGCTGCGGTCGATCGAGAAGGCGACGCGCCAGCCCCTCGCGGAGATGGCGCTGCCGACGGTCGACGACGTCAACGCGCAGCGTGTCGAGAAGTTCGGCGATTCGATCACCGAGGCGCTCGCGTCCGACAATCTCGAATTGTTCCGGTCGATGATCGAGAAGTACGAGAGCGAGCACGACGTCCCGCTCGTCGACATCGCCGCGGCACTCGCCGTGCTGTCGCAGGGGGACGACTCGTTCCTCATGAAGCCCGAGCCCCCGGCTCCGAAGCGCACCCGTGAGGCCCGCGAGCCGCGCGAGCGCGACGGCAAGCCGCGCAAGTTCGATCGTGATTCGGGACCGAAGTTCACCCGCGACGGTCAGGAGATGGCGACCTACCGGATCGCCGTCGGCAAGCGGCACCGCGTCGTGCCGGGTGCGATCGTCGGTGCGATCGCCAACGAGGGCGGCCTCCGCCGGAGCGATTTCGGTCACATCAGCATCCGGCCGGATCACAGCCTCGTGGAGCTTCCGGCGACGCTGCCGAAGGAGACGCTCGACGCGCTCAGCCGCACCCGCATCTCGGGTCAGCTGATCCACCTGCAGCCCGACCAGGGCCCGCCGAATCACCAGCGCCGCAGTGGCGGCGGTGGCGGCAAGAAGCGCTACTGACGAGAGCGCTGCGAGCGACCGAACCCGAGGGCTCGGTGCCCGACGAGCGCCGGACTATCCGGTGGCCTCGGAGGGCATCGGGCCCTCGTCGGGTACGAAGAACGAGCCGACGGTCGGCAGTACGTGGCACGTCGCGTTCGAGTAGGCGACGGAGCCGAAGATCGCGGCGACGACCGTGCCCGACCCGGTGTGTACGAGCTTCGACAGCGACGGGTATCCGCCTTCGGTCGTGCCGTCGAGCGGTTCGATCCCGCTCGCGCCGGTCGCGGTGTTGAGCCATGCGACGCTCAGCCCCGATCCCTGCACGACACCCGGGTACGCGGAGAGCGCCTGGAAGTTCACTTCGCGGACGCCGATGCCCGCGGCCGGGCCGGTCTGCGCGGATGCGAGCGTCATGGTGACGGGGGCGAACGTGCCGCACCCGATCGTCGGCGCGGTGTAGAAGAACGGCGTGAGCGTGCCGGCGACGTCGGAGAGCCCTGCGAATCGGGTGAGCGCCTCGACGGCGTCCTTCTCCTGCGGCAGATCCGCGGACTCGCGCAGTTCCGTGACGGCAGCGGGCTCGGACGCGCCTGCGGCGGGCTGGGCCCCCGCGACGGGCGCCGCGAACGCGGCCGCGGCGAGGACCGCCGCGCTGGTGGCGACGGACCGTAGAATTCCGAACCCGGACACAGTGCTCTCCTTCGTGCAGGCCGCGGCCCCGATCCGCGATCCGGGCAGTGAACTTACCGCAGTGCGCCGGGTTCGGCAGACCGGCCCGCGCGGGCGTCGGTCACGTCCGGGCGACGGTCACTCGTGTGCGACGTCCACGACGACGCGCGTGGGATTCTCGAGTCCCGTGACGGCGAAGGCGGCATCGGGCTGCGCCGTCCCGACGAACGACTGCGTCACTCCCTCGAACACGAGCGCACCCTGCACCTCCGTCACCGAGCCGCCGTCTCCCGTTCCCGGAACCGGGACGGGACCGGAGTACTCGGCGACACCCGAGTCGAACGGGTATGCCGAGCCGTCGATGAGGACCTGCAGGATGCCGGCGCCGTCGACGTCGAGTTCGCGTCCGCTGCCGTCCTGGACGGCGCTGTCGACGTAACCGACCCGCCAGCCCGGCGTCCCCGTGCCGTCCATCTCGTAGACGATCCGGTCGAACCCCTCGTGGCGGCCCACACGGATGTCGGTGACGGTGAGCCGCGCGCCGTCGGACGCCTCGGCGGTCTGCACGGTGGCGCTCTCGGGCACCGACTCGGGCTCCGCCTCCGCCGTCGTGGTGGGGTCGGTGGAGGTCGGGCCGATCGACGTCGTCACGGCGGTGGGCTCGCTGTCGCCGTCGGTCGAGCACGACACGAGACCGAGTGCGAGGACGGCACAGGAGGACACGAGAGCGATGCGGGCGCGCGGGTTCATGGTGTCCGATCGTAGGAAGAAAAGCCGATACCGCGGGGTACGAGACGGTCTCCGCGCGTCGCGCGGGTCGGCGCGGGCCCGGAGTCGGTCGGGGTGCTCAGCTGCCGTCGAGGTACAGCCACCGGCCGTCCTCGCGGACGAAGCGCGAGTGTTCGGCGAGGACACCGGCCCGGCCGCCGCGGTGGTGGTGGGCGCGGAAGGTCACGGTTCCCTCGGAGTCGAACGGTCCGCCACCGGTCGTCGCGACGATCTCGAGCCGGTCCCACTGCTCCTCGGGATCGAGGTCGACGTGCTCCGGCGCCGTCGACGGATGCCACGACCGGACCAGGTGACCGGCGTCGCCGATCGCGAAGGCGGTGTAGCGCGAGCGCATGAGGGCCTCGGCGCTCGGGGCGCGCCGCTCGCCGCGGTGCAGCGGGCCGCAGCAGTCGCCGTAGGAGTCGCCGCGGCCGCACGGGCACGGTGCGCGGTCGGGCTCGGGGGCGGGTCGGTCGGTGGTGGCCACGTCGGCAGTATCTCCCCCCGACACGTGCCGGGGTCGGTTCGGGGTGACCCCTGATGGCGGCGCGATGGCGGAACGGGAAGACTGGCACGCGGGCACGGGGACTTCCATGACCGATCCGACTTCGAGGACGCAACGATGACCGAGCACGCAGCCAGCGCGACCGATCTGGTCAAGACGTACGGGAGCGGGGACACCCGGGTCACGGCCCTGGACGGGGTGTCGATCGACTTCGCACGCGGCCAGTTCACCGCGATCATGGGCCCCTCCGGGTCGGGCAAGAGCACGCTCATGCACACCCTCGCGGGTCTGGACGCCGCCACCTCGGGCACCGTCCGCATCGGTGACGTCGACCTGACGGGGCTCTCGGACAAGCAGATGACACGGTTGCGCCGCGACCGGATCGGCTTCGTGTTCCAGTCGTTCAACCTCGTCCCCACGCTCACGGCGCTCGAGAACATCACGCTGCCGCTCGACATCGCGGGACGCAGCGCCGACCAGGAGTGGCTCGACACGATCGTCGACCGGCTGGGATTGCGGGACCGGCTCGGGCATCGCCCGAGCGAGCTCTCGGGCGGCCAGCAGCAGCGCGTCGCGTGTGCGCGTGCTCTCGCGGGCAGGCCCGCGATCATCTTCGCCGACGAGCCGACCGGCAATCTCGATTCCCGCTCGGGTACCGAGGTGCTGTCGATTCTGCGTGCGGCCGTCGACGAGTTCGACCAGACCGTCGTGATCGTCACGCACGATCCGCGTGCCGCCGGCTACGCCGACCGCGCCGTCTTCCTCGCGGACGGCCGCATCGTCGACGAGATGGCCGGGCCGACCGCCGAGACCGTCCTCGACCGCATGAAGGATCTCGAAGCTCCCGCTGCTGCCGCGCCCGGCGACGGAAAGGCGTGACCGCGATGAGCTCGACGAGTGCCGATCACCACACGGGTGGTCGTGGGTCCGGCGCGCCGATGCGCAGGGTGTCGCTCCGCAATCTGGCGGCGCACAAGGTGCGCCTCGCCCTGACGGTCCTCTCGGTCGTCCTCGGGACGGCCTTCGTGGCGGGATCGTTCGTCTTCACCGACACGCTGCAGCGCACCTTCGACTCGATCTTCGACGACACCGCCACGGGCGTCGACGTCCGGGTCTCGCCCGAGGAGCAGGGCACCGACGGCGTTCCGCTCGCGGACGCCGAGACGGTGTCGTCGCTGCCGGGAGTGCGCGCGGTCGCCCCCGCCGAGAGCGGCCAGGTCGTGCTGATCGGGCCCGACGGCTCCGCCGTGCAGACGGGCGGCGCGCCCAGTATCGGTACGAGCTACGTACCTGCCGAGCAGGCCGTCGAGGAGCCCGATCCGTACGTCGCGGGTGCACCGCCGTCGGCCCCGGGCGAGGTCGGCATCAACCCGAGCGCCGCGGAACGCGCGAACCTCGCGGTCGGCGACGACGCCCGGGTGCTCGTGCCGGCGCACGGCATCGTCGACGTCACGATCTCTGGTCTCTACGATCCCGGGACCGACACGGGCGGCTTCATCGGCGTGCAGTTCACGCAACAGCAGGCGGTGGAGCTGTTCACCGACGGTCGGCACGCCGCGTACGTCGACGTCGCCGGCGACGGCTCGCGCACTCCCGAGCAGTTGCAGGCCGACGTGCAGCAGGCGTTGCCGGACATGAAGGTGCAGACCGGCGACGAGGTGCGCGCGGAGACCGAGGCGCAGGTCTCGCAGGCCCTCGACTTCGTCAACTACTTCCTGCTGGCGTTCGGTGCGATCGCGCTGCTCGTCGGCACGTTCATCATCTACAACACGTTCTCGATGATCGTCGCGCAGCGGTTGCGCGAACTCGCGCTGCTGCGCGCGATCGGTGCCTCGCAGGGGCAGATCGGCCGGTCGGTCACGCTCGAGGCGCTCGTCGTGGGCATTCTCGGCGCGATCGCGGGCACCGCCGCGGGTATCGGGCTCGCCTACGTGCTGCGCGCGCTGCTCAACGCCTTCGATCTGGGGCTGCCCGAGGGCCCGCTCGTGCTCTCGCCGCGCACGTTCGCGGTCTCGATCGGTGTCGGCGTCCTCGTCACGGTGATCAGTGCGTACGCACCCGCGCGGCGGGCGTCGCGGGTCGCGCCGGTGGCGGCGATGCGCGAGGAGGCGTCGGGTGGCGCCGAATCGCTGACGGTGCGCACGTGGGTCGGTGCCGTGTTCACCGTCGCCGGCGTCGTCGCCCTCGTGATCGGCTCGCGCGGTACGGGCGAGCCCGCCGCCGCGACGGTCGGGCTCGGTGCGCTCGCGACGATCGTCGGAGTGTTCCTCGTCGCGCCCGCGCTCTCGCGTCCCGTCGTGCGCACGCTGGGGCTGGCGACGCGGCCGTTCGGTGCGGTGGGCAAGCTCGCGCGCACCAACGCCGTCCGCAACCCGCGGCGCACGTCCGCGACGGCGTTCGCGCTCACCCTCGGACTCATGCTCGTCTCGGTCATCGGCGTCTTCGGCGCCTCGGCGAAGGCGAGCGTCGACGAACTGGTCGACAACGGCATCACGGCCGACTGGATCCTCAGCGGCCCGAACCAGATCGGGGTGCCCGAAGGTGTCGAGGGCGCCGTCTCGGAACTTCCGGACGTCGCGAGAGCCGCATCGCTGCACCTGTTCTCGGCCGAGGTCGACGGCGAACGCGAGACCGGTGGCTCGCTCGACGGATCGACCGAAGGACTCGTGAATCTCGACGTCGTGCGCGGCAGCGGCGATCCCGGACCCGGCGAGATCATCGTCTCCGACACGAAGGCCGCCGAACGGGGCTGGGACGTCGGATCACCGGTCACCGTGACCGGGGCGGACGGTAAGCAGACGCGTGCGACGGTCGGTGGTGTGTTCGTGTCGAACCAGCTGTTCGGCGATCTCGTCGTCTCCGACGACGTGTACCGCGCGACCAGTCCGGCCGTCGGGCTCCCCGCCATCCTCGTGCTGATCGAGGCGACGCCCGGGGCGGACGCCGACACGCTGCGCGCCGATCTCGAGCAGTCGACGTCGCGCTTCATCGTCGTCCAGGTGCAGGATCGCGACGAGTTCAAGGGCGCTCAGGCCGCCCAGATCGACACACTGCTGGCGATTCTCTACGGCCTGCTCGCGCTCGCCGTCGTCATCGCGATCCTCGGCATCGTCAACACGCTCGCGCTGTCGGTCGTGGAACGGACGCGCGAGATCGGGATGCTGCGTGCGGTCGGAACGCAGCGTTCGCAGGTGCGGCGGACGATCTACCTCGAGTCGATGCTCATCGCGGTGTTCGGGGCGGTTGTCGGCATCGTCCTCGGCGTGGCGTTCGGCTGGGCGTTCGTGAGCACGCTCCGCGATCAGGGACTCGGGACCTTCCAGGTGCCGTGGGAGCAGATCGTCGCGATGCTCGTCGGTTCGGGCGTCGTCGGTGTCCTCGCGGCGCTGTGGCCGGCGGTCCGTGCCGCGCGCACCGATCCGCTGGACGCGATCTCGGAGTCGTGACGGGCGGCGGACGAACGGGATTCGGCGCTCCCCGTTCTCCCCGCCGGTCGTCCGGAATCCTGCCGGCGGTCCCGGGCACCCGGATCCACGAGTCGGGGGCAGCGGCCGGCGGGTTCGGTGGGATCTGCGCGCCGGCTCCGAAACCGCTCGTCGGCGCACGGCGGAGCGGTAACGTCGGCTCAGCCGTGCCGGTCGCTCGCGTCGTGTCGAGCGGCCGGTGACCGACCGTGATGGGAGCCGTGATGGAACTGGCGCTCGGTGCCGACGACCTCGCGTTCCGCGACCGGATGCGGCAGTTCTTCACGACGCGGATCCCCGAGGAGATCCGTCGTCGCGCCGCGCTCGGCGAGGATCTGTCGCGGGACGACTTCGTCACGACGCAGCAACTGTTGCACGAGAACGGGCTCGCCGTACCGCGCTGGCCCGCCGAATGGGGTGGCCGCGACTGGACTCCACTGCAACTCGAGATCTGGCGCGGCGAGATGCAGGCCGCGTCGGTACCGGAACCACTGGCGTTCAACGCGAACATGCTCGGCCCCGTCGTCGCGACGTTCGGTACGCAGGAACAGAAGGAGCGGTTCCTGCCGCCGACGGCGCGGCTCGACATCTGGTGGTGCCAGGGCTTCTCGGAGCCCGAGGCCGGCTCCGACCTCGCCTCGCTGAAGACGCGCGCCGTCCGCGACGGCGACTCGTACATCGTGAACGGGCAGAAGACGTGGACGACGCTCGCGCAGTACGCGGACTGGATCTTCGCGCTCGTGCGCACGAATCCCGATGCGCCCAAACGGCAGGCCGGGATCTCCTTCCTGCTCATCGACATGAACACCCCCGGTGTCACGGTCCGTCCGATCAAGCTCGTCGACGGTGGCCACGAGGTCAACGAGGTCTTCTTCGAGGACGTGCGGGTGCCGGCCGAGAATCTCGTGGGCGACGAGAACGGCGGCTGGTCGATCGCGAAGTTCCTGCTCGGCAACGAACGCACCGGCGTCACGCGGCTGGGCTGGTCGAAGGCGCGGGTCGCGGAGGCGAAGGCTCACGCCGCCGACATCGCCGTCGGGGCCGGAACGCTGCTCGACGATCCGCTGTTCGCGGCGCGCGTCGTCGAACTCGAGAACGAGTTGCTCGCACTCGAACTCACCCAGATGCGGGTCGCGGCGTCGTCGCGCGACGGCAAGCCGAATCCCGCGTCGTCGCTGCTCAAGCTGCGGGGCTCGGAGTTGCAGCAGGCCGCGACCGAACTGCTGCTCGACGTCGCGGGCACGGACGCGCTCTCGGGTGGGGCTGACGGGTCGCCCGCACCGGAGTGGGCCGCCGCCACCGCGACTCGCTATCTCAACGCCCGCAAGGTGTCGATCTACAGCGGCTCGAGCGAGGTCCAGCGCACCATCATCGCCTCGTCGATTCTCGGATTGTGAGCGGACATGGACTTCGAACTCGGTGACGAACAGACCCTGCTTCGCGACACGACGCGCGAGTTGCTCTCTCGTGCCTACGATCCCGAGTCGCGGCGCCGGATCGTCGCGACCGACAGCGGATTCGACCGCGACGTCTGGCAGCGGTTCGCGCAGACGGGTCTGCTCGAACTCGCGCTGTCGACCGGCGACGGGGACGAGGACGGCGAGGAGGCGCTGGGCGGTCCGGTCGAGGTCGGCATCGTCATGACGGAGATCGGCCGAAGGCTCGCGCCCGAGCCCTATCTGGACGCCGTGGTCGTGCCGGGCGGCCTCGTCGCCAGGGTCGGGACGGCCGAGCAGCGCGACGAGATCCTGCCGCCCGTCGGCGGGGGAGAGCGGATGCTCGCGTTCGCCCACGACGAGCCGGGCGTGCGCTGGCCCGCGCGGGTCGCGAGCACCAGGGCGAGGGCCGACGGCGACGGCTGGGCGATCACCGGCGTCAAGAACCCTGTCCCGCACGGCGGATCGGCGGACACCCTCGTGGTCAGCGCCGTGACCGACGACGGCGCGCTCGGGTTGTTCGTCGTCGACGGCGTCGCCGAGGGCGTGACCTCGAGCGCGTACCCCACGTACGACGGCCTGCGTGCCGCGCGTATCGACTTCGTCGACGCTCCCGCGGTGCGGCTCGGCGACTCGGACGACGACGCGTGGCCCGCGGTCGTTCTCACCCAGGCGCACGCGCAGGCAGCGCTGTGCGCCGAGGCGGTCGGTGCCATGGACGAAGCGCTGCGCTCGACCGTGGAGTACCTGAAGACGCGGCGGCAGTTCGGTGTTCCGCTCGCGCACTTCCAGGCGCTCACCCACCGCGCGGCCGACATGTACGTCCTGGTCGAGCTCGCACGGAGCATGAGCCTCTACGCGACGATGTCGCTCGCCGCCCCGGACGTCGATCCCGTCGAGGCGTCGGCGGCGACGTCGCGTGCGAAGCTGCAGATCTGCCGGTCCGCCCGGCAGGTCGGGCAGGAGGCGATCCAGCTGCACGGTGGGATCGGCATGACCGACGAGTATCCGGTCGGTCACTACACGGCGCGGCTCACGGCGATCGCGCGCACGCTCGGCGACGCCCGCGATCACGTGCGACTGCTCAGCGGCTCCGTTCGCGACACCGTCTCCATCCACTGACCGCAGGTCTCGATTCACTCGTCTCGGGTCTCCACCCGCTCACCGAATCGTCGCAATTCCGTATAGTCTGCGGCTCGCCGTGTCCGGATACCGGATTCGCCGCCGCGGGTGTGGTTACCGTCGTGGCGCCCACTCGGACCGTGGGCCGCGTGCGGTGGACCAGCGCCGCCGTGACGACGATCGAAGGAGCATCGGATGAGAACGTTCGCGCTCGCCCTGCTGTGGTCCGTCCTGGCCGTGGGTCTCGTCGGATTCGCAGTGGCGCTCTCGGAACTTCATGTGCACGGCAGTGTCGCGTCGCTGATCGCGGCGTCCGTCTCGGGTCTGATCCTGTTGCGAATCCGTTCGCACGCGCAGGAACTCGCGCATCCGGACGTCGACCGGCTGCGCACGAGCTGAACTCCGCAGTGGAACGACCCTGCCCGCGGCCCTGATCGACGAGGGCGGCGATCAGAAACGATAGAACGGTTCCGGTGCGCGCACGGTGGCGTTCGCCGGTGCGAACCGCGTGAGTGGCCGGACCTGGAAGGCCGGCGCCCAGTCCGCGACGTCGGGCTTCAGCCCCACGTCGTCGCCCGGCACGAATCCGAATCTCGGGTAGTAGTCGCGGTGCCCGACGAGCACGACGGCGCCGAAATCCATCGCATCCGCAGCGCCGAGTGCTGCGTGCATCAGTGCCGAACCCACGCCGCGCCGCCAGAGCGGTGCGTCCACGCCGATCGGGCCCAGTTGCACGATCGGTCCGCCGCGTGCGCCGCCCGAGACGCTCGCCCGCGTCAGGCACACGTGTCCCGCGACCTCGCCGTCGGATTCGGCGACGAACGAGAGCTCGGGGATCCAGGATTCGTTCGCGCGTAGTTCGTCGACGAGCGCGGGTTCGATCGGTTCGGGTAGCCCCTCGGCGGCTGCGATGTCGGCGAACGCGCTGCGGTGGACCCGTGCGATCGAGCCGACGTCGGCGGAGGTCTCGCGTCGTACCAGCACGATTCCGAGTGTGCCCGCAACGAGCGGCACGGCGCAACGAGATGTCGCTGCGGCGACGACGTGCCGGGAACGTTCTCCAATCGTGACCGGAGTGTCACGCCCACCGCGCCTGCGTTCGCGCCGAGACGGGGAGGATGACGGCGTGCGCGAAACTACTGCGCCCGTGCGCGAGACGAGCCGGCCCGTGGACTACGCGGTGGCCGATCACGAGAACGTCGTCATGGCGGTGTTCGCGCACGCCCAGCACGCCCCCGAGCGCGTGCTGTTCTCCCGCCCGGAGGCGGACGGCTGGACCGACGTCGTGGCGCGCGACGTCGCCGCACTCGTCACCGGTGTCGCGAAGGGGCTCGTCGCGTCGGGCGTCGAACCGGGTGACCGCGTGCTGCTGCTGGCGCCGACGAGCTTCGAGTGGTCGCTGCTCGACTACGCGATCTGGGCTGCGGGCGCAGTGTCGGTTCCGGTGTATCCGTCGTCGTCGCCCGAGCAGATCCGGTTCATCGCCTCGGATTCGGAATCGCGCGTCGCGGTGGTGCAGACCGACGCCCAGCGCGACGCCGTGCGTTCGCGTGGCACGCCGGAGGTCCTCGTGCTCGACGACGACGCCGTGGGCACCCTCATCGTCCGCGGCCGCGACCTCGAGGATCAGATCGTCTTCCGCCGTGCGCTGGCGTTGGGTGCCGACGACCTCGCGACGATCGTCTACACGTCGGGGACGACGGGGCGGCCCAAGGGGTGCATGCTCACGCACCGGAATCTGTTGTCGGAGATGCGCGCTCTGCTCGCCGCGCCGGTGGGGGAGATCGCGGCCCCCGGCCACCGCGCCGTCGTCTTCCTGCCGCTCGCCCACGTTCTCGCCCGCAGTGTGTCGCTCGCGATGTTCGAGGCAGGGGTGGTGCAGGCGCACTGGGCGGATTTCGGGACGGTCGCCGAGCAGTTCACGGCGCATCGGCCCGACACCGTGCTCGGCGTCCCTCGCGTCTTCGAGAAGGTGCACGAAGCCGCGGCGCGACGCGCGACGGAACGAGGACGTCTCGCGGCCGGGGTGTTCCGGTTCGCCGAGCGCACCGCGATCGCGGTCGGCCGTGCAGGGGAGCGAGGGCGGATCGGGCCGGTGCTCCGGATGCGGCGCGCCCTCGCGGATCGCCTCGTCTTCCGCGACATCCGTGCGGCGTTCGGCGGCCACTGCCGGTGGGCGATCTCGGGCGGCGGGGCGCTCGCTCCCGAACTCGGACACTTCTTCGGTGGCCTGGGACTTCCTGTGTACGAGGGGTACGGGCTCACCGAATCGTGTGCCGCCCACACGGTCTGCGGGCCGGGCGTGGGTCGTGTCGGCACCGTCGGCCCGCCGCTGGGCGGCAACGCCGTGCGGATCTCCGACGACGGTGAGATCCAGCTGCGCGGGCCCGCGCTGTTCGCGGGGTACTGGCGCGACCGCCGTTCGACGACCGACGCGTTCGACGACGGCTGGTTCCGGACGGGCGATCTCGGCGAACTGGACGCCGACGGCGTCCTCACCATCGTGGGCCGCTCGAAGGACGTGCTGGTGACGGCGGGCGGCAAGAACGTCTCGCCTGCTCCGCTCGAGGACCGGCTTCGCTCGCACGCCGTCGTCGCGGACGCCGTCGTCGTGGGCGACGGCCGGCCGTTCGTGTCTGCGCTGGTCACCGTCGATCCCGGCGTCGCCGACGGACTCGGAGACGTCCGTGCCGCCGTCCAGGACGCGGTCGATCATGCGAAAGCCTCGGTGTCCACGGCCGAGTCGATCCGGCAGTGGCGGCTCGTGCCGCGGGCGCTCAGCGAGTCCGAGGGCGAGCTGACGCCGACCGGGAAGGTGCGGCGGTCGGTCGTGCTCGATCACTTCGCCGAACTGGTGTCCGACATCTACGGGCGCGCCGCGGTCGGCTGACCCCCGCGGTCACCCCGACCCGGGCTCAGCCGAGTTCGCGGCGGAGGAGGTCCAGGTCGTCCTCGAGCCCGATGCCGGGCGTCTCGAGCACGACCGGGGCGTTCGCGCTGCGCGCGACGTCGAGCAGCGCCGCGGTGTCGATCGTCCCGTCCGTGAGGTTGTCGTGGCGGTCGCGGCCCGAACCGAACTCGTCGCGGGAGTTGTTGAGATGCACGAGGTCGATCCGCCCGGTGATCGCGCGGACGCGGTCGACGACGGTGCCGAGATCGAGGCCCGCCGCCCACGCGTGACACGTGTCGAGGCAGAACCCCGGCTCGAACTCGCCGATCGCGTCCCACAGCCGTGCGATCGCGTCCAGTTCGCGTGCCATCGCGTGATCGCCGCCCGCAGTGTTCTCGACGAGGATGGGGACGGGGAATCCGCCGGAGCGCTCGAAGAGCTTGCGCCAGTTGTCGAATCCGGTGTCGACCTCGGTGGTGTCGGCGACGTGGCCGCCATGGACGACGAGCCCGACGGCGCCGAGTTCGGCTGCCGCCTCGGCGTGCTGGGCGACGAGCTTGCGGGAAGGGATGCGCACACGATTGTTGGTACTGGCGACGTTGACGACGTAGGGCGAATGCACGACGACGGCGACGGGGCTCTCGCGGATCTCGTCGGCGCGCGGGTGGGGCTGCGGCGCGCGCCACTTCTGGGGATCGGCGACGAACACCTGCACGATGTCGGCGCCCAGTGCGTCGGCGCTCCCGATCGGATCGTCGTCCTCGCGTACGTGCACTCCGAGACGCATGGCGCCAGCCTACGACGGTCCCACCCCGCGTCGCCGGATTCGGTGGTTCCGGCCGGGTTCGCCGGATTCTGGGACAATCGCCGGTGGGGACGATCGGTGGGACGGCCACGCGCACGAGAGGAGCGTTCGATGAACGACGACGGTGGTGCGCCTGTGGAGGGTACGAGCGCCGAGGACGACGCCGCGCGGATCGGTGCCGACGTTCGCCGCTGGTGTGCCGAGGCGCGGATCGACGCCGCGGCGGGCCTCGGCGACGTCGAGCTCGGCGACGAGCCCGCGCTCCTGGTGGCCGCGGGTGCCGTCGACGAGCAGACCCGCTCCGCCGTCGTCGCGCGGATCAGGGCGGGCCGCGCCTGGCCCGACACGGGCGGCTACACACGGCTGCGGCGCCTCGTCGACGAACGCACCGAGATCGCGGAGCGCAGCAGCGGACTGCCCGCGCCGGTGCGGATGCTCGCGAACGCGCGGATCGGCGATCTCGATCGCAGGCTCGGTGCCGCGCGGTCGGCGTGGGTGGGTCCCGGGCGGGCGTTCGCGTCGGGCGTGCGGTCGATCCGGCGTGATCGACGCGAGGGCGTGCACCTCGATCCCGCCGAGCGCGAGCAGCTGTTCGAGGCGTTGTTGCGCACCCCGGCGCCGCAGCGGCCGACCGTGATGCGACGGGCCGTGGACTCCGCGCTCGGCGGCGCGGTTCTCGGGGGCGCCGTCCGCCGTGCCGGCGACTTCGCGCAGTACATGCCGAAGTCGGTCACCGATCACCTGCCACCCGACTGGGCGAATCCCCCACGTCAGGACGACAGCGGCCACGATCGCCCCGCGACGATGCGCGATCGCTACGAGTGCGCCCTCTTCCTCGCCGGTGTGCACGCCGATCGCGTCGTGCGATCCCGGTTCTGGCGTTCGGAGCACGGGCTCGTGCCCCGCGGTCAGCTCGACGTCGCCGGCGAACTCGTGTCGATCGCCGTGGACACCGTCGAGCTGAGGTCGGTCGCCGAGGATCTCGACACGATCGCGGCCGTCGCGGACCGCGGCGACGATCCGTGGCGCGGCGCCGATCGCGTCGCCGCGCGTCGCCGCGCCCTCGAGCCCGTGTGGAATCAGGTCGTCGAGCGTGTCGTCGCGCTCGCCCGGATCTCGGACGTCCTGTCGCGGCTCGATTCGCGCATCGCGACGCAGGACGCCGTCGACCGCGTCCTCGACATCGACGGCCGCATCGATCGGCTCGTCTCGCGCGCGGGGACGCGTGAGCTGTCCGTCGACAACATGGACTCGCTGGGCCGCCAGCTCGGGATCGACGAGACGGTTCAGGCCTATCGCGCGATCCTCGGCCGCGACATCGCGGCACTCACCGACCGCGGGTGAGCGCCCCGCTCCGCCGGTCTGCGGAGCGGCATGTCACTGTGCGACGGCGCGCGAGAGCGTGTCGAGCCGATGGATCTCGGACGAGGTCAGCACGATCGACGGCGCGTCCATGAGGCTGTAGAGCTGGTCGAGCCGACTCGCGCTCGCGAGCGGTGCGGTGATCCGAGGGCGGGTGAGCAGCCACGCGAGCGCGATGGTGGCGGGCTCGACGTCGTGCGCGGCACCGATCTCGTGCAGCGCGTCGACGACCTCGAGGCCCGCGGGCGTGAGGTACTTCGCGGCCGTCGCCTCGCGTGGCACGCCCCGCAGATCCTCCATCGTGCGGTACTTGCCGGCGAGGAAGCCCGCGGCGAGCGAGTAGTACGGGAACACCGCGAGCCCGAACTCGGCGGCGAGTGGCGCGTAGTCGCGCTCGAACGTCGCGTGATGGACCAGGTTGTACTGCACCTGCAGCGCGACCGGGCGAGCGTAACCGCGGGCGTCGGCGATCGACATCCACTCGCGCACCCGCTCGGGGGAGTAGTTCGAGATGCCGAGGTAGCGGACGGAGCCGTTGCGGACGAGTTCGTCGAACGCCGCGAGGCTGTCCTCGAGCGGGACGTCCGGATCGTCGTAATGCGCGTAGTAGAGGTCGATGCGATCGGTCTGCAGCCGCTCCAGCGATGCGGCCGAGGCCGCCGCGATGGTCTCGGGCGCGAGCCCGCGGAACTGCGGATGCCGGCTCACCTTCGTCGCGACGACGACGTGCTCGCGCAATCCGTTGTGCGCGAGCCATCTTCCGATGATCGTCTCGGACTCGCCGCCCGAGTTCCCGGGAGCGAACGCCGAGTAGGAGTCCGCGGTGTCGATCATGTTGCCGCCGCCCTCGGCGAACGAGTCGAGGATGTCGAACGACGTCGTCTCGTCGGCCGTCCAGCCGAACGTGTTGCCGCCCAGTGCGAGCGGGAAGATCTCCAGGTCGGAGTGGCCTACGGCTACCACGTCGTGTTCTCCGTTTCCTTCTGGCAAATCGTCCGGTTCGTGGCGAACGCTATCGCACCACATGGTGGTCCGTGGGCGCGGGCGATTCGCCCGGCGTCGCAGGGAAGACGGGCGTCCCTCGCCGCGCCGGTATGCGGGTTCCGGCCGTTCGCCGCGGGTTACGGTTGCGCCATGACGCGCGGCGACGGAGTCCCCGGCTACACGATGCGGCAGCTCGCCGCCTTCATCGCGGTCGCCGAGACCGGCACGATCAGCGGCGCCGCCGACACGATGCACCTGTCGCAGTCCGCGGTGTCCGCCGCGGTGACCGATCTCGAGCGCGCGCTCGGGGCGCAACTGTGCGTGCGGCGGCGAGCACACGGCATCTCCCTGACCCCGACCGGCGAGGCCGTGCTCGGGCGGGCGCGGACCCTGCTGCAGCAGGCGACCGAACTCCAGGACGACGCGACGGGGTCGACGGGCACGGTGGTCGGTCCCGTCGCGATCGGGTGCTATCCCGCCCTCGGGCCCACCCTGCTGCCGTCCATGATCGCCGGCTTCACGTCGATGTATCCGCGGGCGTCGGTCGCGTTCCGCGAGGAGACCCAGAATCAGCTCCGCGGTGCGCTCGAGTCCGGCCAGCTCGACGTCGCGATCGTCTACGACCTCGATCTGCCGCCCACGTGGCGGCTCGAACCGCTGTTGCGGCGCGAGCCGATGGTGTTGCTCGCCGCCGATCATCCGCTGGCGGCGAGCGGCGAGCCCGTCGCGCTCGCGGATCTCGTCGCCGAGCCGATGATCCTGCTCGACGCACCGCCGAGCAGCAATCACGCGCTGGGGCTGTGCCGGCAGGCGGGCTTCACCCCGAACGTCGTGTACCGGACGGCCAACTTCGAGACGGCGCGCGCGTTCGTGGGGCGCGGGCTCGGCTGGACGATTCTGCTCCAGCGGCCGCACTTCGACGTCACCTACGAGGGGCGCGGGGTGGCTCCGCGACCCATCCGCGGGGGCGACGTTCCGGCGGTCTCGGTGGTCGTGGCGTGGCCGGCGAAGGCCGTTCTGAGCCGCGTTTCGAGGGCCTTCGTCACATTTGCGAGGGACCTTCATCGCTTCGGTTAGCCTTGATGAACTGGAATGATGCCCGATACCTCGGGAATTCCGCTCAACAAGGTTACGTTTCCGCGCTTTTCAAGTGAGGTGGAACACGTCATCGTCATCTTGTGTCGTGAATGTCGGCACAGTATTGCGAAAGGGATGTCGATGACAGTTGCAGACGCGACCAGCGGGACCGGGGCACCCGCGGTGTCCGAGCGTCAGGCGAGGCGAGCCGTCACGTCGAGCTTCGTCGGTACCGCGATCGAGTGGTACGACTTCTTCATCTACGGCACTGCCGCCGCGCTCATCATCGGGCCGCAGTTCTTCCCGTCGGCGTCGGCGTTCGCGGGCACACTCGCGGCCTTCGCGACGTTCGCCGTCGGATTCATCGCCCGCCCCATCGGCGGCGTCGTCATGGGGCACTTCGGCGACAAGATCGGCCGGAAGTCCATGCTCGTGCTGTCGCTCGTCCTCATGGGCGTCGCGACGGTGGGAATCGGTCTGCTGCCCAACTACGAGGCGATCGGCGTGCTCGCGCCCATCCTGCTCGTGGCGCTGCGGTTCCTGCAGGGCATCGGCGTCGGCGGCGAATGGGGTGGCGCGGTCCTCGTCGCCACCGAGAACGCGCCCCCCGGCAAGCGCGGCCTCTACGGTGCCGCGCCGCAGATGGGCGTTCCCGCAGGTGTGCTGGCGGCGAACCTCGTCTTCCTGCTCGTGACGCAGCTGCTGCCCGAAGAGGCCTTCCAGTCGTGGGGCTGGCGTCTGCCGTTCCTCTTCAGCGCCGTCCTCGTCTTCGTCGCCATGTGGATCCGCCTCGGCGTCCACGAGAGCGAGGAGTTCACGCAGGTCCAGCGCAACGAGCAGGTCGCGAAGATGCCGATCGTCGAGGTGCTGACCAAGAACTACCGTTCGGTGCTGCTCGCGGCCGGCACGTTCATCGCCACCAACGGCATCGCCTACGTCTTCATGGTCTACGTGCTCAACTACGGCACGGAGGAGCTCGGCTTCGACCGGTCGACGATGCTGACGATGCTCATCGTCGCGTGCCCGGTGTGGATGGCGGGCATGGCGTTCTCGGCCTTCAAGTCGGACACGTGGGGACGCCGTCGCGTCTACATCATCGCGTCGGTCGCGCTGCTCGTGACGTCCGCGGCGTTCTTCCCGATGATCGACACCGCGTCGATCGCCGTCATGCAGACCGCGATGATCGTGCTCGCGTTCGTCCTCGGTTGCTGCGCCGGCCCGCAGTCGGCTCTGTTCGCCGAGCTGTTCCCGGCCCACATCCGCTACAGCGGCGCATCGCTCGGTTACCAGATCGGCGCGATCCTCGGCGGCGGCCTCGCCCCGTTCATGGCGACCTTCCTCTACGGCACGTTCGGGACGACGTACGCGATCACGGGTTACTTCGTGCTCATCGCGCTCGTGAGCCTCGGGTCGATCCTCATGCTCCACGAGACGAACACCGATGCCCGCCGCGCCGACGCCGGCCGCGCCTCCTGACATTCGAGAAGAAAGCGGATCCTCACGTGTCCACCTATTACCAGCCGTGCAGCTACACGCCCGCCGACTTCGATTCCGTGACCGACTCGGCACTGCCCGTCGTCGTCGTCGGGGCGGGCCCCGTCGGGATGGCGGTGGCGCTCGGCCTCGCGAACCGCGGCATCCCCGTCACCGTCCTCGAGGCGGCCGATCAGGTGTCCTTCGGCAGCCGCGCGATCTGCATCTCGAGGCACAGCCTCGAAGTCGCCTCGCGGCTCGGCTTCGGTGACGAACTGGAAGAGCTCGTGCTGCCGTGGGTCGGCGGGCGCAGCTTCTACCGCCGCCATCAGGTCATGGAGTTCACGATGCGCAGCGGAGACACCGACGTGCGCGGCCCGATGGTCAACGTCTCGCAGTCCGAGTTCGAGCAGGTCATGACGGACAAGCTGCTCGCGCATCCGCTCGTGACCCTGCACTGGAAGTCCGAGGTCGCCGGCCTCATGCGCGACGACGACTCCGTCACCGTCGAGATCACGACGGAGTTCGGGACGCGGCGGCTGCGCGCGCAGTGGGTCGTCGCGGCCGACGGCGGGCGCAGCAGGATGCGGGAGCTCGCGGGTCTGCGGATGCAGGGCACGAGCTACTCGGGCAGCTACGTCATCGCCGACATCCATTGGGAGTCGGAGCTTCCCGCGGAGCGCATGGTCTGGTTCGATCCGCCGAGCAATCCCGGATCGACGATCATCATGCATCAGCAGCCGCGCGACATCTGGCGCATCGACTACCAGCTCGACCCGTCGGACGACGCCGACCTCGAGACGCAGGAACCGCGGATTCGTGAGCGCATCGCGCGTCACCTCGAGTGGCTCGGCGACGACACTCCGTGGACGCTCGAGTGGCACGGCTTCTACCGGGCTCGCGCGCTCGCGCTCGACGAGTTCGTCCACGGCCGCATCGTGTTCGCGGGCGACGCCGCACACCTCGTCCCGATCTTCGGAGTGCGAGGGTTCAACTCGGGCATGGAGGACGCCGAGACGCTGGTCTGGATGCTCTCGGCCGTCGTCCACGGGAACGCCGACGCGACACTGCTCGCGGCGTACTCCGCCGAGCGGCACGCGTCGTGGCAGCAGAACGTCGCGAACGCCGGCAAGTCGACGCTCGTGATGTCACCCGGCACCGACGGCTACCGCGCGACCCGCGACGCCGTCCTCGCGCTCGCGACGTCGCGCACCGAGTTCTCGCATCTCATCGACCCGCGGCAGTCGAGCGCCACCCACGCGCACTTCTCGCCGCTCACGGTCGAACTCGACGACGTGCTGCCGGGCCTGCAGCCGGGTGACCCGGTCGACGATCGTCGCGTCGTCGTCCGTACGGCGCACGGTGACGTGGAGTCGACGTTCGGCAACGCACGCGGCAGCGGGTTCTCGCTCGTCGGTGTCGGGCTGAGTGATGCCGAGGCGTCGGCGCTCGTGGCGTCGGCCGCAGATCTGGCGGCGCGGCTCGCTCCCGAATCCGTCACGGCGGTCGTCGTCACGGACGGCGCGTGCCTGCCCCGTGAGGGACTCGCGGTGATCGACGACGCCCAGGGGTGGTCGGCGTCCGCGCTGGGTGCCCGGCGCGGCGAGGTCTTCGTGATCCGGCCGGACGGTCTCGTGCTGACCCGCACGCTCGATCGTGACGATCTGGTGGCCGTCGCCGACCGCGTGGCCTCGGTGGACGCGGGATCGGGCAGGACGGCACGTGCCGGTGTTCCCTCGGGCGGCGATCCCGCGGAGGTGCATCGCGAGCACGTGTGGCTCGGGTTGTCGGATGCGATCGATCAGGTCGACGCCGACGATCGCGAGGGCTTCTTCACGCGGCTCGCCCTCGTGCTGGGCTCGCAGGTGGGCAGGCGCGAATTCGACGAGGCGATCGCGCTCGCGTCGGACCCGGTGCCGGGCGAGCTCGCCGAGACACCGAGCCGGCTCGGGGAGACCCCGGGCGAGCTCGTCGCCGACTGACGAGGCGTGGACGGCGGCCGGCGATCAGCTCGCCGGCTGCCGCCACGCGACGGCGGCCGCCGCGAGATCGCGGGCGGGCAGTTCGTGGTGGAAGGCCTGGCTGAACTCGATGAGTTCGCGTGCCGCGCGCACGAGCGAGATCTTGCTCGCGTGTGCGGCCGTGGCGAGCTCGTCGAGCGCTGCGTCGAGTGTGCACCCGCGATGCGCGATGAGGATGCCCATCGCGATGTCGAGTGCGGTGCGTGACGAGTAGGCACGGGACGAATCGGCCGGTGGTGCGGTCATCGGACCCCCAGGGACGAAGCGGACGTGGGCTGTGATCCAGGACACTGGATCGAGTTCCAGCGTACGCGAGCGTGCGGCGTGGCTGCGAGGCGTGAGGGCTCGCCACGGCGGCGTGGTCGTCTTCCGTCGACCGTCGTTCGGTCACCTAAGGTCGCTCTATGGCTACCGTGTGGACGATCCCTCTCGACATCACCGACCGCTGGCTCGATTCGGCCGAGGTCCAGAGTTTTCTCGCGTCCAACGATCTGCCCGACGCCTCGGCGGATCCGCTCGTGCGCATCGGGCAGTTCGTCGCCGTCACCAAGGCGCTGCAGCGCGGCGTCGGGCGGACGTTCCATTCGGTGCAGGCCGCCGCCTCCGCGTTGTTCGACGACGTCGAGGGCGGCGTGCCGGTCGCGCTCAAGCTCGCATCGCTGCGGCTCGTGCTGCGCGAGGTCTATCAGACGGCCCCGGCGCCGGTCGCCGTCCCGGAGCGCGTCGTCGACGAGATCGGGAACTACGTGTACGCGCTCACCGATCCGCGCAGCGACACCGTCTTCCACGTCGGCGCCGGCCGCGGCAACGACGGCTACGCGCTCGTATGGGAGGCGCTCGCGCTCACCGATCGGCTCGCGGAGACCGAGCGCACGGAGACCGTCGCCGACGAGGTGCGCGACGCCGCGATCACGACGATTCGCGAGATCTACGACAGCGGCCTCGGGGTGGGGGTGTACGTGCTCGGCCGCGTCGGCGACGGGCTCGACGGCGCGCGGGCCGCGGAGATCGCGGCCGCCGCGGTGACGCTCGACGGTCGTCGCGCGCTCGTGGACGTCGCGGATCCGGCCTTCGCCGAGCGCCGTCCGGTCCGGCTCGAGGATCTCGCGCTCCGTCATGCCGCCGAGCCGGTGCCCGACCTGCCGACGCCGAGCCTGCTGCTCGGCGTTCCCGAGGCGGCGGAGCCGGGTATCGACGACGAGCGGGTCCGTGCCCTCGTGCGCGGGCCGTGGAATGCGGGTCAGGCCGTGCGCGGTACCGGTGATCTGCCCGTGTTCGTGTTCGCCGACGACATCGTCCGCGCCGTCTACCGCGCGAAGGACTGGACGCTCGTCGCGCGCAGCGACGACTCCGCGCTGTGGGAACTCACGGTCGAGGCGGCCGACGAAGCGGATCGGTACGTGGGCAAGCGCGTGATGCCGTCGCGGGTCGGGCTCAAGCGATGGCCGCTGTCGGGGTGGGTTCCCCACGTCACCACCGCCCGCCCGGGCCGGTAGTGATAGGCGCTCCGCGCTCGTGAGCGATCTTCCGCCCTCTGGACCGGAAACTCACGCACGAGCGGCGACGCCGCCCGGATCCGCGGCGTCGACGTCGCCGGCGGTCGCGGCGTGCAGCGCGGCGCCACGTCGTGACACGTGCACGAGGATCCGCCGCCGATCGAACGGGTCGACCTCGCGGTGCGCGAGCGACTCCGCGATGAGCTTGTCGACGGTGCGCGTGAGCGTCGCCCCCGACATGCCCGTCAGCGCGCGGAGTTCGTTCATCGCGAGACCGTCGCCGGACCGCGTCGCGAGGAGTTCGAGAGTCAGCCACTGATCCACCGTCAGCCCGGTGCCCTCGACGGCGGCGGCGAGCGCCTCGGTGGCCAGTCGCGCTGCGCGCAGCAGCGCGAGTGCAGGCCTGACCTCGGCTGCGTCGGCGGCCTGCCGGGGACGGCCGGGTGCTGTCGTCATGGTGTCGCTCGGCTCTGATCGGGTGTCCGGACAGGTCTCGTGGCGGGCTGGCGCCCGGGGGCGAGTATCGCACTCGCCGCGGTTGTCACGCGCCCCGCGTGATCGTTTTCATATGGTTGTAATCGGGCGGTGACGCCCGTGCAAACCCGACGGGAGAGCGTGGGTGCCGTCCCCCGCGAGGTGCGACCAGCGAGACCAGCGACGAACGAGGCGAATGCATGAACCCCGGCACGCGCGACGCCCGGAGCCGCAGCGCCCGGAGACGCGACTCGTTCACCGTCGCCATGGTCTGCCCGCAGTCGGGGGTCGGGGGACTCTTCGGGCCGTCGTGCCGTGCGGTCGCCGAACTCGCGGCACACGAACTCAACGACGACGGCGGCGTGCTCGGGCGCGAGGTGGACCTGATCGAGGTGGACTCGGGCGTCGCCGCTCCGCGCCTCGCCGCCGAGGTCGATGCGCTCGTGTCGTCGGGCCGGGTCGACGCCATCACCGGATGGCACATCTCGTCGCAACGCCATCTGCTGTCGAGCGTGGTGCGCGGCCGCGTGCCGTACGTCTACACCGCGCTCTACGAGGGCGGCGAGACGAGGCCGGGGGTGCTCGCGTCGGGGGAGGTGCCCGGCACGCAGGTCGCACCGGCGCTCTCGTGGCTCGCGACGAACCTCGGGGTGCGCGACTGGCTCGCCGTCGGGCACGACTACGTCTGGCCCCGCCGTTCCGCGGAGTACGTCGCGTCGGTCGCGCCCGATCTCGGATTGCGTTTCGGCGGTGCACGTTTCACCGGGATGGGCGACGAGGCCGCGGTGACCGAACTGGTCGACGTCGTCGAGGAGCGCAGCGTACGGTCGCGGACCACGCTGGGTGTCGTGATGTTTCTCGTCGGCCAGGACGCCGTGCTGTTCAACCGCGAGTTCGCGGCACGCGGACTCCACGACCGGGTGATCCGGTTCAGCCCCCTCATGGACGAGCACATGCTGATGGGCAGCGGCGACGACGGCGCGATCGGCCTGTACTCGTCGGCGGGCTACTTCCGTTCGCTCACGACGGCCGACACGCTCGATCTGCAGGGCAGGTACTCGGCGTTGCACGGGCCGGGCGCACCCGCGCTGAGCAACACGGCCGAGAGCTGCTTCGAGGGGATGATCGCGTTGTCGCGCTGGGTGGGACGCGCGGGGTCGACCGATCCGCGGCGGCTGACCGCGGCCGTCGAGGGGCTCGCGTACGAGGGCCCGCGTGGCGTGGTGCGATTCGCGGGCCCGCAAGGGCGGCACGACGTGTATCTGGCGCGGGCGGACGGCTACGACTTCGAGGTCGTCGCGACGCTCTGAGCGGACTCGTGCGCCGTCACACCTGTTGCGGCGGACGGCCCGCAGAACTAGGTTCATGCGAAACAGTTCCAAATGGAAGTAATTCTGTCCGCGGAAAGGAATCGGTCATGCGCCACGGAGACATCTCCTCGAGCCCGGACACGGTGGGCGTCGCCGTCGTCAACTACAAGATGCCGCGCCTGCACACCAAGGCGGAGGTGATCGACAACTGCCACCGCATCGCCGAGATGATCGACGGGATGAAACTCGGGCTGCCCGGGATGGATCTCGTCGTGTTCCCGGAGTACTCGACGCAGGGCATCATGTACGACAACCAGGAGATGTTCGACACCGCCGCAACGGTTCCCGGCGAGGAGACGCACATCTTCTCGCAGGCGTGCCGGCGCAACAAGGTGTGGGGCATCTTCTCCATCACCGGCGAGCAGCACGAGGACCATCCGAACAAGCCGCCCTACAACACGCTCGTGCTCATCGACGACGCCGGCGAGATCCGGCAGAAGTACCGCAAGATCATTCCCTGGTGCCCTATCGAGGGGTGGTACCCGGGAGACACGACGTACGTCACCGAAGGCCCGAAGGGCATGAAGATCTCGCTCATCATCTGCGACGACGGCAACTACCCCGAGATCTGGCGGGACTGCTCGATGAAGGGCGCCGAGCTGATCGTCCGCTGCCAGGGCTACATGTACCCGGCCAAGGACCAGCAGGTGATGATGTCCAAGGCGATGGCGTGGGCCAACAACACCTACGTCGCGGTCGCCAACGCCGCCGGATTCGACGGCGTGTACTCGTATTTCGGGCACTCGGCGATCATCGGGTTCGACGGCCGCACGCTCGGCGAGTGTGGCGAGGAGGAGTTCGGCATCCAGTTCGCGCAGCTGTCGATCTCCGCGATCCGCGATGCCCGCACCCACGACCAGTCGCAGAACCACATGTTCAAGCTGCTGCATCGCGGCTACACGGGAGTCCATGCGGGCGGCGACGGCGACAAGGGTGTCGCGGACTGCCCGTTCGACTTCTACAAGACGTGGGTGACGGACGCTCAGCGGGCGCAGGAGCAGGTCGAGGCGATCACGCGCAGCACCGTCGGTGTCGCGGACTGCCGCGTGGGCGATCTCCCCGTCGAGAAGACCGCGACGGCCTGACGGTGCCGTTCGCGAACGACCGGATCGAGGCGCAGCGGCGCGAGGCGGAGCTGAGGGGCGAGGCCGGTGCGGGGGAGCGCCGCCACGGAGATCTGGAATCCCGCCTCGCGGCGCGGATCGTCGGCCAGCCGGCCGCGGTTCGCGCCGTCGCTCACGCGATCGAACTGGGCAGGTCGGGTCTCGGGGAGCCCGACCGTCCGTTGTCGTGCACGCTGCTCGTCGGTCCAACCGGCGTCGGAAAGACGGAACTCGTGCGGCAGGTCGCGAGCGAGATCCGCACCGGCCGTGACGATCTGTGCCGCATCGACATGTCGTCGCTCGCACAAGAGCACTACATGGCCTCGCTCTCGGGCGCGCCTCCCGGATACGCCGGGAGCAGAGAGGATTTCAGCCTCTTCGACAGCGGCCGCGTCGAGGGCGACTTCTACACGCCCGGGATCGTGCTGTTCGACGAGCTCGAGAAGGCGCACACGAGCGTGCTGCGGGCACTGCTCCACGTCATGGATCACGGCGTGCTGCGGCTGGCGAACGGCAATCGCACGATCGACTTCCGCAACGCGCATCTGTTCTTCACGTCGAATCTCGGTGCCCGCGAGCTGTTCACGGCCGAGCGCACGCCGTGGGGGCGGGCGCGCGCTGCGATCGCGTCGGCCCGTCGTCGTGACGGCGCGGGATCCGGTGGTACGCAGCGCATCGTGCGCCGGGTGCTCGAGCGCCGCGTCGATCCCGAGTTCCTCAACCGCTTCGACGAGATCGTCTGTTTCGACGCGCTGGACGCCGACGCGGGCCGCGCCGTCGCCGAACTCGAACTCGCGGCGCTGACCCTGCGATGTGCCCGTCGCGGTCTCACCGTCGTCATGGCGCCCGAGGTCGCGGAGGTGGTGTACCGGGCGGGCTTCGATCGCGCCTACGGGGCCCGCAGCGTGCGGCGCGCCGTCCGGTCGCTCGTGGCCGTCCCGATCGCCCGCGCGGCCCACGACGAACGCGGGACGGCGGGGACGCCGCTCACCATCGAGGTCGGGAGGCGCTCCGCGCTCGTGAGTGACTTTCCGGTCCAGAGGGCGGAAACTCGCGCACGAGCGGCGCAGCCGCCCCTTCCGATCACGCTGCGGGTAAGGGTGGTGCGCGCGGCCCGAGCGGGTCACGATCGCGGGTGACCTCCAGGAAAGGTGTGCAGTTCGTGATCGTCTCCGTCGTGGCCGGCAACCCCAAACCGCGTTCCCGCACGCTCGACGCCGCGACTCGTGTCGCGACCGCCGTGACCGGGACCGCGCCCGATCACACGATCGACGTGATCGATCTCGGCGCCGCCCTGCTCGGCTGGGGTGATCCGGACGTCGCGGCCGCCGTCCGCTCCGTGGCGGAGTCGGACCTCGTCGTGTTCGCGTCGCCGACGTTCAAGGCCACCTACACCGGAGTGCTCAAGCTGTTCCTCGACCAGTTCGAGACCGGCGAGGGGCTGCGCGACGTCGTCGCGGTTCCGCTCATGCTCGGCGCCGGTCCTGCGCACGCGCTCGCACCGACGACACTGCTCTCGCCGGTGCTGTCCGAGCTGGGTGCGACGACGCCCGCGCCCGGGCTGTACCTGCTCGACAGCACGTACGAGACCGACGGGCGGGCCGAGGAGTACGCCGAACGGTGGGGCCGCGCTCTCGTCCGGGCAGCGAGCCGATGACGGCGTTCGATCCCGCCGCCCTGCGGGAGGCGTTCGGCCACTTTCCCAGCGGTGTCGTGGCCGTGGGCGCCGAGGTGGACGGCACACGCGTAGCCATGGTCGCGAGCTCGTTCGTGTCGGTGTCGCTCGATCCGGCGCTCGTCGCGTTCTGTGTGCAGAACACGTCCACGACGTGGCCTCGACTCGAGCACGCCGCCGGAATCGGGATCAGTGTCCTGGGCGAGAGTCACGACGTCGCGGCACGCTCGCTCGCATCCAGGACCGGAGATCGATTCGCGCACGTCACGACGACGACCACGCCGTCGGGCGCGCTGCTCGTCGACGGCGCGAGCGTCCGGCTCGACACGACCGTCGATCAGCAGGTTCCCGCAGGCGATCACGCCATCGTCGTGCTGCGGGTGAACGGATTCGAGGTGAGCGGCGACGTCGAGCCGGTGCTCTTCCATCGCAGCAGGTTCCGCCGCTTCGGGGCGTTCGCGAGCTGAATCGCGCTCGGGCCGAATCGCACTCGGGCCGAATCGCACTCGGGTACAGGGCTCGTCACACGGCCAAACGCGACGGAAACGTCCGAACGGTACTTTCCGGGCGACCCGTCGTCGTGAAATCCGGAGGTGCCCATGACCGATTCGTTCGCACGTGCAGCGGCGGAGAATCTCGCACGAGGACTCGGGAGGCGGGACTTCTTCCGCGCGGTCGCCGCCGTCGGTGCGGGAGTCGGGGTCGCGGGCGTCGCGACGGCGTGCGGCGGCGACTCGCCGCAGGCCGCCCCTGCCGCGTCGTCGGCACCCTATGCGGGCGGTGTGCCGATCCTGCAGCCCGGGCAGGGGGAGATCGAGGGCGATCACTACCTCGGTTCCGAGCCGGATCAGGTGCTGTGGGGCTATGTTCCGACGACCCACAGCGATCCGGTGATGCGCATGGCGTCGGGTGAGACCGTCACGATCGACGCGGTGTCGCACGAGGGGATCCTCGAGGATCAGGGCCGCGATCCGGTCGAGTACTTCGGTCGGCTCGGTGTCGACGAGTCCGACGTTCTCGACGACGCGATCGCCGTCGCGGCGGAGTACGACCGCACCCCGCGTGATGTCGACCGTGACGGCCCCCACGTCGTCACGGGGCCGGTGTTCGTCGAGGGCGCGCAGCCGGGTGACGTCCTCGAGATCGAGACGCTCGCGGCGGTGCCACGGGTGCCGTACGGGGTCGTGTCGAGCCGGCACGGCAAGGGCGCGCTGGCCTCGACGGCCGACGGCGGGGCACCCGCCGGGATCACCGTCGACGAGGTGATGCCGCCGGTCGCCTCCGACGGCAGGCCTGCCGCGAACCCGATGGACTACGGCAACATCTCGACGTTCACGCCGATCGAGGACGGTCAGGGCGTCATGACCTACGGCGATGCGCGGGTGCGATTCCCGTTGCGCCCGTTCATGGGAATGATGGGTGTCGCGTTCTCGCCCGACGAGGATCCGACGTCGCCGAACGCGAACTCGATTCCGCCGACGCTCGGCGGCGGCAACATCGACATCCGGCTGCTCGGCGAGGGATCGAAGTTCTATCTCCCGGTCTTCGCGGAGGGCGCGTTGTTCTACGTCGGTGATCCGCACATGGCGATGGGCGACGGCGAGGTCGCGCTGACGGCGATGGAGGGGTCGCTGCGCGGCACGTTCCGGTTGACGGTGCACAAGCCGGGGTCGGGAGACGTGCCGTCGGTCGCGTACGGCTACCCGTTCGCCGAGACGGACGACGCCTGGATCCCCATCGGACTGTCGGATCCCGACGGTGCGGTGGACGGGCAGTCGTCGGATCTGAACATCGCGATGCGGCGCGCCGTCGTCAACGCTCTCGACTTCCTCGAGAACGACAAGGGCATGGACCGCGCGACCGCCTACGCGTACCTGTCGGCAGCGGCCGACTTCACGATCTCGCAGGTCGTCGACCGGACGGTCGGCGTCCACGGTCAGATCTACAAGGCGCACTTCGAGTAGGCGCTCCGCGCTCGTGCGTGAGTTTCCGGTCTCGGGGCCGGAAGATCACGCACGAGCGGTGGAGCCGCCTACCACGCCGTGATGGTCGGGCCGGGGGTCCACATTCCCGACCGCGTCACGGTGTCCGCGTCGATCTCGGCGGGTACGGCCTCGGTGTCACGACGCTCGTAGCGCTCGAGGCTGCCCCAGTCGCGGTCCCAGTCCTCGCGCAGGTAGGTCGGGATCGTGCTGCTCGACGTGGACAGCTGCAGCCACCCGAGGGGGCCGCCGCCGTAGTGGTTCTGCCACAGGCTGGTCATCACCGCGGCCGGACGATCGGGGAGGATCCGGTACTCCGGGATCTCCGCGACGCCGAGGTTGTGATCGAAGGGCCGCTGGCACGGGAACTGCAGCCCGACGGACCAGTCGATCATGGCGGGCGTGTCCGATCCCAGCAGATCGTTCAGCGTCTGCGTCTGCGGGACTCGCGGCGGCGTGACGGCGATCCAGTGATCGGAGTCCGCGGACGAGTCGTCGGCGACGAGCCGGATGACGTCGGCCTCCGCCGGGATGCGGTCCGTCGGCACGCGCAGGTTCCGCCACGACGGGGCCGGGCCGATGTCGATCGGCTGTTCGCTGCCGAGGACCTCGACGCTGCCGTCGGGCTGCGTCGTGCCGTACTCGACGTCGAGCCGCGCACCCGGTGTCGCGATCCCGTCCGAGTCGACCGAGTGGATGCGTCCCGCCGCAGAGACCGAGACGATCTCGCCGCGATCCGCGGGCAGTCCGTACCACTGCGATTCGAGCGCCGCGGCGCCCGGCGCGCCGAAGCTGCCCATGACGGGTGTCGTCGCGGGGTCGAGCCCGAACGGCAGTGCGACGGTGCTGCCGCCGATGCCGGCCGCGCCCGCACCGCCACCGGTTCCGGCGGTGTTGGACGACTGGCCGTCCTCGTTGTCGACGGAGTTCGCCATTCCCTCGGACGCGGCCTCCTCGTCGGCTCGCAGGTCGTCGGCGACGCCGTTCGGATCGAAGCCGACACTCGCCGCCGCGAGTCCGCCCGCGACGTCGCCGCTCACCGGACGCAGCATCGACGCGTTCGGGTCCGTCTCGACGAGGACCTCGCTCGCGAGGCCGCACGAGTTGCCGGCGAGCGCACCGAAGTTCGACGAGGCGAGCGAGAACGCCGGGTACTGCGAGACCGCTCCCTTGAGGAGCGAGAGCACCATGAACGCGACCATCGCGCCGGCTCCGACGGTGAGCGGTGCCACCGACCACAGCCGTGACGGCGTCGCGGACGGCTTCTCGTACGGCTCCCGCAGGAAGCAGAATCCGGCGACGAGCAGCATGAGCCCGGTCAGGCCGAGCAGGATCGTGCCGGCACCGAGTCCGGCGATCTCGACGGGCTTGTCCCACCACGGGATCGAGTAGCTCGAGACGTACCACCACGAGTTCGAGCTCGTGAACGACAGCGCCAGCACGAAGAGCACGGCGGCGGCGAAGAGCGCACGGTTGCGTTTCGAGCGGAGCGCCGTCGTGCCCACCGCGACGGCGGTGAGCAGTGCGAGCGATCCCGCGAGTCCGGCGAACACACCGAAGTGGTGCGTCCACTTGGTCGGCGTGAACATCATGAGGGCGACGGCGGCGATGGTGATGCCGACGATGCGCCGCGACGGCCCGACCGCGGTGCCGGGAATGTGCCCGCCCTTGCGCAGCATGATGGGGATGACGACGATCAGCGACAGGATCATCACCAGGACGCCGAAGCGGCGGGCGAGCGAGCCGTCGGCGCTGATGTTGAACAGCCACTGGTAGCGGTTGTACTCCTCGAACCACGCCATCGACGGCCCGATCGCGTGCACCGCCTGCATCTCGCGGACGGCGGCGAGCGTCTGGTCCGCGAACGCCGCGACGAGGACGACGAGGCCCGTCGTGAGCATCGGGCCGAGCACCGCGAGGTATCCGGCGATGCGGGGCACCGGAAGCGCGCGGGCGCGTTCGATGACGATCTGCAGGATCGGCCGCGCTCCGGCGATGAGGGCGCCGAAGGTGATGATGCCGGACGGACCCACCGTGACGGTGAGCGCGCCCACGAGGATCGCGACGGCGGCAGGAAGCAACCGGCGCGTCGCGATGGCGCGCTCGACCGAGCACCACGTCAGCAGGACGCCGAGCGCGACGATCGGCTCGGGACGCAGCCCGTTGTTGTAGGGGAGCCAGAACGCGAGGAAGACGAGCGCGCCCGTCCACAGCGCGACACGGCTCGACTTCACCGCACGGCCGAGGCGCGGGGCCACTTCGCGGCTGATGACGAACCACGCGACGACGCCCGCGAGCAGCGCGGGCAGCCGCATCCACGGGCTCGCGGTGGAGATGTTCGCCATGACGGCGAGCAGGTCGTAGTAGGGCGTGCCGAACGGCGCCTCGGGGACGCCGAACCACCGGAAGTAGTTCGCCATGTACCCGGACGTCTCCGACGCGCGGGCCATCGTGAACTGGTAGCCGTCGTCCGACGTCGTGGCGCCGATGAAGTGCCACAGCAGCAGCGTGCCGACGACGACACCGTCGAGCGGGGTGAAGCGGTACCAGCGGGCGGGCAGGACGCGCCGGGAGCGGCGGCCGTCGCGTGCGTCGATGCGGTACAGCGCGACGAGGGCGACGACGGTCGCGAGGACGGCGACGACCATCGCGACGAGCTTGATCGCGCTCGGCGACGACGAGAACCGCGAATCGAGTTCGGCCGTGACGCTGGTCCCGTCGGGGGCGACGCCGTCGAGGTCGCTGTAGACGCCGACCATCTGCGGGCGCAGGTCGCCGTCACGGGTGACGGTCTCGCCGCCGGCCGTGACGACGGTCTCGGTCGGGGTCGACGCGATGGTGAACGAGGTGTCGGCACCCGGCGTGACGTCGAGGGTCGCGAGCACCTGATCCCGCATCACGATCTCGAGGGCGGGCGGCGCGTTGTCTCCGCCGACGACCTTCGCGACGAGGCCGTAGCGCTCGGCGTCGGGTGCGCCGGGAGGGGCGGTCGAGACGACGACGCCACCGCCGGCGGCGGCGACCTCGGCGACCGATTCCGCGGGGATCGCGACGTCGAGCCGAACCGGCGCGTACGACACGAGAGGTGCGTCGACGCTCGCGAGGACGTCGTTCTGCGGCCAGGTCAGCGTCGACTGCTGCTGCTGGACGGGAAGGAACGGCACGGACAGCGCCGCGAGCACGCCGAGCAGGGCCGCGACGATCGCGACGAGCGGGGTGCGAGAGCGGCGCGGCGGCGGGGGTTCGACCGGTGGTCCACTGGCGATGGTCGGGTCGTCGAGAACGCGGTCGGTCACGACGTCCGATGGTATCGAACGCCCGTACAGGTCCCGTCAGACGGCTTCCACCTGGGATTTCGGCGTTGCAGGGGCGACTTCAGTGTTCGGGGAGCGACAGTGGGTGATAGTAGAGCGCGTCGGGGGTCTCGTCGACGACGACGGCGAGCCGGTCGCCGACGTCGATGTGGTCGCTGACCCGGATTCGGTCGGAGGTGCCCAGCAGATCGCGCACCGCCTTCGCGGGGATCAGCCCGCGCCGCCCGTCCGGGCCGACGGCGAGCGCGTACTTCGGCCCGGTCCGCGTCACGTGGGCGATCGTCGTCTGCTCCGGCTCGGTGTCGACGTCCGCCCGGACGGGGATGCTCGGTTCGGCGCCGGTCTTGGAGTCGAGTTCGAGCGCGAGCGTGTCGGCCATGTCGTCGACGGTCGCGAGCAGGTCGGCCATCCGCCGCGCGTAGTCCTCGTGCACCGGGTCGGCCTTGAGGGCTTCACCGGGCCGATACATGTCCTCGTGGGTGAGTTCGCCCCACGCGTCCTGCAGCCGGGTCTTTACCTGGACCTCGACCTTGATGGCGAGGTCGCCGTGATTGGTGGAGACGGGGACGACGATCACGGCGTGGTAGGCGCGGTAGCCGCTGTCCTTGGGTGCGGTCACGTAGTCGATGGGCGGGATCGCGAAACGGATCGACGCGTCGGGCGTCGTGCAGGCGCGCTCGAGGGCCTCGGTGAACGCCCGGAGGTCGCGCGGGCTCTTGCACAGCACCTTGATGCCGACCAGGTCGTGCAGCGCGTCCTCGACGTCCTCGGGCGTCTCGGGCGGGTCGAAGACCCCTTCGGCGACCTTGCGCCGCATCTTGTCGGCGGCGCGACTGCGCTTCTTGATCCGCGAGGTCCCGGCGTCGAGCCGGTCGCGGTCGTCGTCCTCGAGCACCTCGTCGGCGATCGATTCGAGGAATGCCGTCGCCGCGACGACGGCGACGGCCCAGTACCGATTGCGCGCACGAAAGAGCTGCGCCACGAGGCGATCGATACCGGGCCGTGCTGTCGTCACACTGGCGAAGGCTACGCGGTGACGGGCGTACTCTCTCGGCGATCCGTGCCGGTGTCGGGGTCCGCGTCGCGTTCGGGTTCGCCGTCGACGTCGCTGTCGTCGAACGGATCACCGTTCCGTGGTGCGTCGTAGCGGGCCCGGTCGAGGATGCCTTCGCGCTTCGCGACGATCGTCGGGACGAGCGCCTGCCCCGTGACGTTCACTGCGGTTCGGCCCATGTCGACGATCGGTTCGACGGCGAGCAGCAGTCCGACCCCGGCGAGCGGAAGCCCGAGTGTCGACAGTGTGAGAGTGAGCATGACGGTCGCGCCGGTCGTCCCGGCGGTCGCGGCGGAGCCGACCACGGACACGACGACGATGAGCACGTAGTCGGTGATCGTCAGGTTCAGTCCGTAGAACTGGGCGACGAAGATCGCGGCGATCGCCGGGTAGATCGCGGCGCATCCGTCCATCTTCGTCGTCGCACCGAGGGGCACGGCGAACGACGAGTACGCGCGCGGCACACCGAGATTGCGTTCGGTCACGCGCTGGGTGAGCGGGAGCGTCCCGATGGACGAGCGGGAGACGAAGCCGAGCTGCGTCGCGGGCCACACGCCCGAGTAGAAGCTGCGGATCGACAGGCCGTGCGCGCGGATCAGGACGGGGTAGATCACGAAGAACACGATCGCGAGACCGAGGTAGATCGCGGCGGTGAACCAGCCGAGCGACCCGATCGCGTCCCAGCCGTAGCTCGCGACGGCGTTGCCCAGCAGTGCGGCGGTGCCGATCGGCGCGAGCCGGATGATCCACCACAGCACCTTCTGCACGATCGCGAGCAGCGACGCGTTGAACGTCAGGAAGGGTTCGGCCTTCTCCCCGACCTTCAGTGCGGCGATGCCGATCGCGGCGGCGACGACGAGCAGTTGCAGGATGTTGAAACTCAGCGACGTCGTGGCTGCACCGGCGTCGGTGATCGTCGTCTTGGCGCCGAGCCCGAGGAAGTTGCTCGGGACGAGACCGGTGAGGAAACCCCACCACGAACCGGCTGTCGCGGGCGTGCTCTCCGCCGCGGCGGTGACGCCGGTGTGATCGCCGGGCCGGACGACGAGCCCGATGACGATGCCCACGATCACCGCGGCGAACGCGGTGATCGCGAACCACAGCAGCGTCTGCACCGCGAGCCGCGCGGCGTTCGCGACCTCGCGCAGATTCGCGATCGAGCTGACGATCGCCGTGAACACGAGCGGCACGACGGCGACCGTGAGCAGCTTGACGTAGCTGGAACCGAGGGTGCCGAGCGTGCCGATCAGCCAGTTGTCGCTGCCGTCGGCGGCGTCGGGCAGGGCGCGGGCGACGAGACCGAGCGCGATGCCGACGATCAGGCCGAGGAGGATCTGCGGACCGAACCGCGTGAGCCATCGAGGGATGCGCCGAGGCTTCTCGGCGCGCGGGGACACGGATGTGCCGGACATGGGTGTGCCTTTCGAGGCGGCGCGCGGCGATCGGCCGCACGCATCAGGAGTCGCGTGAGCGAGGGAGGGCCGTGTGCGCGATCGGCGAATCAGGCGCCCGAGAGCGGAATGCTCTTGTGCAGAATGCTGATGTGGGGGCGCGCCGTCACGCGAAGCGCGTACAGATCGCGCTCGCCTGCAGGCGAAGGTCGACGAAGCGTCGACTGGTCAACATGAGCACGGCGCGAGCCTACGCCTGTCCGATTCGGTCCGGCCCGATCGGGATGTGCCGGCAGCGCCGACCTGCTGACCCCACCGCCGTTGTCCGGCCGCCGCCGCGTACGCACCGCGCAGGGTTAGTCTGACGCCGATCGAGGAGGGCGGATGACGACTGGCGGCGATCGCCGGCGACGACAAGCTCGCGGCCGGTGTCCTGCTCGCGGCGACGCTCGTCGCGATGGTGTGGGCGAACATCGGCCACTCCTACGAGACCTTCTGGCACACCGAACTCGCGATCACGATCGCCGACCACGGCATCGCGCTCGACCTCGAACACTGGGTCAACGACGCGCTGATGACGCTGTTCTTCTTCGTCGTCGGACTCGAGGTCAAACGTGAACTCGCGATGGGCGAACTGACCGACCGCTCGCGCGCGTCGGTCCCCGTCGTCGCCGCGATCGCGGGGCTTGCGCTGCCGGCTCTGCTGTTCCTGCTCGTCAACCCGTCCGGCGACGAGGCGCAGGCGTGGGGGGTCGTCGTGTCCACCGACACGGCGTTCGTGCTGGGCGCACTCGCACTCGTCGGGCCGAAGCGCGGTGCGAGACTGCGGGTGTTCGTCCTGACCCTCGCCGTTGCCGACGACATCGGCGCCCTCGCGATCATCGCGGTCTTCTACACCGACGATCTCGACCTGCGGGCGCTCGCGCTCGGCGCCGTCGGGCTCGCGGTGATCTGGCAGCTGCGGCGGCTCGAGGTGTGGCGGGGCGTCACCTACTTCCTGGTGGCGGCCGCGACGTGGCTCGCGTTCTTCGAGTCCGGCGTCCACCCGACGCTCGCGGGCGTCCTCATCGCTCTGATCCTCCCGGTGTATCCGCCACGGCGTGCCGAGGTCGAGCACGCGGGCGAGGTCACGCGCGCGTTCCGGCAGTCACCGAACTCGGACTATGCGCGGTCCGCGCAGCTCGCCGTCGTCAAGGCGGTGTCGGTGAACGAGCGGCTGCTGCGGCTCTACCGGCCCTACACGTCGTATCTCGTCGTGCCGATCTTCGCGCTCGCGAACGCCGGAATCGTGGTGGGCGGGGGAGCGATCGGCCAGGCGCTGGGATCGCCGCTGACGTGGGGAATCGTGCTCGCGCTCGTCGTCGGCAAGCTGGTCGGCATCGCGGGCGCCACGGCGCTCGTGGTCAGGACGCGGTGGGGTGTGCTGCCACCCGGCCTGTCGCTGGGGCACGTGCTCGGCGGCGCCGCGCTCGCGGGCATCGGCTTCACCATCTCGCTGTTCATCGTCGAGCTCGCCGTCGACGACGCCGCCGCCGCGAACGACGCGCGAATCGGTGTGCTCGTCGCCGCGATCCTCTCGACGGCGCTCGCGTGGGCGATATTCCGGATCGACGAACGCCTGAATCCGCCCGTCGCCGATGCAGGAACGCACCTGCTGCGCCCCGTCGATCCCGAGCGCGATCATGTGCGCGGGCCGGTGGACGCGCCCCTGACGCTGGTCGAGTACGGCGACTTCGAGTGCCCGTTCTGCAGCAAGGCGACCGGCAGCATGTGGGAGGTCCGGGCGCACTTCGGCGACTCGTTGCGCTACGTCTTCCGGCATCTGCCCAAAGACGACGAGCATCCGCACGCGCGGTTCGCCGCCGAGGCGGCCGAGGCCGCGGCAGAACAGGGGCGATTCTGGGAGTTGCACGATCAGCTCTTCCGGCACAGCGACGCGCTGACCGAGGAGGACGTGTACGACTACGCCGAGGACCTCGGGCTCGACATGGACCGCTTCGAGAGCGAGCTGCGCCACGGCGCGCTCGCGAGCCGCGTCGAGGACGATCGGCTCGACGCGGCCACGAGCGACCTCGCCGTGACACCGACGTTCTACGTCGGGCGGACGCACGGCGAGATGGCGCTGCACACCTGGCCCTTCGACGCGGCGTCGCTGATCCGGGCGCTCGAGGCGCTGCGTCACTGACGACTCGACACGAATGTTCACCGATGCGTTGCATTCCCGACGCTTCACGGGCTTAACTTCACGACGAGACACCACCATGAGGGCAGCAGCGAGCGAAAGGGTCCGCGGATGAGGTTGCGCAGAGGAGTCGCCGTCGTCGGCATCGCGGCGGCGTTGACGGTGGGACTCGCGTCCCCTGCGGCGTTCGCGCAGCCGCCCGCCCCGGCACCGTTCGAGCTCGGTGAGCTCGTCGGCCCGTACCCGTCGGACCTCCCCGCCCGCGGCACCTACATCGGCATCCTCGACGGCTTCACGGCGCTGCGCGACGGCCGACCGGACGTCCTGGCGCGCAACCTCGATCACGTCGTGGAGGTCAACAACGCGGCCGACGCGCAGACGCAGGCACGTGCGCTCTTCGACGACAACCACGATCGCCTCGAATCGCTCACGACGCGCTCGGTGAACGCCTCGGCGGCATCTTCCGCGACGCGCTCGCGGGCGGCCGGCTGCCGAAGGTCGCGGCGCTGCTGGACGGCTACCTCGGCCGCGCGGGCCTCGTCGCCAACTCGACGCTCATCGAGAAGCAGTTCTGGAGCAACCCGCGTCCGTTCGAGGTCGCGCCCGAGCGGATCACGCGCTATCACGGTGACGGCGTGAGCGGTGGCGCCGACCCGTACGCCGACGTCGCCGGCAGCGGCTCCTACCCGTCGGGTCACACGAATCAGGGCTACTGGAAGGCGATCCTGCTCGCCGACATGCTTCCCGAGTTCGCACCGCAGCTGCTGGCGCGGGCCTCCGAGATCGGGCACAGCAGGGTCGTGCTCGGCGTTCACTACCCGCTCGACGTCATGGGCGGGCGCATCATGGGCCAGGCCGCGGCGGCCGATCGCCTCGCCGACCCGGCGTTCGCACGGCTCGTGGACGAGGCGGCCGTCGAGGTGCGCGCCGTTCTCGAAGCGGAAGCGGGCGCACCGCTCGCCGATGTCGCGGCGTCGGACGTGCCGTACACGCTGACCGACGGCGACCTCTACCGCGACCACATGACCTACGGATTCGAGCAGGTCGACCCGTCGCTCGTGAACGACATCCCCGCGGAGGCCGCCGTCCTGCTGCGTACCGCGGCACCCGACCTCGGCGTCGAGGAGCGGCTCCAGGTGCTTCGGGATACGGCGATCGAGGCGGGGTACCCGCTCGACGAGGCCGGCCCCGACGGCGGCTGGCTGCGCATCGACCTCGTCGCCGCGCACGAGGCGCTCGCCGCGCGGGGCTGATACCGGCACGACGGGAGGCTCAGCCGATCAGCGCCTCGGCCAGTCTGCGGTGCGATTCGATGCGGTCCGAGAGCCGCGGAATCATCGACTGGACCATGACCTCGTCGGCCCCGGACTCGTCCGCCATCTGCTCGATCGTCGCGCGCACCGTGGCGGGTGAGCCTGCGACGAATCGCGGCCACCGGCCGTCGGCGATCGTCGTCGGCTCGGCCCGTTCCTGCTCGGTGAGCTCGCGCTCGGCTTCCTCGGGCAGCGGGACGAGCGAGTGGCCGCCTTGCGTCCGCAGCCGTGCGTAGTACCCCTTCGGTGAGCCGGCGAGGCGGGCGCCGTCGCGGTCGTCCTCGCCGACGGTGACGTTCACGGCGAGCATCGCGCGCGGTTCCTGCGGGCCGAACTCGGTGGGACGGAACGCCTCTCGGTACCTGCGTAGCGCACTGGTGGCGGCCGCCGGTGCGATGAACCCCGCGAACGTGTAGCCGATTCCCAGTGCTGCCGCGAGCTCGGCGCTCGACGGGCTCGACCCGAGCAGCCACGGCTGCGGTGTCGTGTGCTCGCCGGCGACGAGGGGATTGCCCGCGAACGGGTGATCCGCGGGGAACCGGCCACCGAGCCACGCGAGGGCCTCGAGGACCTGCTGGCTGTGGTCGACCGCCTGGCGCGCGGTGCGGTCGCGTTGCATCGCGATGTCGACGACGGGGCCACCGGTGGCACGGCCCATGCCCAGGTCGATGCGGCCCGGAAACATCGATTCGAGCTGCTGGAACATCTCGGCGACCTTGAACGGGCTGTAGTGGTTCATGAGCACCGCCCCCGATCCGACCCGGATCCGTGACGTGCGCGCGGCCGCCGCTGCGATGAGCAGTTCCGGATGGTGCGCGGCGCCCATCCGGCTCAGGTGATGTTCCGCGAACCAGATCCGGCGATACCCGAATTGCTCCACTGCGAGGGCGAATTCGAGCGACGCGGCCAGTGCGTCCGCCTCGGACTCGCCGGGCGTCACGACGCCCAGATCCACCACGGATACTCGCATTCGATCGTCCTCCGTTCACCCGGGTGTGTTAGTCCAGAGCCTATGACTCCGCGCTCCGAGGTCCCGCCGGTGGGGACCGTGGTCTCCAGCATCCGGGCAGGGCTGTCCGCTCTCGCCCCGAGTGAACGCCGCGTCGCGGAGGTGTGTCTGGACCGTCCCGACGAGGTCGCGTGGTTCTCCGCGGCGGACCTCGCCGGTGCCGCCGGGACCTCGACGGCGACGGTCGTCCGCACGTGCCAGAACCTCGGCTTCGGCGGCTTCCAGCAACTTCGCATGCTGCTGCTGCGCGATCTCGGGTCGCGTCACGGCGACGATCCGGAGGCGGGCGAGCGCAGCGGACCGCTGCTCGTCCAGACGATCGTCCGCGAGGTCGCGTCGGATCTCGCCGGCTCGCTCTCACCGCTCTCGCACGACGCCCTCGGCAGTGCCGTGGACGCCGTGCGCGGGGCCGAGCGGGTTCTCGTCGTCGGCAACGGCGGGTCGGCGCCCGCGGCGGCATCGTTCGCGGTGCGCATGCTCGGGAGCGGCCGGCGGGTCGACGCACCGACGGACGCGATCCTCCAGCAGGTCCTCGCGCAGCAGCTCGGCGACGGCGATGTGCTCGTCGCGGTGAGCGACACGGGCCTGAACCCGCGCACGGTGGAGGTGGCCGAGGCGGCGTGCGCGGCGGGCGCGGTCGTCGTCGGCGTCACCGCGCATCCCCGGTCGCGGCTCGCTCGCCTCGCCGATCACCCGCTCGTCGTCGGCGGTGGTGCCGGACCCTACAGCGGGCACAGCGTGTCTGCGCCGGTGATCCAGACTGCATTCCTTCTGGCGCTCGCGCAGGTGTGTCTCGACGTCACCGACGACGCGCGCTCCATCGAAACCGTTGCCGCGCTGATCGATCCGACGGACGCCTGACAAGCGCAGGAGGTTTGCCTATTACGGCAACCATCACCACTGCGCCCCCGGGCGTTCGGTGATCGTTCACTTTCGACTGGCTCACTAGGGATGTAACGAATATCCGAAACCGAGATCGATTCGGTAACCGAGTTTCAGCGGGAGTCTGCATGGGCAGCATTCGCATTCGCGAACTGACGAAGAAGTACGGTGACGTCGCCGCCGTCGACGGCATCTCGATGGACATCGACGACGGTGAGTTCCTCGTTCTGCTCGGACCGTCCGGGTGCGGCAAGACGACTCTGCTGCGCATGATCGCCGGGCTGCTCGGACCCACGAGCGGATCGATCCTCCTCGACGACGTCGACATCACCGATGCGCCGTCGCGGCAGCGCGACGTCGCGATGGTCTTCCAGAACTACGCGCTCTACCCGCATCTGTCGGTGCAGAAGAACCTCGCGTTCCCGTTGCGTGTTCGCCGGACCGACAAGGCCGAGATCGAGGAGCGCGTCCGCGACGCCGCAGGGCAGCTCGACATCGACCACCTGCTCGACCGCAAGCCCAAGGAACTCTCGGGCGGGCAGCGTCAGCGCGTCGCGGTCGGCCGGGCGATCGTGCGCAACCCACGCGCGTTCCTCATGGACGAGCCGCTCTCCAACCTCGACGCCAAGCTGCGCACCGCGACGCGCCGCGAACTCGGCGCGCTCCATCGCCGGCTCGGCGCGACGTTCGTCTACGTCACGCACGACCAGGTCGAGGCCATGACGATGGCGACACGGATCGCGCTCCTCGACGGCGGGAAGGTCGAGCAGATCGGCACGCCCGAGGAGGTCTACGACCGCCCCGCGTCCGTGTTCGTCGCCGGCTTCCTCGGCAGCCCGCCGATGAACCTGCTCGACGGCGACGTCGCAGCCGACTCCGAGCGCGTCGTCGTCGACGCCCCCGGAGTGCGAGCTCCGTTGTGGCACGGCGAGACCGAGCGGCGCGACGTCGTGCTCGGGGTGCGTCCCGAACATCTCCGGATCGCCGAGCCCGACGACGAGGTGCGATTCGACGCCGTCGTCGATCTGCTCGAGAATCTCGGTTCCGAGGAGATCGCGCACTGCGTCGTCGGCGAGACGGGCACGACGCTCTCGTTCCGCGGCCGCAGGCCGACCGGTCTCCACGTGGGTGCGCATGTCGTCCTCACCGCTGATCTCACCGACCTCCATCTCTTCGACCGCACATCGGGGCGCCGCCTCGACTGGGTCCCCGACACCGTCTCCGCCCACGCTCTCGCGGGCGCCTGACCTCAGGAGTTCTCCGCATGTCCACCACCGTTCGTACGGTGCTCACCGCGCTCTCCGCGGCGGCCGTCCTCGCGACCGCGGGATGCGCCACCGGGACCACCACGGCCGCGACCGGCTCGGGTGACCCGGTCCCGGAACTCTCGGCCGATCAGCAGGTCGAGATCACCTTCGAGTCCTACAACCTGCTGCAGGCCGGCGCGTGGAGCGACACCGTCCACTCGCTCATCGACGAGTTCGAGGCGCAGCACCCGAACATCTCCGTGCAGGCCCAGCCTACGCAGGGCGGTTCGACCGACAACGGCGCGACGGCGTCGAGCGTCCAGACGCAGCTGCTCGCCGGAAACCCACCCGATGTCGCTCAATTGACCTTCGATGCACTCGATTTCACGGTCAACGAGCTCGGTGCCGTCCCCGTCGACGCCATCGCGGGTGCCGACGTCGTCGACGAGCACCTCGGTGGTGAGCACCCGTTCCACCCCAACGCGGCGGGCCTCGCCGACTGGGAGGGAACGACAGTCGGGATTCCGTACGTGTTCTCCACCCCCGTGCTGTTCTACAACGCGTCGGTCCTCGAGGCCGCGGGCCTGCCCACGGACACGGACCTCTCGACGTGGGACGCCGTCGCGGACGCCGCACGCGCGGCAACCGAACACCTCGGACGTCCCGCGCTCACGGTCAGCTGTGCCGTGAAGGGCGGTAACTGGTGCATGCAGGGTCTGTTCCGGTCGGCGGGCGGCGCGGTGCTCTCCGACGACCGCGAGACCATCGAGTTCGCGTCCGACGACTCGCTCGACGCGGTGCACATGTTGCGTGAGCTGTACGACGAGGGCGTCCTCGAGAACGCGTCGTCGGCGACGATGATGGAGTCTTTCGGTAAGGGGCAGAGCGCAATTCAGTTGCAGACCTCCGCACTGCAGAGCTCCTACCTCGCCGCCGCGGACGCGGGAGGCTGGGAACTGCGGGCGGCAGCGATGCCCGCCTTCGACGGCAAGGACGCCGTCCCCACCAACTCGGGTTCCGCCCTCTTCGTCTTCTCGCAGGACCCCGCCGAGCAGCGTGCAGCGTGGGAACTGATCTCGTTCCTCACGAGCGATCACGCCTACGAGAAGATCTCGACCGGCATCGGCTACCTGCCGCTGCGTACCTCGCTCACCGAAGACGGTGGCGCCCTGAAGGACTGGGTCGATTCGCTGCCGGTCGTGCGCCCCAACCTCGACCAGCTCGACACGATGGAGCCGTGGACGTCCTACCCGGGCAACTCCTACGTCCAGGTCGACACGGTGCTCGCCGACGCGATCGAGCAGTCGGTGTTCTACGGCAAGGACCCCGAGGCCACGATGCGCGCCGCAGCCGAGCGTGCGCAGCAGCTGATCTCCTGACACGAAAGTCCACGATGACCACCGCACTTCCCCCCACCCGCCGTCACGATCTGGTGGGCGTCCACAATCTTCGCGACGTCGGCGGCTACCGCGCCGGCGACGCCGTGACCCGCTGGGGCCGCCTGCTCCGCGCCGACGCACTGCACGCGCTGGGCGACGACGGCCGACGGGCGCTCGGCGCCCTCGACGTTCGCCTCGTGCTGGATCTGCGCGACGACGAGGAGGTCGTCTCCGCTCCCGACGCACTCGGCGACGTCGGGTGCCGCTACGTCCATCACTCGGTGTACGGCAAGGCCGGTGCGCTCGCGCTTCCCGCCGACGGCGGGTTCGATCTCGCCGCGCTCTACCGCACGATCCTCGACGAGCACGGCACTCGCCTCACAGATGCGGTGCGCATGGTCGCCGACGCCGACGGCCCCGTCGTCGTCCACTGCACCGCGGGCAAGGACCGCACCGGCCTCGTCGTCGCACTCGCGCTGTCCGCCGTCGGCGTGAGCGACCGCGACGTCGCCGCAGACTACGCGCTGAGCGAGATCATGCTCGCGGGGGAGTGGGCCGACGCGATGACGGCCGCCTTCCGCACGAAGTATCCCGATTCGCCGATCGACCTCACCGAGATCGTCGCGTCGAGTCCCGCGCCCGTGATGCTCGGCGCACTCGAGTCGATCCGCTTGCGGTTCGGCGACGCGGCGGGCTACCTCCGCGCCCACGGCATGACGGAGCCGGAACTCGCCGGCCTCCGGGCCGCTCTCACCCACTGACGGCTGTCGCCCGACGACAGCGATCACCCCGGAACATTCGAAAGGACCATCTCCATGAGCCGCCAGCACGGAACACCCAGCCACTACGTCCTTCACGTCAGCGACACCCACTTCGTCGAGAACGACGGACGCCTGCACGACAAGGTCGACAGCGATTCGCATCTCGCCGCACTCTTCGAGCGGCTCGAGCGTTCGGGCCAGCGTCCCGACGCCATCGTCTTCACGGGTGATCTCGCGGACGAGGGACAGCCCGACGCCTACGCGCGGCTCCGTGCGATCGTCGAGCCCGCCGCCGCACGCATCGGCGCCGAGGTCATCTGGGTGATGGGCAATCACGACGCCCGGCCGGCGTTCCGGGCGGGCCTGCTCGACGCCGAGCCCACCCAGGAGTCCGTCGACGCGGTGTACGACATCGACGGGCTGCGCATCGTCGTGCTCGACAGCACCGTGCCCGGCGAGCACCACGGCGAGATCACCGATGCGCAACTCGACTGGCTCCGTGGGGTTCTCGACGAGCCCGCGCCGCACGGCACCCTCGTCGCGCTGCATCACCCGCCGATCCCCAGCACGCTCGACATTCTGGAGTACGTCGAACTCGCCGACCAGCACCGGCTCGAGGCCGTCATCGCCGGAACCGACGTGCGCGGCGTCCTCGGCGGTCACCTGCACTACTCGACGACCAGCACGTTCGCGGGTGTTCCCGTGTCCGTCGCGGCGGCCACCTGCTACACGCAGGACCTGTTCGCCGCGGACGACGGAATGCGCGGAGTCGACGGCGCGCGGGCGTTCAACATGGTGCACGTGTACTCCGACCGCGTGGTGCACACCGTCGTTCCGCTCGAGGACGCCGAGACGCTCTACGAGATGTCCGGTGAGAAGCTGCGACGCTTCGCGGCCATGACGCCGGACGAGCGCGACGCCGCGCTCGCCTCCGCCCTGTAGGCAGCCCGTGTTCATCGAAGCTCCGGTGCGACCGGCCGGCGACTCGCAGGGCGCATCCGCGCCGCCGAATCGCCGCCGGCGGCGGGCGGGCGCGTTCGTCCCGTACCTCTATCTCCTTCCCGCGGTCGCGTTGCTCGTCATGTGGACGTACAAGCCGCTCGTCGAGACGTTCCAGCTGTCGTTCTACGACTGGAACATGATCCCGACGTCGTCGAAAACGCCTGTCGGACTGCAGAACTACGCCGAGGTCGTGGCGTTGCCCGAGTTGCGGCAGGCGGTCGGGAACACGCTCGTCTACATCGCCGCCTTCCTCGTGCTCTCGCTCGCGCTTCCCGTCGTCATCGCCCTGCTGAGCACGCGAGTGTCGGGACGTGCCAAGACGATCTATCAGGCGCTCATCTTCGTCCCGTTCCTCGTGACCCCGGTGGCGTCGAGTGCGGTGTGGCGATGGCTGTTCAACGCCGAGGACGGCGTGATCCCGCGGATCGCGGCCACCTTCGGTCACGAGATGGGAGACGTCTTCCGGTCGCCGTCGATGGCGCTGTGGGGTGTGGTCGCCGTCGTGGGGTGGCAGCTGCTCGGGTTCGGTGTGCTCGTCGTGTCCGCGGGAATGGCCGGCATCAGCCCGGACTACTCGCACGCGGCCGCGCTCGACGGCGCGAAGCCGTGGTACATCACGCGCAGGATCATCCTGCCGCTGCTGTCGCCGACGCTCGTCTTCCTCGCGCTCATGACGATCCTGCTCAGCGCGCAGTGGACGTATCCGATCATCGACATCCTCACGCAGGGCGGTCCGGGCGGGTCGTCGAACAACATCTACTACCTGCTCTACGAGTTCGGATTCCGCAATTTCGACGCGGGACTCTCGGCGGCCGCGGGAACGCTGTTCTTCTTCGTGTTCGGTGCGATCGCGGTGGTGTTCGTCAAGGTGTCCGACAAACTCGCGTTCTACGACAACTGATCTGGAGTCACGATGGCCCTCGTTCTACTCGATCCGCCCGGTGGCGCCCCGGCCGAGACGGGCGGTGACGCGGCGGAATCCGTCGCTACGTCCGCACCGCGCGGTCGCGTTCGGGTGTTTCCCGCGCGGCGCGCCACTGGGCACCTCGTCCTCGCCGTCGTCGCGCTCGTGAGCGTCTTTCCGGTGTACTGGATGTACACGACGGCGTTTCGCGGGCCCGAGGACGCCCTGTCCGCGTCGCCGATCCCGTGGCCGCTGAGTCTCGACAACTTCCGGTACGTCTTCGACACGATCCCGATCAGCGCGATGATGCTGAACACCTTCGGGATGGCGCTCGTGCTGACGGTCAGTCAGATGCTCGTCGCGGTGCTCGCGTCGTATGCGTTCGCGCGGTGGCAGTTCTTCGGCAAGAACGTGCTGTTCATGATCTTCGTCGGGTCCTGGCTCGTGCCGTTCCAGGTCACGATGATCCCGAACTATCTGCTGATCTCGCAGATCGGTCTGCTCGACACGATCGCCGGCGTCGTCCTGCCGAATCTGTGCTCGGCGTTCGGCGTCCTCATGTTGCGCCAGCACATGGAGGCGTTCCCGCGGGAGTTGCTCGATGCGAGCGAGATGGACGGGCAGGGATCGTGGGCGGCGCTGTGGAAGGTCGTGGTGCCCAACATGAAGCCGGCCCTCGCGGCGTTGTCCATCATGATGTTCATCAATGCGTGGAACGAGTATCTGTGGCCGTCGCTCGTGCTGCGCAACTCGGACGCGCTGGTGCAGATCGGAATCCGGAGCTTCATGGGTGCCGAGGGCAACAACTGGGGTGCGGTCATGGCGGCGTCGGGTCTCGCGTGCCTGCCGATCTTCCTGATCTACATCTTCCTGCAGCGCCACGTCGTCGACGCGTTCGTCCGGTCGGGTCTGAAGTAGGCGTTGCGCGCTCGTGCGTGAGTTTCCCGTGCAGGGGCCGGAAACTCACGCACGAGCGGCGAAGCCGCCTACTCCTCGTCGATCTCCCACTCGTCGAACAGCGTGGGATCGGTGGGTGGTGAGAAGAGTTCGAGTTGCGGTTGGCCGACCCGGTTCGTGCTGGGGTGGCGTGAGACGAACGCGAGTGCGCGCTGCAGCGCCTTCGTCGTGTTGGCCCAGCCGTCCGCTTCGTGACGGCACGATGCTGCCTCGTCGGGCTCGGCCTGCGTGATCGCCGTCCTGGCGTTGTCGAGCCATGACCGTTCCTGCTCGTGCGCGATCTCGATGAAGCGTTGCAGTGTCGCCTTGTTCTGACCGCAGACGTCGAGGACGGTCTCGATGTCGAGGAAACCGGACCCCTCCGGGTCGAGTTCGGCGAGGTGTACGAGTTCTTCGGGGAGTTCGTCGTCCTCGCACTCGTGGTCGGTCGTCATCCGCGCCGAACGTCCGCCGAAGCGGGCGACGAAGTCGTCGTCGACGGTGTCGAGGATCCCCGACAGCGTCGCGAGGACGTCGACGAGATGCTGCGGTACGAACGGTGCCGCGGGGAAGGTGTGCTGGACGACGAGGCTCTCGCCGACGAGTTCGGCGTGGAAGTAGCGGTGGGTCCGGTTGAACTCGCTCAGCGGCTCCACGATGCGGGAGCGGTCGGTCACACCGCGCAGCAGGGTCGTCAACACCTGGACGGCGGGCTCGTCGTCGGCAGGCCAGATGTGGACGATTCCGCCGTTGAGCCGCAGCACCGGGTCGCCGTCACCGTCGAGGTCGATATGGAAGTCGAGGCCGTCGGACAGGGTGTCGATGAGCAGACTGCGCAGGTCGGCGGGCGACTCCGGCTGCGTCGGCACCGTCAACCCGAACCCGCGGGACTCGGTGGGCGCGGGCGCCGCGAGATCGAGCGCGCGAGAGGAACCAGGGGTGTTCGCCTTGACGAAGGCCGGGTGCGGGATGCCCCACAGGTCGCGCAGGACGCGGACCGCGATGTCCGCGATCCGGTCGGCGTAGCGCGGCGCCGTGTCGAGCCAGAACGCGGGGGAGCCGTCGCCGGCGGAGCCCGGCCGCCCCGACGGTGGGTTCAGGCCCGCGTCGACGAGCCACTGCTCGTCGTCGACGGTGAGCTTGTCCTCGAACGTCAGATAGTGGTTCGACGGGATCTCGAGTCGGATAGTGCCCTCCGACCAGCAGAAACACTGCACACCGCGGTCCGTCGGGAAAGTCTCCCACACGGGATCGAGCGTGAGCAGGTCGTCCTCGTGCATCTCGGCGACCAACTCGGCGAGAGCCGAGCGGAAGTCGACCCAGGACGCCATGACGTGGCCGTCGTACTCCGACGGGAACGGTGTGGGCATGTCGAACCCCCTCGTGATCGGGTCGGGTACTCGTGCTCCCTCGAACCTGTGCACCGAACATAAACCCGACCGCCGACACACGCTCGCCGACGCACCGAACGGTGCAGCGTTGTGACGTAGGCGGGCGTGGTCGATTCCGGTCGTCCGCCTCGCGTCGCGGCACCATACGCTGCCCGCATGGGGAGGAAGATTCTCTACTCGAACGTGCACCTCGCGGTGCGACGGCGTGAACTGGGGCCACAGCGTTTTCCGCAGTTGGCGGACCGACTGGCACACACGATGCTCGAGGCCGCCGAGGAGTTGCCGTCGGTGTGTGCGAACCACGGCCGAACAGAGGTGGACCGTCCTGTCGTGATGGCCTTTTCCCATCACCCCGACCACGCAAGCGGCAAGCCGCTGCACAACCACCTTTTGTTCGGTATGGCGGACGCGATCGAGCATGCAAGGAACGCCGGGCCAGTGTTCCAGGCGACTCTCGAATGGCCACGGTGCAAGCGATGTCTCGGTCAGGGAAGGTGGTGGCGTGTCGCGGCCTGGACGCTCTATGTGGCTGCCGCGGCGGGTGCGCTCGCGTTCGTCGGGGTGATCCTGAACGGCAATGAGGGGTACCTCGGTCTGGCGTCGATCGGGTTCTTCACGGCGCTCTTCGCGACGCTCGGTGGTCTGTTGCTGTCGAGGGTGGCCCGGCGCGGTCTGGCGGGGCCGGAGGTCGCCTCGGACGGTTCGGCGATCGTCATTCCGTTCGCGGACGAGGAGTTCGTGCGTCGGTTGCAGGCGCTACGGGGAAAGCCGGTGCCGTAGTAGCAGATTCGTACTGCGATCGCCGTCAGGCTCCGAGAACCGGGGGAGCGACGGGTGCGATCTCGCCGACCAATTCGTTGCCGTTCTCCACTGTGACGAGGTAGCTCGGGGTCTCGTGTTCCGTGTCCTCGGCGCCGTTGGCGCGGGCGCCCGGTGCCGCCGCCATCATCGGCGCCATTCCCGTGCCTGGACGGCCGAGTCCCATACCCGACTTCGCCATGTTCGCGCCTGCTGCGGCGGCTGCGCCCGCCGCAGCACCCGGGATGGCCCCGGACGCCGCACTCGGAGCCTCGCGTTCGTTCGAGCGACGTGCGCCGCCGCCTCCCGCCGCACCTCCGACGAAGCCACCGCCACCGCCGGATCCGTGACCGCCGCCTCCGTAGATTCCGGCGCCTTGCGCGTTCGAGGTTCCTGTGCCGTTGGAGGTTCCTGAAGGAGTGGCACCGTACGCGTAGGGGGACGACGCGGCGGATGTCGTGGCGGCGCCGGGCGCAGTTCCTCCTGCGCTCGCAGGCTGGGTGCCGGCAGGGGCGCCGTCTGCGGATGCGGCCTGGGTGGATGCGGCGTCGTCGGCTGCCGGCATTGCGTCGGTCGGCGTCGACGAAGCGGAGTGCTGCCCGGTGCCGTTGCTGAAACCACCACTGCCGCCGCCGAATCCACCGGGCGACCCCATGCCGCCACCGCCACCGCTGCCGGGGCCAGCGATCTCGCTGGGCCTGGGCATCGACGGAACGGACGAGCCCGAGGAGACGTAGCCGGGTGCGTAGAGCGTCGTCATGATCCGGACCGCTTCGAGGCGGGCGCCTTCTGCCTGCTTCTGGCGCGCGGCGTAGGTCGATGCATCCAGGGGGAGCGGGTGTCCCACGACCTCGGGGACCGGCGGCATCGCGATCTTCGTGGCCGACGCGGTGGACTCGGCGTAGTCGAGCTTCAGGCCGACGCCGTTGAGTGCGTCGTTGAGACGGCTGACCTCGGAACCGAAGGTGGCGAGCGCCGACTCTGCAGCGGATGCCGCGTCGCCGGTCCAACTGCCATCGCCGAGGATGCGACGGAGCGCGAGGACGTCCCAGGCGATGTCGAGATCGGCGGAGAGTTGCTTGTACGCGTCGCCGAGTGCGCCGATGACGCCGGTGTCGATCGCCTGAACGTGGGCGACGAGGTCGGCATGTTCCATCGCGCTGTAGTTCTCGACGTCCCCGATGTATGCGGGATCGTGTTCGAGATGCGAACGTTCGGCGAGCAGCGCGGCATCCGAGCGAAGCCCGTCGTCGGGGCCTGCGCTGGCCGGTGAGAAGTGTGCCGAGTCGGGCAGGACTCCAGTCGGTGCGGGACTCGGTGTGAGGTCGGGCGGGAGCGGCGCCGAAGCGCCTCGCGTAGGCATGTCGAACGTGGTCGGCGCCCCGTAGTACGGAGTATTCGGCTGGCCGGTGTTTTTGTCGTCCGACATGGATCGATCCCCCTTGGTGATCTTGTGACGCTCCCCGTGTCGGTGGATCCTACCGAGGTCTCGGTGGCATCGCGTACTCGGAGCTCAGAGCAGTGCCTCGATCGCCTCCGCCTCGGCCATGATGCCGTCGCAACGCTGCTCGGGTGTGGCGCCTTCCATCGGCAGGTCGAAGTCGATTCGGGTGACGATGACGATCCCGAAGTCGGTACGCATCGAGACGAAACAAGTGTCGTTCTCCGCCGGCTCGTTGCCGATGATCGCTTCTCGGCCCGCTACATCGACAGCGGTGGAATACGCTGCGTTCTTGGCCTGTTCCTCCGCAAACGTCACGTTCCCTGCCATGACGCCGAGCGAATACTGCCGAGAGATCGAAAGCCACATGCAGCTGCGGAATTCGTAGTTGCCGGGATCGAACTTCGACGTGTCCTGAGTGCCGGGGTCGTAGCCCAATTCCCCCAGCAACGTCGAAGGGATATCGGAGCACGGATCGAATGCGATCTCGGAGCGTTGTGGGCTTTCGGCACCATCGGCCTCCGTGGGGAGCGGTCGCTCCGCCGATGAGTCAGCGCCAGGCGTTTCGGCCTCGGTCGAGCATGCTGCGCTGAGCATCATCGAGGCGGAAAGCAGTGCGATTGCCCGGGTCTTGCGGCTCATGCCCGACCACCACCGCTGTCGATGCTCCGCAATACGCTCGAGACTCGACTATCGGCATCGGCGTAGGCCAACCCACCTTGTTCGAACGCTTCACGCATCGCGCGCACGGCGGCGATGTAGTGGTTCAAGGTCTCAGCGACCTCCTGCGCTTTTCGTTCGTACCCTGCAGCGAGTTGGAGCGCCGATGGGAGAGTGCCGAAACCATCGGCGCGAAGGGTCACCGAAGCGCGCCCTCGAGCCAGCATCAGCTTGTCCAGCATCCGATCGCAGATGGCGACGCATTGTTCGATGGTGCCCTCATCGAGCTTCAGTTCCGACACGTGATCCCCCTCGGTCTGGTCGTCGGAGAGCACTCTAGCGCTCGGGGAGAGTGACGTCGCTCCGCGGTGTGGGTGCTCGCGAAGGGGCTCAACAAGTCGCCGTCACCCCCTGTCGATTGTTGACAATCGACGACTTGCCGATGACCATGGGTACTCATGACCACCCTGAGCCCCGTCCTCAAGCAGGCCACCCCAGTGGTGGTCGACCATGCGCTCGGTAGCTGGATTCACGGCACCGACGGCCGCGACTACCTCGATTTCACGACCGGTATCGGCGTCACGAGCACCGGCCACTGCCACCCGCGCGTCGTCGAGGCCGCACGTGAGCAGGTCGGTTCGATCATCCACGCCCAGTACACGACCGTGATGCACAAGCCGTTGCTGCAGCTCACCGAGAGGCTCGGCGAATACCTCCCTGCCGGGCTCGATTCCGTCTTCTACGCCACGACGGGCGCCGAAGCCGTCGAGGCTTGCGTCCGTCTGGCCCGCATGGCGACGGGACGCCCGAACATCATCGCGTTCCACGGTGGCTTCCACGGCCGCACCGTCGCCGCGGCGTCGCTGACGACGGCGGGCACCAAGTTCCGCTCCGGATTCGCGCCGCTCATGGCAGGCGTCCACATCGCCCCGTTCCCGTACGCGCTGCGCTACGGCTGGGACGAGGAGACGGCGGTCGCGTTCGCGCTGAAGGAACTCGACTATCTGCTGCAGTCGATCTCGACGCCCGCCGACACCGCGGCGTTCCTCATCGAACCCGTGCTCGGCGACGGTGGCTACCTGCCGACCCCGGTCGCCTTCCTCGAAGGATTGCGCGAGCGCGCCGATCGGCACGGCATCGCGCTGATCTTCGACGAGGTGCAGGCCGGCGTCGGCCGGACCGGAAAGTTCTGGGGACACCAGTGGTCCGCGGCGAGCCCCGACATCCTCATCACCGCGAAGGGCATCGCCTCGGGCTTCCCGATCTCCGCGATCGCCGCCTCCGCCGAGACGATGGGCAAGGCGTGGCCAGGATCGCAGGGCGGTACCTACGGCGGCAACGCCGTCGCCGCTGCGGCGGGCGTCGCCACCCTCGACGTGATCCGCGACGAGAAGTTGGTCGAGAACGCCGCAGCCCGAGGCGATCAGCTCAATGCAGGTCTCCGCGACCTGCAGACGCAGTTCCCCGGCCTGGCGGACGTCCGCGGCCGAGGTCTCATGCAGGGACTCGAATTCTTCACGGCCGACGGCGAACCCGACGCCGCTGCCGCCGCCGGTGTGCAGCAGGCGGCGATCGACCAGGACCTGCTGCTGCTCACGTGCGGCGGCTACGGCAACGTCGTCCGCGTCATTCCCGCACTGAACGTGAGCGACACCGAGATCGCGCAGGGTCTCGAGCGCATCGGCGCCGCCATGAAGGTGGCGCTCGGTTGACGGACACCACCGCACCCGCCGATCTGGTCGCGTCACTGCGCGCAGCGGGCATCGAACTCGACGTGTCGCCGCGTCGCCGGGCCGAGTACAGCTACGACGCCTCGAACTACCGCGTTCCACCCTACGGAGTGGTCTTCCCGCGCACGGCGGACGACGTGGCGGCCGTCGTCCGGGCGTGCGGTGCGGCCGGTATGCCGGTTGTCGGGCGCGGTGGCGGAACCTCGCTGGCGGGCAACGCGATCGGCGAGGGCGTGGTCCTCGACTTCTCCCGGTACATGAACCGTGTGCTGTCGTACGAGGGGTCGACAGCCGTGGTGGAGCCGGGCATCGTGCTCACCGATCTCCAGGCACAGATTCTCGCGGCGTCGGACGGTGCGATGACGTTCGCGCCCGACCCGTCGAGCAAGTCGCGCGCCACGGTGGGCGGTGCCATCGGCAACGACGCCTGCGGGAATCACTCCGTGCGCTACGGCCGGACGTCCGATCACGTCGTCGCACTCGACCTGGTGACGGCGTCGGGCCACCGCGTCACGGCCACGCGCACCGGAATCCACGCGACCGACCCGGCCGACGCCGAGGCAGCGAACGAAGCCGCGCGGCTCACCGACGAGCTGAGTGCGCTGACCGCCGAGTATCTCGCGGACTTCCGGCTCGAACTGGGCAGGATCCCGCGTCAGGTGTCCGGTTTCCATCTGCAGAACCTGCTGCCCGAGAACGGGTTCGACGTCGCGCGCGCTGGTCGGGAGCGAGGGAACGTGCGCGATCGTGGTGGCCGCGACCGTCGCCCTCGTGAACGTTCCGCCTGCGGCGATCCTGTTGTGCCTGGGGTACAGCGACATCGTGGACGCCGCGCGCGACACGATGACGATCCTCGGCTACCAACCGGCGGCACTCGAAGGCATCGACTCCAAGATCGTCGACACGATGCGATGGCGGCGGGGCGCCGACGCCGTCGTCGGACTCCCGGACGGCGAGGCCTGGCTGTACGTCTCGCTCGACGGCGACGACCTCGGCCAGGTCCGCGAGCGCAGGGACGAGCTGCTCGAGAAGCTGCGTGCCGACGGCCGCGTCGTCGACGCCCGGCAGGTCGACGACCCAGCCGAACGCGCCTCGTTGTGGCGCGTCCGCGAGGACGGTGCCGGTCTGTCGGGCCGCCTCGAGGAGGGCGGCGAATCGTGGACGGGCTGGGAGGATTCCGCCGTCGCGCCCGAGCGGCTCGCCGACTACCTCCTCGCGATCACCGCATTGCTCGACGAGTTCGGGCTCACCGGAATCTTCTACGGCCACTTCGGTGCCGGGTGCATGCACATCCGGATCGACTTCGATCAGCGGACACCCGAGGGCCGCGACACGATGGCGCAGTTCATCCGCCGTGCCGCGCAGCTCTGTGTCGAGTTCGGGGGATCGATGTCCGGCGAGCACGGCGACGGCCGCGCACGCTCGGAACTCCTCCCGCTCATGTACTCGTCACGAATGATGGAGGCGTTCACGATGTTCGAGCGGATCTGGGACCCGCAGGGCATCCTCAACCCACACCAGATCGTCGACGCGCGACCGCTGACGGCGGACCTCTCGCAGGACGGCGTCAGTCCCCGGGAGTGGCAGACCAGCTTCGATCTCACGCCGAGCCGGCCCGTCCCCGTCGCGGACTTCGTGCACGCCGTGCAGGGCTGCATCGGTGTCGGCCGCTGCCGCGCGGACACGGGCGGCGTGATGTGCCCGAGCTACCGGGCCACCCGCGACGAGAAGGATTCGACCCGGGGACGTGCCCGTGCGCTGCAGGAGATGGTGCGCAGCGCACCGACCGTCGCGGACGGCTGGGCCAGCGAGGACGTCCGCGAGTCGCTCGACCTGTGCCTGTCGTGCAAGGCATGCTCGACGGATTGTCCGGTAGGGGTGGACATGTCGACGTACAAGTCGGAGTTCTATCACCACTACTACGAGACGCACCGCCGCCCGCTCTCGCACTATTCGCTGGGGTGGTTGCCCCGATGGCTCGAGCTCGTGGAGCGCTCGGCTCCACTCGTCAATCGGCTCGCCGCGATGCCGTCTCTCGCGAAACTCGGTGCACGACTCGGCGGGCTGACGGACGCCAGGGAACTCCCGCGCTTCGCCTCGCGCAAGGAGGTCCGGCGCGCGGTGGGCGACCGCGTGGCGGATGCGGACGTCGTCCTGTTCGCCGACACGTTCACCCGAGCGTTCCGTCCGGAGGTGATCGATGCCGCGCGACGTGTGCTCGGCGACGCCGACCAGAGCGCCGACTGCCGCGCCGACGCGTGCTGCGGCCTGACCTACATCTCGACGGGCCAACTCGACACCGCGCGTTCGCTGTTGGCCGATGCGGCGGCGGCTCTCGACGACGGAACCGACCGCCCGATCGTGGTGCTCGAACCCAGTTGCGCGGCGGCCCTGCGCAAGGATCTGCCCGAACTCGTCCACACCGACGCGGCGCGCCGGGTCGCCGACCGGGTGCGCAGCTTCGCCGATCACGTCGTCCGGCTCACCGGCGACGGCTGGCGCCCGACCACGAGCGTCCCCGAATCGGTGACGGTCCAGACGCACTGCCACGAGTACGCCGCGTTCGGGGCGTCGACGCAGCGCGCGGCGCTGAAGGCGGTGGGCGTCGAGCGTGTCCGCGAAGCAACCGGGTGCTGCGGTGTGGCCGGCAATTTCGGCTTCGAGAAGGAGCACTACGAGACGAGCATGAAGGTCGCAGAACAGGCTCTCGCACCCGCGTTGCGAGCCGACACCGCGCAGGTGCTCACCGATGGATTCTCGTGTCACATGCAGGTCCGTCACCTCGATCCCGGCCGCGACTCGGTCCATCTCGCCCAGATCCTCGATCCCCGCGCAGACGAATCCACTCCGCGCGACGACACCACCCGGAAGGCCCAGCGATGACCGCCGAGACCGACAGCGACCGAATGCAGTACGCCCGTGAACTGCCGAGCGTGCCCACCGAGCTCTACATCGACGGGCAGTGGTCGCCGGCGTCGTCGGGTGCGACGTTCGACGTCGAGAACCCGGCGACGGGAACGGCCGTCGCGTCCGTCGCGAACGCCGGTCCCGACGACGGACAGCGCGCGATCGAGACGGCGGCCCGCGTGCAGGACGAGTGGGCCCGGACCCCTCCGCGCGAGCGCAGCGAGATCCTGCGCCGCGCCTACGAACTGATTCTCGACCGCGCCGACGATCTCGCCAAGATCATGACGATCGAGATGGGCAAGCCGCTCGCCGAGGCGCGCGGCGAGGTCACGTACGGCGCCGAGTTCTTCCGGTGGTTCTCCGAGGAGGCCGTGCGGATCTCGGGCGACACCACGACGACGGGCGACGGGAAGAACCGCATCATCGTCGATCGCGTGCCGGTCGGGCCGTGTGTGCTGGTGACGCCGTGGAACTTCCCGCTCGCGATGGGAACCCGGAAGATCGGGCCTGCCATCGCGGCGGGCTGCACGATGGTCTTCAAGCCGGCGCCGCAGACCCCGCTCACCGCACTGAAACTCACCGCGATTCTCGAGGAGGCCGGGCTCCCGCCGGGCGTCCTCAACACGGTCACGACGACGGACGCGGCGGGTGTCGTGGGCCCCTGGCTCGAGGGTGGTCTCGCCCGCAAGATCAGCTTCACCGGTTCGACGGAGGTCGGCAAGATCCTGCTGAAGCAGGCTGCGACGACTGTCATGCGGACGTCGATGGAGCTCGGCGGCAACGCACCGTTCATCGTGTGTGCCGACGCCGATCTCGACAAGGCCGTCGACGGTGCGATGGTCGCGAAGCTGCGCAACATGGGTGAGGCGTGCACGGCGGCCAACCGGTTCTACGTGCATCGTTCGGTGGCAGCGGAGTTCACCGACAAGCTCGCGGCGCGGATGGGTGCGCTCACGGTCGGGGACGGCCGTGACGACGGGACCGACGTGGGACCACTGATCGATGCGGCGGCCGTCGCGAAGGTGGAGCGGCTCGTGGCCGACGCGGTGGAGCGCGGGGCCGGTGTCGCGCTCGGCGGCGAACCGGCGACGGGACGCGGCTACTTCTACGCGCCGACGGTCCTCACCGATGTCGATCTCGCCTCGGAGATGACGTCGACCGAGATCTTCGGCCCCGTCGCAGCGGTGTATCCGTTCGACGACGAGGACGACATCGTCCGCGTCGCGAACGACACCGACTGGGGGCTCGTCGGATACCTGTTCACGCAGGACATCGACCGGGCACTGCGGCTGAGCGACCGGATGGAGGTCGGCATGGTCGGCCTCAACACCGGCCTCGTGTCCAATCCCGCGGCACCGTTCGGCGGGGTGAAGCAGTCGGGGCTCGGCCGCGAGGGCGGGCGAATCGGTATCGACGAGTTCCTCGAATACAAGTATCTGGCGATCCCGAAAGGCTGACGACCCATGGCGAGAACAGCCGCGAGAGCAGCACAACGCAGGACACTGTCGCCGATCGACGCACCGCAGACGGCGGTCCTCATCGCCAACCAGTTGCGCGAGAAGGTACTCGACGGCTCGTTCGGCCCGGGCGAGCAGCTCAGCGAGGCGTCGCTCGCGGGGCAGCTCGAGGTCTCGCGCGGGCCGGTACGCGAAGCGCTGCAACGCCTCTCGCAGGAGGGGCTGCTGGTCAGTCACCGCAACCGGGGGGTGTTCGTCGTCGAACTGAGCGCCGACGACGTCGCCGAGATCTACGCCGCACGTGACGCGGTGGAGACCGCGGCGGCGCAGACGGTGTTCGGTTTCCCGAAGACCCGCAAGCGGGCTGCCGTCGCGACGCTCTCGAAGATCGTCGACGGAATGCCCGCGCTGATCGCGTCGGGCGACTGGGCGCGCGTGGCGAAACAGGATCTCGCGTTCCATCAGGCCCTCGTGGACGCGACCGGCAACAGCAGGCTCGTCCGCATCTACTCGACGCTGGCCGCCGAATCACGCATGTGCATGGTGCATCTCGCGAACGCCTACAACCGTCCGCACGTGCTGGCCGACGAGCATCGGCACCTCGTCGACCTGCTCGACAGCGGTGCACTCCCGGAGCTCGAGGCGGCGATCCACGAGCACATGGACACCGCCGTACGCGATCTCACGGCGCTCATGCAGCAGCGGGACGGAGGTGTGCTGTGATCGTCACGATCCTCCACGACGAGCACCTGCCCGACGGTCTGGGCGCGGTCGAGCGCGTCGCGGAGGTGCGCTACGCGACGGCGGACACGCTCGCCGAGGCGCTTCCCGGTACCGAGGTCCTGCTGGTGTGGGACTTCTTCTCCCACGCCCTCGAGGCCGCGTGGCCCGCAGCGGACTCGCTGCGATGGATCCACGTCGCCGCGGCGGGTGTCGACACGCTGCTCTTCGACGGTCTCGTGAACTCCGATGTGGTGGTGACGAATTCGCGCGGCATCTTCGACCGGCCGATCGCGGAGTTCGTGCTCGCGTCGATGCTGGCGTTCGCCAAGGACGTGCCGCGGTCGCTGCGGCTGCAGGACGGCCGGCTGTGGCGTCACCGTGAGACCGAGCAGCTCGCCGGAACGAGCGCCGTCGTGGTGGGCACCGGTGCGATCGGCCGTGAGATCGCGGGACTGCTGCGTGCCGTCGGCGTCGAGGTCGTCGGGGCCGGGCGGCGCGAGCGGAGCGGGGACCCCGATTTCGGGGAGGTGCGGCTGAGCGACGACCTCGAGTCGTACGTGGGCGATCACGACTGGCTGGTGATGGTCGCTCCGCTGACCGAGCAGACCGAGCACATGGTGGGGGAGCGCGTCCTGGCTGCGATGAAGCCGACGGCGCGGCTGATCAACGTCGGGCGGGGCGAACTCGTCGTCACGGAGGATCTCGTCGCGTCGATCGAGTCGCGTTCGATCGCCGGAGCGGCGCTCGACGTCTTCGAGACGGAGCCGCTGCCGGCGGAGTCGCCGTTGTGGCGATTCGAGAACGTTCTGATCTCGCCGCACATGAGCGGCGACGCGCGAGGCTGGCGTGATCGCCTCGCGAAGCTGTTCGTCGACAACGTCGAGCGGTACGTCGCGGGAGACGGGCTGCGCAACGTCGTCGACAAACAGCGTGGCTACGTGGCCTCCGACTCGTGAGTGAGTTTCCGGCCCCACACCGGAAACTCACTCACGAGCGCGCAGCGCCTACAGGTCGAAGCGGTCGTTGTTCATGACCTTGACCCATGCCGCGACGAAGTCGGCGACGAACTTCTCCTTCGCGTCGTCGGACGCGTAGACCTCGGCGAGCGAACGCAGGATCGCGTTGGAGCCGAACACGAGGTCGGCGGCCGTGGCTGTCCACCGTGGTTCACCCGACACTCGATCGGTGCCTTCGTAGACACCGTCTTCCGCCTCCGACACCTTCCACTGGGTGCGCATGTCGAGCAGGTTGACGAAGAAGTCGTTCGTCAACGCGCCGACGCGGTCGGTGAAGACGCCGTGCTTCGTGCCGCCGTGGTTGGCACCCAGCGCCCGCAGCCCGCCCACGAGCACCGTCATGTCGGGAGCGGTGAGGTCGAGCATGTACGCGCGATCGACGAGAAGATGCTCGACCGGAGCCTTCACACCCGGCTGCAGGTAGTTGCGGAAGCCGTCGGCGACGGGCTCGAGGAAACTGAACGACTCGACGTCCGTGTCCGCTTGCGACGCGTCGGTCCGCCCGGGGGTGACAGGGACGGTGACAGCGAAACCCGCATTCTGCGCGGCCTTTTCGACGCCTGCTGCGCCCGCGATGACGACGATGTCTGCGAAGGAGACCTTCTTGTCCTCGGGTGCCGCTGCGTTGAAGCGATCGGCCACGTCCTCGAGTGTGCTCAACACCGCGGCGAGCTTGCTGGGTTCGTTGACGTCCCAATCCTTCTGCGGCGCCAGCCGAAGGCGGCCACCGTTGGCGCCGCCGCGCATGTCGGTGCCGCGGTAGCTGGCGGCCGCCGCCCAGGCCGTGGACACGAGTTGCTGGACGGTCAGCCCGGAGTCGAGGATCGTCGCCTTCAGCGCGGAGATGTCGTCCTCGTCGACCAGCGAATGATCCACGGCCGGAACCGGGTCCTGCCAGAGCTGCGGTTCGGCGACCCACGGTCCGAGATAGCGCGTCAGCGGCCCCATGTCGCGGTGCAGCAGCTTGTACCAGGCCTTCGCGAACGCCTCACTCAGCTCTTCGGGGTGATCGAGCCACCGCCGCGTGATCTTCGCGTACTCCGGATCCTCGCGCAGCGACAGGTCGGTCGTGAGCATGGTGGGAGCCCGGCCGGGGCCGTCGAAGGGATCAGGAATGGTGCCCGAGCCGGCGCCGTCCTTCGCTGTCCACTGCCACGCTCCGGCAGGCGACTTGGTGAGCTCCCACTCGAACCCGTAGAGCGTCTCGAGGAAGGTGTTGTCCCACTTCGTCGGAGTCGGTGTCCACACCACCTCGGGACCGCCGGTGATGGCATCCTTGCCGACGCCGGTGCCGTACGAACTCTTCCAGCCGAGCCCCTGCTGCTCGATCGGGGCGGCCTCGGGCTCGGGACCGACGAGGTCGGGATTGCCGGCGCCGTGCGTCTTGCCGAAGGTGTGCCCGCCGGCGATGAGCGCCACCGTCTCTTCGTCGTTCATCGCCATCCGGGCGAAGGTCTCGCGGATGTCGTGGGCTGCGGCGACCGGATCGGGCTGGCCCTCGGGCCCTTCGGGGTTGACGTAGATCAGACCCATCGTCGTGGCGCCGAGCGGCTTGGACAGCTCGCGCTCACCGGAGTATCGGCGGTTGGTCGCGAGCCAGGACTCCTCCTCGCCGAAGTAGATCTCCTCCGGCTCCCAGATGTCCGGGCGTCCGAACCCGAAGCCGAAAGTCGGCAGCCCCATCTGCTCGATCGCACAGTTGCCGGCGAACACCAGCAGATCCGCCCAGGAGAGCGACCTGCCGTACTTCTGTTTGATCGGCCACAGCAGTCGCCGGGCCTTGTCGAGGCTCGCGTTGTCGGGCCAGCTGTTGAGCGGTGCGAACCGCTGGGCACCTTCGCCACCGCCACCGCGACCGTCGAGGGTGCGGTAGGTGCCGGCGGCGTGCCAGCTCATCCGGATGAACAGCGGGCCGTAGTGGCCGTAGTCGGCAGGCCACCAGTCCTGCGAGGTGGTCATGAGCTCGAACAGATCGCGCTTGACGGCCTCGACGTCGAGATCGGCGAACTCCGCGGCGTAGTCGAAATCCGCGCCCACCGGGCTGGCCTGCGGTGTGTGCTTCTTGAGCGGCGACAGGTCGACCTGCTCAGGCCACCAGTCCTGATTGGTCCGCGGGCGGTGTGCCTTCGGCGTCGGCGAAGGGATTACCGGGTTTTCGCTCTCTGACACTGCGTGCTTCCTTCCGGTTTTCGGTGAATCGGGCTGTGATCACCGAGGCGAACGAGACGCTTCGGAACAGTCGGGGCATATGCCCCAGAAGAGGACCTCGGCCTGGTCGAGGACGAAATCCTCCTGATCGGGAGGTGTGATGCACGGCGGCTCGCCGACGACGCAGTCGACGTCGCGGACGGTCCCGCACGAACGGCACACGATGTGGTGGTGGTTGTCGCCGACGCGGGCCTCGTACAGCGAGACCGAGCCCGCGGGCTGGATACGCCGGAGGAGGCCCTTGGCGGTGAGGGCGTGCAGGACGTCGTACACGGCCTGCCGCGACACGGAGGGCCTGCTCTCGCGCACGGCCGTGAAGATCGTCTCCGTGTCGGAGTGCGGGTGCGCATGGACGGCTTCGAGTACCGCGATGCGGGGCCGTGTAACGCGCAGCCTCACGTCCCGCAGCTGCTCGGGGAAATCCGCGCTTGTGGGCACAGTCACACTATCCCGCATAAAACTTGAACGAGTCAAGGAATGGTCGTGCGTGAGTTTCCGGAGTGGGGACCGGAAAGTCACGCACGAGCGGCGAAGCCGCCGAAGAGCGTGCCGAGCCCCGCGTACCGGGCAGGAACGCCGACGAGGCGCAGCGCCTCCCACACCGAGACCTGGTTGGCGGTCAGAACCGGCTTGCCGACGTGGGCGTCGAGCGCATCGAGATGCTCTACGGTGTGAAAGGCGGTGTCGGGCAGCAGGATCGCCTGGGCATCGGGGTGATCGCCCGACGCGGCGATCTCGAAGAGGCGGTCGCGGCCGAACGTCCCCACCTCGGCCGCCGTCACGACGTCGTGGCCCACCGTCCGCACGGTCTCGATGCCGCCCGCCTTCAGGAAGTCGCGGAACAGTTCCGCGACGTCCTCGGGGTAGGTGGCCGACACGCCGACGGTGTCGATGCCCATGTGCCGCAGCGCGTGGACGAACGCCAGTGAGGTGCTCGACGCGGGAACGCCCGCGTGCTGCGCGAGCTTCGCGGACTGCGCGTGGGCGCCGTCCCAGCCGTAGCAGAAGCTGCCCGACGTGCACGTCCAGACGAGGGCGTCCACGGCTCCCGCGTCGTCGGCGCCCGCGGCGAGCGTCTCGTCGCGCCCCCAGTCGAGGAGCTGCTCGAGCCGGTGGGCGTCGACGTTCATGAGGGTGTGCGTCACCGGGAGCGCGACGTCGTCGCCGAGGACGCGCTCGAAGCGGGGGAAGTCGTCCTCCGCGGAGTGTCCCGGGTAGAGCATCCCGATGGCCGGGCGAGTGGCGGACATGTCACCTCCGGTGCAGAATCAGCGATTGCAGGATTGTCGACAATGTACCGACGGTCGTCAATGTACCGACTGCGCCGCCCGCGTGCCGGGTGGCGCGGTCCCGAGCGCAAGGAGCGTCATGGCGCGCTACATCGACATCACCCTCACCCGGCGCGGCGTCACGTGCGTCGCGAAGCTTCTCGACGCCGAGGCGCCCAGGACGTGCGATGCGGTGTGGAATTCACTTCCGCTGGGGGTGAACGCCTTTCATGCGAAGTACGCACGCAACGAGATCTACACCCTCGTCGACGCCTTCGCCGACGAGGAGCCGGGCCTCGAGAACCCCACCATCACGCCGATTCCGGGTGACGTCATGTACTTCGAGTTCGCGCCGTGGCAGCTCACGCCGTCGACGCACGGATACGGTGACGTCGACACTCCGGCGCAGGGCAAGATCGACCTCGCCGTCTTCTACGGTCGTAACAACCTGCTGCTCAACGCGGACTTCGGCTTCGTTCCGGGCACCGTCTTCGCGACGATCGTCCGCGGCCTCGACGAGATCGCCGAGGCCTCGAACGACCTCTGGCTACGCGGTGTGGAAGGTGAGGTCCTCCGGTTCGACCGGCACGACGGGGAGCTCTGACACCGTCGCGAGCCGTTCACGGCGCGGTCCGCGGGTCTCCAGGAACAGGCGCTGCTTGATGTCGGGCGCCTTGATCCCGGCGACCCGCAGCGCGTTCCACACCGACACCTGGTTCGCGGTGAGGACCGGCTTGCCGAGTTCGGCCTCGAGCTCGCGGATCAATCCGTACGTACGCAGGTTGGTGCAGCTCACGAAGACCGCTTCGGCGTCGGGGCGATCGGCCGCGAAGACCAGCTCGCGCGTGCGCGCCGAATCGACCTCCCAGATCCGGCTGTCGATCCCGAGCCCCGACCCGCCCACGACCTCGATCCCGCTCTGGTGGAGGAACTCGTGCAGGCAACCGGTCACGTTGTCGAGATACGGCGTCGCGACGGCGAGCCGCGTCACCCCCAGTGCCGCGGCGGCGTCGACGAGCGAGCCCGACGTCGTGATCGCCCGCCGCGCGCCCGCGCCGTGCATGACGTCGCGCATGTGGCGCTCACCGTCCGCGCCCCGCACGAAGCTGCCCGACGTACACAGGTAGAGCACGACGTCCGGGTCGGTAGTGAGCAGTGCGCGGGTACGGGAGGTCAGAGTGCGGTCGTCGGAGATGCCCTCGGCCATCGCGACCGTGGAGGGCAGTCCCAGATGGGACGTTCGCGTCATGAGGAGGTCGGTGCGCTTGGGCGTCCACTTCCAGATCTCGCGATCGAGCGCGAAGTCGTAGGGGGAGATGACTCCGATGTACTTCTGCCGGGCGACGTTGCTGCTCATGATGCCACCGCTCTCTCGCGTGCTTATTGTTGACAATCTACTATCGATCGAACGAGAGTCGATCCCCAGCAGATGTGATGGAATTCGCCCCCGAGCGGGGGCCGACGGCGTTAGGAAGTGTTCCGTGACCGATCTCGAGGACCTCGCCGGGTTGACCGCCACCGAACTCGCCGCGCTCTATCGCAGTGCGCAGGTGTCGCCGGAGGAAGCGACCGCGGCGGTGCTGGAACGCATCGACCGCCATGACAGCACTGTCAATGCCTATTGTGTGCGCGACGACGAGTTCGCGCTAGAGGAAGCGCGCAGTTCGGCGAAACGCTGGCTCGCGGGCGAGCCGAAGAGCCTGCTCGACGGCGTGCCGATCTCGATCAAGGACATCTTCCTCACCGCGGGCCGGCCCACGCGGCGCGGCTCGAAGACGGTCGACCCCGATCAGCCGTGGCCCGAGGACGCGCCCGTCGTCGCGCGGGTCCGCGAATCGGGTGCTGTGATCGTCGGCAAGACGACGACGCCCGAGTTCGCGTGGAAGGGCGTCACCGACAGCCCGCTCACCGGCATCACCCGCAATCCGTGGAACCCCGCCACGACGGCGGGCGGATCGAGCGGCGGTGCGGGAGCGGCCGTCGCCGCGGGAATGGCGCCGCTCGCCCTCGGCACCGACGGCGGCGGTTCCGTCCGTATCCCGGCGAGCTTCTGTGGCGTCACGACCCTCAAGCCGACCTACGGCGCCATCCCGCTGTTTCCGTCGAGTCCGTTCGGCACCCTCGCCCACGCGGGGCCGATGACGCGCACCGTCGCCGACACCGCGGCCCTGATGGACGTCGTCACGGGCTTCGACGCGCGTGACTGGTCGGCGCTGCCGCAGCCAGCGGTGCCGTACGTCCAGGCGCTCGCGGAGGTGCCCGAGGACGCCCCGCTCGAGGGTGTGCGGATCGCGTACAGCCGCGACCTCGGGTTCGCGACGGTCGATCCCGAGGTCGACGCGATCGTCGAGAAGGCCGTGGGCGTGCTCGCGGATCTCGGTGCGCGCGTCGACGCCGTCGATCCCGGTTTCGCGGACGAGGTGTGGGCGTTCGAGTGCCTGTGGTTCGCCGGTGCGGCGAAGGCCACCGAGCACCTCACGGAGCAGCAGCGGGAGCTGCTCGACCCCGGGCTCGCCGAGATCTGCCGGCAGGGTCTCACCTACAGCGCGCAGGACTATCTGGAGGCGATGGCGCGGCGGATGGCGCTCGGTCTGCGGATGGGCACGTTCCACGAGACCTACGACCTGCTCGTGACGCCGACGGTGCCGATCGTCGCGTTCGAGGCGGGCGTCGAGGTTCCCCCAGGGTCGTCGGCGGAGCGGTGGACGAGTTGGACGCCGTTCACCTATCCGTTCAACCTGACGCAGCAACCGGCGGCCTCGGTGCCGTGCGGCTTCTCCGCCGCGGGCCTGCCCGTGGGGCTGCAGATCGTCGCTGCACGGCACGGCGATCAGCGGGTGCTCGCCGCAGCGCACGCCTACGAGCGCGCTACCGACTGGCACACACGGCGGCCGCCGCTGGGGTGACGACGGGGCCGGTGGCCCCGAAGCCCGGTGGCCCCGCAGCTCAGTGGCCCCGCAGCTCAGTGGCCCTGGAGATCCGGGCGGTTCTCGCGTTCGTTGACCCGGACGATGCGGCGGTGCTCGAGCAACGCGTAGGTGACGCCGCCGCCGAGCATCACGACGAACGCGATGCCCGCGATGACGGCCCATCCGGCGAATCCGTACCCGAGCGCCACGATGAAGAGCCCGAGCACGGCGAAGGATCCGCCGATCAGGATGAAGCCCGGATATCCGCGGGTGTCGGTCATCGCGGTGCCGACGTGCCCGCGAGTGACGCGGGAGGCGTCACCTTCGTAACTGTCCAGCGACATACCCGTCCTCCTCGTTCGGCGACTCGGATCGATCGGTTGTGGACGGGTACCCGGGCCGCCGGGCCGTCAAACTCGCCGTCGCGAGCAACCGGCCCGCATCGCGCGGTGGTCCCGGTCGCCGCGGCGACGTGTGTACCGTCGATCGTGGCGGCGCGCTCCGTCGCCACGAGACCGGAGAGTGAGAGGGGTGACGGATCGTGCGCATACGCACGTCGGTGGAAGCCGAATCGAGTGCGGCCGAGTACATGCGCACGATCGGGTTCCGTGACGCCACTGCGCTCGAGTACGGCACCGGCCACGGTATCGACGTGTTCGCACAGGGTGCGTCCGCACAGGTGAAATGGCGCGACGGCCCGGCGACCGCGGAGGATCTGCGCGGGCTCTACAGCACGCGCGGCGCCGACTGGCGGCGCATGCTGCTCTTCTTCTCGCAGTCGGGCTACACCGAGGACGCTCGCGACTACGCCCGGTCGGCGCACATGGCCCTGTTCACCTGGACGAAGGACGGCATCGAACCGGTCGACGACCTCGCGACGACGCTGCGGGACCGGCGCGATCGCGAGTCCGCCGCGCGCGAGCGGCCGGCCCCGGCACCGCCCGAACCGGCGGCCCTGCCCGCGTGGCGGCGTGCGGGACAGGCGATCTCGCGTGCCGTCCGGCCCGTCTGGTCTCCGATCGCGGCCGTCGTCGGCCCGCACTGGCGGGTACTCGGCGCCGTGTTCTTCACGATCGTGCTGTTCGTCGCGCCGTTCGGCGCGGACCACGTCGAACTCCGTGTGCTCGCGACGACGATCGCCGTCGTCGGCGCACCGACGTGCTGGTTCCTCGCGATCGCTCACCGCCGGGAGCGGCGGCGGTATCGGCCGCAGCGGCGTCAGGTGTCGCCGGGCGGGCGGTGACGTCCGCTGGCGCCGAACCGCGTGTCGTCGTCGTCCGGGTCGACGGTGGTCTCGGGCTCGGTTCCCGGCCGCCCGTTGACGAGTCGTAGCGCCTTGCGCAGGCTCGTGACGACCCGCTCCCACGTGTCGCCGTCGCGATCGAGGGTGTCCGCATGCGCGTCGTCGCCGCGGGCACTCGTCTCGGCGGCGTCGCGCCGGAACTGTGCGACCCACTCGTTGCCCATCCGCAGGACGTGCGCGATGCGTTGGTGGCTGCCGCCGCACACCGCCGCGACGGTCGCGCCGTCGAGCGTGCCGGTGCCCTCGGGGTCGAGGTCGTGCAGCGTGAGCAGTTCGACGGGGAGATCGCCCGTCGTGAGTCTGCGGTGCGTCCGTGCCGCCGACGACCCGTGTTTGTCGTCCTGATCCGAGAAGAACGCGGTGCCGTGCAGTCGCGCGGCGAAGCGGTCGTCGACGGTGCGAACGAAGGCCCCGCACAGATCGAGCGCGTCGCGGAGGTGTTGTGCGACGAACGGCCGTGCCGGCACGTCGCACAACACCGAGAGCCGGTCGTCCGCGAGGACGAACTTCAGTCCCGACCACGTCCGGTTGAGGTCACCGGTGACCTCGGCGGCGCGCGTGCGGTCGACGATGTCCTGGACGAGCGGCGCGAAGAGCGAGATGCCGGTGTCGGTCACGCGGACGAACACGATGCCGCCGCCCGAGCGGATCGGGATGTCGCCGTCCGAATCCTGTTCGGGGACGACGCCGAGCAACGGTACGAGCGCGTACATGACGATCTCGGTGAGGTGGTCGGTGTCGCGGGGCGCGATCGCCGCAAGCGGATCGATCTCCGGAAAGACAGGCGGGTCGGCGGAGTACGCGAGCGCCACGGCGGTGCCGGCGCCGGAGTCGGCGCGCAGGAACGACGGATGCGTGACGTTCCAGACGTCGCGGAACGCCGCGGCGGCCATCGCGGCGAGGCGGTCCGCGCCGGTGCGGGGATGGTCGATCCGGAAGGTCGCGGAGCCGCCGCGCCCCGGCTGCAGGGGCGAGCGCGACGGCGGCGCCCAGCCGAGTTCGGTGAGCCGCCGTTCGGCGGCGCGTGTCAGGGTGCGGCGCGGATGGAGGAAGTGGTTCGACGGGACCTCGCACCGGACGCGGTCGCCCGCGTCGAGGACGAACTGCACACACGGCCGGATGCCCGTCGCGCCCGACGACGGGGTACGTCCCTGATCGGGAGGCTCGTGGTCTTCGGCCTGCTCGCCGAGGTCGTCGTAACCGTTCTCGAGGACGAGGGCGTCACCGGGAGCCATCTGCGAGATGTGATCGGCCAGGCTCACCTGGAACTCGGCCCACGCGCGGTTGACCGCGCTGTCGAGGTCGAAGCCCTGCTCGTCCGGCCCGTTCGACGGCGCGGATTTCGCCATGAGCCGAGCCTCCGTCCCCGTGCCGCAGTAACCGGACGGGAATCACTCTACCGCCGCGGCGTCGTGGCAGCCGGACTCGCGGTGGCGGGCTGCCGGCGGCTACTCGGCGGGCGCGGCGACGGGCGGGATCGTGATCTCGGGCTCCTCCGGAGCCGGCTCGGCGGGCTCGGCGGGCGCGGGGGATTCGGGTGCGGGCTCGGGCGGCGGGACCGGGGTGACGGGACGGAGATCGACGACGGCGGGCTCCGTGGGCTGGGGAGCGACCGCGAGCTCGATCACCTCGGCGGGGCGGTCGTGCTCCTCGCCGGGCGGTCGTGGCGGCTCGGAGCTCTGGGCGGCCGTGGTGCGGGGCGGTGCCGTGCGCGGCGGTGCGACGGCCCACGTCGGCGACGGCGGGATCTCGACGACGGGACGCACCGAGGTGGGGGACGTGTAGAAGCCGGTCGCGACGTTGAGCCCCGACGTGACGAGTTCGGGCGGTTCGACGACGGGCGGCGGTCCGGCGAACACGCCGTCCGCGGCACCGACGAGCACGCCGGCGCCGATGGTCAGTGCGGCGACCACCGCGGTTCCGGCGACGACTGTTCCATCTCTCATGCGTACCCGTCCGTGTCGGGCGGCGAAACGGTGCACGGTCCTGGAGGCATCGCCGCTGGTTGACTAGCGCGGTACACACTAGATAACGGCGGCCGTTATCGCTCTCTCAGGTTTCGCGCGAGTGACGGTCGTCTCAGGCCGTCGCTTCGCGGACGACACGGCCGAGTTCGGACAGGGCCCGGCGGCCTTCGGGGACGAAGCCGGCTGCCGCCTGGAAGACGTGGACCTGACGTTCGAACACCTGCACCGTGCTCGGGACCCCCGCCGCGCCGAGCCGTTCGGCCATGAGCAGTGCGTCGGGGTAGAGGATCTCGTCGGATCCGACCTGGATGAGCGCAGGCGGCATGCCTCGCAGGTCGGCGTCGACGGGGGAGTCGCACGGGATCGACCCGGCGTGGGTGTCGACGCGGTCGATGAGCACCGACAGCGCTCGCAGCGCGCTGTCGGGGAAGACCGGACACGCCTTCGCGTTGGGATGCGCGAGCTTGCGGGCCGGATCGAGGTCGGTGAGCGGCGACATCGCGACGTCCACGGCGGGCGCGGGCAGGCCTTCGGCCAGCGCTTCGAGCGTCACCATGAAGACGAGGAAGCCGCCCGCCGAGTCGCCGACGATCGCGATCCGGCCGGGCTCGTAGCCCTGGTCGAGCAGCCAGCGATAGCCGTCCACGCCGTCCGCGACGGCCCCGCGCAGGGGTGCCTCGGGGATCATCCGGTACGCGACGCTCAGTGTGTCCGCATGCGACCGGTTCGCGATGCGCGCGACCATCTGCCGGTGGGTGTTCACGCCGCAGCACAGGAAGCCGCCGCCGTGGAGGTAGAGGATCGCGCGTGGCGTGTCGTCCTGGGTGGCGCCGGGGTCGCCTGTGGGACGGACGAATTCGGCGAACGAGTGCGGGAGCCGCACGCGGGTGCGGTCGTGGCCCGGCGCGGGTCCGACGGGCTGGAAGGCGAGATCGATCAGGCCTGCGGGCCACGGCAGCGTCGGGTACCGCGACCAGGTCTTCAGGAGCGGTTTGACGGTGCGGCGCAAGGACTGCGCCAGCACCTGCGACTGCAACGACGCGCCCGCGAACTCCTCGATCACGGGTGCGACGGCCCGGGTCGGCCGCCGGCGCGCGAGGCGCGGCGAGCGGCGCGGTGTGGCAGCGTCGGCGCGCGCACGTTCGGCAACGCTCATGATGCCTCCGTTCGTCTCCGTCGACGGCACGGGGCGCGGCCACACCCCGTCGTGTGTGCTGATCGACGCTACGCCCGGGATCGCGGTGGATGGGGACGCCGTGACGCTATAGAAACCGGGGAATGTGCGGTGCCGCAGGTCGGTACGTTCCGGTTTACGGTTTCGATACCGGCCCGTACCGCCCCGAACGAACTTTCACGTACTCACGACGGAGTCTCACGTACTCACGGTGGGCACCAGCGCAGCGAGGACCTCGCGTTCGAGCGCGGTGAACTCGTCGGTGGCGGTGGTGTCGAGCGTCCGTGGGCGCGGCAGATCGACGCGGATCTCGCGAGCGACGCGAGTGGGCCTGGGCGCGAGGACGAGAACACGATCGGCGAGCAGCAGGGCCTCGCGGACGTCGTGCGTGATCATCAGGGCCGTCCAGCGGAACCGCGACCACACGTCCTGCAGCCAGTACTGCATGTCGGTGCGGGTGAGCGAGTCGAGGGCACCGAGCGGCTCGTCCAGGAGCAGGAGCGGGCGTTCCTGAACGACGGTGCGCACCAGTGCCGCTCGCTGGCGCATCCCGCCCGAGAGTTGCGACGGCCGGGCGTCCTCGAAACCGTCGAGTCCGAACTCCGCGAACAGTGTCCCGGCCCGTTCGCGTGCGCGTGCCCGCGGAACCCCCTGTACTTCGAGCCCGAGCGAGGCGTTCTCGAGGACCGACCGCCACGGGAAGAGCAGATCGTTCTGCGGCATGTACGCACACCGGGGTACACCGGCGGTGATGCGTTCGCCGCCGAGCACGATCTCGCCGGAGTCGGCGTCGTCGAGCCCCGCGAGGAGCGTGAACAGCGTGCTCTTCCCGCATCCGCTCGGTCCCACGATCGCGACGAATTCGCCACGCGCGACGTGGAAGTCGACACCGCCGAGCACCGCGCGCGTGCCGTGATCGCCGGAGAAGGACTTGTGCAGCCCGCGGGCGGTGAGGAACTCGGTGGACGGTGTCATGCGTTCTCCCGGACTGCGGGTGTCCGTCGCTGCGGTTCGGCGAGCGCCCACGGCGTCACCACGCGTTCGACGAGATAGGTCGTGAGATAGAGGACGACGCTGATCGCGGCGGTCACCGCGACGGCCGCGAGCACGAGGTCGGTGCGGAAGCTGTTCTTCTGCAGCGCCATGTAGATGCCGAGGCCCGACGTCGCGCCGACGTACTCGGCGAAGACCGCGCCCACGACCGCGTACGTGATCCCGATGCGCAGCGACGTGAAGAACCGCGGAAGGGCCGACGGCAGGCGGACGTACCGGAACACCTGAGTGCGTGTGGCTCCCATGCTGCGGAGCAGCGCGCCCGCGCCGCGGTCCGCCGACGCGAACCCCTCGACGAGACCGATCGCCATCGGGAAGAACGTCGCGAGTGCGACGACGAGCACCTTGGGGAGCAGGCCGAAGCCGAACCAGATGATCATGAGCGGCGCTATCGCGATGATCGGCAGCGTCTGCGACACGACCAGCAGCGGAATCACCGCGCGTCGCAGCAACGGCGAGAAGTCGATCGCGATCGCGAGTGCCCATGCGCACACGAGCGAGAGCGAGAACCCGACGAAGGTCACCTGCAGCGTCGCGGCGGTGTGCGCCCCGATGTCGGCGCGGTTCGCCCACCCCATCTCCGCGACGCGGGTGGGGGAGGGCAGAACCTGCGGCGCGACGCCCGAGACGGCGACGTACACCTGCCACACCACGAGGAGAACCGCGACGACGAGCAGCGCGGGCCCGATCCGGCGCAGCGCGTTCACGATTCGTTCTCCACGACGCCGCTCACGGCGAGTCGAGGTACTCGTCGGTGAAGTACTCCGACCAGTCGGGTTCGCTCGTGAGCGGTGTGCCGTCGGGCCCGGTCAGGACGCCCGCTCTGTACAGGAATCCCGAGTATCCGGCCCACTGTTCGAAGGTCTGCCGCCCGACGTCGCCGTTCGCGTCGCGCATGTAACGCTCGGCGAGCATCCGCTGGCTCTCGTGGACGAGCTCTTCGTCGGTGAAGACGCCCGGATTCGCCGCGATCAGCAGATCGGCCGCGGCATCCGGGTCGTCGGCGGCGAACCGGTAGCCACGTTCCAGAGCGCCGACGAACGCCCGCGCGCGGTCGGGATTCGCCTCGAGCCAGTCGCGATTGCCGTCGACGACGATCGCGTACTGCTCGGGGATCCCGTAGTCGGTCTGGTCGAAGTACCGCATCGGTGTACCCCGGCGCTCCGCCTCGATGCCCTCCCACGCGTAGAACGACGACGTGAAATCGGCCTGTCCCGAGTAGACCGCCTCGTACGCGGAGGTACCCAGCGTCACGGTGGTGAACTCGCCGCGTCCGCCGTCGGCGCGAATCACCTGCTGCAGCAACGCCTGTTCGCCGGGATCGCCGAAGCCGGCGTAGGTCTTGCCGTCGAGATCACGCGGCCGCGTGATGTCCTGGGCGTCGGCGCGAACCGCGATTCCCGAGGCCCAGCGCTGCAGCGGCGCGAGCACCGACACCGACTGTGCTCCGGCGGCTTTCGAGAACGTCGACGACGGCTGGAAGCTGATTCCGAAGTCGGCGCCGCCCGATGCGACGAGGACGTCGGGCGAGGTGTCGTTGTACGGGAGGACCTCGACGTCGAGACCGGCCTCCTCGAACCAGCCGTTCTCGATCGCGGCGTACAGCCCGGTGTGATTGGTGTTGGGCGTCCAGTCGAGCGCGAACCTGACGGTGCCGTCGTCGGAGCCCGGCGACGAGCATCCGGCGAGGGTCGCCGCGCCGATCACGGCGGCGACGACGACGGTCAGGGCGGCGCGCAGCCGCCGCGTCACGAGGCCGGCCAGGGGCGGGGGTGCAGCGCCGAATCCCAGAACATCAGTTCGTAGCGTGACGCGATGTCGAAGACGTGTGCCATCTCCTCGCGTTCGGCCTCGGTCGCGGCCGCCGCAGCGGCGTCGACGAGTTCGCGGGCGCGCTCGACGGACTCGTGGAACTCGGGGGCGTCGTACGTCGTGACCCATCTCGCGTAGGGGTGATCCGGATCCGCTGCGAGGACGTCGCGCGCCTGCTGCGCGAGCCGTCGGCCCACGTCCGCGTAGATCCAGAAGCACGGCAGCACCGCGGCCGCGCCCACCGCGTACGGCCGCGTCGCGGCGGTCGCCGTGAGGAACGAGACGTAGCCCAGGCACTCGGGGGTGTGGACGGGCGTGCCGGTCGCGTCCGGCAAGGCATCGCTGCCGAGCAGGTCGCCGTGCAACGCGGATTCGACGGTCGCGGCGGTGGCGGCCGAAGTGGCCCAGAACCCCCCGGCCTGCGGGTCCGGTGCCCCGGCCGAGACGAGCGCGAGGGCCTTCGAGTACCCCTCGAGGTAGAGCTGATCCTGCTCGATGTAGACCCGGAAGACGTCGGGCGGCAGGGTGCCGTCGCCGAGCCGGACGAGGAACTCGAGGTCGTCGATCGCGCGGCGGATCCGCATCGTGCGGGACCACAGTTCGTCGGTGAATCTCGCTGTGGCGGTGGAGGTTTCGTCGTCGAGTGCGGACGCATCGGAGTGAAGGTCGCGCACGTCGAAGTCGGCTGTAGCCATGACATCCCTTCGTCAGTATTACCTGAAGCAGGTTCGTCGGGTGTGTTCTCAGCCACCTCGTCCGGGACGCCGTGGTGCGTCCCGATCCGGGTAGCACCTCGTGTCGGACACGGACGAGGGTAACACTGCCTATCGTGGGGGGGAAGCCGGCCCTACGGACGACGAGGAAGGCGCCCGTGAACGACACCGATTCGCTGGTCGCACGGACACGCGCGGGTCCGGTGCGCGGTGAGGTCGCCGGTGACCTGCGCGTGTGGCGGGGAATCCCGTTCGCGGCGTCGACCGCGGGCGAGGGAAGATTCCGCGCCCCCGAGCCGCGGGAGCCGTGGCGCGGAATCCGCGACTGCACCCGATTCGGCCCCATCGCACCGCAGGGGACGGGTGTCGGGGTTCAGATCGATCCGGAGACGGAACACAGCGAGGACTGTCTCTCGCTCAACGTGTGGGCCCCGCCGCCCGGCCCCGAGCCGTACCCCGTCATGGTGTGGATCCACGGCGGTGCCTACGGTCTCGGATCGGGCTCGCAGGTGATCTACGACGGCACGGAACTCGCGCGCCGCGGCGAGGTCGTCGTCGTCACGATCAACTACCGGCTCGGCCCGCTGGGTTTCCTCGATCCGAGCGGATTCGGTGACGCCGACTCGCACTACGAGACCAATTGCGGCCTGCGCGATCAGCTCTCGGCGCTGTGGTGGGTTCGGGGCAACATCGCGAGCTTCGGCGGCGACCCGCACGACGTGACGGTGTTCGGGGAGTCGTCCGGTGGTGCGTCCATCACGACGCTCATGACGTGCCCGGCCGCGGCGCACGCCTTCGATCGCGCGATCGCGCAGAGTCCGCCCGCCACGTCGGTGTACGGGGCCGACCGCGCGCGGGAGGTGACGCGGCGGTTCCTCGACCTCCTCGAGTTGGGTGACGCGTCCCGTCTGCGCGACGTCCCGGTCGACGATCTCGTCGCCGCGGGAGACGCACTGCTCGACGAGGTCCCGTCCCGGATTCCCGGGACCCTCGCGTTCGCGCCCGTCGTCGATCGGGTGTTCCTGCCGTGGTATCCGGTCGCGGCGTTCCAGAAGGGGCGCGCACACCGGATCCCTCTCGTGATCGGCTCGAACCGCGACGAGGCGTCGATCTTCCGGTTCATGAAGTCCGCGCTGCTGCCGGTGACGGCGGAATCGGTGCGTGCCATGCTCGACGCGCTCGCGGTCGACTCTCCAGAGATCGGGCGCGACCGCCTCGAGGAGATCCTCGCGTCGTATCCCGATCCCGCGTCGCCGAAGGGCGCTCTCGCGGTCTCGCGGGACGCGGCCTTCCGGATGCCGGCGATCTGGGTCGCGGACGCGCACAGCAGGTACTGCCCGACGTGGGTGTACCGATTCGACCACGCGACACCGATGTTGCGGGCCGCGCGCGTGGGTGCGGCCCACGCCACCGAACTGCCGTACGTGTTCGGGAACTTCGGGACGCTGGACGTCGACCCGACGTTCTGGCTCGGCGGGCGCAGGTCCGCGCTCGAGGTCTCGGCGCGAGTGCAACGACGGTGGACGTCGTTCGCGCACAACGGAACCCCGACCGCACTCGACGGCTCGACGCATTGGGCGCCGTACACGACCGACGAGCGCGCGACGCTGCTCGTCGACGCTCAGGACGCACTCGCGCTCGACCCCGATCGCGAGATGCGCGAAGCGTGGGGCACCCGCGTCGTGGGGTTCCGCTGATCGCGGGTCCGCGGACCGTCAGCCGTCGACGAGCGCCTGATAGCGCGGCTCGCCGGAGACCACCTTCGCGACGTACTCGCACGTGGGGACGACGCGCAGACCGCGGTGCTCGGCGTCGTCGAGGGCGTGCTCGACGAGGGTGCGTGCGAGGCCGCGGCCACGGAAGTCGGGTTCGGTGACGGTGTGGAAGAACTCGCGGGCGGCGCCCTCGTCCCGATACTCGGCGAAGGCGGCGATCGCGTCGCCGACGCGCAGCACGAAACGGGAGTTGTCGGGGTCGTCCACGACGGTCGTGTCGGTCATGTGAGCAGCCTAGTGGCACGAGCCGGTGCCGAGAGTGACGTACGCCATAGCCGGGATCCGGACGGTTCCCTCTCGTAACGTGCGTCACTCTGTTACCGGATCGTTCCGACGTAGGGGGTGCGCAACGCCCGTCGGTGGGCTAGCGTCACCGCATCGTCAGAAAGTGGTACCGCGTTACACCCCGGCGTCAGGTTTCTCACGATGGGTCGATCGCTGCAGGTCGGCCGGGCGCCAACCTGTGACCTGGAGGGACCGACATGACCGCCGAACCAGTCTTCACCGAAGCCCGATTCGATCTTCCGGCGCCGACCCGCGGCTTCGGCGCGATGCTCGGGGGCGCGTCCTACGACAGGCTCGCCGAGTTGGCCGCCTCGGTCCTCTCGCAGGAGTTTCTCGACGCCGGTCCTGCGTACGACTCGCTCGAGGAGATCCACGCCGGGCACATCGACGAGTGGACCGAATCGCTGCGGGGTACGGGCCTGTTCACGGTCGCCGAGGTCGACGGCCTGGCCCGCTGCTGGCGCGCACACCCGCGCAGCCTGCTCGACGTCCTGCTCGCCGACGCCGACGAGGTGACCGCCCGGCGATGTGCGCTCAGCTGGACCGCCCTGGTGCGGGTGGCTGCCCTGGGCCCGCTCCCGTCCGCGATGCGCTGACGTCGATCGGCGTGCGCGTCACCGGCGTGACGTGACGCCAGCGGCCGTCGCCATCGGTGACGGCGGCGGCGTCGTCACCCAGTTCGAGGGCCGTGAATCCGGCCCGCTCGATCGCCGCGACGGTGTCCGCGACCTGCTCTGCCGTCCCGAGGAGCGACTGCTCCCCGCTCGCATCGCGCGCATGGGGGACGACGCAGAACGGTGCGAGCGACAGACCCTCACTGCCGGGCGTTCCGCTCGGGCTCTCCGGTGCGCCCACCTCATCCAGTTCCGCCACCTCACGCGGATCGTCCGATGCGTCGAGTCCGATCGTCGTCGGCCCCGCGATGCACGCTCCCGCGCTGTACCCGGCGTACGCCAGCGCACCGGCCCGTACGCGCTCGTCGATCGCGGCTCCGGCGCCCGATCGAACCAGCTGTGCCTGCAGGACGTAGGTGTTTCCGCCCCGGACCCACACGAGGTCCGCGGCGTCGAGTGCGCGGAGCAGGACGGCGTCCGGTCCGCGATGGTGCGGCGAGACGTGCGGCCGCAGATCGAGCTCCGTCGCCTGCAGACCGATCTCACGGAGCGAGCGCAGTTCGCTGTCGACCGCGCCAGCCCGCGCACGCGCGGGCCACACATCCGCCGCGGCCGCCACGACGACGGCCGAGCGGGCCGCCCCCACGAACGCCGCGAACTCGCCGGCCGAAGGTCCGAACCGGTACGACGCCAGATACGCGCGGATCGCCGGGTGCCCCGGGATCACATCGTGAACGCGAGGGAGTTCGCGATCGCGCGACCGAGATCGGCGTCTCCGGTGACGGTGATCTCGCCGGGGTGATCGAACGCGTGCGTGCGGCCCGTCGCCAGCCGGGTGAACAGCCGCGAATCGAGGGCGAGGCCGACGGTCGGCTCCGGCTCCGACTCCGACTCCGCCGCAGCGGACACGGCGCCGCGTCCGTCTCGCACCTCGACGGAGATCTCGCGTGCCATCGGACCACCGAGCGAGAACCGTGCATGCGTGCCGTCCGGCGCCTTCGCCTTCTTGCCGACGACGAAGCCCAGTGCCGGGATCATCTCATCGAACGCGACCTCGGCCCGCGGCCCGGATTCGTCGCCGGGGACGCCGATGGCATCGCGGATGTCGAGTTCGTGCACCCAGCAGTCGAACACGCGGATCCGCATGAACCGCAGATAGCTCGCGCGACCCGCGGGGGTGTCGGCCGGGGCGTGCAGGTCGTCGTCGGACATCGCGGTGAGACTCTCGCGGCGTCGTCGCGTCACCTCCGCGAGCCGCACGACCATCTCGCTGCCCGGCAGCTCCCGCAGCGCCTCGACCCACTGCTCGTTGAATTCACCGATCGGATTGTGGACGTGGGGGAGTGCGGCGACGTCGACGTCGACACGCGGCGTCGCGATGCCCGCGAGCATCGACTCCGTCCCGACGAGATGAGCGGTGATGTCGTGCACCGTCCACCCGGGCAGGGCGGTCGGGGTGAACCACGCGTCTGCCTCGATGCCGTCGAGCAGCTCGAGCAGGACGTCCCATTCGGCGAAGAGTGCGGGCAGAATCGTGTCGCGATCGAAGTCGGCCACCCGGTGTCCTTTCGGTATCCCCTGGGTGACCCTAGCGCTCAGCCGGACGACCAGGGGGCCGGCTCGTCGGTGTCGCCCCGCAGGAATTCGGCGAGAACCTCGGCGTTGCTGTGCCCAACGTCGCGCGTCGCGGTGAGCAGGACGAGCGGTCTGCCGTCGGCGTCCGCGCGGACGCGGGCGAGCTCGGCACGTGCCGCGGGCGAATCGAGCTCGGTGAAATAGCGCGACCGGAACTCGGAGAAGCGGGACGCGTCGTGCGAGTACCAGCGACGCAGGTCGGTCGACGGGGCGAGTTCCTTGGCCCAGTCGTCGTAGTGGAACGCGTCTTTGCGCAGTCCGCGCGGCCACAACCGGTCGACGAACACGCGGTAGCCGTCGCCGTCGTCGATCGGATGCTCGTAGACGCGTTCGACGAGAACGGCGTCGTCGTCGGGGTCGTTCTCGCTGCCGGGGTTCGCGGTGTCGATCGTCCTCACCTCCGCATGTCGCAGTCGTCGACTCGCTCCCAACCTACGTCCCGGCGGCTCAGCGGCGCGGGTATATCGGCTCGGCGACGGCCGCCGCCGCGAGCTGGTGGCCGAGCCACGGCGCATGCTCCGGGTCGACGGCACTCACCGTGATGCGCACGTGGTGCGTGGAGCCGGGGTTCGCGTCGTCGACACGGAAGGGTGTGCCCGGCGCGGCGCGGATACCCGCGGCAGCGAGGCTCACGAGTGCCGCCGACTCGTCGTGCACCGGGATCCACAGATTGATCCCGTCGGCGTCGGGCAGGTCGAGTCCCGCGCGGGCCGCCGCGTCACGGACGCACGCGACCCTCGACGCATATGTGTCGCGCGCGCTCGCGACGGTGGCCGCCGCGACGGGATCGGTGAGCATCGACAACAGGAGGCGTTGCAGCAGGCGGCTCGTCCAGCCCGGCCCGAGCATCCGGCGCTCGACGACGGGATCGATCAACTCGGCGGGACCGCGGAGCGCGGAGAGCCGCAGATCCGCGCCGTGCGACTTCGAGAACGACCGGACGTGCACGAAGCGCCCGCGGAGATACGGGGCGAGCGACACGGGCTCGCCGCGCGCGATCGACCCCGCGTGATCGTCCTCGACGACGGGGGCCGACGACGACGCGAGCGCGCCGGCGACCGCTCGTGCGCGGGCGTCGTCCATCGACGCTCCCGTCGGGTTGTGGGCTCGCGGTTGCACGATGACGAGCGCGGGCCTGGCACGCGCGAGGGCGGCCTCGATCCCGGACGGCAGCAGCCCGCGATCGTCGCACCGCACCGCGAGCGGCTCGGCTCCCGCCCGTGTGAGCAGATCGAGGAACGGTGGAAAGCACGGATCCTCGACGAGGACGGTGTCGCCGAAGCGCACGTACTCGCGCACCGTGCGGTCGACGGCGTCCACCGCGCCGTCGAGGATCGCGATCCGCTCGCCGGCGTCGGGCAGCGACCGCCGGAGCAGCGCATCGAGATCCGGCAGGATCGGGTCGCCGAGATAGTCGGCGGCGAGCCCCGCGCCCGAGATCCGGCGCAGAGCGTCGTCGATGCTGGGAAGCAGTGCGGGATCCGGTGTTCCGCGGGAGAGGTCGAGCGCGAACGACGCCTCGCTGCCGGGGTGCAGCCGCCGGTAGCGCGAGGCTCCCGGCGCCCCGGAAGTCGCCGACGGCCGCGTGCGCCGGACCAGTGCGTCGTCGGCGACGAAGGTGCCTGCTCGTCCGCGCGAGACGATCGTGCCCGCGGCAGCGAGTGCGTGCCACGCCTGGCTCACCGTCACGGGCGAGACCTTGAGCTCGCTCGCGAGCGCGCGCACCGTGGGCAGCCGATCACCCGGGGCGAGCGCGCCGTCGTGGATCCGGCGCGTGACGGCGCTCGCGATGCCGACCGGGGTCCGATCGGTGATCTCGAGTCTCGGTGCGGGAGGCGGGGTGGTCATCGGCTCCTCTCGTGGTCGGGTGGGCGGAAGCGGTTCCGGCGCAGCGGCTGTCGTGGCGTCGGGCTGTCGGCGCCACGTCGATCATGCCCTGCGCGGGCCCCGGTGAGATGCCGCTCGCATTGTTTTACGTCCCCGAAACTGATTCCGGGAACTTGTAACACAACGGGAACGATATTCAGGGCAGTATCACAATCCATTCCGCTCGTTCCGCATCGTCCGGGCGCATCCAGCCGCGGCGAGTACAGAGGTCCCACCCGATACAGCGGTCTCCACCCGAGGAGTTGGTCTCGTTCATGACGAATGTTCGTGCAGCACTGGTCCAGACGAACTGGACCGGCGACAAGGAATCGATGATCGTGGCGCACGAGGAGTACACCCGCGCCGCCGCGGCGCAGGGCGCGCAGGTGATCTGCTTCCAGGAGCTGTTCTACGGCCCGTACTTCTGTCAGGTGCAGGACGCGAAGTTCTACGAGTACGCCGAGTCGGTCCCGGGTCCCACCGTCGAGCGGTTCCAGGCGCTCGCAGCAGAACTCGGCATGGTCGTCGTACTGCCCGTGTACGAGGAGGAGATGCCCGGCGTCCTCTACAACACGGCCGCGATCCTCGACGCGGACGGCAGCTACCTCGGCAAGTACCGCAAGATGCACGTTCCCCAGGTGAAGGGCTTCTGGGAGAAGTTCTACTTCCGCCCCGGCAACCTCGGCTGGCCGGTCTTCGACACCGCCGTCGGCAAGGTGGGCGTCAACATCTGCTACGACCGGCACTTCCCCGAGGGCTGGCGTGCCCTCGGTCTCGCGGGGGCGGAGATCGTCTTCAACCCCTCCGCCACCTCGCGCGGGCTCTCGAACTACCTGTGGAAGCTCGAACAGACCTCCGCGGCCGTCGCCAACGAGTACTTCGTCGGCGCCATCAATCGGGTGGGCGTGGAAGACCTGGGCGACAACGACTTCTACGGCACGAGCTACTTCGCCGATCCCGAAGGGAAGTTCGTCGACGGCACGGCGTCGGATCGCGATCCCGAACTGCTCGTGCGCGATCTCGACCTCGACATGCTGAAGGTCGTGCGGGAGCGCTGGCAGTTCTACCGGGACCGCCGCCCCGACGCCTACGGGCCGCTCACGCAGGCCTGACGCCCCGCACCACGCTCACGAAAGGGGAACCACCCGTGACGACCTTCATCCACGGCGGGACCGTCGTCTCGCCGACGGGCTCGCAGCAGCTCGACGTCCTCGTCGACGGCGACCGCATCGTCGCTCTCCTCGAACCGGGCTCCACGGCAGTGGGATCCGATCTCGCTGCGACGTCGGACGTCTTGATCGACGCGACCGGCAAGTACGTGATCCCCGGCGGCGTCGACGGCCACACCCACATGGAGATGCCGTTCGGCGGAACGTCCGCCAGCGACACCTTCGAGACCGGCACCCGCGCCGCTGCCTGGGGAGGGACGACGACGATCGTCGACTTCGCGGTGCAGAACCCGGGCGGCCGTATCCAGGACTCGCTCGCGTCGTGGCACGAGAAGGCGTCGGGGCAGTGCGCGATCGACGACGGCTTCCATCAGATCATCGGTGGCGTCGACAGCGATTCGCTGAAGGGCATGGCGGAACTCGTCGCCGAGGGCGTCACGAGCTTCAAGCTGTTCATGGCCTATCCGGGAGTCTTCTACTCCGACGACGGGCAGATCCTGCGTGCGATGCAGACGGCCGCCGACACGGGCGCGCTGATGATGATGCACGCGGAGAACGGCATCGCGATCGACGTTCTCGTCGAGCAGGCGATCGCGCGCGGCGACACCGCACCGTACTTCCACGGCACCTCACGCGCGTGGCAACTCGAAGAGGAGGCGACGCACCGCGCGATAATGCTCGCGCAGTTGACCGGTGCGCCGCTCTACGTCGTCCACGTCTCGGCGAAGCAGGCACTCGAACAGATCGCGACGGCACGCGGCGCCGGGCAGAACGTCTTCGCGGAGACGTGCCCCCAGTACCTCTACCTCTCGCTCGAAGAACAGCTCGGCGCACCGAGTTTCGAGGGCGCGAAGTGGGTGTGCTCGACCCCGCTGCGCTCGCGCGAGGAGGGCCACCAGGACGAACTGTGGCGCTACATTCGCACCGGCGACGTCACCACGGTCGCGACGGATCACTGCCCGTTCTGCTTCCAGGGGCAGAAGGAGATGGGCATCGGCGACTTCTCCAAGATCCCCAACGGCATCGGCTCCGTCGAGCATCGGATGGACCTCATGTTCCAGGGCGTCGTCGACGGCCGGATCGGCCTCGAACGCTGGGTCGACGTCTGCTGCACGACGCCCGCGCGCATGTTCGGGATGTATCCGCGCAAGGGGATCGTCGCGCCCGGCGCCGACGCGGACATCGTGATCTACGACCCGAAGGGCCACACGACGATCGGCGTGAACGACACGCACCACATGAACATGGACTACTCGGCGTACGAGGGAGTGCGGATCGACGGCCACGTCGACACCGTCCTGTCGCGCGGCACCGTGATCGTCGACGGCGGCGAATATCTCGGCCGGGCCGGCCACGGCCGCTTCGTCAAGCGCGACCTCTCGCAGAACCTGATCTAGGAGCTCACCATGGATATCGGAGTCGTGCTGCAGTGCACGCCGCCCGCCTCGCGGGTCGTCGAGCTCGCCAGGCAGGCCGAGACACACGGGTTCTCGCACGTCTGGACGTTCGACTCGCACCTGTTGTGGGAGGAGCCCTACGTCGTCCACAGCCAGATCCTGGCGAACACCCGCAACGTGATCGTCGGGCCGATGGTCACCAATCCCGCGACGCGGGACTGGACGGTCACGGCGTCGACCTACGCGACGCTCAACGAGATGTTCGGCAATCGCACGGTGTGCGGCATCGGCCGAGGCGACTCGGCGCTGCGCACGCTCGGCGGCAAGCCGACGACGCTGGCCCGCCTGCGCGAGGCGATCCACGTGATCCGCGAACTCGGCAACGGCCGGGCCGTCACCCTCGAATCCGGTGCGACGGTGCGATTCCCGTGGGCGAGCAAGTCGAGCCTCGAGGTCTGGGTCGCGGCGTACGGGCCGAAGGCGCTCGAGCTCACCGGAACCCATGCCGACGGGTTCATCCTCCAGCTCGCCGACCCCGACATCACCGCCTGGACCATCGCGCGGGTGAAGGCCGCGGCGGAGGCGGCGGGCCGTGACCCGGAGTCGTTGTCGTTCTGTGTCGCGGCGCCCGCCTACCTCACCGACGGCTCCGAGGATCGCCTCGCCCACGGGCGTGAGCAGTGCCGATGGTTCGGTGGGATGGTGGGCAACCACGTCGCGGACATCGTCGCGAAGTACGGCACCGACGGCGAGACGCCGCAGGCGCTCACCGACTACATCGCGGGCCGGCAGGGCTACGACTACAACCAGCACGGGCGCGCCGGCAACACGCACGCCGACTTCGTGCCGGACGAGATCGTGGACCGGTTCTGCATCATCGGCCCGCCGGAGTACCACATCGAGCGGCTGAAGGAGCTCGAGAAGCTCGGCGTCGATCAGTTCGCGGTGTATCTGCAGCACGACGCCAAGACGGCGACGCTCGACGGGTACGGCGAGTCGGTCGTTCCGTATCTTGCCGACACCGCTGTGGCGACGACGTGACCGCCGTCCTCGACGCCGCCGCGGTCACCCCCGCATCGCGGGTCGCGCGGCGCACGCCGAGGTCCTGGCGGCGGCCCGCGACGGGCGTCGCGGCGCTCGCGCTCGTCGTGATCGTGTGGGAGGCGGTGAAGTTCCTCGTTCCCGCGCAGGGTGTCTCGATCGCGGGGGTCCCCGTGCTCCCACGCACCGGCGACGGCGCGTTGCCCCATGTGTGGTCGGTGCTCGCCGTCGTGGTCGATCCCGTCGCGGGGGCGGGGAGCGAGAGCGTCGGGGCCGTCCTCGTCCGGACGACCGCGACGAGCTTCGGACTCGCCGCGGGTGCGTTCGTGCTCGGCGCCGCCGTGGGTTTGCTGCTCGCCGTCGCGATGGAGCGATTCGGTCTCGTCGAGCGGGCTGTGCTGCCGTATGTGATTCTGTCGCAGACGGTTCCGCTCATCGCGCTCGCCCCGCTCGTGGCGGGGTGGGGCGGCAGGATCGCGATCGCGGGACAGCCGTGGCAACCGTGGATGTCGATCGTCGTGATCGCGTCGTACCTCGCGTTCTTCCCCGTCGCGATCGGCATGCTCGCGGGGCTGCGCGCACCGTCGAAGGCGTCGGAGGAACTCCTGTACTGCTGCGCCGCGGGATGGTGGGCGACCCTCGTGAAGCTCCGGCTGCCGGCGTCGGTGCCCCACCTGATTCCGGCGCTGCGGCTCGCCGCGGCAGCCGCGGTGATCGGGACGATCGTCGCCGAGATCTCGACCGGAATGTCCGGCGGGATCGGCCGTCAGATCATCGTCTTCTCGCAGCAGGCCACGGGGGACGCGTCCCGGCTCTACGCCGCCGTGCTCGCCGCCGCGGTACTCGGGCTCGTCGTGACCGGCCTCGTCGGCCTGCTCGAACGCGCACTGCGTCGCTATTCCGGAACGACCCGTCCCCCAGGAGGATCCGCATGAGCACCACCGCCCCCGAGACGGCACCGGCCGAGCCCGCGGTGACGCTGAGCGACGTCACCAAGGTCTTCGACGCCGCCGGCGTCACGGCGCTCGACGAGGTGTCGCTCACGATCGCGCCGGGCGAGTTCGTCTCGCTCATCGGCCCGTCGGGCTGTGGCAAGTCGACCCTGCTGCGCATCGTCGCCGACCTCGAAGCCCCCTCCGCCGGCGGCGTCACGGTGTTCGGCAAGTCCGCGCGCACCGCACGCCTCGATCAGGACTACGGGATCGCCTTCCAGCAGGCCGGTCTGCTCGACTGGCGCACCGTCCGGGCCAACGTCGAACTGCCGCTCGAACTGCACAAGCTCCCGGCGTCGCAGCGACGTGCGCGCAGCGACGAACTGCTCGACCTCGTGGGACTCACCGACTTCGCCGATCGCTACCCGCCCGAGTTGTCCGGCGGAATGCAGCAGCGCGTCGCGATCGCCCGCGCCCTCGCGCGCAAGCCCGCCCTGCTGCTCATGGACGAGCCGTTCGGTGCGCTCGACGAGATGACTCGTGAACGGCTGCAGGGCGAACTGCTCTCGATCGTGCGCGACACGGACGCCGCGGTGATCTTCGTGACCCACTCGATCCCCGAGGCGGTGTTCCTGTCGGACCGCGTCGTCGTCATGTCGCCGCGGCCGGGCCGCGTCACGGAGATCGTCGAGATCGGCGCGTTCGGCGACGCCGGTGACGGCGATCCTCGCGAGAGCGAAGGCTTCTACGGGGCGATCACCCGGGTGCGCGAAGCGCTCCACCACGCCGACGGCCGCGTCGGTGCCGCCCACGCCGGGCGGGACGACCGATGAGTACCGTGCGTGCGGCGCCCGGGGTGCAGATCTGGCTCGCCCCGGTCGTCTTCGGTGTCGTGGTCCTCGCACTGTGGCAGATCGGCACGACGGCCCTCGGGGTCCCGTCGTTCCTGTTGCCGAGCCCGACGTCGATCGCGGAACAGTTCGGCGCGAACGCGAGCGGCATCCGGGCCGCCGCGACCGCCACCGGAACGAACGCACTGATCGGACTCGTCGCGGGTGCCGTGCTCGGATTCGCCGGAGCCGTGTTCGCGGTGCGATGGAACGTCGTCGACTCCCTGCTGTCGCCGCTCGCCGCCGCTGCCGCCGCAGTGCCCATCGTCGCGCTCGCTCCGCTGCTCAACTCGATGTACGGGACGTCCACCGACGTGCCGCGACGGATCACCGTCGCCGTCGTCGTGTTCTTCCCGATCTTCGTGTCCGTCGCGGAGGGGCTGCGTCAGGTTCCCGCCGTGCACCTCGAACTCATGCACGTCTACGCGGTGGGCGAGTGGCGCGCGACGCGGACCGTCCGCATTCCCGCCGCGTTGCCGTTCCTGTTCACGGGACTGCGTGTGGCTGCACCGGGTGCCGTCATCGCGGCGATCGTCGCCGAGTACTTCGGCGGACTGCAGAACGGTCTCGGCTCGCGCATCACGTCCGCTGCCGCGAACACCGCGTATCCCCGGGCGTGGGCGTACGTCCTCGGTGCGATGGCGGTGGGGCTGCTCTTCTTCCTCGTCGTCCTCGCCCTCGAACGCCTGGCCTCGCGCCGACGCTCACGGTGATGCGTGCAGCGCTGCCCGCATCACCCACCTCGCCATCGCTCGTTCTCTGCTGTACGACAAGGAGATTCGATGTCACGATCGATCAGTACCCGCGCGCGGATCGGGGCCGGCGCCGCCGCGCTCGCGCTGTCCGCCCTCGCCCTGACGGGATGCAGCACCACCGAGACCGAGGCGACGGGAGCGGCGTCCGAGGGCGGGCTGACGCCGGTGACGCTGCAGCTGCAGTGGTTCAAACAGGGACAGTTCGCGGGTTTCCTCGCCGCGAAGGAGAAGGGCTTCTACGAGCAGCAGGGGCTCGACGTCGAGATCCTCGACGGCGGCTCGGACATCGTGCCCCAGACCGTCCTCGCGCAGGGGCAGGCCGACTACGCGATCGCCTGGGTCCCCAAGGCCCTCGCGTTCCGTGAGGCCGGCGCCGCGATCACCGATGTGGCACAGGTCTTCCAGCGCTCGGGCACCCTCCAGGTGTCGTTCGCGGACGAGAACATCACGGGGCCTGCCGATCTGCGCGGCAAGAACGTCGGCAACTGGGGCTACGGAAACGAGTACGAGCTGTTCGCCGCCATGACCGAGGCAGGTATCGACCCCGCGAACGACGTCACGCTCGTGCAGCAGCAGTTCGACATGAACGGACTGCTCGCCGGCGACATCGATGCCGCACAGGCGATGTCGTACAACGAGTACGCGCAGCTGCTCGAAGCCGTCGACCCCGACACGGGTGAGCTCTACACGCCCGACAAGTTCCGCACGATCGACTGGAACGACGAGGGCGTCGCGATGCTGCAGGACGCGATCTGGGCCAGCACCGACAAGCTCGAGGACCCCGCCTACCGCGAGCAGACGGTCAAGTTCGTCGCGGCGTCGCTCGAAGGATGGGCGTACTGCCGCGACAACGTCGAGGAATGCCGCGACATCACCGTCGCCGCGGGTTCGACGCTCGGGGCCAGCCATCAGCTGTGGCAGATCAACGAGGTGAACAAGCTGATCTGGCCGTCGCCCGCGGGCGTCGGCACGATCGACGAGGCCGCCTGGGACCGCACCGTGGAGATCGCGTCCGAGACGAGGAACGCGGAGGGCCAGACCGTCCTCACCCAGGAACCGGACGAGGCGGCGTACTCCAACGAGTACGTCACCGAGGCGCTGGAGATCCTGCGGGACAAGGGTGTCGACGTGACCGGCGAGAACTACGCGCCGATCGAGGTGACCCTCGAGGAGGGCGGCAACTGACCGACCCTCACTCCGGTGGCAGGCCGGCGCGGACGTCCGCGCCGGCCTGCTCCGCGTCGTGACGACGACGCGTCGCGATGCCCGCCGCGAGCGAGATCTTGTCGCCGCGGTGCCGCGGGACGACGTGCATGTGCGCGTGGAACACGGTCTGCATCGCGGCGCGCCCGTCGTTGACGACGAGATGAACGCCGTCGGCGGCGATCGGGCCACTGCGCATCGCGGCGGCGAGCCGCTGAGCCGTCGCGAACACCGCCGCGGCGTCGTCGCCGGTGAGTTCGTGCAGGCCGGACGCGTGCGCCCGGGGGACGACGAGGGTGTGCCCGCGCGCGAGCGGCCGGATGTCGAGGAAGGCGACGGTGCGCTCGTCCTCGAACACGCGGGTCGCGGGCGCGCCGGAGTGCACGATCGCGCAGAACGGGCAGTCGGTCACGAATCCTCCTCGGGGACCGGGCGGGGCAACTCGGGAACCAGGCGCGGCAGCGCCGACCCGGACGTGGCACGGACGGCATGATGCGCGACCGCGGTGATCGGCGTGTCCTCGGGATTGACCTCGACGACGGTCGCACCGGCGTCGCGCGCCGCCTCGGGCAGCGCCGCGAACGGATGCACGACGCCCGACGTCCCCACCACCAGAACGAGATCGGCGGTCGTCGCCGCCGCTGCCGCCGCGTCCCACTCCGCTTCCGGCAACGGCTCGCCGAACCACACGACACCCGGCCGCACCGCGCCCCCGCACACGCCGCACCGGGGCGGAGCGAGCCGCTCGACCGGTGCGTCCGGTACCGCGAGTTCGGCGCCCGGGGCGGCGGCGCCGCACTCGGAGCACCGCGGCGCGAACAGGCTGCCGTGGACGTGGGCCGCGACGGTCGTGCCCGCGCGTTCGTGGAGGTCGTCGACGTTCTGTGTCGCGACGGTGACGTCCGCGCCACCCTGCCACCGCGCGATCGCGTCGTGCCCCGCGTTGGGACGGGCACGGCGGACCAGCGCGGCGCGCCAGCAGTACCAGGCCCACACGCGATCCGGATCGCGCCGCCACGCCCGGGGCGTCGCGATCTCCATCGGATCGATCCCCGTCCACAGGCCCGTGCTCGCGTCCCGGAAGGTCGGCACGGCGCTCTCGGCGGACATGCCCGCGCCCGTCAGCACCGTGATCGACCGCGCGGCGGCACACAGGTCGACGACGGCATCGGCGATCGCGGGAGGGTCGGTGTCGGCAGCCACGACACGGAGTATGCCGCGTGCCACAACCAGAGGCGGTCACAGCGGGACCCGCCGTGTGGCTATGATCTCTGCGATCGCAGTGGCTCAGGTCACCACCGTCCGCTGCGGGGAGTGCGCCGACCCGGCGCGGCAGGGTCGAACAAGCGAAGAGAGTAGGGCTGTGGAGACAGCACACGAAAGCGCCGAGCCGCGCGATTCCGCATCGCGGACGACGGTCGGCGTCGTCCGTGAATCCGCTGGGGGGGAGCGGCGTGTGGCGCTGGTCCCCAAGATCGTCGCGACACTCGCACAGCGGGGCGTCGACGTCGTCGTCGAGGCAGGGGCGGGCGAGAACGCGCTGATTCCGGACAGCGAGTACGAACAGGCCGGTGCGCGCATCGGTGACGCGTGGGCGGCGGACGTCGTCGTCAAGGTCGCGCCGCCGAGCGCGGACGAGGTGGGACGCCTCGCGTCGGGCCGGACACTGATCGGCTTCCTCGCACCGCGCAACGAGGACAACAGCATCGGCGCGCTCCGCGACGCCGGTGTTCAGGCGTTCGCGATGGAGGCGATCCCGCGCATCTCGCGTGCGCAGGTGATGGACGCGCTGTCCTCGCAGGCGAACGTCGCCGGGTACAAGGCGACGCTGCTCGCGGCGTCCGAGCTCACCCGCTTCTTCCCGATGCTCACGACGGCGGCCGGAACGGTGAAGCCTGCATCGGTTCTCGTGCTGGGCGTCGGCGTCGCCGGGCTGCAGGCCCTCGCGACCGCGAAGCGGCTCGGCTCGCGGCCGACCGGATACGACGTGCGGCCCGAGGTCGCCGATCAGGTGCGTTCGGTCGGGGCGAGCTGGCTCGATCTCGGCATCGACGCCGCGGGCGAAGGCGGCTACGCGCGCGAGCTGACCGACGACGAACGCGCACGTCAGCAGCAGGCGCTGCAGGACGCGATCGCGGGCTTCGACGTCGTCATCACCACGGCGCTCGTTCCTGGGCGTCGCGCACCGATCCTCGTGACGGCCGATGCCGTCGCGTCGATGCGGCCCGGCAGCGTCGTCGTCGACCTCGCGGGCGAGACGGGCGGAAACTGCGAGCTGACTCGCCCCGGCGAGACGTACGTCTCCGGCGGCGTCACGATCGCGGCGCCGCTCAACCTGCCCGCGACGATGCCCGAGCACTCGTCCGAGCTGTACTCGAAGAACGTGCTGGCACTCCTCGAACTGATGCTCGACGACGAGGGGCGCGTCGCACCCGATTTCTCCGATCAGGTGCTCGCCGACAGCTGCGTCACCCGCGAAGGAGCGTGACGACATGTACACCGAACTGCTCTCGAACATCGCGATTCTGGTGCTCGCGGGGTTCGTCGGCTTCGCCGTGATCTCCAAGGTGCCCAACACCCTTCACACGCCGCTCATGTCGGGAACGAACGCCATCCACGGCATCGTCGTGCTCGGCGCGCTCGTCGTGCTCGGCAAGGTGCACGACCCCTCGTGGGGACTGCAGCTGATTCTGTTCGTGGCACTGGTGTTCGGCACCGTCAACGTCGTGGGCGGCTTCGTCGTGACCGACCGCATGCTCGCGATGTTCAAGTCGAAGCCCGCGGACACGTCCGCCGGTGAGGCGAAGGGGGACAGCAAGTGACGTACCTCGTCGATGTGCTCTACATCGTCGCGTTCGCGCTCTTCATCTACGGCCTCATGGGGCTGACCGGACCGAAGACCGCGGTGCGCGGCAACCAGATCGCCGCGGTGGGCATGCTCGTCGCCGTCGTCGCGACGCTCATCGCGATCCGCGATGCCGGCTCGAGCAACTGGATCATCGTGGTCGCCGGCCTCGTGATCGGTGTCGCGCTCGGCATCCCGCCCGCGCTGCGCACCAAGATGACGGCGATGCCGCAGCTAGTCGCGCTGTTCAACGGCGTCGGCGGCGGCACCGTCGCGCTCATCGCGTGGGCCGAGTTCCTCGACTCGGGCGGCTTCACCGACTTCCACGGTGAAGAGCCCGTCACCCACGTCATCGTTGCATCGCTGTTCGCCGCGATCATCGGCTCGATCTCGTTCTGGGGCAGCGTCGTCGCGTTCGGCAAGCTCCAGGAGATCCTGCCCGGCCGCCCGATCGGGCTCGGGAAGGCGCAGCAGGCCGTCAACCTCGTCCTCCTCGTCGTCGCGATCGGCATCGCCGTCTACATCGGCATCGCTGCGATCGACCCCGACGCGCCGGTCTCCGGATGGTGGATGGCGGGACTGCTCGTCGTCGCGGGTGTGCTCGGACTGCTCGTGGTGCTACCCATCGGCGGCGCCGACATGCCCGTCGTCATCTCGCTGCTCAACGCACTCACCGGCCTGTCCGCGGCTGCGGCGGGCCTGGCACTCGACAACAAGGCGATGATCGTCGCGGGCATGATCGTCGGTGCGTCGGGTTCGATTCTCACCAACCTCATGGCGAAGGCGATGAACCGGTCGATCCCCGCGATCGTCGCGGGCGGCTTCGGCGGCGGTGCCGCGGCAGCCGGTGCCGGACACGAGGATCGGACGTACAAGTCGACCTCCGCCGCCGACGCCGCGATCCAGATGGCGTACGGCAGCCTCGTCATCGTCGTCCCCGGGTACGGTCTCGCCGTCGCGCAGGCACAGCACGCCGTCAAGGACATGGCGAAGCTGCTCGAAGCGAAGGGCGTCACCGTCGAGTACGCGATCCACCCGGTCGCGGGCCGCATGCCCGGGCACATGAACGTCCTGCTCGCCGAGGCCGACGTGCCGTACGACGCGATGAAGGAGATGGACGACGTCAACGACGACTTCGCCCGCGCCGACGTCGCGCTCGTGATCGGCGCGAACGACGTCACGAATCCGGCTGCACGCAACGATCCGTCGTCGCCGATCTACGGCATGCCGGTGCTGAACGTGGACGACGCGAAGAACGTCATCGTCGTCAAGCGGTCCATGTCGTCGGGCTTCGCGGGCATCGACAACCCGCTGTTCTACGAGCCCGAGACGTCGATGCTCTTCGGCGACGCGAAGAAGGTCGTCTCCGAGATCATCGAGGAACTGAAGGCGATCTGATGTCACCGTCGTGACCCCGGCGAGGCGCGGCTCAGGGTGTGTTCGAGATCATCGATGATTCGAACGACGGAGGACCGGGGCCCGCTAGTGTCGTCCGCGTGAGATCTCGGGGGAGTCGCGCCGTCGCGGTGCTCGGTCTCCTCATGGCGTGGGCGACACTGTGGGCCGCCGAGGTCACCCTCGCCGGCGACGCGAAACTACTCGTCGTCGGCCTCGTCGCTGCTGCGAGTCTCGGTCTCGCTGCGAGAGTCGCACTCCGGATACCGGACGCTGCCACCCTCGAACACACACCGGCACACCGGCGCTCACGACGACGCGATGGTTCTCGTCGTCGCGCCCGTGGCGTCGGCCGCCGCCACGGCTGGCCCCGCGCACCGGCTCTCGATGCAGGGGCCGCCGCGTTCGCACCCACCTGACGTCGGATTCGCTTCCGACGCCGGGCGCTGCGCCGTTCGGCTCCTGCTCCTCGGACATACATTCCTTCGAGGAACCGGAGACCCATCGTGCTCTCGCACTCGCGGCCGGAGGGCCGCACCATCCTGTCCGTCGACGGCGCCGAACGCCGATTCGGCGACCTCGTCGTCTTCAGCGACGTCTCCTTCGACGTCGCGGCCGGCCGCTGCTGCGCGCTCGTCGGCGCCAACGGCGCCGGCAAGACGACCCTGCTCAACTGCGTGATCGGCGCCGACCGGCTGGACGACGGAACCGTCACCGTGTGCGGCGAATCCGTCGACGAGGCGTCACCGCATTTCCGGCGAGCCGTCGCCGCGGTCGTCGGCGACGTCGCGACCTTCCCGCACCTGACCACCCACGAGCATCTGCAACTCGTCGCGAGCGGCCACGGCATGCCCGATCCGTACGGGCTCGCCACCCGGACACTGGACGACGTCGGCCTCACGTCGGCGCGCGATCAGCTCCCGGTGACACTCTCGAGCGGCCAGCGCCACCGGCTCGCGCTCGCGTCGGTGCTCGTGCGCCCGAGCGAACTGCTCGTCCTCGACGAACCCGAGCAGCACCTGGACGCCGACGGCAGGGAGTGGCTCGCCGCGACGGTGCAGCGGATCGCGTCGGAGGGAACGGCGATTCTCATCGTGTCCCACGACGCCGCACTCGTGACGGCGGTCGCCGACGACACCGTGGACGGTGACTCGTGGCGATGAGGACGGCGACGGCGACGGTGCCGACGGCGGCGGAACTGCGGCGGATGCGGCGCCGGTTCGCGCGCGAGCACGCACCGCGGCGTGACCTGGGCGCAGCTCTGGTCGACGGCACCCTCGGGACGGCCCTCGTGGCGGGAATCGGCTGGTGGCTCGTGACGCGTTCGTCCGGAGCGTTGACCGACACGGCCGTCCTTCCCGGATTCCGCCCCGATCCGCTGTGGGCGTGGCTGGTCGTCGCGGGCGCGGCCGGAGCCGGGCTGTGGGCGGCGCGGTCGTTCGGGCCCCTCGTGGTAAGCGGCGAGCGGCACGTCTGGGTGCTGTCGACGCCGGTCGACCGGGCAGCGTCGCTGCGACCGACGGTGCTCGCGCTGGCGCTCTGCGGCGCGGTGGCGGGCGGCGTCGCAGGACGGCTCGCGGCCTTCGTGGGCGCCGTCGAACCGTGGTGGCCTGTCACCGTCTTCTCGGCGCTGCTCGGCGTCGCGGTCGTGTCCTTCGCGGCGCTGGTGCAGAGCCGGGCCGTACCGACGGTCGCCGTCGGGATCGCGTACGGACTCGGAGCCGTGGCCGTCGGCACGCTCGCGGTGGCGTCGGCCGTCGGGCTACCGCTCACCGCGGCGGAACGGCAGCCGGTAGTCGTCGTCGCTGCGCTCGCAGGGGGGATGCTGGTCGGTGCACTGGCGGCCTGCGGCGGTGCGTCACGTGCCGACCTGGATCGAGGCGCCGCCATCGCGGTGGCGGCGCGGGTGTCGCTCGTCGGACTCGCTCCCACGATCCTCACGGGGGTCGTCGAGGAGAACGCGTGGCGGCGGATCGCACGGCGCACGTCCCGCACACTGCCGCTCGGCAGTGCACGCGCACTCGTGTACATCGACGTCCTCCGGCACCGGCGCCGTCCTCGGTCGTTCGTGTGGGTGGCGGTGATCGTCGGCATGACATGGCTCGCGGCGGCCCTCGTCTCACCCCTCGTGCTCGCGTGGGTACAACTCGTCGCGGTGTTCGCCGCGTCGTCGCTCTTCGGGGCAGGACTGCGTGCTGCACGCGGGAGTGGGGCGCTGCTCGGTGTGTCCGACGGCGCGATCGCGCGTCCCCTCCTGGTGCTGCCGGTGTGTGCTTCGCTGGCCGTCACCGCCGCGACGGCGTCGCTGACGGGGTGGGCGGTCTCGCTCGTGTGCCTGCTCGGCGCCGTGCTGGCCGCCTACCGCTCGGGGACCGGAACCCCCCCGGCGTACGACGGGCTGGTCCTCGAGACGGGGTTCGGGCAACTCCCGGTCGACCTGCTCCGGCAGAAGCTCCGGGGAGTAGGTGTGCTCGCCGTCGCGGCCGCCGTCGTCACGCTGATCGCCTGACGAAAACAGTGAACGGGCGGTTTCCGGAGCATCGCGCGAGGGCGCATGCCGGAAACCGCCCGTTCGGGGGACGGATGATCAGCGGTAGCGGGAGAAAGCGATGGCCGCGGTGTCGGGACGCAACTCCTCGCGCTGGGCGGCGACGGGGGAGTAGAGCATCACCACCGACGACAGTGCCCACCAGATCGCGGTGATCATGAGGGACGCCGCGACGCCGGCGAGCGCGACCGGCTCGGCGACGACCGCCGCAGCGGTGATCGCGAGGACCGCGACGGCACCGAGGCCGGCGACCGCAGGCTTGAACTGCGGCGCGGCGACGAGGACCGCGGCACCGTAGATCGCGCTGACGCCGACGACGTAGCCGTTCGGCAGGCCCGCATCGGGGACGGACGAAACCCACTGGTGCACAGCAGCACTCGACACAGTCGAGCCGATGACGAGCAGTAGGACCGCGGCGACACCGAACGGCAGACGCCGCGTCATCGCGACCACGGTGAGCACGACCGTCGCCACGAGAGCGGTCGTGACGTCGACAAGAGACAGGACCGGCTCGGCGAGCGCCCGCAAGTTCTCGGGAGTCGTGAACGACGACACCCGGGGACGAAGCGCATACAACGCCACCAGCGCCACAACGCTGACGGCGGCCACGGCGATACGACGGATGCTTCGTTGCACCCGCTCGGTCGAGTCGGTCATGCCATACAGGATGCCAAATACATCGGCCCGAACCCCCGCCCGGTCGTGTGATCTTCGTCGTACGCTACGGGCGCGCGGGGACGACCGCCCGCGGGGACGCGAACCGCGCGCGAGGGACACCCTCCCGACGACACCGGTTCGTCCGAGCGGCCGCTGCCGTTACGCTCGGTTCCGTGAACGCAGTAGGGATCGACGAAGACGCGGTGACCGGCTGGATCGCGAGCCTCGGCGTGGGGGCCGTCGCGCCGCTCACGTTCGAACGCATCGGCAATGGGCAGTCCAACCTCACGTACGCCGTCCGCGACTCGGGTGGCGCCCGATGGGTGCTGCGCCGGCCGCCGCTGGGCAAGTTGCTGTCGTCGGCGCACGACGTCGTCCGCGAACACCGCATCCTGTCCGCGCTCCAGGGATCGAGCGTCCCGGTGCCGAAGGTGCTCGGCCTCACCGAGGATCCGGCGATCACCGACGCCCCGCTCGTCCTCATGAGCTACGTCGACGGCGTCGTCGTCGACAGCGTCAACACCGCCGAGAGCCTCACCGTCGATCAGCGCCGTGCCGTCGGGCTCGCGCTGCCGCGCACCCTCGTCCGCATCCACGACGTCGACCTCGACGACGCGGGTCTCACCGACCTCGCGAGCCACAAGCCGTACGCCCCGCGCCAGCTCGACCGGTGGTCGGCGCAGTGGGAGAAGTCGCGCACCCGCGACGTCCCCGAGGTGGACGAACTCGCGACCGTCCTGGCGCGGAACGTTCCCGAGCAGTCCGAGGTGACGCTCGTCCACGGCGATTTCCATCTCAACAACGTCATCGTCGACCCCGCCGAGGGCAAGGTCCTCTCGGTGCTCGACTGGGAGCTGTGCACGCTCGGCGATCCGCTCGCGGACGTCGGCGCGCTGCTCGCGTACTGGCCCGAGGCGGGCGATTCCGTCGCGGGGCCGTTCATGGCGTCGACCCTCGAAGGCTTCCCGACCCGGGGCGAGCTCGTCGCGGCCTACGCCGCGAAGTCGGGGCGCGACGTGAGCGCCGTCGGCTACTGGCACGTGCTCGCGCTGTGGAAGCTCACGATCATCGCCGAAGGCGTCCTGCGGCGCATCGTCGACGATCCCCGCAACCGCGCCGGCTCCGGTGGGCCGACCGAGAAACTCATCGACGGCATCGTCCGCCGCGCCCTCGACACCGCCGAGGCCGAAGGGCTCTCCTGACCCGACCGCGAGTACGTTCCTCGCGTGACGACACGTGAGGACGAGCGCGACGCGATCCGGGTGCCCGCGAGCGCGGGCATCGTGGCCGCCCTCGTCGGATTCACGAGTTCGTTCGCCGTCGTCCTCACGGGACTGCGCGCGGTGGGCGCCGACGAGGCGCAGGCGACGTCGGGCCTGATCGCGCTGTGCTTCGCGCAGGCCCTCGGAATGCTGTGGCTCGCGCGCCGCTACCGGCAGCCCATCACGCTCGCGTGGTCGACGCCCGGCGCCGCGTTGCTCGCGAGCGCGGGCGCCGTCGAGGGCGGGTGGCCCGCAGCGGTCGGAGCGTTCGTCGTCACCGGCGTCGCGATCGTCGCGACCGGACTGATCCCCGCTCTCGGGCGCGCAGTCGGCCGGATCCCCGTGCCGCTCGCACAGGCGATGCTCGCGGGAGTCCTGCTCCCGCTGTGTCTCGCGCCGGTCTTCGCGTTGCGGGATTCGGCGGCCGCGACCGTGCCGGTGCTGGTGGTGTGGCTGGTGCTCGCGCGGTTCGCACCGCGGTGGGCGGTTCCCGGTGCGTTCGCGGCGGCAGCGGCCGTGGTGGCCGTCGCGGTGGCGCGGGGCGATGCGTCGATCGCCGCCGCGGACCTCGTCGCGTCGATCGAGCTCACGGCCCCCACCTGGACCTGGCAGGCGATCGTGGGAATCGCCCTTCCGCTCTACATCGTCACGATGGCGTCGCAGAACATCCCGGGCACCGCCGTCATGGCGTCGTTCGGGTACCGCGTGCCGTGGCGCGCGTCGATGCTCACCACGGGCGCCGGAACGGTGCTGGGTGCGTTCGCCGGCGGCCACGCCGTCAACCTCGCCGCGATCAGCGCCGCGCTAGCAGCGGGGCCGGCGGCGGGCCGCGATCCGCAGCAGCGGTGGATCGCGGGCATCGCGGCGGGCGTGTCGTACCTGGTGATCGGAGCCGGTGCGGCGGCGTTCGCGGCTGTCGTGGTCGCAGCGCCCGACGGCGTCGTGGCTGCCGTCGCGGGCGTGGCGCTGCTCGCGACACTCGCGAACGCGTTGTCCGCCGCACTCGCGGACGAGTCCGATCGTGTCGCCGCCGTCGTCACCTTCGTCGTCGCGGCCTCGGGCGTCGCGGTGCTGGGCGTGGGATCCGCCTTCTGGGCGCTGGTCATCGGGCTGGCCGTGCGGTGGTTTCTCGCACCGCGACCGACGAGAAGTCGCGAGAAAATGTAATGAACGCCACAATTCGGGCGATGATCGGGGCATGAAACCGCTCAGAGCGATCGCGTCCGCCGCAGCCACGGGCCTCTTGGGAGCGGGGTTGCTGGTCGCCGCGCCGGGAAGCGCCGCCGCTGCCGACCCCTGCCGACTGGGTTGGTCGAGCACGGGCCCGCGCGAATGCGTGAGCGAGAGCTTCCACATGGCTCCGGTGTTCACTCTCGGCGACGGCATCTGCGGCGGGATGATCTCGGCCGGCGGCACCGCCTTCGACGGGCCACTGGACGAGACCTACCACGTCTACGGGGCGGCTGGAGCGGTCCATTCCGTCGAACTGCAAATCCTGCAGGGGTTCCCGGTTCTGGGCGAGTGGGGGCCGATCCTGTTGCGCTGCGACGTCACGGCCGTCATGGACTGGCACAACCTCGACACCGGGGAGCGGGGCACCGAGACGCGGTTCGTTCCCGCGAGCAACCGCAGCTTCACCCGCGAGTACGTCTACATGAACACCGGCCCGGGGCGCGTCCACATCACGATGCGGACCGATCACCCGAGCATCCCGGTCACGATGGACGTCGTCGTACCCTGATCGGCCGCGAGGCCTGACGCCACCGCTGCGCGCGTGACACAGTCGAAACATGCGCATCGAGGTCGTGCAGGGCGACATCACCCGGATCGAGACCGACGTCGTCGTCAACGCCGCGAACTCGGGGCTGCTCGGCGGTGGCGGCGTGGACGGCGCGATCCACCGCGCGGGCGGTCCCGCGATCCTCGAGGCGACGAAGAAACTCCGCGCGACGACCCACCCCGACGGCCTCGCGGCCGGCGACGCCGTCGCGACCACGGCGGGCGAGCTGCCCGCGCGGTGGGTCGTCCACACGGTGGGCCCGGTGTACTCGGCATCGGAGGATCGTTCGGCCACGCTGCGCAGTGCTTACATCTCGAGCCTGCGGGTCGCCGAAGCACTCGGCGCGGGGTCGATCGCCTTTCCGCTGATCTCGGCGGGGGTCTACGGCTGGCCGGTCGACGACGCCGCACGTCGGGCGGTGGCCGCGATCGCCGAGTTCGGCGATTCGGCCACCGCGCTCGACTCCGTGACGTTGGTGGCGTTCGACGGAGTCGCAGCGAGTGCGCTGCGGCGCGCGCTCGAGGCATAGCGCTCTGCCCTGATCGGCGATCAGGCAGTAGCGATCACGGGTGTGCCCGGTGGCGCGACGCCCGGCGGCTCGAACCTCGGTCGCCCTCGTGGTGTCGGGACGATTCGCCAGTTGCTGTGGTGAACATGCCGGTGGTGTTTGCCGCACAACAGGACTGTGTTGTCGAGGTCGGTGGGTCCGCCGTCGGCCCAGTGGGTGATGTGGTGTGCTTCGCACCAGCTCACGGGTGCTGTGCAGGTCGGGAACGCGCAGCCGCGGTCGCGGACGGTGAGTGCTCGGCGTTGTGCTGGGGTGACGAGACGGGTGGTGCGGCCCATGTTCAGTGGGACGCCGTGGTCGTCGATGATCACCGGTGTCACGTGCGCGTCGCATGCGACGGCCCGTGCGGTCTCGGGTGTGAGGGTGCCGCCCCACGGCATCCAGGGCAGACCGATGCCGTCGAGTAGGGCGGTGACGGACACGCTCACCCGCTCGTCGTGGTCCTGCGGCTGTGCTTTCAGGTCTCGCTGGTGGATGAGGACGGTGACGTGGGGTTTCTCGGCGGCTTCGTGCCCGTTGCCGCCGGTGTCGAGGTGGCGTCGGCAGATCTCGATGAGTCCGTCCGCGCGGCGTTGCCCGGCGGAGCGCGGATCACGCGTCCCGTCCGCTGCGGGCCGCGGTGCCGACAGCTTCGACAGAGCCGTCGACAGAATCTCACCGGACAGGGCGTCGAAGTCGCCGTGCAGCACGACCCTGCCGTTCAGAGTGTTCGAGAGGGTGAACGTGTTGAGGTCCTCGCGTTCACGGGTCGTCGGGCCGTCGGTGTCGATGTCGAGGCGCGCCCGCAGTGTCTCGATCGCGGTGCGTACCGACTTCGTCGCGGTCTCCGGACCAGGCGCTGCGGCGGCCAACAGCGCATCCCGGCAGGCCGTAATCACGTTCGCGTGTTCGTCCGGGTCGGTGTCCGCCAGCGCTGCGAGCAGCGACGGCGGCGTGTCGAAGAACGCGCACAGCATGCTCGCGTGCCGCGGTGAAATCCGCTGTTCGGCAACGGCAGCGGCGATCTCGGGCTCGGTTCGTAGGCTTGTTCCCAGCGCTGTGACGTCGCGTGCCTCACCGATTTCGAGCATCGTGTGGGCCGCGAGCCAGGCCCCGGCGTCGCGGTAGCCGGCTGCGGTCGCGAGGCCACGGTCGGCGAGCTCGCCCATCAGTGTGATCCGCCGGGCCTGCAACGCCTCGATCTGCCGCGACACGTCCAGCACCGTGGTGGACAGTTCGGCGTCACCGAGCTGCCACGGCTCGACGCCCGCGGCGTCTACGCCGTGTGCTGTGTGTGAATCCCCCGACCCCATGCGACAAAGCTAGTTCGAATATCCGTTCGACACAAGACTCGTTTCCGCAGCTGGGGATAACCACGGACCTGTGGACAACCCGAGGCCCGCACAGACCGCGCCCGTCGACCCACGCCACGTCCGTCTACTCCCGGGAAAAGGTCGATGCGCGCCGTATCTGCTCGTCGGTGGGCCGCACACCCGTGTAGAGCGCGAACTGCTCCGCTGCCTGTAGCGCGATGACCGACGCCCCCGAGATCACCGTCTTGTTCGCCGCGGCCGCGGCCTTCAGCAGCGGTGTCTCGGACGGCATGGCGACGACGTCGAACACCGTCGTCGCCGACTCGACGGCATCGAGCGAGAACGGCAGGGCCGATGCGTCGGGGCCGCCCGCCATCCCGATCGGCGTCGCGTTCACCAGGACGTCGGGACGGCGGCCCCCGAGTTCGGGCTCCCACGCGAAGTCGTACCGGCGTGCGAGCGCAGGTCCCGTGACGTCGTTGCGGGCGACGACCGTTCCGTCGCGCAGGCCGTGCGCGTGGAGTGCGGCGACCACCGCCTTCGCCATGCCGCCGCTGCCCGCGACGGCGACACTCGCGTCCTGCGGGACGCCCTCCAGCAGCGACCGGACCGCCGTGTAGTCGGTGTTGTACGCGCGCAGCCTGCCGTCGTCGGACACGATCGTGTTGACGGAGTCGATCGCCGCGGCGGACGGATCGAGTTCGTCGACGAGGTCGATGACGGCTTCCTTGAACGGCATCGAGACTCCCGCCCCGCGGATGCCGAGTGCGCGGATTCCCGTCACCGCGCCCGCGAGATCGGCAGTCGTGAAGGCTTTGTAGACGTAGTTCAGCCCCAGCTCGCGGTACAGGTAGTTGTGGAATCGCGTCCCGATGTTGCTGGGACGACCGGACAACGAGATGCACAGCGTGGTGTCCCGGTCGAGGTGAACGCGCAAGTCCTCGCTCATCGTGCCGACGATACCCAGCGCAGCGGCCCGGTCCCATCCACTCGGGGCAGCGGATCCGAATCCCTCCGCGAGTGTGACGTACGGAACGGTCCGGAACGCGAGGAGAGCACGATGACGAGACCTGCCGCAGTGATCCGCGGTGCGATCGGTGGGCTCGCTGCAGCGGCCCTGACCCTCGGTGTCGGCGAGCTCGTCGCCGCGGCGATCGACCCCGACTCGGCTCCGTTCCTCGCCGTCGCATCGACCACCGTCGACCGAAGTCCGGCGTGGGCGCGCGAGTTCGCGATCGACACCTTCGGCACGAACGACAAGACGGCGCTGTTCGTCGGGACGGGTGTGCTCATCGCGCTCGCGGCCGTCGTGGCCGGTGTGTTCGAGCGACGACGGTGGCCGTGGGGGACGGCGATCTTCGTCGTGCTCGGCGCCGTCGGTGTCTACGCGGCACTGGCTCGCCCCGGTGCGAGCGCGGTGTGGGCGCTGCCGACGATCGTCGGCGTCGCGGCGGGAATCATCGTGCTGCGGCTTCTCGTCCGGGCGCCGCGATCCGCGTCGGCCGCGGCCGAGACGGACACGCCGGCCGGTCCGAGTCGGCGGGCGTTCTTCGCGATCGCCGGCGGTGCGGTCGTCGTCGCAGCAGCAGCGGTGGCCGTGGGACGCACCGTCGCGTCCCGCGCCCAGGAGGCGGTGGCGAACCGAGGTTCGCTCCGGCTGCCGACTCCGACGTCACCCGCGCCGCCCATCCCGGACGGTGTGAACGTCGACGGTGCAACGACGTTCGTGACCGACAACGCCGAGTTCTACCGGATCGACACCGCCCTGTCGGTGCCGCGACTCACGACCGACGAGTGGCAGCTGCGGATCCACGGCATGGTGGACCGCGAACTGACGCTCACGTGGGACGATCTCGTCGAACGCGACATGATCGAGCGCGTCGTCACGCTTTCGTGCGTGTCCAACGAGGTCGGAGGAAATCTCGCGGGCAACGCCACGTGGATCGGATTCCCGATCGCGAGCCTGCTCGACGAGGTCGGCGTCGCTCCCGATTCCGACATGCTGCTGTCGACGTCGTCCGACGGGTTCACCGCGGGCACGCCTGTCGAGGTGCTCACCGACGGCCGAGACGCGATGCTCGCCGTCGCGATGAACGGCGAACCGCTGCCCTTCGAACACGGGTACCCCGTGCGGCAGGTCGTCCCCGGGCTCTACGGCTTCGTCTCGGCGACCAAGTGGGTCGTCGACTGGGAGCTCACGAGATTCGATCGGGCCCAGGCCTACTGGACGCAGCGCGGGTGGGGCGAGCAGGCGCCGATCAAGACGGCGTCGCGCATCGAGTCGCCGAGTGCGAGCGGCCCGGTCGCGGCGGGACCCGTCACCGTCGCGGGCACGGCATGGGCGCAGCATCGCGGAATCGAGCGCGTCGAGGTCAGGGTGGACGAGGGGCCGTGGCAGCTCGCGACCCTCGCACCCCAGTACTCGATCGACACGTGGCGGCAGTGGAGCTGGGTGTGGGACGCGGCTCCCGGAACGCACATGTTGCAGGTCCGCGCGACCGATCTGAGCGGCGCCACGCAGCCCGAGGAGCGCGTCGACCCGATCCCGGACGGCGCGACAGGCTGGCACTCGCGCACACTGCGCGTCCAGTGACGCGGCACCGGCGAGCGACGCGGGAGAGCACCGCGCGGTCGGCATCGGTGATCGGGAGCCCGTACGCGACCGCGGCCGTGAGGTATTTGCCCGCATAGAAGCAGTGCATCGCGGGATCGGGTGGCAGCCAGTCGGACGGAGTCGCGTCTCCCTTGTCGCGATTGTCGCGCGCACCGACGGCGAGCAGTTCGACTGCGATGTCGTTCGCGAACTCGACGCGCTTCGCCGAACTCCACTGCCACGCGCCCATGTCCCAGGCGGCGGCGAGCGGATAGACGTGATCGATCTGGACCTCGCGAGAGGTGCTGCGATCGAAGGTCGTGAGGGCGCCGGAGTAGGGATCGGTGAAGGTTCCCGCGGCCACGACGCACGACGATGTGCCCGGAACGAACTGCACGTCGGTGAGGGTCTGCGCGAGTACGTTGTTGCGGGTGTCGCAGCCGTCGCGCCCACCCGGCGCGCCGTGGGCGTCCGTCCACGCCGGCCCGAAAACGCACCCGTCGCCGCCGGAACAGGAACGCTCGTAACCCCCGGGGCGCGGTCGATCCGGGACGACGGCGACGGCCGCGAGCAACCCCTCTATCTCGGCGCGAGCAGGGCTGCCGAGAGCGGGCGGCACCGTCGAGCGGTCGACGATCACCCCCACGAACAGCACGAGCACGACTCCCGCTGCGATCGCGGCCAGCAGCCGTGCCCCCGGACCGAGCCGATACCACTTCTCCCGCATGCGTCCCCCCGGCGCTCGACGGTGTGGGGAGAGTATCGCCCCCGCCACCGACACGCCGGGTCACACGAACGGCAGTGGCGACGCCGAGATCGACGCGAGCGTGCGGCCGTCGTGCCCGATGAGCCACGAGCCGCCCTCGGAACGACACTCGGCGATCGTCTCGAGCGTCCGCAACAGGAAGTAGATCGACTCGGAGGCCTCCTCCGTCAGTGCGAGCTGATGTGATTCACCGGCTCGAGGACCGTCCAGCCACACGCCGCGGGCGCCGTCGAGCCGGACGGTCACCATGTGCTCCGCGTCGACGAAGGCGTACTTGCGCTGCTCCCACGGTGTCGACGACGAGAATCCTTGTTCGAGAACCTGAATCATGATGCTCATCGGTGCTCCTTCGTCGCTGTGCGAGGGCCGTCGCCGCCGTACGAGGCCGCGTCCTCCGAGGTGCAGGACCCTGTCCTCCGATGTGCCGGACTCTAGCGGGACCGGCCGGGCGTTCGTGGCGCGATACGCGGCGCGTCGGGGGTGACTGGTTGACTGGACGCATGCTCCACGGCATCTGGAAACCCGGCGCGGGTCTGTTGTTGTGGACCGACGACGCCGAGATGCCGACGGCGATCGACCCCACGATCGACGCGTTGCTCGCGCGGCGCTTCCGGGTCCGCACCGCCGTGCGCGAGGCGCCGGACACGGACGCCGTCGATCGTGCTGCGCTCGCCCTGGCTCCCGACGCCGCGGCGGACGCACTGCTGACGCTGTATCCGGGCGATCCTCGCGTCGCTCCCGACCTGCGCTACCTCGTGCACGTCGCGACCGGCCTCGACCGCTGGGCACGGGCGGGGAGGGTCGTACCCGAGGTGCGACGCGCGGAGGGCGCGTGGTGGCCGCGGTTCACGCTCGTCGGCGGCGCGCGGCAACGCGCGTGGGCCACCGAACTCGCCGCTGCGATGCCACCGGTGCTTCGGGACGTCGCGCCGGCGCGGGACGTCGTCGCCGACATCACCCGCGAGCTCACCGATCCCGTCGTGCGGCGGCTGCTGCCGGACGAGCAGGCCCGGCATCCGTTCCTTCGCGCGCTGGTGGCCGGCACCGAGTTCGACGACGCGTCACCGGCGACGAGCGAGGCCTTCGACCGCTGGCGCGCGAGCTTGTCGAGCGGCGAGCCGACCCTCGTGTTGCGGCTGCTCGAACCCGACGAGCTACCGGACGACCCCGCCGCCGATCCCTACGAGGGCACCGGGCCCGACGACGCGCTGTGGCGGCTCGAGGTGTGTCTGCAGGACGAGGGTGATGCACCCGAGCCCGTCGCGCTCCGCGGCAGTGATCGCGCGCGGCTCGAGCACGCGGTGCGACGGCTCGAGGACGCCGCGCGCGCGTACCCGCGCCTGCGCGACGTCCCCACCGATCCGCAGAGCCTCGATCTGCTGTTGCCGACGCCGGTCGTGACCGATCTCGTCGCGCACGGCGCCGGGGTGCTGCGGGAGCAGGGCGTCGTCGTGCTGCTGCCGCGTGCATGGACGGTCGTGGCGCCGTCGCTGCGGCTGAAGGTCTCGTCGCCGTCGTCGCCCGCGACGGCGGAGTCGCGCACCGTCGGCGTCGACCGGATCGTCGACTACGAATGGGAACTCGCGCTCGGCGACGTCGTGCTCACGGAGGCGGAGCTTCGTCGTCTCGCGGACGCGAAGAGCGGCCTCGTGCGGCTGCGCGGTGAGTGGGTGCAGGCCGATCCCGCGACGCTCGGCCGCGCCGCGCACTTCGTCGCCGAGCGGCACGGCAGCGGCGACCGCGCGATCGTCGACCTGCTCGCGAGCCTGCTCGACGACGACGCGCGCCACCTGCCGATCGACGAGATCCGCGCGACGGGCTGGGCGGCCGAACTGCTCGACCCGGCGGCGGAACCGGCCCCCACACCGCGGCCGCCGTCGCTGCGGGCCGAACTGCGTCCCTATCAGCAACGCGGACTCGACTGGCTCGCCTTCATGAGTCGCTGCCGGCTCGGGGCGGTCCTCGCCGACGACATGGGGCTCGGCAAGACGGTGCAGCTGCTCGCGTTGCTCGCGCACGAGCACGACGTCCCCGGCGACGAGCCGCCCGGCCCGACGCTGCTGGTGTGTCCGATGTCCGTCGTCGGCAACTGGCAGCGCGAGGCCGCGACGTTCGTTCCCGATCTGACGGTGCACGTGCATCACGGCGTCGACCGGCCGACCGGCGACGAGTTCGCTGCGGCGGCGGGCGGCGCGCACCTGGTGGTGACGACGTATCACCTGCTGGTGCGCGATCTCGAGTCGCTGCGCGGTGTGCCGTGGCGTCGGGTCGTCCTCGACGAGGCGCAGCACATCAAGAATCCGCGCACCGCTCAGGCACGGGCCGCGCGCAGCATCGAGGCGCGTCACCGCGTCGCGCTCACGGGCACGCCCGTCGAGAACCGGCTCGACGAGTTGCGGTCGATTCTCGACTTCGCGAATCGGGGGATTCTCGGTTCGGACGCGATGTTCCGCAAACGGTTCGTCGTTCCGATCGAACGCGAACAGGATTCGCTCGCGGCGGCCCGGTTGCGGGCGGTGACGGCGCCGTTCGTGCTCCGCCGCGTCAAGACCGATCCCTCGGTCATCGCGGATCTGCCGGACAAGGTGGAGCTGACGGTCCGCGCGAACCTCACCGAGGAGCAGGCGGCGCTGTATCAAGCCGTCGTCGACGACATGCTCGCGACGATCCGCGACGCGCAGGGGATGTCGCGCAAGGGGGCCGTGCTCGCCGCGCTGACGAAGCTCAAGCAGGTGTGCAACCATCCCGCGCACTTCCTCAAGGACGGCTCGGCCGTCACGCGCCGCGGCCGTCACCGGTCGGGCAAGCTCGCTCTCGTCGAGGACACCCTCGACGCCGTCCTGGCCGAGGGCGACAAGGCGTTGCTGTTCACGCAGTTCCGCGAGTTCGGGGATCTCGTCGCGCCGTATCTCGCGCAGCGTTTCGGGACGGAGGTTCCGTTCCTGCACGGTGGAGTGTCGAAGTCGGCGCGCGACGGCATGGTCGAGCGGTTCCAGGATCCGTCCGGCCCGTCGCTCATGCTGCTCTCGCTCAAGGCCGGCGGCACGGGGCTCAACCTGACTGCGGCGAATCACGTCGTGCACCTGGACCGCTGGTGGAATCCCGCTGTCGAGAACCAGGCGACCGACCGCGCGTTCCGCATCGGTCAGCGCAAGGACGTGCAGGTACGCAAGCTGGTGTGTGTCGGCACCGTCGAGGAACGGATCGACGACATGATCGCGTCGAAGACCGAGCTCGCCGAGCTCGCGGTGGGCGCCGGGGAGAACTGGGTGACGGAGATGGCCGACGACCAGCTCCGCGATCTGTTGCGGCTCGGCGACGACGCCGTGGGGGAGTGATCAGTGGCGACGAAGCGATTCGGCAGAGACTTCTCCCAGTTCGGACGCACTCGGCCCGTCGAGGGCGGGCTCGCGACGGCGAACCGGCGCGGGCGATTCGGGCACACGATGTGGGGCCGGGCGTTCGTGGACGCGCTCGAGCGGCTCGGGGATCGCGGGCGCATGGCGCGGGGGCGTGCGTACGCGCGGAGCGGTCAGGTCGTCTCGGTCGGGATCGACCGCGGCGTCGTCGTGGGTGAGGTGCAGGGCAGCCAGCTCGACCCGTTCGAGGCTGTCGTCCGGCTGCGGCCGCTCGACGACGACGCCGTCGCGGACGTCGTCGCACGGGTACGTCGCGAGCCGGGCAGCCTCGCGGTGCTCGCGGGCGGCACGATCCCGGATTCGTTCGCGCATCTCGTGATGCCTTCGGATGCAGCGGATTTCGATTTCGACTGCACGTGCCCCGACGACGGCTGGCCGTGCAAGCACGCCGCTGCGCTCGCGTACGTCGCGGCCGAGCGGATCGACGCCGAGCCGCTGCAGCTGCTGGAACTGCGCGGACTGCGGCTCGACGAGTTGATCGACGCCGTCGACACGTCGGGTGCGGAGGCCGACGACGCCGGAGACTGGTTCGGTGCCGACGCCGTCCTGCCGGAGCTGCCCGAGCCGGTCGCGAGGGCGGCACCCGACGACCTCGAACCGCTTCTGCTGCGCGCTGCACTGCGCACGTTCTGCGGCGACGAACGGGAGGTCGACGACGTCCTGACCGAACTCGGCGAACTCTACGGCGAGTTGTGACGGGTCCCGGAGGCCCGCGGGCGCGCCGTGTCCGGTTATGTTTCGTGGGACACGTGTTCGCGTCTGCAGACAGGGAGTGACGATGGGCGAGCCCGCGGTGTCCGGGGACAAGGTTCGTGTCGGGCGGCGAGGCGGGGTCGGTGAGATCGTCCTCGACCGACCGCGCGCGATCAACGCCCTCGATCACGACATGGTGCGCGAGATCGCCGCGGCACTGCTCGAATGGGAGAGCGACGGCGAGATCCGGGCCGTGCTCGTCCGCGGTGCGGGAGAGCGCGGGCTCTGCGCGGGTGGCGACATCGTGTCGATCCACCGCGACGCGACGACAGGTGGTGTGGCCTCGCTCGACTTCTGGCGCGACGAGTACGTCCTGAACGGGGCGATCGCGCGGTATCCGAAGCCGTACGTGGTGTTCATGGACGGCATCGTCATGGGCGGGGGTGTCGGGATCTCGGCGCACGGCGACGTTCGTCTCGTCACCGAGAGGTCGGTCGTTGCGATGCCGGAGACGGGCATCGGTTTCGTGCCCGACGTCGGTGGCACCTATCTGCTCGCGCGGACGCCGGGCGAGATCGGGACGCATCTCGCGTTGACGGGCGCGCGGATGGGCGCCGGTGACGCGATCGCGTGCGGGTTCGCCGATCACTTCGTCCACTCCGAGGATCTCGACGGATTCGCCGAGACGCTGGTCGAGGACTCCGTCGACGCGGCGGTCGCGCGTTTCGCTCGACCCGCACCGGAGTCGCCGCTGCTCGCGGCGCGCGAGTGGATCGACCCCGCCTACTCCGCGAGCACCGTCGAGGAGATCGTCGAACGGCTCGCAGCCGCACCGCAACCCGAGGCGCGTGCCGCGGCCGAGGCGCTCGCCACGAAGTCGCCGACCTCGCTCGCCGTCACTCTCGAGTCGGTGCGCCGCGCGGCGCGGGCGGAGTCGCTGGAGCACGTTCTGGACGACGAGTACCGGGTCTCCACGCGGATTCTCGGCACGCACGATCTCGCCGAGGGGATTCGCGCGCAGGTCATCGACAAGGACCGCACCCCGCGCTGGGACCCGGCGACGTCGAGCGAGGTCGGCGACGTGTCGCGCTTCTTCGTGTCACTGGGTGACGACGAACTCGGACTCGCCTGAGCCCGGCGCGTCGAAATCTCCAGCCGCGGTACGGAGTTCGGTGATGAGCGAGACGAGCTGCCGGCTGGAGTCTCGGCCGAGGCCCGGCCGGGCGAACACCTCGGCGTTGAGGTGCTCGGTGGCCTCGGCGGCGAGTGCCCGCCCCGCGTCGGTGATCTCGACGAGCGTCGTCCTGCGATCCGTGGGATGCGGCACCCTGCGGACGAGTTCCGCCTTCTCGAGCCGGTCGACGGCGTTCGTCACCGACGTCGGGTGCACCTGCAGCCGGGCGCTGGCCTTGGTCATCGGCAGCGCGCCCGTGCGGGTGAACGTGAGCAACTGGAGCAGTTCGTAGCGCGCGAAGGTCAACGCGAACGGCTTGAGGACGTCCTCGACGCGCGACAGCAGGATCTGGTGCGCTCGCATCACGGACGTCACCGCCGCCATCCCGTCTGCGACGTCACCCCATCCCCGCTCCGTCCACTGTCGACGGGCCTCGGCGATCGGGTCCTGCGGCAGGGGCCTTCGAGCGGGCATGGCGTCGATTGTGGCATGCGGACTCGGTGGTTCCGGAAGCAACCGTCACGGGCAGCGGTCGGGGGAGTGTCGGCGAAAGGCCGAGCGAATCGCCGAACTCGGAACATGCCCGGATGCAGTCGTTTCGGGCCGCGAAACGGCGACGACACCACGAACCACGAGATCGAGTGAGAGACTTCCCGGCACCGGCGGCGGATCTGTGAATGCGATCCGGTCGTCGTCGGTGCCCCCGGCAGGATTCGAACCTGCGACCTTTCGCTCCGGAGGCGAACGCTCTATCCCCTGAGCTACGGGGGCGCACCGGTCGAACCGGTGTGCCTGTCGGGCGGCCCAAGCCTAGCGCATGACCGGTGCTCCACCGCAAATCGGCTCGCCACGGGGGTCGTGAATCCGGCCCGGGCGGCGAGCGGCGCGCCTACGCTCGGAACACGCGAACGGTGCGGTCGCGCACCGCCGCTGCGCGAGCAGTCCGACGAGAGCTGGCACAGTCCGACGAAGGGACAGCAAGTGACCGAGCAGGTGGGAACCGGGTCCGCGTACACCGACGACGAACTGCACGAGGATCTGCGGTGGTGGGCCGCCGCGAACTACCTCACGGTGGCGCAGATCTATCTGCAGGACAACGTCTTGCTGCGGGAGCCGCTGCGCGCGGAGCACATCAAGCCGCGGCTGCTCGGGCACTGGGGCACGAGCCCCGGGCTGTCGATGATCTACACGATCCTCAACCGTCACATCGTCCGGACGGACACCGACTGGATCTACATCGCGGGCCCCGGCCACGGCGGCCCGGCGATCGTCGCGTCGACGTATCTCGAGGGCACCTACTCGGAGATCTACCCGGAGGTCTCGCTCGACGAGGCGGGCGTGCGGGCGCTGTGCCGGCAGTTCTCCACTCCCGGCGGCATCCCGAGCCACGTGAGCGTCGAGACCCCGGGGTCGATCCACGAGGGAGGTGAACTCGGCTACGCGCTCGTCCACGCCGCGGGTGCAGCGTTCGACAATCCGGATCTCATGGTCGCGTGCGTGATCGGCGACGGCGAATCCGAGACGGGCCCGCTCTCGGCGTCGTGGAAGCTTCCGGCGTTCCTCAATCCCGCCCGCGACGGCGCGGTGCTGCCGATCCTGCATCTCAACGGCGCGAAGATCTCGGGGCCGACGGTCCCGGGACGGACGCCGACCTACGACGTCACCGAGTACCTGTCCGGTCAGGGCTGGGATGCGATCGAGGTCGCGGGTGACGACCCCGAGCAGGTGTTCCGCGACTTCCAGCGTGCGGTCGACGAGTCGTACGTCGCCGTCCGTGCGCTGCAGGAGCGAGCACGCGGGGGAGAAGAGGTCGAGGGGATCCGCTGGCCCGCGATCGTGCTGCGCACACCCAAGGGGTGGACCGGGCCGCACAAGGTCGACGGCGAACTCGTCGAGGGAACCTTCCGCGCTCACCAGGTCCCGTTGCACGGAGTCCGCGACAACCCGGAGCATCTCGCCGAACTCGAGACCTGGATGCGCTCGTACGCACCCCAGGAGATCTTCGACGACGCGGGCGCCGTCGCCGCGTCGGTCCGCGCGCTCGCGCCGTCGGGTGACAAGCGGATGGGCGCGTCGCCGTACGCGAACGGCGGGCGGGTACGCACCGAACTGCCGTTGCCGGCGATCGCGGACTACGCGCTCGACGTCGATCCCGAGGCGCCCGGTGCGACGGTCCACGAGACGACCCGCGTGCTGGGCGAGTTCATGCGCGACATCTACCGCGCCACGACGACGGCGGACGGCGGCGGCACCTTCCGGCTGTTCTGCCCCGACGAGACGCACTCCAACCGGCTCGGCGCCGTGTTCGAGGCGACGGCGCGCGCATGGCAACTCCCCATCGAGTACTACGACGACGACCTGTCGCCGACGGGCCGTGTCATGGAGGTGCTCAGCGAGCACCTGTGCGAAGGGTGGCTCGAGGGCTACCTGCTCACGGGCCGTCACGGGCTGTTCGCGAGCTACGAGGCGTTCACGATGGTGTGCGCATCGATGATCATCCAGCACGTCAAATGGTTGCAGCACGCGCACGAACTCGAGTGGCGCGCGCCGGTGTCGTCGCTCAACGTGCTGCTCACCAGCACGTGCTGGCGCAACGACCACAACGGCTTCAGCCACCAGGGCCCGGGCATGATCGACGCCCTCATCCCGCTCTCGCCCGAGGTGGTGCGGATCTGGCTGCCGCCGGACTCGAACACGCTGCTGTCGATCTCGAACCACTGCTTCCGCAGCGTCGACCACGTCAACCTCATCGTCGTCGACAAGCAGCCGCACCTGCAGTACCTGACGCTCGATGCCGCCGAGGAGCACTGCGCGGCGGGCGCGTCGATCTGGCGGTGGGCGAGCACCGAGCGCGAGGGCGGACGCAGGCCCGACATCGTCCTCGCGTGCGCGGGCGACGTCCCGACGCAGGAACTCCTCGCGGCGGCGCAGTTGCTGCGCGATCACACCCCGGATCTCGTGACGCGCGTCGTGAACGTCGTCGACCTCATGGGGTTGCTGCCGCCGGCCGATCACCCACACGGCTTCTCCGACGAGAAGTTCGAGTCGCTGTTCACCGACGACGTGCACTGCATCTTCGCGTTCCACGGCTACTCGCGCGCCGTCCACGAACTGCTGCACGGCAGGCCCGACGCGGACCGCTTCCACGTGCGCGGGTTCATGGAGCAGGGCACCACGACGACGCCCTTCGACATGGTCGTGCTCAACCGGATGAGCCGCTACCACCTCGCGCTCGAGGCGGTGCGCCGCGCCACCTGGCGGCCCGACGGCGCCGACGAACTCGAGAACTTCTGCCGGTCCCAGCTCGACAGGCACCGCAGCTACGTCGTCGAGCACCTCGAGGACATGCCCGAGGTGCGCGACTGGCGCTGGTCCTGACGGTCAGTTCATCGGAAGCGGCTCGGCGCCCCGCGCCGCGAGCATGTCCCGCATGAGGACGGACTCGGATTCCTGCGTGTCGACCATCGTCTGGGCGAGCGAGCGAACGACGCTCTCCGACGCGTGCTGCGCGCCGTACTCCATCATGGGCAGTCCGCCCTCGTGGTGACGCAGCATGAGCTGCAGGAACAGCACGTCCTGCTCGGGTCCGGTCGCCTGCCGCAGCTGCGCCATCTCGTCGCTCGACGCCATGCCCGGCATCCGGTCGAGCGCGCCGTCCGCAGCCGGAGCGGCGCCCTGGACGCCGCCGTGCGCGTGCGAGCCGGAGTCGTCCGCCATCCATTCCATGAAGCCCGCGCCCGTGGGCAGCGGCGGCTGCCCCCACAGCGTCAGCCACGCCTGCATCTGACCGAGCTGATGCTGCTGCGTCGTGAGGATGTCGTACGCGAGCGAGCGCACGTGGCCGTCCTCGGAGGACAGGACCGCCGCCGACATCTCGACGGCCTGGCTGTGGTGGACGCTCATGTCCTGGGCGAAGCCGACGTCCACCGAGTCCTCACCCGGAGCGGCCGGACCGGAGTCGTCGAACGGAAACCGCGCCAGCACACCGATCGCGAAGCCGAGCACGAGCACGCCGACGACCCCGATGACGAGCAGCGCCGTGCGCTGGCTGCGCGGCGTCGGCTGGGGTTCCGGCGCCGGATCCGTCATCACTGACCCTGCGCGGGAACGCCACCCTCGGCGGGGAGCCCGCCCTGCGCGGGCAGCTGCATGCCGCCGCTACGGACCTCGGACGGATCCGGCTCGATTCCGCCACCGTCCATCGGGACGGCGTCAGGGCCGGGCTCCGAGGGATCGAACGGCGGCGGGTTGTCGGGATCGAATCCGCTGCCCGGGATGGTCGAGCAGCTCGCGCCGACCTCGGGGTAGGTGTTCGGGTTCAGGCGCAGTGCGGCGACGAACTGGTCGATCCGCTCGTCCTGGGCGTCGTCGAGCTGGAGCTGACGTCCCCACGACTGCAGCGAGATCGGCGTCTCGAGACCGGGGTACGGCGAGAGCATCATGTACGGGACGCCGTCGACCTTGTCCTCGAGCGTGGCGAGGGAGTCGCCCGAGACCTGCTCGGGGTCGTAGGTGACCCAGACTGCGCCGTGCTCAAGCGAGTGGACCGCGTTCTCGCTGCGGATCGGGTCCTCGTAGACCACGCCGGTGCAGGTCGCCCACACGCCGTCGTGCGGGCCGCCGAAGGGCGGGGCGTGGTCGTACGCGACGCGCTGCGTGCCCGTCACGTGGATACCGGCGGGATAGTCGATCGCCGTGACGCCGTCGATCGCGGTCGACGGGTCGGGGTTCTCCGCCGTCGGCGCCCAGCGCTCCGCTTCCTGATGGTCTGGTACTTCGGGACCAGGTTGTACGCGAGTGCGCCGACGAGCGCGGCGACGACGACCGCGCCGATCGTGAGCCACGGCACGTTCACCTGGCGGCCGGAGCCACCGCCCGAAGACTTCTTCTTGGCTGCCTTCAGCGCCTTCGATGACTTGGCACTGGACGACTTCGACGACTTACCGCCGGGACCGCTGGGCATCGATGGTCATTCGCTTTCGTGGTCGGGGACTGCGGCCGAGTTCGGCGGGGCCGGATCGGTCGCCGGAAGTTGATGCTTCCACTGAGGTTCAGCTTCACCACTCTACTGGCGTCGCCTGAGAGTTCTCTGGGTCGGCCGATCCCGCGACCGTCGGCAACCGCGGCCGGGCGAACCCATAGGATGGATACCTGTGACTCCCGCTGACCTTGCCGACCTCCTTCGTGCGACCGCCACCGACGTTCTCACGAGCCGTGACCTCGACGCTTCGGTACTCCCCGCGGCGGTGACGGTGGAGCGTCCGCGCAACCCGGAGCACGGCGACTACGCCACCAATCTGGCGATGCAGATCGGCAAGAAGGTCGGCGCGAATCCCCGCGAACTCGCGGGCTGGCTCGCCGAGGCGCTCACCGGCAACGCCGCGATCGACGCCGTCGACGTCGCGGGTCCGGGCTTCCTCAACATCCGGCTCGCGGCCGATGCGCAGGGCGCGATCGTCTCGGACGTGCTCGCCGCGGGCGCCGCCTACGGTAGCGCCGACACGCTGGCGGGCACGCGGATCAACCTCGAGTTCGTGTCGGCCAACCCCACCGGTCCGATCCACCTCGGCGGCACGCGCTGGGCCGCGGTCGGCGACGCGCTGGGCCGCATTCTCACGGCGCAGGGCGGCGACGTCACGCGCGAGTACTACTTCAACGACCACGGTGCGCAGATCGACCGCTTCGCGCGGTCGCTCGTCGCCGCCGCGCTCGGCGAGCCCACTCCCGAGAACGGCTACGCCGGCGCCTACATCGCCGACGCCGCGCAGCAGGTCCAGCAGGCACGCCCCGACGTTCTCTCGCTGCCCGAGGGCGAGCGGCAGGAGGTGTTCCGCTCGATCGGCGTGGACCTCATGTTCGAGCACATCAAGACGACCCTCCACGACTTCGGCGTCGACTTCGACGTGTATTTCCACGAGAACTCGCTGTTCGAGTCGGGTGCCGTCGCGCGCGCCGTGGAGACGCTGAAGGACTCGGGTGCGCTGTACGAGAAGGACGGCGCCTGGTGGCTCGAGTCGACGCGCTTCGGCGACGACAAGGATCGCGTCGTCATCAAGAGCGACGGCAACGCCGCGTACATCGCCGGTGACATCGCGTACTTCCAGGACAAGCGCAAGCGTGGCTTCGACCTCGCGATCTACATGCTCGGCGCCGACCACCACGGTTACATCGGCCGGCTCAAGGCCGCTGCTGCGGCCTTCGGCGACGACCCCGACACCGTCGAGGTCCTCATCGGCCAGATGGTCAACCTCGTGCGCGACGGCAAGCCCGTCCGGATGAGCAAGCGCGCGGGCACCGTCGTCACGCTCGACGACCTCGTCGAGCTCATCGGCGTCGACGCCGCGCGCTACTCGCTCGTCCGCTCGTCGGTCGACACGAGCATCGACATCGACCTCGAGCTCTACGCGAGCGAGGGCAACGAGAACCCCGTCTACTACGTGCAGTACGCCCACGCGCGACTCTCCTCGATCCTCCGGTCCGCGAGCGACCTCGGCGTGACGGCCGACGCCCCCGATCTCGCACTGCTCGTGTCCGAGCAGGAGGGCGACCTCGTCCGCACCCTCGGCGAGTACCCGCGCGTCGTCGCGAGTGCCGCGAGCCTGCGCGAACCGCACCGGATCGCGCGGTACCTCGAAGAACTCGCGGGCGCGTACCACCGCTTCTACGGCGCGAACCGCGTTCTCCCGCAAGGGGACGAGGAGCCGGCGCCGATCCACACCGCGCGGCTCGCGCTGTGCGGCGCGACGCGGCAGGTCCTCGCCAACGGGCTGAACCTCATCGGCGTGAGCGCACCGGAGAAGATGTGATGGCACACCCCGCAGGACCGAAGCACGCCGAGCAGCTCCACGCACCCGGGCTGCCCGAACGGCCGGCATCGGCCGACGAGGTCGCCCGCCTCGACCCGGCCGTGTGGCCGCGCGGTGCACGCCGCGGCGACGACGGCGAGGTGACCCTCGCGGGCGTCCCCGTCACCGAGCTCGCGCAGCGCTACGGCACTCCGCTGTTCGTCGTCGACGAGGACGACTTCCGTTCCCGGTGCCGCGACATGGTCGCCGCGTTCGGGACCGACGCGCGAGTCCACTACGCGTCGAAGGCGTTCCTGTGCTCCGAGGTCGCGCGCTGGGTCGCCGACGAAGGGCTCTGCCTCGACGTCGCCTCGGGCGGCGAACTCGCGGTGGCGCTGCACGGCGGGTTCCCCGCCGAGCGCATCGCGGTCCACGGCAACAACAAGTCCGTCGACGAACTCCGGGCCGCCGTCGCTGCCGGCGTCGGTCACGTCGTGCTGGACTCGGAGTACGAGATCGAGCGGCTCGACGAGGTCGCCCGCGACGCCGGCGTCGTGCAGGACGTCCTCATCCGGGTCACCGTCGGCGTCGAGGCACACACCCACGAGTTCATCTCGACCGCGCACGAGGACCAGAAGTTCGGCTTCTCGCTCGCCGGAGGAAACGCGATGCGGGCCGTCGAGCAGGTCTTCGCGAGCGAGAACCTGCGGCTCGTCGGCCTCCACAGCCACATCGGCTCGCAGATCTTCGACGTCGACGGCTTCGAAGCCGCGGCGCACCGCGTCATCGGCCTGCTGCGCGACGTCGTCGCCCGCTTCGGCGTCGACCGCACCGCACAGATGTCCGTCGTCGATCTCGGTGGCGGGCTCGGCATCTCGTACGTGTCCAGCGACGATCCGCCGCCGGTCGCCGATCTCGCCGCCAAGCTGCGCGAGATCGTGCGCACCGAGTCCGCCTTCGTGGGCCTGCCCGAGCCGACGCTCGCCGTCGAGCCCGGACGCGCGATCGCCGGGCCGGGGACCGTCACGCTGTACGAGGTGGGGACCCTCAAGGACGTCCACGTCGACGCGAACGTGACGCGTCGCTACGTGAGTGTCGACGGCGGGATGAGCGACAACATCCGTACCGCGCTCTATCAGGCCGAGTACGACTGCCGGCTGGTGTCGCGGACCGGAGACGGCAGCCCCGTCGTCTCGCGAGTCGTCGGCAAGCACTGCGAATCCGGCGACATCGTGATTCGCGACACGTGGCTTCCCGAGGACGTCCGGCCGGGGGACCTCCTGGCCGTCGCGGCGACCGGTGCATACTGCTACTCGATGTCGAGTAGGTACAACATGCTCGGTCGTCCCGCCGTCGTCGCGGTACGCGACGGGCGTTCGCGCGTGATGCTGCGCAGAGAGACGTTCGACGACCTGATCGCTTTGGAGGTGGAGCAGTGACCGGCGCACAGTTCGGTGCCGACCAGCCCGTCGGAGTCGCGGTACTCGGCTACGGAAACGTCGGCAGCGAGGTGGTTCGCATCCTGCAGGAGCAGGTCGACGACCTGCAGCAGCGCGTCGGTGCGCCGCTCGCGCTCCGGGGGATCGCGGTTCGCGACGCCTCGCGCGACCGCGGCCTCGACCCGGACCTGGTGACGACGGACGCGCGCGCTCTCGTCGAGCGCGACGACGTCGACATCGTCGTCGAGCTCATCGGCGGCATCGAGCTGCCGCGCGAGCTCGTCCTCGCCGCCCTGTCGAGCGGCAAGTCCGTCGTGACGGCGAACAAGGCCCTGCTGTCCGAGCACACGGGCGAGCTCGCCGAGGCGGCCGAGGCGCGCAACGTGGACCTCTACTTCGAGGCCGCGGTGGCGGGCGCGATCCCCGTGATCCGCCCGCTCACGCAGTCGCTCGCGGGCGACCGCGTCCACCGCGTCGCCGGCATCGTCAACGGCACCACCAACTTCATCCTCTCCGCGATGTCGGAGACCGGCGCCGACTACGGCGAGACGCTCGCGGAAGCAGGCAACCGCGGTTACGCGGAGGCCGATCCGACCGCCGACGTCGAGGGATTCGACGCCGCGGCGAAGGCCGCGATCCTCGCGTCGATCGCATTCCACAGCCGGGTGAGCGCGAGCGACGTGCACCGCGAGGGCATCTCGGCCATCACACCGCAGGACTTCGAGTCCGCGCACGCACTGGGGTGCACCATCAAGCTGCTCTCGATCTGCGAGCGGGTGCCCTCGCCGGGCGGCCGCGACCGGATCTCGGCACGCGTCTACCCGGCGCTCGTTCCCGACTCGCATCCGCTCGCGACGGTCGGCGGCGCGTTCAACGCCGTCGTCGTCGAGGCGGAGAACGCCGGGCGGCTCATGTTCTACGGCCAGGGCGCCGGTGGTGCCCCCACGGCGTCCGCCGTCATGGGCGACGTCGTGATGGCCGCGCGCAACAAGGTCAACGGCGGCCGTGGCCCGCGCGAGAGCAAGTACGCGAACCTCGAGATCGCGCCGATCGGCGACATCCCGACGCGGTACTTCGTCAACATGCAGGTAGCGGACAAGGCCGGCGTCCTCTCGGCCGTCGCGGCGGAGTTCGCGCAGCACGGCGTGAGCATCTCGACGGTCCGCCAGGAGGGTGAAGGCACCGGGGCGCGGCTCGTCGTCGTCACGCACACCGCGAGCGACTCGGCGTTGTCGGCGACCGTGAGCGCGCTCGAACAACTCGAATTCGTCACAGCCGTCACCAGCGTGCTGCGACTGGAGGGCACACACCGATGACCGGGATCCCGTCCGCAGTCCACACGCCCTGGCCGGGGCTCATCGAGGCGTACCGTGACCGGCTCCCGATCGGCCCGGACTGGCAGACCGTGACGCTGCACGAGGGCAACACGCCGCTGATCCGCGCGAACCACATCTCCGAGATCACCGGTTGCGACGTGTATCTCAAGGTCGAGGGGCTCAACCCGACCGGGTCGTTCAAGGACCGCGGGATGACGATGGCCGTGACCGATGCACGCGCACGCGGCCAGCAGGCGGTGCTGTGCGCATCGACGGGCAACACGTCCGCGTCGGCCGCCGCGTATGCGACCCGCGCCGGGATGACGTGCGCCGTGCTTGTGCCGCAGGGCAAGATCGCGATGGGCAAGCTCGCGCAGGCCGTGATGCACGGTGCGAAGATCATCCAGGTCGAGGGCAACTTCGACGACTGCCTCGAACTCGCCCGCAAGACGACGGCCGAGTTCCCCACCATCGCGCTCGTGAACTCCGTGAACCCGGTGCGCATCGAAGGCCAGAAGACCGCGGCGTTCGAGATCTGCGACGCGCTCGGCAAGGCGCCCGACGTCCACGCGCTTCCCGTCGGCAACGCCGGCAACATCACCGCGTACTGGCGCGGCTACTCCGAGTACCACGCGGACGGCGTCACGACGTCGCGTCCGCGGATGCTCGGGGTGCAGGCGGCCGGAGCGGCCCCGCTCGTGACGGGCGAGCCCGTGCGCGATCCCGAGACGATCGCAACCGCGATCCGCATCGGGTCGCCGGCGTCCTGGAACGGCGCCGTCTCGGCGAAGGAGGAGTCGGACGGCGCGTTCCGCGCCGCGACCGACGACGAGATCCTCGCCGCGTACCGCCTCGTCGCGGCCACCGAGGGCGTCTTCGTCGAGCCCGCGTCGGCCGCGAGCATCGCGGGCCTGCTCGCCGCGCGCGAGGAGGGCTGGCTCGACTCCGGGCTCACCGTCGTGTGCACCGTGACGGGCAACGGCCTCAAGGACCCCGACACGGCGCTGCGCGGAATGCCGCACGTGGAGCCGATTCCCGTCGATCCGGTCGCGGTCGCCGCGGCCCTCGAACTCGCGTAGCGCGGACGCTCCCGTGACCGCGGCACACCATGATTCGTCGATCCGGAAACCAGCCATGACCGAAACCCTTCCCAGCGGAATCACCGTCACCGTGCGGGTGCCCGCGTCGAGCGCCAATCTCGGGCCGGGCTTCGACACGCTGGGTCTCGCGCTCGGCATGTACGACGAGATCACGGTCACGACAACCGAATCCGGGCTGAACATCGAGGTCGTCGGGGAGGGCGCCGAGGACGTTCCGTGCAATCCGTCGCATCTCGTCGTTCGTGCGATCGAGCGTGGCCTCGAGGCTGCCGGGGTATGGGCGGACGGGTTGGACGTGGTGTGCCGCAACGTCATTCCGCACTCGCGGGGGCTCGGATCGTCGGCATCGGCAGCTGTGGGCGGGCTCTTCGCGGCGAGCGAGCTCGCGCGTGAGCTCGACCCCACTCACGGACTGTCCGACGCCCAGCTCGTCCAGCTGTCCTCGGAGTTCGAAGGCCATCCCGACAACGCCGCGGCGAGTGTCCTCGGCGGCGCCGTCGTCTCGTGGAGCAGCAACGACGAGAACACGGGCGAGTCGGCGCTCGCGAAGGTCTTCCGCGCGGTACGACTCGACACCCACCCGGACCTGCGGGCCTGCGTCCTCGTCCCCACCGAGCGGTCGTCGACTGCGCACACGCGTGGTCTGCTGCCGCACCTCGTCCCGCACGGCGACGCCGCGTTCAACGCGAGCCGGAGCGCCCTGCTCGTCGTCGCGCTGACGACGAATCCCGAGCTGCTGCTGCCGGCCACGGAGGACATGCTGCATCAGCCGCACCGGGCGCCCGCGCTGCCGCTCACGACCCGCTGGGTCGGCAGGCTGCGCGAACGCGGCATCGCCGCGACCGTGTCGGGCGCCGGGCCCACGGTGCTCGCGCTCGGGACCGAGACGATCCCGGCCGACCTCCGCAGCGAGGCCGAGCACGACGGACTGCGGGTGCTCGATCTCGCGGTGAGCGGCGGCGTCCACCGGGCGTGAGACGCAGGTCGTCGCGGCGCCGTACCGGCCGGTCGGAAACCGAGACGCGCGTGCCGGTACGCTTGCTCACACGCTGGCAGATCGCTAGAGTGGGCAGTGTCCGTACATCGTGCGCAATCAGACGCCGGTGATTCATCCAGGGCAATCGCATCATCGAGGCGAATCGCATCGACGAAGAGCTCTCGGTTCGGGTCTTCCCGAGTCGGGCTCGTCCCCACATCATCGGTGGGGTCACTTTTTCGGTGAGGTCCTGGTTCGGTGAGATCCTGGTGGGAACTCTCCGCACACCCGTGCCGGGTTCGAACATCCCCCGAATGTCTCAGCGGGTGGCGGGCACAGCCGACAGTTTCTCGATCGCACCCACGTACGGCGAATCCGAAATCCGTCCGATGCGACCGGGTTTACGGGACGAACCCTCGAGTCGCACGACCGCGACCGGGGTAAGGAAAGGACCTCCGTGACCGATACGGAACTCACGACCAGCCCGGTGCAGGCGGACAACGCCGTCACGGCCTCGACCAAGCGCGCCGAAGCTCGGCGCTCCGGTGGGCTGTCGGGCATGGTGCTGGCCGAGTTGCGCGCCCTCGCGGGCGAGCTCGGCATCAAGGGCACCTCCGGGATGCGCAAGGGCGACCTCATCGCCGCGATCAAGGAGCGCCAGGGCTCGGGCAAGCCGTCAGGCGAGAAGGCGGTGGCGCCCAGCGCGCCGGCCGAGAGCGCCGCGCCCGCCGCCGAGGACGGCGAGGACCGGCCGCGCCGTGCACGCCGGTCCGGATCGCGCCGTGCCGCAGGACCTGCGGGCGAGCAGACGACGATCGACGGCGTCGCCGCCCCGGAACAGCCGGTGAACGCGGGCAGCGAGCAGCGTGACGGCGGCCGTGGCAAGAACGAGCAGCCGAAGAACGAGCAGCCGAAGAACGAGCAGCCCAAGAACGACAAGCAGGACCAGCCGAAGAACGACGGCGGTCAGCAGAAGCAGAACGACCAGTCCCGCAACGACGGCGGCCAGAAGAACGACGGCGGCCAGAAGAACGACGGCGGCCAGAAGAACGACGGTCAGCAGCGTGGCGACGGGCAGCGGGGCGACGGCGGAAACCGTCGTAACCGCGGCCAGGGAAACCGCGACCAGAACCGCGATCAGGGCAACCGTGATCAGGGCGGCAACCAGGGCAATCAGGGTGGCCAGGGTGGCGGCAACCGCGATCAGGGCGACGACGACGAGGGCGGTCGCGGCCGGCGGGGCCGCCGGTTCCGTGAGCGCCGTCGCGGACGCGATCGCGGCGAGGGCGGTGGCGGCGGCGACGTCGAGATTCGCGAGGACGACGTCCTGCAGCCGGTCGCCGGCATCCTCGACGTCCTCGACAACTACGCGTTCGTCCGGACCTCGGGTTATCTGCCGGGACCGAACGACGTCTATGTGTCGATGAACCTCATCCGCAAGAACGGACTGCGCCGTGGCGACGCCATCACGGGCGCCGTGCGCGTTCCGCGTGAGGGCGAGCAGCAGCAGAATCAGCGCCAGAAGTTCAACCCGCTGGTGCGGATCGACACCGTCAACGGTGGCGAGCCCGAATCGGCGCGTGGCCGTTCCGAGTTCAACAAGCTCACCCCGCTGTACCCGAACCAGCGGCTGCGGCTCGAGACCGACCAGAATCGGTACACGACACGCGTCATCGACCTCGTCATGCCGATCGGCAAGGGTCAGCGTGCGCTCATCGTCAGCCCGCCGAAGGCAGGCAAGACGACGGTGCTGCAGGACATCGCGAACGCGATCACCCGCAACAACCCCGAGTGCCACCTCATGGTCGTCCTCGTCGACGAGCGTCCCGAAGAGGTCACCGACATGACGCGATCGGTGAACGGCGAGGTCATCGCCTCGACGTTCGACCGCCCGCCGTCCGACCACACGGCCGTCGCCGAACTCGCGATCGAGCGGGCGAAGCGCCTCGTGGAGCAGGGCCAGGACGTCGTCGTGCTGCTCGACTCGATCACCCGCCTCGGCCGTGCGTACAACAACGCCTCGCCCGCGTCGGGACGAATCCTGTCCGGTGGTGTCGATTCCACGGCGCTGTACCCGCCGAAGCGTTTCCTCGGTGCCGCCCGCAACATCGAGAACGGCGGTTCGCTGACGATTATCGCCTCGGCGCTCGTCGAGACCGGTTCGACCGGCGACACGGTGATCTTCGAGGAGTTCAAGGGCACGGGCAACGCCGAGCTCAAGCTCGATCGCAAGATCGCGGAGCGCCGCGTCTTCCCGGCGGTCGACGTCAACATGTCGAGCACCCGTAAGGACGAGCTCCTCATGAGTCCGGACGAGTTCGCCGTCGTGCACAAGCTGCGGCGCGTGCTGTCGGCCCTCGACTCGCACCAGGCGATCGATCTGCTGATGGACCGGCTCAAGAAGACGAAGTCGAACATCGAGTTCCTCATGCAGGTGTCGAAGAACGCTCCCGGCGGAGCGCTCGACGACTAGTGGGCGGCTCCGCCGCTCGTGCGTGATCTTCCGGTCCCCACACCGGAGAATCACGCACGAGCGCGAAGCGCCCCAACCCGGGAACACGACGGGGCGCCGCAGCGTTGGGAAACACAGCAGGCGCGATTGTCGGCCGTCGCCGCTGCTCTGGCATACTGAACGGCCGAGTCCGGTTCCGGTTCACACCTTCGGCAGGCGAAGGTGACCCGGCGGCCATCGAAAGGGACACCATGAAGTCAGGTATTCACCCCGACTACCACGCCACCACCGTGGTCTGTGGTTGCGGGAACACGTTCGACACCCACAGCACCGCCGAGGGCGGCCGGATCAACGTGGAAGTGTGCTCGCAGTGCCACCCGTTCTACACGGGCAAGCAGAAGATCCTCGACACCGGCGGACGCGTCGCACGGTTCGAGGCCCGCTACGGCCGTCGCGATCGTGGCGCGAAGAAGGCGGACTCCGCCAACTCCTAGCCGTTTCGCCGACGCCCGTCCTGCACATCGCAGGCCGGGCGTCGGCGTTTTTGCGCAACCGGCACGAACATCAGCAGGAGTGGAACGAAACATGGCACGCACGTCGCCGTCGGCGATCGACGACATCCTCGCCGAACACGCCGGACTCGAGCAGCAGCTCGCGGATCCGGCGCTGCACGGCGACGCCTCCGCAGCACGCCGCGTGGGCAAACGCTTCGCCGAACTGGCCCCGATCATGGCGACGTACCGCAAGCTTCAGGGCGCACAGGACGACCTCGCCGCGGCGCGGGAACTCGCTGCCGACGATCCGGCCTTCGCGGCCGAGATCCCGGAACTCGAGCGTGCTGCAGCAGAGCTCGACGCCCAGCTGACCGACCTGCTCGCCCCGCGCGACCCGCACGACGGCGACGACATCGTCCTCGAGGTCAAGAGCGGTGAGGGCGGCGAGGAGTCGGCCCTGTTCGCGGCCGACCTCGCCCGGATGTACACGCGCTACGCCGAGCGGCAGGGCTGGCGGGTCACCGTTCTCGGCGGAGCGCAGTCGGACCTCGGCGGCTACAAGGACCTCACGCTGTCGATCGCGGCACGCGAGGCGACGCGTGACGGCGTGTGGTCGCGGCTGAAGTTCGAGGGCGGGGTGCACCGCGTGCAGCGGGTGCCCGTGACTGAGTCGCAGGGCCGCGTCCACACGTCGGCGGCGGGAGTCCTCGTCTACCCGGAGCCGGAGGAAGCGGAGCAGATCGACATCGACGACGCCGACCTGCGCATCGACGTGTACCGGTCGTCCGGCAAGGGCGGTCAGGGCGTCAACACGACCGACTCGGCGGTCCGCATCACGCATCTGCCGAGCGGCATCGTCGTGACCTGCCAGAACGAGCGTTCGCAGCTGCAGAACAAGGCGCGCGCGATGCAGGTCCTCGCCGCGCGGTTGCAGGCCGCCGCCGAGGAGGCCGCCGAGGCGGAGGCGTCCGCGGAGCGCGCGAGCCAGGTGCGCACCGTCGACCGCTCGGAGCGGATCCGGACATACAACTTCCCGGAGAACCGCATCGCCGACCATCGCATCGGCTACAAGGCGCACAATCTCGACGCCGTGCTCGACGGCGACATGGGCGCACTGCTCGACGCGCTCGTCGAGGCCGATCGCCGTGCACGGCTCGAAGCCGAGTAGGAAGCTGGTCCCGTGAGCCGCCATCCCCTTCGCCTCGCTCTCACCGACGCGACGGCACGCCTCGAGGCCGCGGGCGTCCCGAACGCCCGCACCGACGCCGAACTCCTCGCGGCGCACCTGCTCGGCACGTCACGCACGCGACTCGGGCTCGTCCCGCTGGTCGACGGCGACATCGTCGAACGTCTCGACGAGATGGTCGCGCGACGCGCCGAGCGGATCCCGCTCCAGTACATTCTCGGGACGGCGGCCGTGGGCGCGATCGACGTCGAGGTCGGTGAGGGAGTGTTCGTCCCGCGGCCGGAGACCGAACTCCTGCTCGAATGGGCGCTCTCGCATCTCCAGCGCGTCACCGATCGCGCGCCCGTCGTTCTCGACCTGTGCACCGGCTCGGGTGCGCTCGCGCTCGCGATTGCCCACGAGCGGCCCGACGCCGTCGTCCACGCCGTCGAACTCGACTCCGCTGCGCTGTCGTGGGCCCGTCGCAACGCGCGGGCGCGCGAGGCCGCGGGGGACACCCCCGTCCATCTCCATCAGGGCGACGTCACCCAGCGCGAGCTGCTCACGGCCCTGGAAGGGCGTGTCGACGTCGTCGTCGCGAATCCGCCGTACGTTCCGGAGGGAGCCGACCTCGAACCCGAGGTGGCCGATCACGACCCGCATCTCGCGCTGTTCGGCGGCGCGGACGGACTGTCCGTCATCAAGCCGATGGTCTCCAACATCGCGCGATGGTTGCGGATCGGGGGAGCGGCGGGCATCGAGCACGACGACTCGCACGGCGAGCGTGTCGCCGAGCTGTTCTCGCAGCGCCGCGTCTTCGGCAACGTCTCCGAGCACGCCGACCTCGCCGGCCGGCCGCGTTTCGTCGTCGCGCATCGCGTCGCGACGGCCGTCGAATCGCAGCGCATGTCGCAGACCGGCGGGCGGGTGCTGGGCGGGCCGAAGCCCGAGCGCACCGAGCCCGTACCCGAGCCGTCGGCGCAGCCCTCGTCGGCCGACTGAACCGGCCGAATGAAAGGATGAGCGTGTGAGTTCCGTATACGACTGCGGCAGTGAGGATTCCCGCGCAGCGGGTCTCGGTGCCGCGAAGAACGCTCTCGAGGCGGGCCGGCTCGTCGTCGTGCCCACGGACACGGTGTACGGCATCGCCGCCAATGCGTTCGACAGCGACGCCGTCGACGCCCTGCTGCGCGCGAAGGGCCGGGGCCGCGACATGCCCGTCCCGGTTCTCGTCGGCTCGTGGAACACGATCGACGGACTCGTCTACAGCGTGACTCCGCAGGCGCGCGAACTCGTACGCGCCTTCTGGCCGGGCGGGCTGAGTCTCGTCGTCGAACAGGCGCCGTCGCTCGCGTGGGACCTCGGCGACACCCGCGGCACCGTGATGCTGCGGATGCCCCTGCACCCCGTCGCGCTCGAACTGCTGCGCGACGTCGGACCGCTCGCCGTGTCGAGCGCCAACGTGTCCGGGAATCCGCCGGCGACGACGGTCGGTGAGGCCCGCGATCAGCTCGGCGGGCTCGTGAGCGTGTATCTCGACGGTGGCCCCGCGGAGCACGCCGTCGCCTCGACGATCGTCGATCTCACGGGTGCGACGCCGCGCGTGCTGCGCGAAGGCGCAGTCTCGCTCGACGACATCGCGACCGTCCTCGGCATGTCGCCGGCCGATCTCGCAGGCGCCGAGTGATCCCGGTGTTTCGCGACGGGACGGCGGTGCGGCGCGCGGTAGCGTCGTCGAGGTGATCGTCGTACCCGGCTCCGAGTCGCTGCTGGCGGTGGGGTCGACGTTCGGCTACGGCGGCGGTGGCGCGGGCGTCCCGATCCGTGAGCTGCTCCTGGTCTTTCTCACCGCGGCCGTCGTGACCTTCCTCGCCACGGGAGCCGTGCGGGTCCTCGCGATCCGCTCGGGTGCCGTGGCCGTTCCGCGCGATCGCGACGTCCATGTCCAGCCGACGCCGCGGCTCGGCGGCACCGGAATGTACCTCGGTGTCCTCGTCGCGCTCGGCTTCGCGACGCAACTCCCTGCGTTGACGCGTGGGTTCGAGTTCAACAACGACATACCGGCGGTCCTCATCGCCGGATTCGTGATCGTGCTCGTCGGCGTCGTCGACGACCGCTGGGGACTCGATGCGCTCACCAAGTTCGTCGGCCAGGTGACCGCCGCCGGAATCCTCGTCGTGATGGGCGTGAGCTGGTACATCATCTACCTGCCCTTCGGCGACGGTGGGACGACGATCGTCCTCGACCAGTTGCAGGCCGGGCTCATGACGGTCGCCGTCGCTGCCGTGATGATCAACGCGATGAACTTCGTCGACGGACTCGACGGCCTCGCCGCGGGCCTCGGGCTCATCGCCTCCGTCGCGATCTGCGTGTTCTCGGCGGGTCTGCTGCACGATCAGGGCGGCGACGTCAGCGCCTATCCGCCGGCGCTGCTCGCGGCGGCGCTCGCCGGCGCGTGTCTCGGCTTCCTGCCGCACAACTTCCAGCCCGCCCGGATCTTCATGGGCGATTCCGGCTCGATGCTCATCGGCCTCATGCTGGCGGCGATCGCGACGAGCGCGTCGGGCCGCATCTCGCTCAACGCGTACGGCAGCCGCGACCTGCTGGGTCTCTTCACGCCGCTGCTGCTCGTCGGTGCGGTGATGTTCGTTCCGATTCTCGATCTCCTGCTCGCAGTCGTACGCCGCACGCGCGCCGGGGTGAGCCCGTTCAGCCCCGACAAGATGCATCTGCACCACCGGCTGCTCCAGATCGGCCACTCGCACCGCCGTGTCGTCCTGCTGATCTACCTGTGGGTCGGGGTCCTCGCCTTCGGCGCGGTCGGCACTGCGCTGTTCGATCGCCGCGTCGTGGTGCTGCTGCTCGCGGGCGGACTGCTGTTCGCGCTGATCGTGACGGCGGTGCCGTCGTTGCGTCGTGGCCGGGAGTCGCCCCCGGGCCCGTCGCCGCAGAATCGGGCTGATTCGGACATCGGTTACCCTTGAGTATCGTGACCTCCCCGAACCCCGGCGTACCGCCGCATTCCGCGGCCGCGCCGAACTCCGAGCCCTCGTCCGATCCGGACGCCATGATGATGCCGAGCGGTGGATCGACGGCGGCGCTGCGCCGCGCAGTGCGTTTCGGTGCACTCGGTCTCGTCGCCCTCGCCGTGATCGGCGTCGCGGTCTCGGGTCTCGTCGCGGGACTCCCGGGAGTCTGGGGCGCGCTGCTCGGCGCCGGGATCGGCGGCGGGTTCGTCCTCATCACCGCCGTCACCGTGCTCGCGACGGCGAAACTTCCGCCCCTCACGGCCGCTGCCGTCCTGCTCGGCAGCTGGCTGCTGAAGATGGCCGTCGCCCTCATCGCCCTCGGTCTGCTGAGCCCGCTCGACTTCTACAGCCGGACCTCGCTGGCGATCGTGATGGTAGGCGCGTTGATTCTCGTGCTGGGCTCGGAAACCTGGGGCGTACTGGGGAGTAAGATGCTGTACGTGGAGCCGAACACTCGAGGCGGAGCGGGGGTGGCGGGAGAGCCGTCTTCGTCCGACACGAAGGAGTAGCGCGGGTGCTCCGGCCACCGTCGTCGCAGGCCGGGACCCGCCTACACACTGTCGTAGATGTCTTGATAAGGTTCGGGCCAAGCAGGCACAAAGGGCGCATTCCGCGTGCGGATACGCGTGTCCACTGCGATTTGTGCGGCGGGCGCCATGCGTACCGCCGGGTCGACGAGAGCAGCCGACGCCGACAGCATTCCCCCGGGAGAGCTGACGATTCCGCGAACGGACCTCGTCGGCCGGAAGATCGTCCGATCGAACCACCACTGTCCGATCGAACCGCAGGCCGACTTCGACTGCGGACCGACTACGGGAGAGACCGCTGAGCGTCACACTCTTGGCTGCGGGCGAGGGCTTTTCGCCGCCCACACTGGCCGACTTCAACCCGCCTGCCATCCTTTTCGGTGGAACACCGTTCGAGATCGATCGACTGATCATGATCCGGCTGATCATGGTCGCGGCCCTGCTGCTGTTCTTCGTGATCGCCCTGCGCAGCCCCAAGCTCGTTCCGCGTGGCGTGCAGAACGTCGCCGAGTTCGCGATCGACTTCGTGCGGATCCACATCGCCGAGGAGATCCTCGGCAAGGAACAGGGCCGTAGGTTCCTCCCCGTCATCGCGACGATCTTCTTCATCGTTCTCGCGACGAACATCTCGGGCGTCACACCGTTCCTCAACATCTCGTCGAACGGCCGAATCGCGATGCCGATGGTGCTCGCGCTGTTCGCGTGGGGGACGTTCGTCTACGTCGGTATCAAGAAGTACGGCTTCCTCACGTACTTCAAGAGCTCGGTCGTCGTTCCGAACGTGCCACCCGCCCTGCACGTGCTGCTGATCCCGATCGAGTTCATCTCGACCTTCATCCTGCGGCCGTTCACGCTCATGGTTCGTCTCATGGCCAACATGCTCGCGGGCCACATCCTGCTCGTGCTGTTCTTCAGCTCGGCCTGGTACTTCTTCTTCGAGGCCGGCAACTTCACCGCGATCTTCGGTGTCGCGTCGGTGGCGGCCGCGATCGGCTTCACCTTCTTCGAGCTGCTGGTCATCTTCCTGCAGGCCTACGTCTTCGCGCTGCTGACGTCGGTGTACATCGACACCTCGCTGCACGCGGACTCGCACTAGAACTTTTCGACCGGCCGTCCCCGAGGGAACGCGGCCACACCGAGAACTGAGCCCCCACCGATCCCGGTGAGGGCCAACAGAAAGGGAAACAATCACCATGAGCCTCGCGTACCTGGCACAGGAAGCGGCTGAGACCACCGTCCGCGGTTACGGCGCCATCGGCTTCGGTCTCGCGGCCATCGGCCCCGGCATCGGCATCGGTATCCTCGTCGGCAAGGCGATGGAGTCCATGGTCCGTCAGCCCGAGATGGCCGGACAGGTCCGTACCACGATGTTCCTCGGTATCGCCTTCACCGAGGCCCTCGCCCTGATCGGCCTCGTCGCCGGCTTCATTTTCTAAGACACCGACATGGCAGCAGCAACCATCGCAGTACTCGCGGCGGAAGGTGAGCAGAACCCGCTCCTCCCCGCGGTGTACGACATCGTCTGGTCGATCGTCGCCCTGGCTGTCGTCGCGTTCGTCTTCTGGAAGTTCGTGCTTCCGATGGCACAGAAGGTGCTCGACGAGCGCACGGACAAGATCGAGGGCGGTCTCCAGCGCGCCGAAGAGGCGCAGGTCGAGGCGAAGGAGACGCTCGAGCAGTACCGAGCGCAGCTCGCCGAGGCTCGCACCGAAGCAGCGCAGATCCGTGAGGACGCGCGACTGCAGGGCCAGCAGATCATCACGGAGATGAAGGCACAGGCCCAGGAGGAGAGCGAGCGCATCGTGGCTGCGGGTCACACCCAGCTCGCGGCGCAGCGTCAGCAGATCGTCACCGAACTGCGCGGAGACCTCGGCCGTACGGCCGTCGACCTCGCGGAGAAGGTCATCGGCGAGTCGCTGTCGGACGACGTCAAGCGCGCCGGATCGATCGACCGCTTCCTCGACGAACTCGACTCCGTCGACAAGACCGCAGCAGGGAAGTGAGGCCCATGTACGCAGCGAGCCGTGAGGCCTTGACGCAGACCCGTGCTGCGTTGTCCTCGGCCGTGGACGCCGTCTCCCCGGGGGCAGCGACCGCGACCGCGGCTCAGACCGGAACGGACCTGTTCTCGGTTGTCGACACGCTGGACGACTCCCGCGGCCTCGCCGCGGCGGTGTCCGACGCATCGGCGCCCGCGGCGGCCCGTTCGGGACTGGCCGAGCAGATCTTCGGCGGCAAGATCAGCGCCGAGGCGCTCGCCGTCCTCACGACGGCGGTGGCTCAGGACTGGTCCGCGCCCCGAGACCTGCTCGACTCGCTCGTGCTCCTCGGCCGGGAATCGTTGCTGAAGGCCGCAGCCGATCAGAACCAGCTCGACACCGTCGAGGACGAGCTGTTCCGACTCGGCCGCATCGTCGCAGGGAATCCGGAACTCGAGCAGACCCTGTCGGACCGTGCGACGACGCCGCGCCGCAAGAAGGAACTCCTCACGAGCCTTCTGTACGGCAAGGCGACCGCGGTCGGCGAGGCACTCGCGGTGCAGGCCGTCGGCCGGCTCCGCGGGACGGCTCCCGCGGACGCGTTCGACGCACTGTCGAACCTCGCTGCAGCTCAGCGCGAGAACCTGGTCGCCAAGGTGACCAGCGTCAGCGCACTGAGCACGCAGCAGGCGGATCGGCTGGCGACGACGCTCACCCGCATGTACGGCAAGCCCGTGACGGTGCACAACGAGGTCGACCCCGAACTCCTCGGAGGTCTCGTCGTCCGCGTGGGCGACGAGGTCGTCGACGGCAGTGCGGCAGGGCGACTCGCTGCGCTGCGGCGCGGACTCGCGTAGCCGGGCCACGTTCGCCGACGGCACAGACCAATTCCCCGATCTTTTCGAAGACCAGATACCGAGAGCAGGAAGAACATGGCGGAGCTGACGATCTCCTCCGACGAGATCCGTAGCGCGATCGACAATTACACCGCGAACTACTCACCGGAGGCCTCCCGCGAGGAGGTCGGCGTGGTGACCGACACGAGTGACGGCATCGCGCATGTCAGTGGCCTGCCTTCGGCGATGGCCAACGAACTCCTCGAGTTCCCGGGCGGCGTCCTCGGCGTCGCGCTGAACCTCGATGCGACCGAGATCGGTGCCGTCGTCCTCGGCGAGTACGAGGCGATCGCCGAGGGCCAGGAGGTCAAGCGGACGGGCGACGTTCTGTCGGTGCCGGTCGGCGACGGCTACCTCGGCCGCGTCGTCAACCCGCTCGGTCAGCCGATCGACGGCCTCGGCGGCATCGAGTCGAGCGAGAACCGTGCGCTCGAGCTCCAGGCGGCGTCGGTTCTCGAGCGTCAGCCCGTCGAGGAGCCGATGCAGACCGGCATCAAGGCCATCGACGCGATGACCCCGATCGGCCGTGGCCAGCGCCAGCTCGTCATCGGTGACCGCAAGACCGGCAAGACCGCGGTCTGCATCGACACGATCCTCAATCAGAAGGCCAACTGGGAGTCGGGCGACCCCACGAAGCAGGTTCGCTGCATCTACGTCGCCGTCGGCCAGAAGGGCTCGACCATCGCGGGCGTCAAGCAGTCGCTCGAAGAGGCCGGCGCGATGGACTACACGACCATCGTCGCGGCCCCCGCGTCCGACTCCGCCGGCTTCAAGTGGCTCGCGCCGTACACCGGCTCGGCACTCGGCCAGCACTGGATGTACGAGGGCAAGCACGTCCTCATCGTGTTCGACGACCTGACCAAGCAGGCCGAGGCCTACCGCGCCATCTCGCTGCTGCTGCGTCGCCCGCCGGGACGTGAGGCATACCCCGGTGACGTCTTCTACCTGCACTCGCGTCTGCTCGAGCGTTGCGCGAAGCTCTCCGACGACCTCGGCGGCGGTTCGATGACGGGTCTGCCGATCATCGAGACCAAGGCCAACGACGTCTCGGCGTACATCCCGACCAACGTCATCTCGATCACCGACGGCCAGGTCTTCCTCGAGTCCGACCTCTTCAACCAGGGCGTGCGTCCCGCCATCAACGTGGGTATCTCGGTGTCCCGTGTCGGTGGTGCCGCACAGACCAAGGGCATGAAGAAGGTCTCCGGCTCGCTGCGTCTCGAACTCGCGCAGTTCCGTGAGCTCGAATCGTTCTCGGCGTTCGCGTCGGACCTCGACGCCGCGTCGAAGGCTCAGCTCGACCGCGGTGCTCGCCTGACCGAACTGCTCAAGCAGGACCAGTTCTCGCCGGTTCCCGTCGAGGATCAGATCGTGTCGATCTGGCTCGCCGGCGAAGGTGTCTACGACAGCGTCCCCGTCGGTGACGTCCGCCGCTTCGAGTCGGAGCTGCTCGACGACCTGCACCGCAACGCGACCGGCGTCTTCGACTCGATCTCGGGTGGCAAGGTCCTCGACGACGACAACCAGAAGGCGCTCCTCGACGCGACGGAGAAGTTCAAGCAGGGCTTCCTCACGTCCGACGGCAACCGCGTCGTCAACGAGGCCGAGGCGGACACCCTCGCGGCCGACGAGGTCAACCAGGAGCAGGTCTCCGTCAAGCGGAAGTCCGTCCACAAGTGAGCCGCGCGGTCCTGACACTGCGACAGACGAAGGGAGAGTGATCGATCGATGGCCAGCATTCGCGAACTGCGTTCGCGCATCAAGTCGGTCAACTCGACCAAGAAGATCACCAAGGCTCGGGAACTGATCGCGACCTCGCGGATCACCGAGGCGCAGAGCCGGGTCTCGGCGTCGAAGCCGTACTCGGACGAGATCACCAAGGTGCTCAGCGAGCTGGCGAGCGCGTCGACCGCACTCGACCATCCGCTGCTCACCGAGCGCGCGGAACCCAAGCGTGCCGCGGTACTCGTCGTCACCAGCGATGGTGGCCAGTGCGGCGCCTACAACGCCAACGTGCTCAAGGAAGCCGAAGAGCTGTACCAGCTGCTGCGCAGCGAGGGCAAGGATCCGGTTCCGTACGTGCTCGGCAAGAAGGGCCTCGGCTACTACACGTTCCGCGACCGCGACGTCGCGGGAGCGTGGACCGGCTTCTCGGAGAAGCCGCGGTACGCCGATGCGAACAAAGCGGCACGTCACCTCGTCGACCTGTTCATGGCAGGGTCGGGCGAGCAGGTCGAGGCACCGGACGGTGAAGGTACCGTCGAAGGCGTCGACGAACTGCACATCGTGTACACGCGTTTCGTGTCGATGCTGACCCAGCGTCCCGAGGTGCGTCGTGTCGCGCCGCTCGAGGTCACCGTCACGACCGAGGAGATCGAGCTCGGCGAGGACATGCTCTCGGACAGCGTGGTTCCCAAGGACGACGAGCCCACGCCGGACTTCAGCTTCGAGCCCGATGCGGAAGAGCTGCTCTCGGCCCTGCTGCCGAAGTACGTGAACACCCGCATCTACGCGGCACTTCTCGAAGCCGCGGCTTCGGAGCACGCGGCTCGCCGTACCGCGATGAAGGCCGCGACGGACAACGCCAACGATCTGGTCAACACCCTGACGCGTCAGGCGAACCAGGCTCGTCAGGCACAGATCACCCAGGAAATCAGCGAGATCGTCGGCGGCGCGGACGCGCTGGCAGGAAGTGACTAGACAATGACCTCAGCAGTAACCGACAAGGGCACAGCGGGGGCGAACGAGCTCGCCGGCCGCGTCGTGCGGGTGATCGGCCCCGTCGTGGACGTCGAGTTCCCGCGCGGAGCCGTTCCCGAACTGTTCAACGCACTCAACGCCGAGGTCACCCTGGCATCGGTCGCGAAGACCCTGACGCTCGAGGTCGCACAGCACCTCGGCGACAACATGGTCCGCACCATCTCGATGCAGCCGACGGACGGACTCGTCCGTGGCGCCGCCGTCGTCGACTCCGGCAAGCCGATCTCGGTTCCCGTCGGCGACGTCGTCAAGGGCCACGTCTTCAACGCGCTCGGCGACTGCCTCGACGCTCCTGGCACCGGCCGTGACGGCGAGCAGTGGGGCATCCACCGCAAGCCGCCGGCCTTCGACCAGCTCGAGGGCAAGACCGAGATCCTCGAGACCGGCATCAAGGTCATCGACCTGCTGACCCCGTACGTCAAGGGCGGCAAGATCGGTCTGTTCGGTGGTGCCGGTGTCGGCAAGACCGTTCTGATCCAGGAGATGATCACCCGTATCGCGCGTGAGTTCTCGGGCACCTCGGTGTTCGCGGGCGTCGGTGAGCGCACGCGTGAGGGCACCGATCTCTACCTGGAAATGGAAGAGATGGGCGTCCTCCAGGACACCGCCCTCGTGTTCGGCCAGATGGACGAGCCGCCCGGAACGCGTATGCGCGTCGCGCTGTCGGCACTGACGATGGCGGAGTACTTCCGCGACGTCCAGGGCCAGGACGTGCTCCTGTTCATCGACAACATCTTCCGCTTCACGCAGGCCGGTTCGGAGGTCTCGACGCTGCTCGGCCGTATGCCGTCCGCCGTCGGTTACCAGCCGACCCTGGCCGACGAGATGGGTGTGCTCCAGGAGCGCATCACCTCGACGCGTGGCCGGTCGATCACGTCGCTGCAGGCGATCTACGTCCCCGCCGACGACTACACCGACCCGGCGCCGGCGACCACGTTCGCGCACCTCGACGCCACCACCGAGCTCTCGCGTCCGATCTCGCAGATGGGTATCTACCCGGCGGTCGACCCGCTGTCGTCGACCTCGCGGATCCTCGAGCCGTCGATCGTCGGCGCGGACCACTTCCGCGTCGCGAACGAGGTCAAGCGAATCCTGCAGAAGTACAAGGAACTGCAGGACATCATCGCGATTCTCGGTATGGACGAGCTCTCCGAGGAGGACAAGGTCCTCGTCGGCCGTGCACGTCGCCTCCAGCGGTTCCTCGGCCAGAACTTCATCGTCGCCGAGAAGTTCACCGGTCAGCCGGGTTCGGTCGTGCCGCTGCGCGACACGATCGAGGCGTTCGACCGCGTGTGCAAGGGCGAGTTCGATCACTTCCCCGAGCAGGCGTTCAACAGCCTCGGCGGACTCGACGACGTCGAGGCCGCTGCCAAGAAGATCGCCGGAAAGTAGTCCGACATGGCAGACATGACCGTTGACGTCGTCGCCGTCGAGGAGCGCGTCTGGTCCGGCAAGGCGAGCCTTGTCGTCGCGCAGACCACCGAGGGCGAGATCGGCATCATGCCCGGTCACGAACCGGTCCTCGGTCAGCTCGTCGAGTCGGGCGTCGTCGTCATCCACCCGGTGGAGGGCGATCGGATCGTCGCCGCGATCCACGGCGGTTTCCTGTCGGTGACGGCGGAGACCGTGACGGTGCTCGCGGAGTCCGCCGATCTCGCGAGTGACATCGACGTCGAGGCCGCCAAGGCCGCGCTGGCCGATGCGGGCGACGACGAGCATGCCGTGGCAGTTGCTCGCGGACGTCTTCGCGCCGCTGAGCGGGCCTAGCGGATCCACGCCGGACAAGCCGCGACGGGAGCTCAGCAGTGACGGCCGGAACGATTCTCACGATCGTTCTGGCCGTGCTGCTCGTGTCTCTCGTCGCGGCTTTTCTGTATCGGTTGCGCGTGCTTCACCGTGGGGGGACCGCGGCGATCATGCGCACCCTCCCCGCGGGCCCCGGGTCGGGGTGGCGGCACGGGATCGTCCGCTACGGGGAGAGCACGCTGGTGTTCTTCAAACTCTCCAGCCTGCGTCCCGGTCCGGATGCCCGGCTCACGCGGGGCGGCATCGAGGTCACCGGACGGCGAAGCGCCACGGGCAACGAGTTCGACATCATGACCGAGGACACAGTGATCGTCGAACTCACCGATTCGGCCGACATCGACGGCGAGCGCAGCTACGAGATCGCGTTCGACGTCGGTGCGCTGACGGCATTCCTGTCGTGGGTCGAGTCCCGGCCGGACGGTCGCAGTCAGCGCCGTCGTATCCAGTGAATCCGGGAGTTCAGGCTCCGGCGCCCGGGCGCCACAGGACGTCGCCGTCCGGATTCGCGACGCGGCACAGCACGAAGAGCAGGTCGGACAGCCGGTTGAGGTACTTCGCCGGCAGGAGGCTCGTCGTCTCGGGTGCGTGATCGACCGCAGCCCAGGCCGAGCGTTCCGCACGCCGGGCGACGGTGCGCGCGACGTGCAGATGGGCCGACAGCAACGTGCCGCCGGGAAGCACGAACGAGTTCAGCGGCGCCAGCGCGGCGTTGAACTCGTCGCACCATTCCTCGAGCCGCGTCACGTAGGCGTCGGTGATGCGGAGCGGCGGATGCTCGGGGTTCGCCACGTGCGGCGTCGCGAGATCGGCTCCGGCGTCGAACAGATCGTTCTGGATCCAGTGCAGGACGTGGGCGACTCGGTCCGGAACCTCGGAGTCGGCGAGCGCGACACCGATCGCGGCGTTCGTCTCGTCGCAGTCGGCGTAGGCGACGAGACGAGGATCCGTCTTGGCGACACGGGAGAAATCGCTCAGGCCCGTCGTGCCGTCGTCACCGGTCCGGGTGTAGATCTTGGTGAGATGCACCGCCATTGCGTCACCGTACCCTGCGGCGTACGAAGGCCCTTGCGCTTAGGCTGTAGGACTGTGAGCGAACGTTTCTTGGTGACCGGCGGCAACCGCCTCGAAGGTGACGTGGCGGTCGGTGGCGCGAAGAACAGCGTGCTCAAACTCATGGCTGCCGCGTTGCTGACCGAGGGCACGACCGTCGTCGAGAACTGCCCGGACATCCTCGACGTGCCGTTGATGGCGGAGGTGCTGCGCGGGCTGGGTTGCGACGTCGAGCTCGACGGCTCGGTCGCATACATCACGACTCCCGCGGAGCCGAAGTATCACGCCGACTTCGCGGCGGTCCGGCAGTTCCGTGCGTCGGTGTGTGTGCTGGGCCCGCTCGTGGCTCGGTGCCGGCAGGCCGTGGTCGCGTTGCCGGGTGGCGACGCGATCGGGTCGCGGCCGCTCGACATGCACCAGTCGGGGCTGCGACTGCTGGGCGCCAACAGCACGATCGAACACGGGTGTGTGGTCGCGCAGGCCGAGGATCTCGAGGGCGCGGCGATTCGCCTCGCTTTCCCGTCGGTCGGTGCCACCGAGAACATCCTCATGGCTGCAGTCCTCGCCAAGGGCCAGACGGTCATCGACAACGCCGCGCGCGAACCCGAGATCGTCGACCTGTGCACGATGCTCGTGCAGATGGGTGCACGCGTCTCGGGCGCGGGATCGTCGACGTTGACCATCGACGGCGTCGATCGGTTGCACCCGACGACGCACCGCGTGATCGGCGACCGCATCGTCGCGGCAACGTGGGGGATCGCGGCGTCGATGACCCGCGGCGATGTGCGGGTGACCGGGGTGAACCCGAAGCACCTCGGGCTCGTGCTCGACAAACTTCGCTCGGCGGGGGCCGAGGTCACCGACTACGCCGACGGCTTCCGTGTGCGTCAGCCCGAGCGGCCGAAGGCCGTCAACTTCGCGACGCTCCCGTTCCCGGGCTTTCCCACCGACCTCCAGCCCATGGCCATCGGCCTGGCCGCGGTCGCCGACGGGACGTCGATGATCACCGAGAACGTGTTCGAGGCTCGGTTCCGGTTCGTCGAGGAGATGATCCGACTGGGTGCCGATGCCCGCACGGACGGCCACCACGCCGTAGTCCGCGGGATTCCGCAGCTGTCGAGTGCGCCGGTCTGGTCGTCCGACATTCGCGCCGGCGCCGGCCTCGTGCTGGCGGGGCTCTGCGCCGAGGGAGTGACCGAGGTGCACGACGTCTTCCACATCGACCGGGGGTACCCCGAGTTCGTCGAGAAGCTCGCGGCTCTGGGCGGCGTGATCGAGCGCGTCGGGGTGCCCGATCCCGACCGCCACTGACGGCCGATCGTCGCCTGCGCCCCGCTGACCAGGCGATTTGGTGGATGAAGGTGCGGTGGCGTAGTTTTCTTCGAGTCAGAGCGACACGGACACCGACTCCCGGCTTTCGAGTGTGGTGAGTGAACGAGGTTGTACGGGGTGCGCCTGGCGGTCAGGACAGACTCTCGTGTAGGGTTGTGGTCCGCGCCTGCAGGTGTTTGTGGGTGGAACTAGTCATCCCGGTTGTGTCGGCTTTCGGGTCGGTGTGGTTGGTGTGTGCGTGTTCTTTGAGAACTCAACAGTGTGTCGATGAATGTCAGTGCCAATTTTTTGGCGCGCCACATTTTTTGTGTGGTGTGACGGCTGGTCTG
>NZ_BCXD01000010.1 GCF_001894925.1 Rhodococcus rhodnii NBRC 100604 | reverse complement strand
TGCGTTCACCACCCGATACGAATGTCGCTACGACCTCTTCGCGGCCGAATGAGCCGTCATCGCCGCGGCGACCAGCACGACGGCCTGGATCAGCAACCCGAGCGCCGGTGCGAGCGCCATCGCCGGCGGATAGCGGCCGTCGCCTGCAGTGATCGCGAAGGGGAGCGCCGCCGATACGACGACGACCGCCGCGCCGACGACTGCGATTGCAGCGAAGTAGGGTGCTGCAACCCTGTGGGCGATGAGCCACGCTCGGTCCGAGGAGAGCGTGGCGCTGGTGCGCACTCCGATCATCGAGTTCCGCGGTATCGCCTCCACCCTCGCCGCCCGGTACATGACGAAGCTCAGCAGCCCGAGCGTCGTCGGTGCGATGAGCAGCGCGAGATAACCCGCCAGTTCCATTCTTCCCCCGTGATTCGATTGTTCCCCCCGGGTCGTGCGGGGTGGATCAGGTGACCGCAGCAGCCACGCCGGTCGGTTCGGTGCGTCCACGCAGCAGTACCTCGCCGTCGACACGCCAGTGTGCTCGCTCGGACTCTCCGGCGCGCTCCACCGTGCGCGCCGACGCCGCGACGGCGCCGGGGACCTCCGTCTTCGCGTGATCGCACAGTCGGGAGGCCTCGTTGACCGGATCGCCGACGACCGTGTACTCGTATCGTTCGTTCGCGCCGACGTTGCCGGCGACCGCGGGGCCGGACGAGACCCCGATGCCCACCTCGCATTCGGGCACGTCGGCGCGCAGTCGCGTACTCATGGATCGTGCCGTCGCGAGCGCGGCCCCGTAGGCGTCGTCGAGTTCGCTCGGCGCGCCGAAGACGACCAGCGCGCCGTCGCCCTCGAACTTGTTGACCATGCCGCCACGGCGGTCGGACTCGGCGACCACGATCGCGAAGAATCGGTTGAGGAGAGTGACGACGTCGATCGGCGAGCGGGTCGCCGCGAGCGTCGTCGATCCGACGATGTCGACGAACAGCACCGCCACCTCGCGTTCTTCCCCGCCGAGTTCGGGATTGCGTTCGAGCGCGTTGCGCGCGACATCCTCGCCGACGTGGCGTCCGAAGAGATCGCGGAGCAGATCGCGTTCGCGCAGGCCCTCGGCCATGCGGTTGAAGCCACCCTGTAGCGCCCCGACCTCGGTCGCGTCGTAGACGACGACCGACGCCGTGAGGTCACCGCCGGCCACCCGTTCCATCCCCAGCTGAACGGCGCGCATGGGCGCGGCCGTGGCACGCACGCTGATGACGATGAGCGCGAGCCCGAAGCACAGGATCACCGATCCGATCGCGAGGATCGAGATCGCCATCTGCGCGGAGCTGGCCGGCCGGATGAACGAGAAGACGGCGATGAGCATGAGGCCCGTGAGGGGCAGCCCGGTTCCGAGCACCCACGCGACGGCGGTACGGCCGGTGACACCGAGCGAGCGTCGTCGTACCGGCCCGCCGGCCTCGAGAGCGCGCGCCGCGACCGGGCGCAACGCGAACTGGGAGAGCAGATTGCCGAACGCCGTGACGGTGGCACCGGCGAACAGGATCGTGAATGCAACCTTCGGGATCACCGCGGGATTCACGAGACCGTAGACGGTCGTGAAGAGCACGAAGGCGAGACCCCAGAGGATGATCTGTACGCGAGTCAGCCGCCAGGGCGCTCGAAACGCGGTGCGCTGCTGAGTCTCGTCGGGGATCGATCCTTCGGTCGCCCAACGGAGGTCGCTCGTGAGACGCCGGGTACCCCATGTCAGCCCGGCCAGGAGCGCGGCCACCACGTAGACGGGAACGGCGATCGAGTTGATCCACACGAACTCGGAGGTCAGGACCGTGGGACCGGGAACGACCCAGACGACGAGTACCGCCACCACCGCGATGCCCACCAGGTTCGTGACCACGACTGTCACCGTGAGCAGCGCCTGCACCCGGATGCGCGCGAGCTGGACGCTCTCGTCGGGTGTTCCGAGCAGGCGGGATCCGAGCGGGGGCGCTGACGACCGACGTTGCATCATGGTGGATCGAGCGTAGCCGTACACGCGTCCGGTGTATGCGAGCCGAAGGCGCGTCGGCAGCAGCCGTTAGGGTGGTCGGCGTGCGTCTCGTGATTGCTCGATGCCAGGTCGACTACGCCGGTCGGCTGACCGCGCATCTGCCGATGGCGACCCGCCTCCTCATGATCAAGGCCGACGGTTCGGTCCTCGTGCATTCGGACGGCGGCTCGTACAAGCCGCTCAACTGGATGTCGCCGCCGTGCTGGCTCACCGAGGAGCCGGGAACGTGGACGGTCGAGAACAAGGCGGGCGAGAAGCTCGTCGTGACGATCGAGGAAGTGCTGCACGAGTACGGGCACGATCTCGGTGTCGACCCCGGTCTCGTCAAGGACGGAGTCGAAGCCCATCTGCAGGCGCTGCTCGCCGAGCACGTCGTGACGCTGGGGGAGGGGTGGACGCTCGTCCGCCGCGAGTTCCCGACGGCGATCGGCCCGGTCGACCTCATGTGCCGTGACGACGCCGGCGCGTCGGTCGCGGTCGAGATCAAGCGGCGCGGCGAGATCGACGGCGTCGAGCAGCTCACGCGTTATCTCGAGTTGCTCAATCGCGATCCGCTGCTCGCGCCGGTGCGGGGCGTGTTCGCCGCCCAGCAGATCAAGCCGCAGGCGCGGACGCTCGCCGAGGATCGCGGAATCCGCTGTGTGACACTCGATTACGACGCGCTGCGGGGGATCGACTCGAGCGAGTTCCGGCTGTTCTGACGGCCGCCGTTAGGCTGGGACGGTGCCACGTCGAAAGCCGCAACCGCCCCGAGCGCGCCGTCAGCAGTCCCGCTCCGGTGCGCCGCTGTCGTCGAGCGTGGAGCGACGCGAGCGGGGCCCGGCGGCCGACGGCGATCTGACGTATGCGGTCAGGACGGTGTCCGGGTCGCAGGCGACCAAGCGTTACCGGTGTCCCGGCTGCGATCACGAGATCGAGCCGGGGACACCGCACGTCGTGGTGTGGCCGCTCGATCACGGCGGTCCCGAGGAGCGTCGCCACTGGCACCGTGGCTGCTGGACGGGCCGCGCGACGCGGTCGGTGACCCGCCGCTGGTCGTGAGTCAGCGCCGCGAGGGCTCGCTCTCGCGGCGGTTCGCCTCGGCCGGTGTGTCGTCCTCGGTCTCGGCGTACTCGACGTCTTCGATCTCGGCCTCGACGGTGTCCGAGGCAGCGGGAAGCGCCTCGGTCTTCGCGTTCTCGTTGCGGCCGCCGTCCGAACGCCGCTCGGGCGCGGCGTCGAGCAATTCGCTCTCGCGGTTCACGGCCTGCAGCATCGCGGGCACCGAATCGAGCTGGCCCCGGACGCCGAGCAGCTGAGCGAGGATCCTGCCGCGCAGCACCCGGAGTTCCTCCGCGAGCTCGCGGGCATGCGCGATCTTGCGTTCGGCCTGATCGGTCGCCGACTGCAGCCGGCGCTCGGCTTCGTGCGTCGCATCCGCGAGCCGGCGCTTCGCCTCCGCCTTGCTCGACGACTCGAGCTCGTTGACGGCGGCGATCGTCTTCTGCCTGCGCTCCGACATCGTGATGTCGAAGTCCTCCTGGATGCGGGCGCGCTTCGTCTCGGCCTCGGCGGCGAGCCGGTCGCGCTCCGCCTGGGCGGCCTCGACGATGCGTGCGGCCTCGGTGCGGGCGCGCGCCATCGTCTGCTCGTGCTCGATCGCAAGGGCGTTGCGGCGATCCTCGAGCTCGGCGACGAGCGACTCGTGCCGGCCACGCAGCCGTGCGGCCTCCTGCTCGGCGACCGAGACCATCTCCGCGGCGTCCGCGTCGGCCTTCGCCCTGACCTCGGACGCTTCGTCGGAGGCGAGCCTGAGCATGCGCGAGATGCGGTCGCTCATCCCCTCGGCAGTGGTGGGCGGGACGGACAGGCGGTCGACGTCCTTACGGAGATCGTCGATCTCGGAGCGTGCTTCTTCGAGCTGACGCGCGAGATCGCGGGCCTGCGCCGCGGCGGCGTCGCGATCGGCCGCCGTGACTCTCAGTTCCGCGTCGAAACGCTCGAAGTAGTTGCGTACTTCGTCGCGATCGAATCCCTTGCGCACGATCGCGAAGGGAAGCGCGATCGATCCGTCCTGCTCGTGTGCCATGCGCACAGGCTACCCGCGGATTCTGCGCCCTGTCCCCACGGACTGCGGGCCGTGCGCGAACCCCTCGAAGGTAACCTCGTGGCAGACAGGGCTCGCGCTCGTGAGCCGCGAGACGGTGCGAGCCCCGGGTTCGGACGGGCAGCCCGTGCATCGAGAAGACCCGGGCGCCCGGGAAGACGACATGGTGGAGGACGTTGTGACGAGTTCGGTGATTGTCGGCGGGGCGCGGACCCCGATGGGACGGCTGCTCGGATCGTTGAAGGACTTCTCGGGATCGGATCTCGGGGGAATCGCGATCAAGGGAGCGCTCGAGCGCGCCGGTGTGGCTCCGGACCAGGTCGACTACGTGATCATGGGCCAGGTCCTCACGGCCGGCGCGGGCCAGATCCCCGCGCGTCAGGCCGCCGTCGCCGCCGGGATCCCCATGGACGTGCCGGCGCTGACCATCAACAAGGTGTGCCTGTCCGGCATCGACGCGATCGCGATGGCCGACCAGCTCATTCGCGCGGGTGAGTTCGACGTCGTCGTCGCGGGTGGTCAGGAGTCGATGACGCGGGCACCGCACATGCTCGAGAAGTCGCGCGAGGGGTTCAAGTACGGCGACGTCTCGCTGCGCGATCACATGGCGTACGACGGGCTCCACGACATCTTCACCGACCAGGCGATGGGCGCCTTGACGGAGTCCGCGAACAGCGAGACCACCGAGCCGATCACACGCGCGGATCAGGACGCCTTCGCCGCGCGTTCGCATCAGAACGCCGCCCGTGCGTGGAAGGACGGCCTGTTCGACGACGAGGTCGTGCCGGTGCAGATCCCGCAGCGCAAGGGCGATCCGATCCTCTTCGCGGAGGACGAGGGCGTGCGTGCCGACACCACCGTCGAGTCGCTCGCGCGGCTGCGTCCCGCGTTCGCGAAGGACGGGACGATCACGGCCGGTACCGCGTCGCAGATCTCCGACGGCGCGGCGGCCGTCGTCGTGATGAGCAAGGCGAAGGCGGAGGAGCTCGGCGTCGAGTGGCTCGCCGAGATCGGTGCGCACGGCGTCGTCGCCGGACCGGACTCGACGCTGCAGTCGCAGCCGGCGAACGCGATCGTCGCGGCGTGCCGCAAGGAGGGCATCGAGCCCACCGACCTCGATCTCGTCGAGATCAACGAGGCCTTCGCTGCGGTCGGCATCGCGTCGACGCGTCAGCTCGGCCTCGATCCCGAGAAGGTCAACGTCAACGGCGGCGCCATCGCCGTCGGGCATCCGCTGGGCATGTCGGGTGCGCGGATCACGCTGCATCTCGTCCTGGAACTCGCGCGCCGCGGTGGCGGCGTCGGTGCAGCGGCGCTGTGCGGCGGCGGCGGGCAGGGTGACGCCCTGATCGTGAAGGTTCCGTCGCGCAGCTGACGCACCACACCCTCTCGCGGGCGCTCCCCGGTGGCACACGCCACCGGCGAGCGCCCGCGATTTCGGTGCGATAGTCCGGTTCGGGCACAATGGCGCGCATGCGCTCACTCTTCGACCTGTCCACGCCCGCCAAGCGATTCCGCCTCGTGGCGATCTGGGAGGCCGTCACCTGGGCGATGCTCCTCGTCGGAATGTTCTTCAAGTGGGTGCTCGGCTTCGAGGAAGCCGTCGCGATCCCCGGCATGATCCACGGTGTTCTCGGGTTCATCCCGTTCGTGCTCGTGGCGCTCGCGACCGCGGTGTCGCTCAAGTGGGACAAGGCGACGACGTTCTGGGCGCTCGTGTCGAGTGTCCCGCCGTTCGGCACCGTTGTCTTCGAGCGCTGGGCCGTCCGCAACGGCAAGCTCGCCGAGCTGTCGGCCGCTCACGGAACCCCCGCACCCGAGGCGCCCGAGGCCGAGGCGCAGCCGCGCGTCTGACGTTCACCTCACCGGTGTACCGCGGGGGCGCTCGCGCGTGAGAAACTGGACCACGTGACTCGACCAGGTTCTCGTCCCTCCGCGCGATCGTCCGCCGCTGCCGCCGCGATGAGCGGTGCCGTCGACCTGTCGGCGCTCAAGGAACGCGCCACTGCGCCACCGCCCCCTCCTCCGCAGCAGCCGGCCGACGGCGAGGCTCAGGCCACGGGCGGACTCGCCCCGATCGTCGACGTCACCGAAGCGACCTTCGAGGACGAGGTCCTGCGCCGCAGCATGCAGGTGCCGGTCGTCGTCGACCTGTGGGCCACGTGGTGCGGGCCGTGCAAGCAGCTCTCGCCCGTGCTCGAGAAGCTGGCCCTCGAGGCCGGCGGACGCTGGGTGCTCGCGAAGGTCGACGTCGACGCGAATCCCCGTATCGCCCAGGCGTTCGGCGTCCAGTCGGTTCCGACGGTCGTCGCCATCGCGGGCGGCCAGCCGCTCGCCGACTTCCAGGGCGCCCAGCCCGAGCCGCAGTTGCGGCAGTGGATCGCCGCGGTCGAGCAGGCCGTCGAGGGAAAGCTCAGCGGCCCGCCCACCGGGGATCAGGAGCCGGAACCGGAACCCGAGGATCCCCGCTTCACCGAGGCCGAGCGCCTGCTCGACGAGGGCGATCTCACGGCCGCCGCCGACGCGTACCGTGCGATCCTCGATCAGGAACCCGGGAACACCGAGGCCAAGGACGCCCTCCGGCAGGTCACCTTCCTCACTCGCGTCCAGGACGTCGACCCCGACGCGATCGCGGTCGCCGACGCCGCACCGGACGACCTCGACGCGCAGTTCGTCGCAGCGGACGTCGAACTCGTCTCGCAGGCCCCCGAGGCAGCGTTCGATCGACTCGTCGCCGCCGTGCGCAGGACGACCGGAGACGATCGCACCCGCGTCCGGACGCGGCTGCTCGAACTCTTCGAGCTCTTCGATCCCGCCGAGCCGGTGGTCATCGCGGCCCGGCGCAAGCTCGCCTCCGCCCTGTACTGACCGGATTCGCCGGATCGGCTCAGCCGTAGCGGTTTCCGCAGCCGTCCTCACCGGTGAGGATGCCGGTGCGGAAGGCGTCGACGCGGGCGAATCCCGACGGCACCGTCCGGCCACCGACATCGGCCGCGGCGAGACCGTCCGTGAGCAGCCCCGCGACGGCTTCGTCGACGTCACCCGGTGAGAGCCACACGCCGTCGCCGGACGACGGGTCGCCGAGTGCGGCCGTCGCGACCCCGGCCAGGCACGCCGAGCGCAGTGCGGCCGCGGGCGTGTCGACCTCCTGCCGCCGCGCGTGCTGGACGGCCTGCGAATAGCGCGCCGCGAGCAGCACGTACGCGTCGTAGTCGCCGGACGGGCGCCCGAACAGTTCGCCCGCGCCCGGGGGCACCTGCGCGCCGCGCAACGCCAGCGCGGGAACGTCCACCGAGAGCGTGTCGGTGACGGGGCAGTACGCGACGGGTCCGGTCGCCTCGCGGCCCGCGCACCGTTCGATCCCGTCGACGCGCAGTGTGGGCGGTTCCGCGAGCGAGAACACCGGGTGCAGCGAATCGACGAAGGCGCGCACGGTGTCGGCCGTGACCGGAAGCTCTCCGTCGTCGAGGGTGCCGGTGAGCAGGTCGGGGAGTCCGGCGCGGCGGTCCTCGATGTCGGCCGCATCGATACGCGGGCACGCCGCGGGGCCGTCGGTGAAACCGGACTGGGTCGCGGTGACGCGCTCGAACGCGGAGCCGTGGACGTTGGCGGGATCGGCAGGATCGGTGTCGCCGATCGCGACCGTGGACGCGAGGACGTCGTTGAGGCCGTCGGCCGTCGCGAGGCGGAAGTGCTGCGCGTGGTCCTCCGCGACGTGGCGCATGAACGCACCCGCATAGCAGTCGGCCTGCTGCTCGCGCACGAGTGTCTCCTGCGGGCCGCGGTCGACGCCGCCGCCGATCGTCTGCACCGCGTGGCCGTACTCGTGGGCGAGAACGAAGACGAGGGCCGGCACGCCGAACTTCGCGACGATCTCGGGCAGCAGCACACCGCGGTCCCAGCCGATCGTGTGATCGAGCGTGCAGTAGCCGGCGTTCACGAGCCGTGCGGTGGCTTCGAGACAGAACGTCGGTTCGCCCGACGGACCGCTCGGATCCCACGAGAGGACCCCCGCAACGGGCAGCAGCGGTGCGCCGAACACCGCCGGGAACGCCGTCGTCCAGTACCGCTCGAGGTCGTCGATCGCGTTCGCCGCGACGCGGTCGATCTCGCCGCCGTCCGTTCCGAGGACGGTCCTGGTGCTGTCCGGGACGTCGGGGCGCTCACCGGACGGGCCGCGCGTCACCTCGAGCCCCGCGACGCGGAAGGGATCGTCGTAGATCGACGTCGCGCGGCCCGAGAGCGTCCCGCTGCACGCCGTCAGGGCGAGTAGCGACACGAGCGCGAGAGCCGCGCACGCACGCGCACCGGTGCGGCGCGACGCACGCGGCGGTGTCACCGCTCGAGACCGAGCCAGATCGCGCCACCTGCGGGCAGCGCCACCTCGGCCGACGCGGGCCGGCCGTGCCACGAATGCGGTGTCGCCGCAACCGAACCGAGGTTTCCGACGCCCGCGCCGCCGTAGACGCCGGCGTCGGTGTTGAGGACCTCGTGCCACGTGCCCGCCTCGGGAAGACCGACGCGATACGCGCCGTGGACCGAACCCGAGAAGTTGAACAGGCACGCCATGATCGATCCGTCCGTGCCGTACCGGAGGAAGCTGATGACGTTGTTGCCGGTGTCGTTCGCGTCGATCCACGAATAGCCGCCCGGCGAGGTGTCGAGCGTCCACAACGACCGGTGCTCGCGGTAGGCCCGGTTGAGATCGCCGACGAGGCGCGAGATTCCGCCGTGCAGCCGCGCCACCTCGCCGTTCGCGGGGTCGAGCTCGGACCAGTCGAGCCCGCGCTCCTCCGACCACTCGCGGGTCTGGCCCCACTCCTGTCCCATGAACAGCAACTGCTTGCCGGGGTGGGCCCACATGTACGCGAGGAGGGCGCGTACGTTCGCGGCCTTCTGGTAGTCGTCGCCCGGCATCCGCGTCCACAGCGTTCCCTTGCCGTGGACGACCTCGTCGTGACTGATGGGCAGGACGTAGTTCTCGCTCCACGCGTACATCGCCGAGAACGTGATCTCGTGATGGTGATAGCTGCGGTACACGGGATCCTGCTGGAAGTAGCCGAGCGTGTCGTGCATCCAGCCCATGTTCCACTTGAACGTGAAACCGAGGCCGCCGACCGTCGTCTCGCGGGTGACGCCGGGCCAGGCCGTCGACTCCTCCGCCACCGTGACGACGCCGGCGTGCAGCTTGTGGACGGTCGCGTTCATCTCCTGCAGGAACGCGACGGCCTCGAGGTTCTCGCGACCGCCGTGCACGTTGGGAGTCCAGCCGCCCTCGGGGCGCGAGTAGTCGAGATAGAGCATCGACGCGACGGCGTCCACGCGCAGCCCGTCGATGTGGAACTGCTCGCACCAGTACAGCGCGTTGGCGACGAGGAAGTTGCGGACCTGGGACCGCCCGAAGTCGAACACCAGAGTGCCCCAGTCGAGTTGCTCGCCGCGCCGGGGATCGCCGTGCTCGTAGAGCGGCGTCCCGTCGAAGCGGGCGAGGGCCCACTCGTCCTTCGGGAAGTGCGCGGGCACCCAGTCGACGAGGACACCGATGCCGCTGCGGTGCAGATGATCGACGAACCAGCGGAAGTCGTCGGGGGTGCCGAATCGCGACGTCGGGGCGTAATAGGACGTGACCTGGTAGCCCCACGATCCGCCGAACGGATGCTCGGCGACGGGGAGCAGTTCTACGTGCGTGTACCCCAGCTCGAGAAGGTACTCGGCGAGTTGCCGTGCGAGCTCGCGGTATCCGAGCCCCGGCCGCCACGACCCGAGGTGGACCTCGTAGACGCTCATCGGCAGCTGCGTGGGCGTGCTCGCCGCACGGGCCGTCATCCAGCCGTCGTCACCCCAGTCGAACTCGCTGCGATACACGCGCGACGCCGTCGCGGGCGGCACCTCGGTCGCGAAGGCCATCGGATCGGCCTTGTCGCGCACGGTGCCGTCGGCGCCGTGGACGCGGTACTTGTACAGCTCGCCGGGACCGACACCGGGAACGAAGACCTCCCACACGCCCGACGAGCCGAGCATGCGCATCGGCACCGAACGCCCCGTCCAGCCGTCGAATCCACCGAGGACGGTCACGCCGCGTGCGTTCGGCGCCCACACCGCGAAGGATGTCCCCGTGACGGGGCCGTCGGGGGTGTCGTAGTGCCGGACGTGCGCGCCGAGAATGTCCCACAGCCGCTCGTGGCGGCCCTCGCCGAACAGATGCAGATCGAGATCGCCGAGGGTGGGCAGGAATCGGTAGCCGTCGGCGGTCTCGACGTGGTGCCCGCCCGGATACTCGACGGCGAGCCGGTAGTCCGCGAGATCGCGGATCGGGACGGTGACGCCCCAGAGCCCGTGGTCGATGTGCGCCATCGGGTAGCGCTCGCCCCCGACGAGGGCGGCGACCGCCTCCGCGTCGGGACGCAGGGTGCGCAGCACCGTCGCGCGTCCGGACGGCCCCTCGATCTCGTGAGCGCCGAGAATCGCGTGCGGGTCGCGATGTTCACCGTTCGCGAGTTGGTCGAGATCGCGTCGTGACGGAACAGCAGGATCGGTCCACGGCGTGCGGGGATCGGTCGACGGCGTGCGATCGTCTGTCATCGTGCGCCTCCTCGGTGAGCGAGCCGGAGCCGGGCCGGGTACGGCACGGCGGGGAGCGCGAGTACGTGCGCCACCGCGTTCCACGGTTCGAGCCGGACGAAATTCGACTGGCCCCAGTCGAACTGCGCACCGGACACCTCGTCGAGCACCGTGACGCGGTCGTACCATTCGAGCCCGAGTGCGGGCATGTCGAGCGAGAGCGTCGTCTCCTCGGCGGCGAACGGGTTGAGGTTGATCACGGTGAGGACCTGATCTCCGGTGCCGGGATCGAACTTCGAGTACGCGATGATCGCGTCGTTGTCGGCGTGGTGGAAGTGGATCTGCCGGAGCTGCTGCAGGGCCGCGTGGCGGCGGCGGATGTCGTTGAGCATCGTGAGCCACGGCGACAGCGATTCGCCTCGCGCGTCGGCACCCGCGAAATCGCGCGGGCGGAGCTGGTACTTCTCGGAGTCGAGGTACTCCTCGCTGCCGGGCCGCACCGGAAGGTGTTCGTAGAGCTCGTATCCCGAGTACACGCCCCACGTCGGCGACAGCGTCGCCGCGAGCGCGGCCCGGATCGCGAACATTCCCGGACCACCGATCTGCAGGCTCTCGTGGAGGATGTCGGGGGTGTTGACGAAGAGATTCGGCCTCGCCTCGTCGGCCTTCGCGGCGATCTCGACGCCGAACTCGGTGAGCTCCCACTTCGCGGTCCGCCACGTGAAATACGTGTAGGACTGCGTGAATCCGCGACGCGCGAGACCGTAGAGCCGCGCGGGCCGCGTGAACGCCTCCGCGAGGAACAGCACGTCCGGCTCGGTTCTCTTGACCTCGCCGATGAGCCGGTGCCAGAAGTCGGGCGGCTTGGTGTGCGGATTGTCGACGCGGAAGATGCGTACGCCCGCGCTCACCCAGTGCTTCACGACGCGCAGGACCTCGGCGTAGATTCCCTCGGGGTCGCGGTCGAAGTTCACCGGATAGATGTCCTGGTACTTCTTGGGCGGATTCTCGGCGTAGGCGATCGTGCCGTCGGGAAGCACCGTGAACCACTCGGGGTGCTCGGCCGCCCACGGGTGATCGGGCGCGCACTGCAGGGCGAGATCGAGGGCGACCTCGAGATCGAGTCGGCGTGCGGCGGCGACGAAATCGCGGAAGTCGCGCTGGGTGCCGAGACGCGGGTGTACGGCGTCGTGCCCGCCCTCGGCCGATCCGATGGCCCACGGCGAGCCGACGTCGTCGGGCCCGGCGGTGAGAGAGTTGTTGGGGCCCTTGCGATTCACCTCGCCGATCGGGTGGATCGGCGGCAGGTAGACGACGTCGAACCCCATTCCGGCGATGCGGGGGAGTTCGTCGGCGGCCGTCGCGAAGGTGCCGTGGCGCGGCGTGCCGTCGTCGTCCCATCCGCCGGTCGATCGCGGGAACATCTCGTACCACGACCCGAACAGCGCGCGCCGGCGATCGACCCACACGCGGTGGGCCGAGCCGCGCGTGACGAGCTCGCGCAGCGGATGCGCTCGCAGCAGCGCCGCGACGTCGCCGGCGAGTGCGGGCGCGACGCGGGCGGGCAGGGCGCGCTCGGAACGCAGGCTCGTGGCGACGGCCGTCAGCCGGTGGCGGTCCTGACGCGGAACCCCCGCGGCGGCGCGCTCGAACAACCGGGCGCCCGTCTCGAGATCGTTCGCGAGATCCTCCGGTCCCTGGCCCACCGCGAGTTTGGCCTCCACGGCGCGCCGCCACGTCGTGATCGGATCGCTCCACGCCTCGACGCGAAACGTCCACATGCCCGTCGTGGTGGGAGTGAAGACGCCGTCCACGGTGTCCGGTTCGGCACCCGGATCCATCGCGAGCCGCACAGGCCGAGTCGCGTCCGGTGCGCGGACGACGAGGGTTGCGGCGACGGCGTCGTGACCCTCATGCCACACGACCGCGTGGACCGGCACGACCTCGCCGACGACGGCCTTCGAGGGATACGCGCCGCAGTCGACCGAGGGTTCGACGTCGTCGATCGCCAGCCGTCCGGTCACCGCGCGTCCTGCAGTGCTGTCACTTCGGGGTCCCCGCCTTCGTGTGGTGCGCGGCGTGTGGGTGTGCCGCGTGTGGGTGTGCAGCTTCTGCCGACACTAGTTCAGCACCGCTGATCGCGTCGGAAACGACGACGGCCGGGCGGGTTCGCCTCCGCACCCGCCGCCGGGCGGACCGCCCCGGCCATCGGGCGACGACGCCGCGCGCCGTGGGTTATCGTCGGCGAGTGAAAGCGTTGCGTCGGTTCACCGTCCGTGCCCACCTGCCGGAACGACTCGCGGCCCTCGGCCCGCTGTCGACGAATCTGCGGTGGTCGTGGCACGCGGAGACCCAGGATCTGTTCCGTCGGCTGGATGCCGAATTGTGGGAACGAGTCCGATTCGACCCGGTCCAGATGCTCAGCGACATCGCGCCGTCCCGGCTCGACGAACTCGCCGACGACACGGCCTTTCTCATCGCCCTCGACCAAGCGGCGGCCGGGCTCGAGGACTACCTCACGAGGCCGCGCTGGTACCAGGAGCAGCGCGACGGCGCGGGCCGGCACCCCGCGATCGATCTCGGCGGCGGCGTCGCTTACTTCTCGATGGAGTTCGGCGTCAGCGAGGTGCTGCCCAACTACTCCGGCGGCCTCGGCATCCTCGCGGGCGACCACCTGAAGGCGGCCTCGGACCTCGGACTTCCGCTCGTCGGCGTCGGCCTGCTCTATCGCTCGGGCTACTTCCGGCAGGGCCTCACCGCGGACGGCTGGCAGACCGAGCACTACCCGCCGCACGATCCGCAGGGGCAGCCGCTGCGGGTGCTCACCGAGCGCGGCGACGATCCGTCGAGTCCGCCGGTCCTCGTCCACGTCGCGCTCGCGGGCGGCCGGATCCTGCGGGCACGGGTGTGGATCGCGCAGGTGGGCCGCGTCCCGCTGCTGTTGCTCGACTCCGACATCCCCGAGAACGACGCCGATCTGCGGCGCGTCACCGACCGGCTCTACGGCGGCGACCAGGACCACCGCATCAAACAGGAGATCCTCGCGGGCGTCGGCGGAGTGCGGGCCGTGCGCGCGTACTCCCGCGCGTACTCGCGACCCGATCCGTCCGTGTTCCACATGAACGAGGGACACGCCGGATTCCTGGGACTCGAACGGATCCGCGAACTCGTCGACGCCGAGGGACTCGATTTCGACGAGGCGCTCGCCGCGGTGCGCGCGGCGACCGTCTTCACGACGCACACGCCGGTCCCCGCGGGCATCGACCGGTTCCCGATGGACCTCGTGCGTCACTACTTCGGCGGTCACGACGGCGGCAACGACTCGACGCTGCTGCCGGGAGTCACGCTCGATCGGGTCGTCGCGCTCGGCAAGGAGAGCGACCCGCACGTGTTCAACATGGCGCACATGGGGTTGCGGCTCGCCGAGCGCGCCAACGGAGTCTCGAAGCTGCACGGCATCGTCAGCCGCGACATGTTCAACGGTCTGTGGCCGGGCTTCGACGCCGACGAGGTTCCGATCGGATCGGTCACCAACGGCGTCCACGCACCGACGTGGGCCGCGCCCGAATGGTTCGACCTCGCACGCCGCGTCGCTGGTCCGGAGCTCGTGGAGGAAGCACGCGGCTGGGAGAAGCTCGACGAACTCGCTGCGGGCGAGATCTGGGAAATGCGTCACACGCTGCGGCGGACGCTCGTGCACGAGGTGCGCCGCCGCGTTCGCGCGTCCTGGCTCGACCGCGGTGCCACCGAGGCCGAACTCGGCTGGACGGACTCGGTGTTCGACGAGAACGTGCTCACCGTCGGTTTCGCGCGCCGCGTCCCGACGTACAAGCGCCTCACGCTGATGCTGCGCGATCCCGAGCGGCTCGAACGAATGCTCCTCGACGAGGAGCGTCCCTTGCAGCTCGTCGTGGCAGGCAAGAGCCACCCCGCCGACGACGCAGGCAAGGCGCTCATCCAGCAGATCGTGCGCTTCGCCGACCGTCACGAGGTGCGGCACCGCATCGTGTTCCTGCCCGACTACGACATGTCGATGGCGCGCTACCTCTACTGGGGGTGCGACGTGTGGCTCAACAATCCGCTGCGCCCGCTCGAGGCGTGCGGGACGTCGGGCATGAAGTCGGCGCTCAACGGCGGCCTCAACCTCTCGATCCGCGACGGCTGGTGGGACGAGATGTACGACGGCGAGAACGGCTGGGCCATCCCGACCGCGGACGGCGTCACCGACGAGCCGCGTCGCGACGACCTCGAAGCGGGCGCGATGTACGAGCTGCTCGAACACTCCGTGCTGCCGCGGTTCTACGACCGCGACGGCGACGGCATCCCCGAGCGCTGGGTCGAGATGGTCCGTCACACCCTGCGCGATCTGGGACCGAAGGTGCTCGCGTCGCGGATGGTGCACGACTACACGGTCGGCTTCTACGGGCCCGCCGCGAGCGCCGCGGCCCGCGTCGACGCCGACGGTCACGCGGGGGCCAGGGAAGTCGCGGCGTTCGTGCGGCGCGTCGAGAGCGCGTGGCCCGCGATCGCGGTCACCGAGGTCGACGGCTCGGGCCTGCCCGACACCCCGGAGATCGGGGCACGTCTCACCTTGACCGCGACCGTCCGGCTCGGCGACCTCGGCGTCGGCGACGTTCGTGTGCAGGGTGTCGTCGGGCGCGCCGGCCAGGACGAGGAGCTCACCGACGTCGTCACCGTCGACATGACGCACACGGGCAGCGGCGACGGCGGCGAGATCTTCACCGCGGACATCGATCTCCCGATCTCGGGCTCGGTCGGGTACACGGTGCGGGTCCTGCCGCACCACCGGCTGCTCGCCGCCGACGCCGACCTCGGGCTCGTCACCGCAGCGGTGGGGTGAGCTCCGTGTCGCGCGTGCGCGACAGGGCTCAGCTCGGGCGCGCGTCGCGGATGCGGGCCAGTGCCTTGCGCACGACCTGCGGATCCTTGGTCTCCCAGAACGGTGGGAGCGACGCACGCAGGTATCCCGAGTAGCGGGCCGTCGCGAGCCGGGGATCGAGGACGGCGACGACGCCGCGGTCGTCCATCGACCGCAGCAACCTGCCGACGCCCTGCGCGAGCAGCAGCGCCGCGTGGTTTCCGGCGATCGACAGGAAGCCGTTGCCGCCGCGGGCCTCGACGGCACGCTGCCGCGCCACGAGCAGCGGGTCGTCGGGCCGCGGGAACGGGATCCGGTCCATGATCACCAGGCTCAGCGACGGGCCGGGGACGTCGACGCCCTGCCACAGCGAGAGCGTCCCGAACAGCGAGGTCGGCTCGTCGGCCGCGAACCGCGTCACGAGTGCGCCCGTCGAGTCGTCGCCCTGGCACAGCACGGGCGTTCCGAGCCGGTCGCCCATCGCGTCCGCCGCGGCACGCGCCGCCCGCATCGACGAGAACAGGCCGAGCGTGCGGCCACCCGCCGCCTCGACGAGGTCGGCGATCTCTTCGAGTATCCGCGGGTCGGTGCCGTCGCGCCCGGGACCGGGCAGGTGCGCCGCGATGTAGAGGATGCCGCTGCGCGCGTGATCGAACGGCGATCCGACGTCGAGCGCGTTCCACGTCGGCGCGTCACCGTCGGACGGTGCCTTCTTGCCGGTCGCGGTCGCGGGATCGATCGCGGTGGCCGACGACGCGGGGAGCCCCCACGTCGCGGCGAGTGCGTCGAACGAGCCACCGGCCGTGAGCGTCGCAGAGGTGAGGACGACCGTCGACTCGCCGAACAGTCGCGAACGCAGCAGCCCGCCGACCGACAGCGGCGCGACCCGCAGCGCCCGTCGCGGATTCCCGCGCGACTCGTCGACCTCGAGCCAGACGACGTCGCGGCGCTGCGCGGGATCGGGCTCGTCGAACGCGGTGAGAACGCGGACGGCGTCGTCGTGGATCTCCTCGATCGCCACGAGCGCTGCCGACCGCGCGGCGGCGGCTTCGGGATCGGTCTGGTTCATCCCCGGACGGACCGGCCCGATCGCGGTGCGCAGTGCCCACGCGGCGTCGCGGATCGCGGCGAGCGCGGCCGCGGCGCCCTCCGGCAACCGTTCCCAGCGCCCCGGCGCGAGCGACTCGAGCAGATCCGCCCAGTTCTCACCCGCGGCCTCGAGCCGATCGGCGTCCTCGTCCTCGACGAGCTTGCCCGCACGGCGCGCGGCGTTCGCGATCGCGCCCGCGGTGAGCTCGGCCGTCGCGATACCCGTGACCCGGTCGACGAGTTCGTGTGCCTCGTCGATGACCACGACGTCGTGCTCGGGCAGGATCGAGATCCCCTCGATCGCGTGGATCGCCAGCAGCGCGTGATTGGTGACGACGACGTCCGCGCGCGCCGCGTGCGACTTGGCCCGTTCCGCGAAGCAGTCCTCGCCGATCGGGCAGCGTGACTTGCCGAGGCATTCGCGGGCCGTGACGCTGACCTGCCGCCACGCGCGATCGCCGACACCGGGGGCGAGGTCGTCGCGGTCGCCGGTCTCGGTGTCCGAGGACCAGTCGACGAGCCGCTGCACCTCACGGCCGAGCCGTGACGCCGCGAACGGATCGAACAGTTCGTCCGACGCGGGCTCGTCGGCCATGCCGGCATGGATCTTGTTGAGGCACAGATAGTTCCCGCGGCCCTTGAGAATCGCGAACTCGGGCTCGCGGCCGAGCGACGGCGCCAGTGCGGCGGCGAGCCGCGGCAGATCGCGTTCGACGAGCTGGCGCTGCAGCGCGATCGTCGCCGTCGAGACGACGACGGTGCTACCCGTTGCCACCGCGTGCCGGATGCTCGGCACGAGATAGGCGAGCGACTTGCCGGTGCCCGTGCCGGCCTGGACCGCGAGATGTTCGCCCGTGTCGATCGAGTGGGCGACCGCGGAGGCCATGGTCATCTGGTTCGTGCGCTCCGCACCGCCCAGTTCGCGCACCGCGGTGCGGAGCAGATCGGGGACGTCGGGGAGTTCGCGAGACACCCGTGCAGGTTAGTCGAGGCCACCCACGTCGCTGCCCCGCGACTCGTCGCGGTCGGCGAGATCCGTCACGAGCCGGACGCCCGCGGCGCGCAGTTCGCCCAGCGTGCGCTCGGTCGAGTCGGCGGCGACTCCCGCCGTGAGCGGGAGCAGCACCGTCGTCCGGAACCCCTCGCGGACGGCGTCGAGGGCGGTCGCGCGGACGCAGTGATCGGTCGCGAGGCCCACGATGTCGACGGACTCGACGCCCCGCTCGCGCAGCCAGTCCGTGAGCGGCGAACCCGACGCCGACGCTCCCTCGAAGCCCGAGTACGCGGCGCTGTACTCGCCCTTCGTGAAGGTCTCCGCGATGCGTGCGGTGTCGAGATCGGGGTGGAACTCGGCGCCGGACGTCCCGACCCGGCAGTGAACGGGCCACGAGTCGACGAAGTCGGGCGTGTCCGAGAAGTGATCGCCCGGATCGATGTGATGGTCCTTCGTCGCGACGACGACGTCGTAGCCGGCGGCGACGGGCCCGATCGCGCCCGCGACCGCCGCGCCGCCGTCGACGGCGAGCGACCCGCCTTCGCAGAAGTCGTTCTGGACGTCGACGACGACGAGCGCGGTACCGGTCTTCACGAGTGGCCTCCAGAGGTCGGGGGAGAGACGAACCGTACGGGGACGGCGGGGTCGCCGTGCGAGAGCGTCAGGCCCTCCCACGGCAGCCCGATCCGGCCGGCGGCCACACGGGCGCGCACGGCGTCGAGCGATTCGGGTGGGGCGACCGCGTCACCGCCGCGGACGAGCGGGACGGGGAGCGTGCGGACGAGCACGTCGGCGGCGTCGTGGCCGGCCGCGGCGACGGCGTCGTCCGGGTCGGCGCCGGCGGGGAACACGAGCTCCTCGACGAACGTCCCGGTGGGACGCGCGACACGGACGGCGCTCTTCGATCCACCCCGCGTCGTCTTGTGCGCGCTGCGCTTCTCGACGGGGATCCCGTCGACCTCGACGAGCTTGTAGACCATGCCCGCCGTGGGCGCGCCGGATCCCACGACGACGGAGGTCCCCACGCCGTACACGTCGACGGGCTCGGCGCGCAGCGCCGCGATCGCGTACTCGTCGAGATCACCGGACACGACGATGCGGGTGCCGGGGGCGCCGAGTTCGTCGAGCTGATCGCGGACCTGCCGGGCGAGCACACCGACGTCGCCCGAGTCGATGCGGACGCCACCGAGTTCGGGCCCGGCGACCTCGATCGCCGTCCGCACGCCCGCGGTGATGTCGTAGGTGTCGACGAGCAGCGTCGTGGACACGCCGAGCGCCTCGATCTGGCTGCGGAAGGCCGCGGCCTCGTCGGGGCCGCCGGGGCCGGTGTGCAGCAAGGTGAACGCGTGCGCGCTCGTGCCCGCACCGGGAATGCCCCAGCGGCGCACCGCTTCGAGGTTCGACGTCGAGTCGAAACCTGCGATGTACGCGGCGCGGGACGCCGCGACGGCGGCGTCCTCGTGGGTGCGGCGCGAGCCCATCTCGATCATCGTGCGGCCGGCGGCGGCGCCGACCATGCGCGCCGCTGCGGACGCGATCGCGGAATCGTGATTGAACACCGACAGCACCAGCGTCTCGAGCACGACGCACTCCGCGAACGTGCCGCGCACCGACAACACGGGGGAGCCGGGGAAGTAGAGCTCGCCCTCGGGGTAGCCGTCGATGTCGCCGCCGAACCGGTACTCGCTCAGCCACTGCACGGTCGTGTCGTCGAGAAAACGGGAGACGACCTCGAGTTCGGGCTCGCCGAAACGGAAGCCGGGTAGCAGGTGCGCGAGCCGTCCGAGGCCCGCGAGCACTCCGTAGCGCCGGCCGGGGGGTAGCGACCGCGCGAAGACCTCGAACGTGCACGGTGTGTCGGCCGTGCCGTCCCGCAGTGCCGCCGACAGCATGGTCAGCTCGTACTGGTCGGTCAGCAGGGCGGTGCTCGGTCCCGGGCTCACCCCGTCACTGTAGGCACCGAGTGCGCCGACGTGGAGGACGTGCGCCACCGGCTCGCCTCATCCGGGCGTAACGGACATCCGCGGGTGTCGTCACTCACGGGCACGCCGTACTCTGGGGTTCATGGCTCCGAACGTGACGACCCTTCCGCCCCGTGGCGCCATCCCGGCTTCGCCCCAGCTCGCCGGCGCGGCGTCTCCGCAGGTGACGCCTGCGCAGGCCGAGGCGACCGAACGCGAGACGAACATCGATCGCCCCTGGGTGACGATCGTCTGGGACGACCCGGTCAACCTCATGCACTACGTCACCTACATCTTCCAGAAGCTGTTCGGCTACAGCAAAGCCAAGGCCACCGACCTGATGATGCAGGTGCACTCGGAGGGCAAGGCCGTGGTGTCGAGCGGGTCGCGCGACAAGATGGAGAACGACGTCCGCAAACTCCACGCCGCGGGACTGTGGGCGACGATGCAGCGCGACGACAGCTGAGCCGGAACGAGAACGGGAGGCGCCACGGTGCGACAGTGGACGAGGAAGAACTCGCTCGGGGGAGTCAAGCTCCGGTCGGAGATGGACGAGCACGAAGCGACGGTGTTGCGCTCGCTCGTCGGGTCGGTCGCCGGCCTCCTCGACGAACGCGCGCACTCGGCGCCGCATGACGATCTCGCCGAACTCACCGGCATCCGGTCGGGACACTCGACCGCGCCCGAGGACGCCGTGCTCGCGCGGCTGCTCCCCGACTTCCATCGTCCCGACTCCGAGGGCGCCGATCCCGACGGCGGGGGCGACCTCAACGGCGCCCTGCGCAGCCTCCACGAGCCCGAGATCATCGACGCCAAGCGGGCGGCCGCGGGCGTCGTGCTCGCCACGATGCCGTCGTCCGGTGGCAAGCTCTCGTTGACCCCCGAGCAGGCCGACGCCTGGCTCGCGGCGATCAACGACGTGCGGCTCGCGATCGGAACCGATCTCACGACGACGGACGAGGACGGCGGCCCCGGATCCATCCCCGACGAGTACGACCCGGGCGACCCGCGCGCGGCGCACTACGACGTCTACCACTGGCTCACGTGGATGCAGGAGTCGCTCGTCCAGGCGCTCGTCCCGTGACCACGACCCGCGGCCCCCGAGACGATCTGCTCGACGTCGCGGGTCTGCGCGTGGGCCATCACCACGCCCTCACCGACGACGTCACCGTCGCCGAGGGCGACCGTCCCGGGACGGGTACGGCGACCGGCACGACGGTCGTTCTCGCGCCGGAGGGCGCCGTCGCCGCGGTCGACGTCCGCGGCGGGGGACCGGGCACGCGCGAGACCGACGCCCTCGACCCGGCGAACAGCGTCCACCACGTGCACGCCGTCGTCCTCGGCGGCGGCAGTGCGTTCGGGCTCGCGGCGGCGGACGGCGTGATGCGGCGGCTCGAGGAGACCGGCCACGGGCTCGCGATGGGAGCGGGCGTCGTCCCGCTGGTCCCGGCGGCCGTGGTCTTCGACCTTCCCGTCGGCGACTGGCAGCGGCGTCCGGACGCGGACTTCGGGTATCTCGCGGCACGCGACGCCTCCTCGACGGACTTCGCGCGCGGCAGCGTCGGGGCCGGGACGGGTGCGCGAGCCGGCGCGCTCAAGGGCGGCGTCGGCTCCGCGAGCCTCGTGCTCGGCGAGGGCCCTGCGGCGGGCGTCACGGTCGCGGCGCTCATGGTCGCCAATCCGGTCGGCTCGGTCGTCGACCCGCGCACCGGTCTGCCGTGGGGGGTCGGCACCGACGGCGCAGAGTCGTTCGGTCTGCGCGCACCCGGCGCCGCCGAGGTCGAGCGCTACCGCGAACTGGCGGCGAAGGGCACGCTGCTCAACACCACGATCGGCGTCGTCGCGACCGACGCCGCCCTCGACCGCGACGGCTGCCGCCGGGTCGCGACGGCCGGCCACGACGGCATCGCGCGTGCCGTGCGGCCGGCGCATTCCCCGCTCGACGGCGACACGATCTTCGCGCTCGCGACCGGCCGCGTGCGTCCCGAGACGGGCCCCGTCCCACCCGGTTTCGCGCCCGAACTCGCCGTGCGTGCCGCGGTCGCCGAGGCCGCGGCCGTCGTGGTGGAGCGCGCGATCGTCGACGCCGTGCTCTCGGCGACCACCGTCGCGGGAATCCCCGCGTACCGAGACGTGTTCCCCGATGCAGTGACGTGACGGCAGTCGGCGTGTGATCCGCGCGCCGGGCCGAATCGTGGTTCGCTGGAGGCGGTGACAGGAGGACGGATGCCCGACGAGCGTGCGGAGTTCGCGATCGGATCGCACCTCGTGGCGGCCATAATCGAGCACGCCCGCCGCGACCACCCCGACGAGGCGTGCGGTGTTCTCGCGGGACCCGAAGGGTCCGACCGCCCCGAGCGTCACATCCCGATGACGAACGCGGAGCGTTCGCCGACCTTCTACCGCTTCGACTCCGGCGAGCAGCTGAAGGTCTGGCGTGAGCTGGACGCCCGCGACGAGGACCCCGTCGTGATCTACCACTCCCACACCGCGACCGAGGCGTACCCGAGCCGGACCGACATCTCGTACGCGTCCGAGCCCGGCGCGCACTACGTGCTCGTCTCGACGCGCGACCCGGACCACGCCGACGTCCGCAGCTTCCGGATCGTCGACGGCGTCGTCACGGAGGAGACCGTGCGCGTCGTCGAGACGTGAGCGTCCGGAGACGCGAGCCCACCCCGAGAAAGGTGACCGAACGATGACTGTGACCGTGTCCGTGCCGACGATCCTGCGCACCTACACCGGCGACCGCAAACGCGTCGAGGCGTCCGGTTCCACGCTCGACGCCGTGATCGCCGACCTCGATGCGCAGTTCCCCGGACTCGGTGGGCGGCTCGTCGACGACGGCAAGCTCCACCGCTTCGTCAACGTGTACGTCGGCGACGAGGACGTGCGCTTCACCGGCGGCCTCGAGACTCCCGTCGGCGAGGACGACTCGGTGACGATCCTGCCCGCCGTCGCCGGCGGCTGAGTCCGCGATGGCACGTTTCGAGTCGTATCTCGGGACGGTCGGCGACACCCCGCTCGTGGGCCTGCCGACGCTCTCGCCGCGCTGGGACGGCGACGTCCCGATCCGGTTGTGGGCCAAACTCGAGGACCGCAACCCGACGGGGTCGGTGAAGGACCGTCCCGCGCTGCGCATGATCCGCGAGGCGGAACGCGAGGGGCGGCTTCGTCCCGGTGCGACGATCCTCGAACCGACGAGCGGCAACACGGGGATCTCGCTCGCGATGGCGGCACGCCTGGCGGGCTACTCGATGATCTGCGTGATCCCCGAGAACACGTCGGTCGAACGCCGCCAGTTGCTCGAGATGTACGGAGCCCGCATCATCTCGTCGCCGGCGCAGGGCGGCTCGAACACGGCCGTCGCCCGTGCCAAGGAACTCGCCGCCGAGAACCCCGAGTGGGTGATGCTCTACCAGTACGGGAACCCGGCGAACGCACTCGCGCACTACGAGGGGACCGGCCCCGAGATCCTGCGCGATCTGCCCGAGATCACGCACTTCGTCGCCGGTCTCGGCACGACGGGAACGCTCATGGGCGTCGGCCGATTCCTGCGAGAGCAGCTGCCGGACGTACAGATCGTCGCCGCCGAACCGCGCTACGGCGAACTCGTCTACGGGCTGCGCAACCTCGACGAGGGATTCGTGCCGGAACTGTACGACGAGAGCGTGCTCACGTCGCGGTTCTCCGTCGGGCCGTACGACGCCGTGCGTCGCACCCGCGAACTCGTCGAACACGAGGGGATCTTCGCGGGCGTCTCGACCGGCGCGGTGCTGCACGCCGCACTCGGTGTCGCACGCAAGGCCGACAAGGCCGGGACCAGCGCGAACATCGCGTTCGTCGTCGCCGACGCCGGATGGAAGTATCTGTCGACCGGCGCGTACGCCGGTACGCTCGACGATGCGGAGCAAGCACTGGAGGGACAACTGTGGGCGTGAAGAACGGAGCCGACTCGCCGTGGGCGCAGCCGGGCGCGGCACCTGCCCGCCGCCGGCCGACGTGGCGCACGGCGGCGGCGACGATCGGGATCTTCGTCGTCGCGCTCTACCTGATCGAACTCGTCGACTCGGCCACCGGCGGTGGGCTCGAACCCGGCGGCATCACGCCGCGCACGGTCGACGGACTGTCGGGAGTGGCGTTCGCGCCGGTCCTCCACGGAACGTGGTCGCACCTGTTCGCCAACACGCTGCCGGTCCTCGTGCTCGGCTTCCTCGTTCTCGCCTCCGGCATCGGCAAGGGCCTCGCGGTGACGGGAATCGTGTGGGTCGTCGGTGGCCTCGGCACGTGGCTCGTCGGCGGTGCGGGGACGACGCACATCGGCGCCTCGATCCTCGTGTTCGGCTGGCTCGCCTACCTGCTCGTGCGCGGCCTGTTCACGCGCGACGCCGGACAGATCCTCATCGGCATCGTGGTGTTCCTCGTCTACGGCGGTCTGCTGTGGGGAGTGCTGCCCACCAACCCGCTCGTGTCGTGGCAGGGCCACCTCTTCGGAGCCGTCGGCGGTGTCCTCGCGGCCTGGCTGCTCGACTCGCGCCGCCGCCGCTCGGCGGCCGTCGACCGGACGGCGGTCCGCTGATCGGCGCGCAACTTCGTGCGGACGCGGTGGGCGTGGCAGCATGAGCGGCATGCGCATCACCGTGCTGGGCTGTTCGGGCAGTGTCTGCGGACCCGACTCGGCGGCATCGGGATATCTCCTCACGGCCCCCGGCACGGACCCGGTCGTCCTGGACTTCGGTCCCGGTGTGCTCGGTGCCCTTCAGCGGCACGAGGACCCGTCGAAGGTCGCAGTCATGCTCACACATCTGCATGCAGATCACTGCCTCGACCTTCCCGGCCTGCTGGTGTGGCGGCGCTACCATCCGAGCCCGCCCGAGGGCCGCGTGCTCGTGTACGGGCCGACCGGGACTTCGCACCGGATCGGGTGTGCGTCCGCCGAGGTCGCGGGTGACGTCGACGACGTCTCCGACACGATGCGGGTCGAGGCGTGGCACGAAGCGGAGCCCGTCGAGTTCGGCGAGCTGACGGTGACGCCGATGCGCATGTTCCATCCGCCCGAGGCGTACGGGCTGCGTATCACCGACCGCTCCGGGGCGACGCTCGTCTACACCGGCGACACCGGAATGTGCGACGAGGTCGTCGCCCTCGCGGAGGGCGCCGACGTCCTGCTGTGCGAGGCGTCGTGGACCCACACTGCCGAGCGGCCCGAAGGCGTGCACCTGTCGGGCACGGAGGCGGGCCGGATCGCCACTCGTGCTGGTGTCGGAACGCTCCTGCTGACGCACATTCCGCCGTGGACCCCGCGCGAGGAGATCATCGCCGAGGCGAAGGCCGAGTTCGCCGGTCCGGTCGAGGCCGTCGTCGCCGGCGGCGTGTACGACATCCCCGGGCTCGCCGTGGGAGGCGGCCGCTAGGCTCGGGTTCGTGACTACGCGAGAAGACGGCAGAACAGACGACGAACTCCGCGAGATCCGGATCACGCGCGGCTTCACGACGCATCCGGCCGGGTCGGTGCTCGTCGAGTTCGGGAACACCCGCGTGATGTGCACCGCGAGTGTCGACGAGGGAGTACCTCGCTGGCGCAGGGGGAGTGGGCTCGGATGGCTCACCGCCGAATACGCGATGCTGCCCGCCGCGACGCACGAACGCAGCCAGCGTGAGTCGACGAAGGGCCGAGTCGGGGGCCGCACCCACGAGATCAGCCGGCTCGTCGGCCGGTCGCTGCGCGCCTGCATCGACCTCGCCGCGATCGGCGAGAACACCATCGCCGTCGACTGCGACGTCCTGCAGGCGGACGGCGGAACCCGCACCGCGGCCATCACGGGTGCGTACGTCGCACTCGTCGATGCCGTGACGTACCTGCGTGCCGCGGGCCGGCTCACCGACCCGCAGCCGATCTCGTGCGCGATCGCCGCGGTCAGCGTCGGCGTCGTCGACGGGCGTGTGCGGCTCGACCTGCCCTACGAGGAGGATTCGCGGGCCGAGGTCGACATGAACGTCGTCGCGACCGACACCGGCACGCTCGTCGAGGTACAGGGGACGGGCGAGGGCGCGACCTTCGCACGCTCGACGCTCGACCGCCTGCTCGACAGCGCGCTCGCCGGATGCGATCGACTCTTCGAGGTGCAGCGCGAGGCGCTCGCGCTGCCCTACCCGGGCGAACTGCCCGAGGCGCCGGCACCGAAGAAGCGTTTCGGTGCCTGAGACGGCGTCGGCTCCGGAGACGAGGGTCCTCGTCGCGAGCCGTAATCCGAAGAAGCTCCGCGAGTTGCGCCGTGTTCTGGACGCCGCGGGCGTGGTGGGGATCGAGCCGGTCGGGCTCGACGAGATCCCGCCCTATCCCGAGACGCCCGAGACGGGTGCGACGTTCGAGGAGAACGCCCTGATCAAGGCGCGCGACGGCGCTGCGGCGTCGGGGATGCCGTGCATCGCAGACGATTCCGGTATCGCGGTCGACGCGCTGTCGGGCATGCCGGGCGTGCTGTCGGCGCGGTGGTCGGGACGTCACGGCGCCGACGCCGCCAACACGGCGTTGCTGCTGGCCCAGCTCACCGACGTCCCGGACGACCGGCGCGGCGGCGCTTTCGTCTCCGCATGCGCGCTGGTCGTGCCCGGCCCGGACGGCGGGGAGGCCGAGGAGATCGTGGTGCGCGGCGAGTGGCGTGGCCGCATCGCGCGCGAGCCGCGCGGCGACGGCGGATTCGGCTACGACCCCGTCTTCGTCCCCGACGACGACACGCGGTCGGCGGCCGAGTTGACGCCCGAGGAGAAGGACGCCCGGTCGCACCGCGGTGCCGCGCTCACCCGGTTGGTCCCGGCGCTGCGCGCACTCGCACAGCGCTGAGCGGCACTGCCGTGAGCCCGAAGGCCCGGCAGGTCAGACGCCGAAGTCGCGCTTGACCTGCTGGGTCCGGCGATGCTCGACGAAGAAGCTCAGGAGCGGGACGGTGCCCGCGAGCAGCGTGCCGATCGTCCGCGGCACGGGCCACCGGACCTTGATCGCGAGATCGAACGTCACGAGCAGGTACACGGCGTAGACCCAGCCGTGCACGATCGCGATCCAGGCCGGGACGTCCTCGACGCCGATGATGTACTTGGCGACCATCTCGCCGACGAGCAGCAGCAGCCACAGACCGGTCGCGTACGCGAGGACGCGGTAACGCAGGAGTGCCGAGGCGATCTTCTTGCGGTCGTCGGCACTCGGCTCCACGGCGGTCGACCGATCGGGTGCGGCACTCAATGGTTGCTCCTGTTCGCATCGCGAGCGGCCAGCTCTTCGAGATAGGCGTTGTACTCCACGCGGGCGCGATCGTCCTGGTCGGCCGTCTCCGCAGTGGCGGTGGGGATCGGGGGGAGCAGATCGGGCGGAATCTCCCGCGGCTCGTCGTCCGTGTCCGGTTCCGGGTCGGACTGCGCGTCCTCGAGCTTCACGAACCGGCGGTAGGCGTAGATGAAGAACGCCGCGAAGAGCGGCCATTGAAAGGCGTAGCCGAGGTTCTGGCCGTCGCCGCCGACGCTCTCGAACCGCGTCCACTGCCAGTAGCCGAGTGCGAGGCAACTCGCGGCACCGACCACGACGAGTACGACGAGTGCGACGCGATTGGTTCTACGCTTATCGGCCACGCCTCGACGGTACCCGACGTCGACGGCGTCGCCGCTGCTGGTCCGGGTGACCTCGAGCCCATGTACTCGGTCGGCCCGGCCACTCGGGGTCGGGTGGTGGTGCGCGAGGGGGGACTCGAACCCCCACGTCCGAAGACACCAGGACCTAAACCTGGCGCGGCTGCCGATTACGCCACTCGCGCGCAGGTAGAGAGTACGCCACGCAACTCGAGGCGCCCGTCGGCTCTCGTTCGCGAGAGCCCGGCCCGAGGGGCGATAGAGGACGTCTCCATCCCTCGTGCGCGCAAACCTGCATGCTCTGCGACAGATAATCCTGTTCCACCGTGTGTGTCATGTTCGTGCACGCCGCACAGCGTCCGGGGCCGACTCCCGGGCCGGGACATGCGTCGAGCTGCGAAGAGTCGCCGCGGCGGTACCCGCATCCTCGTTGCGGTGGCGGAATCCGCAGGAAGCGCAGGTGACGGCGCGTATTCCCGAACGCGAGCTAATCTGTTTTGACGGACGCAGATTTTGTTGTACGCTCATCGCGTCAATGTTGAACGACATCGACTACAAAAGATCTTTCGTCGAGGCATGAAGGCTTGCCGTGGGGGACACCGGGAATCGTCTCCGTCGCAGCCGGAGCTGCCGAGGAGCAGAAGGGCCGACCATGCAACGCGGAATCGCAACCGGGGCAATCTGATCGGAAGAGCGCTTCACCACCGAAGAGATCCTCGAACGAGTCCAGGGCATGTTCGCCGATCCGATCGGTGACTCGATGGCGGTCTCGACCGACGAGCACTGACGCTTCGGCTCACGGAAGCGTCTGCACCCACAGCACGACCAGCACGATCTCTGCCAGTCCGAGTACGAATACGTCGCCGGGTGTCACGAACGCCCGCCACGCAGGAAGCAAGGAGAGTTCGATGACCATCCCTCGCCCCAAACTTGTTCCCCTCGGCGATATCTGGGAGTGGCAGCAGAAGGGTCTGTGCCGTGGCATGGACTCCGAGGTCTTCTTCCCCCCGACCGGCGAACGTGGCCGTGCGCGTGCCGACCGCGAACGCATCGCCAAGCGTGTGTGCTTCGAATGCCCCGTTCTCGCGCAGTGCCGCTCGCATGCGCTCGAGGCGCAGGAGCCGTTCGGAGTGTGGGGCGGGATGGGCGAGTCCGAGCGGCACGCGCTGCTCCGGCGTGAGCGCCGCCGCAAGTCGGTCGTCGCCGCCGAGATCGAGCCCGCCGCCTCGGTCGATGCGCCTGCCGAGATCGACACCGCCGCGTAACCGGCTCTCTCCTCGACGACGCCCCCCGATGCCCGAGTGGCACCGGGGGTGTCGTCGTGCCCGGGTGTCGTCGTGCTCGGGGTGTTGCTGTTCTCACGCAACTCGGCGCCGCCCGAGACTCTGTCCGGAGGCGGCGCCGAGACGGGGACGGCCGGGCTCAGGCGGCGGTGCGGGGTGCGACGTCGGGACGCTGTGCCGGTGACGGCAGCACGCGGCTCGCGTGCATCCCGACGAGCGCACCACCGACGACGAACGCGACGGCGACGGCCGCGAGCGCGGGGGCGTCGAGTGCGACGACCGCCGTGACCGTCGCGGCGACGACGAGCATCACATCGAGTGCGATCGCGACGGCCGGCAGTTCCACCAATGGGTTCTCGGGTGCGCCCGTCGAGGGATCGAGGCTCATCGTTGCCCTTCCTGTGGTGTCTGCAGAGTGCGTGGTGTCTGCGAGAGGATTCCGAACGGCCGGCAGCAGCGAGCACTGGCTGTAGGGCTGTTCGTGAGGACGTCTGCCCTGGGTATTCGGAAAACCTGTCTCCGAGAATACATATTTGGTGCGGCCCGTGGGGGAGAAGAGCGTTCGGCGCCGAACGAGGTACGGCTCACGTCGGGCCCACCGTCCCGTGTCCTGCGCGAATCGGTGTTTTAGGATCCGGATTACTGACGAGTGGGCCGATCGGCTCGCTTGCGATGAGGATCGTGCCGCCCAGGCGAAGCGGTCCGTGTCCCCGGGAAAGGCTCGGATGCCGCGGAAGAAGTATCACGAGGAACTGTACGGCGATGCGCTGATGGCGCTCGCAGCCGCGACGAATCGCCCCGCGACCATAGTGGATCACGGAGACAACTACGCGATCCGTGTCGACTTCGAACTCAGCCGTCATCTGATCGCCACAAACGCCGTCGGCGGACTCGACGACGACCGGTTGGAGTCGGCGCTGTGGGTCGTCCGCCTGCTGCGCGAAAGCGACGGCGGCGTCCACGAGGTGGCGTCGAGTACCGATCCGTGGCTCGTCGACGCGTACGACCGCGCGGTCGCGGCGGTGACCGCGGAGGAGGACAGGAACGGCTTCGATCCGCGGATCACCGTGGCGCCGCTCGCGCTGCGTGACGTGCCGCAGGCGCCGCCGGCCGAAGGCGGGGAGGCCGACAGATTGGGGCCCACTGCGTGATCGACGTGTACCTGCGGGGCGCGGCTGCGCCGACGAGACCGGGTGATGAAGTTACTTGTGGTGCCCGCGACACATTCGCTGAAGCCACCGGTGATAGGATCGCGGGAGTGAGGACGACAAGCGAGCAGACTCTCTTCTCGAGGAGGCTTCTGTGAACTCGCCTGGACAACCGCAATCGACGCGACAGTCGGCACCCGCAGCGGCACCGGCTCGGTCATCGGCAACGTCACGGGGTGTGTACGGAATCTCGGTCACGGCCGAGCTGAGCGGCATCGGTCCGCAGACCCTGCGACTGTACGAGCGTCGTGGTCTGCTGACGCCGACCCGTACCGGCGGCGGCACGCGACGCTACAGTCAGGACGATCTCGAACGACTCGCAAGGATCTCCGAACTCATCGAGCTCGGTGTGAACCTGACGGGTATCCGCGAGATTCTCGATCTGGAGGCGCGCAACGTCGCGCTCGAGCGCGTGAACGCCGGCCTGATGGCCGAACTGGCGACGCACCGCGCAGCCGAACCGGAGCCGGAGCGTTCGCTCGAGGTCTGACGCCCGAGCATCTTCTGACTGGCACTGCTTCCGCGAGAGCCGCCCACGCAATCTTGCGTGGGCGGCTCTCGTCGTCGTGACCACCCGGCAGTGGGTGAGTAACGGTTTCATAACGATCAACATGAGGGCGGCCTCATGTCCGGTGGGGGTGGCGAGTGGGGGCCACCTGCCGGTTCGCCAGCTACTCGTCGGTCACATGCGGAGACGCGAGTGGGGTGGGTCACTGAAATTCACCCTCTGGCCACCCGTCTCACAGGCAAACATGAGGAAAGCCTCACGATTGTGTGCCACTCTCGTTGCTGTTCACCCGACGGGTCGCGAGCTGTTCGGCGACTCGTCCGCCGAGACGAGAGGACCTCTGCGTGACGATCGACGACTCGAACCGACGCGACGACATCTCCGCGCGCGGTCGCGACACCCGCGTGATGCCAGGCCACGCGGTCATCGACGCGCTGCGCGACGGCCGACCGTATGCACTCACCTTCGCGGGCCAGGGCGCGCCGTGGCTCGACACCCTGGGCGAGATCACGCGATCGCACGCCCTGGACTCGCACCTGACCGCCCTGACCGATCGCGCACGCGGCCTGCTCGCGCCCGTCGCCGACGAACTCCTGCCGGCCCGCCCGGCGGCGTTCGACCCGGTGCGCTGGCTCGCCGAGCGAGCCGAGGTGCGCAGCGACGACGAGAGCGACGCCGCGGAACCGTCCCCGGCATCGGTCGCCGACGCCGAACTCGGCTCGGCCGCGGTGTCGATGCCGGGTGTGCTGACTACGCAACTCGCGGCGTTGCGCGCGCTGAGCGACTGGGGACTCGACATCGAGGCGATGCCCCCCGTCGCCGTCGCCGGCCACTCCCAGGGAGTGCTCGCGGCCGCGGCAACGCGCGTCGAGCCGGACCGGCACGCCGATCTCCTGGCCTTCGCGCAGTTGCTCGGCGCGGCGGCGACGCTCGTCGGCCGCCGCCGGGGTCTGACGTCCCGGGCCGGCGGCGCACCGATGGTCGCCGTGTCCGGTGCCACGCCCGAACAGATTCGCGAGGTGCTCGCTGGCAGCGACCGCGAGCACGGGATCGAGATCTCGATCCGCAACGGCCGTCGCCGCGTCGTGCTGACGGGCAGCCCGGCCGAGCTCGCCCTCGTCGAGGCTCGGTGTGCTGCCGTCACCGCCGAGCAGACTCGTGCTCGCGACGCCAAGAAGCGTGGCGGCGCGGTCTTCGCACCCGTGTTCGAGACCGTCACAGCCGAGGTCGGCTTCCACCATCCGGCCATGGCAGAGGCCGCCGAGCTCGCCCTCGCATGGGCGGAGCGGTGCGTGCTGCGGATCGACGACGCGCAGACGCTGGCCGCCGCCGTGCTCGTCGATCCCGTCGACTGGGTGGCGTCCGTCGACGCGGTCGTCGAGCAGGGCGCCGACTGGATTCTCGATCTCGGTCCCGGCGACGTCGTCGGCCGGCTCACCCGCGCGAACGCACGGGGAACCGGGGTCGGAACGATCTCGGTGACCACGCCCGACGGCCGCGACGAACTGCTGCGCGCGGGTTCGGCTCCCGTCGTTCCGCCCGCGTGGTCGACGTTCGCGCCGGTCCCCGTGACGCTGCCCGGCGGACGCCGCGGTGTCGAGACCGCGTTCACGCGTGTCACGGGACGCTCGCCGATCCTGCTCGCCGGGATGACGCCGACGACGGTCGACGCCCCGATCGTCGCTGCTGCTGCGAACGCCGGCCACTGGGCCGAACTCGCGGGAGGTGGCCAGGTCACCGAGGAGATCTTCACCGACCGGATCGCCGAACTCGAGACGCTCCTCGAACCGGGCCGTGCGGTCCAGTTCAACTCGATGTTCCTCGACCCGTACCTGTGGAAGCTGCACATCGGCGGCAAGCGCCTCGTGCAGCGCGCTCGCGCGGCGGGCGCGCCGATCGACGGCGTCGTCGTCACTGCCGGGATCCCCGAGCTCGACGAGGCCGTCGCGCTGGTGAGCGAACTCGTCGACGCAGGGATCGGGCACGTCGCGTTCAAGCCCGGAACCGTCGCGCAGATCCGGTCCGTCGTCGCGATCGCGCGTGCGGTGGGCGATCATCCGGTCATCGCGCACATCGAGGGCGGCCGCGCGGGCGGCCACCACTCGTGGGAGGACCTCGACGATCTGCTGCTCGCCACCTACGCCGAGCTGCGCGCGACACCGAATCTCGTGGTGTGCGTCGGCGGCGGCATCGGCACCCCCGAGCGCGCGGCCGAATACCTCACCGGCACATGGGCGCACGCGCACGATCATCCGGCGATGCCGGTCGACGGAATCCTCGTCGGCACGGCCGCGATGGCGACGCTCGAGGCGACGACGAGTCCGGACGTCAAGCGGTTGCTCGTCGAGACGCAGGGAACCCCCGACTGGGTCGGCGCGGGCACCGCACTGGGCGGCGTCGCGTCGGGTCGAAGCCAGCTCGGCGCCGATATCCACGAGATCGACAACGCGGCCTCGCGCACCGGCCGGCTTCTCGACGAGGTCGCGGGGGACGCGGACGCCGTCGCCGAGCGGCGGGACGAGATCGTCGCCGCGCTCGATCTCACCGCGAAGCCGTACTTCGGCGACGTCGCGGAGATGACCTACGAGCAGTGGCTCCGCCGCTATCTCGAACTCGCCGTCGGCATCGACGCCGCAGCGGAGTTCGACTGCGGCGGCGAGTTCGCCGAGGCGATCACCGAGAGCGCGACGAGCCGCTGGCTCGACGTGAGCTGGCGCGAGCGCTTCCAGAAGATGCTGCAGCGCACCGAGGCCCGGCTGCACGACATCACGCGCGGCCCGATCGTCACGCGCTTCGCCGATGCGGCGTCGCTGGAGCAGCCCGAGGCGGCCATGTGCACGCTCGCGGCGGCATTCGAGGATCTCGGCAGCACGATCCTGCATCCTGCGGATGTCGGATTCTTCGTCGAGCTGTGCCGTTCGCCCGGAAAGCCCGTGAACTTCGTTCCCGTCGTCGACGCGGACGTCCGCCGCTGGTGGCGTTCGGATTCGCTGTGGCAGGCGCACGATGCGCGCTGGTCGGCGGACCAGGTGTGCGTGATCCCGGGAACCGTCTCGGTCGCGGGCATCACGCGCGCCGACGAGCCCGTCGGGGAGCTTCTCGACCGGTTCGAACTCGCAGCCTACGACGGGCTGGTCGCGTCGGGACGGACCGCGCGCACGGTGTTCGCACGTCGCGGCAGCGGCGACGTCGCCCGCAGCCCCCTCGTCGCGGTGCTGTCGTCGCCGAACGTCGAGTGGGCGGGACGCTTCACGCAGAACCCGGTCCATCGCCTGGGTGATCTCGGCGCATGGGAGCACGAGGACGCGATGCGCGGCGTCCACGGCCCTACCGGTGCCGTCCTCGAGCAGGCGGACGACGGCAGTGTGCGGCTCGACGTTCCCGTCGCGCCCGGCGCGACCGTGTCGATCCGAATCGAGGTCCCCGCGTCGGTGTCCGACGGGGGCGTGCCGGTGGTCCGGCTCGCGGATGCCGAAGCGGCCATGCGGTCGCTGTCGTCGGTCGCCGCGGGCAGCGAACTGCCGGAGGTCAAGCGGGGCGTGGCGCGCACGAACGTCGCGTGGGTCCCGGACCTCGTCGCCGATCACACCGGCGTGACCGCGGCCGGCCTCGTCGACGACCTCCATCCCGCGAGCGCCGGTGTTCCCGACGTCGTCGTCGGCGCGTGCTGGCCCGCGGTGTTCGCGGCGCTGGGCGACGCCAGGACGCCGGGTGCCGACCCCGTCGCGGTGATCGAGGGCATGCTCGACCTGGTTCATCTCGATCACGCCGTCGAACTCGTGTCGCCGCTGCCGACCGAGACCGGTGTGCTCGTCGTGCGGGCCGAGGCGGTGTCGGTGTCCGACACCGAGGTCGGCCGCGTCGTCGAGGTACACGTCGAGGTCGGCGCGATGCTCGGCGACGACGGACTCGGCGCGCCGATTCTCGCGCGTCTCGTCGAGCGGTTCGCGATCCGCGGCCGGCTCGGGTCGTCGCCTGCCGGTGATCCCGTCCGTGCCGGTGGCACGGCCGACGACACGATGCGCGACACGCCTCGCCGCACCCGCCGCGAGACGACGATCACGGCCCCGATGTTCCTCGACGCCTTCGCGCGAGTGTCGGGCGACCACAACCCGATTCACACCTCGGCCAACGCCGCGCGGCTCGCGGGCCTCGGTGATCCCATCGTCCACGGCATGTGGCTGTCGGCGGCGGCGCAGCACGCGGTGACCGCGATCGACCCGGCCGCGGGAGTTCCCGCCCGGCGGCTGACCGGCTGGACGGCGCGGTTCCTCGGCATGGTGCGCCCCGGAGCGCGGATCGCGGTCCGCGTCGAGCGTGTCGGTGCGGGCGAGGGCGCCGAGATCGTCGAGGTGCAGTGCCGCGTCGACGGCGACGTCGTCATGGTGGCGACCGGCCGCCTCGCAGCGCCGCGCACCGTCTACGCGTTCCCCGGCCAGGGAATCCAGCGCAAGGGCATGGGTCTCGACGCCCGGAGCCGTTCCGCAGCGGCACGCGAGGTGTGGGAGCGGGCCGACGCGCACACGCGTGAGGCGCTCGGCTTCTCCATTCTCGCTGTCGTCCGCGACAATCCGACCGAGGTGACCGCGCGCGGCGTCACGCATCGGCATCCCGACGGCGTACTGCATCTGACGCAGTTCACCCAGGTCGCGATGGCGACGCTCGGTGTCGCGCAGATCGCCGAGCTGCGCGAGGCGGGGGCGTTCGTACCGGACGCGCTGCTCGCGGGCCACTCGGTCGGTGAGTACAACGCACTCGCCGCGGTCGCGGGAGTGCTCCCGCTCGAGGCCGTTCTCGAGGTCGTCTTCCAGCGCGGTTCGGCGATGCACGAACTCGTCCCGCGTGACGAGGAGGGCCGGTCGGACTACCGGATGGCCGCGATCCGCCCGTCGCAGATGGGAATCGACGACGCCGACGTCGCGGACTTCGTCGCCGGCGTGGCCGAGCGGACGGGTGAGTTCCTCCAGGTCGTCAACCTCAACCTGCGGGGCTCGCAGTACGCGATCGCGGGCACCGTCGCCGGGCTCGCCGAGTTCGAGAAGGTCGCCGACGAACGGCGGCTCGCGCACGGTGGCAAGCGGTCGTTCATCCTGGTCCCCGGCATCGACGTGCCGTTCCACTCGGCCGTCCTGCGCGGTGGCGTGCCCGATTTCCGTGCGCGGCTGGACGAGTTGCTGCCCGAGCGCATCGAACCGGAGATCCTCGTCGGCCGCTACATCCCGAATCTCGTTCCCGAACCATTCTCGCTCGCACGGGATTTCGTCGCGAAGATCGCCGATCTCGTGCCGTCGGAGCCGCTTTCGGCCGTGCTCGCCGACTTCGACTCGTACGCCGCGGATCCGGTCGCGCTGACGCGCATCGTCCTCATCGAACTGCTCGCATGGCAGTTCGCGAGCCCGGTCCGCTGGATCGAGACGCAGGACCTGCTGTTCGCACCGGAATCCGAGGGCGGGCTCGGTGCCGAGCGGTTCGTCGAGGTCGGTCTCGCGGCCGTCCCGACGGTGGCGAACCTCGCGACCCAGACGCTCGCGCTGCCCGGCCGGGTTGGCGGGCCCGTCGAGGTGCTCAACATCGAGCGCGAGGCGAGCGTCGTCTACGACACCGACGTCGATCCCGCGCCGATCGACGACGAGCCCGCAGAGGTCGCGGACGCGGCACCGGCTCCGGCCGCTGCCGCGAGTGCCCCGGCTCCCGCCGCAGCGCCAGCCTCGGCCGGGCCTCGTCCCGACGACATCGCCTTCACGGCAGCCGATGCCACGACGACGCTCATCGCGCTGTGGACCAAGCTGCGCCCCGATCAGATCGGCCCGGCCGACACGATCGAGGCACTGTGCGACGGGGTGTCCTCGCGGCGCAACCAGCTGCTCGTCGACCTCGGATCCGAGCTGTCGCTCGGGGCGATCGACGGTGCCGCGGACGCCGACATGACGGCACTCGGGGCGACCGTCACCTCGCTCGCCCGCACCTACCGGCCGCTCGGCCCCGTGCTCACCGACTCGATCGGCGATCACGTCCGCAAGCTGTTCGGGCCGTCCGGGAAGCGTCCCGGAGCGATCGGCGATCGTGTCCGGACGGTGTGGCAGCTCGGTGACGGCTGGGCGCAGCACGTGACGGCGCAGCTCGCGCTGGGCACCCGTGACGGCGCGAGCGTGCGCGGTGGCGATCTCGCGACGTTCGGTACCTCGCTGGCGGACGGCGCGGCCGTCGATGCGGCGATCGACGACGCCGTCGCGGCCGTCGCTGCGGCGCGCGGTGTCGCCGTCTCCCTGCCGAGCAGCGGTGACGCCGGCGGCGCGACGATCGACGCGGGTGCGCTGGGTGAGTTCACCGAAACCCTCACGGGCCGTTCGGGAGTGCTCGCATCGGCAGCTCGCCTCGTTCTCGAGCAGCTCGGGCATGCACCCGACACCGCGTCGGCGTTCGGCGACGCGCATACCGACGACGACCTCGCGGACCTCGTCGCGGCCGAACTCGGCAGCGACTGGCACCGCGTCGTCGCGCCGCGATTCGACGCCGCGAAGGCAGTGCTCTTCGACGATCGCTGGGCCAGCGCACGTGAGGATCTCGCGCTCGCGTGGACCGGGGAACGCGAACTCTCGCACGAGAGCTTCGTCGGTGCCGGCGACGCGCTCGCCGAGCACGCGCAGTGGTGGCGCGATCGCGCAGAGGACGCCGGTCTCGGCGACCTCGCGGCACGGTACGCACGGATCGCGCTGGCCGCGCAGGAGACCGCACCCGGTCCGTGGGCGGGCGAGACCGCCGTCGTGACCGGCGCGGGAACGGGTTCGATCGCCGCCTCGGTGGTCGGCCGGCTCCTCGCGGGAGGTGCGACGGTCGTCGCGACGACGTCCTCGCTCGGCTCCGACAAGCTCGCGTTCTATCGCACGCTCTACCGCGACACCGCGCGTGCCGGTGCGGCGCTGTGGGTCGTTCCGGCGAACATGGCGTCCTACGCCGACGTCGACGCGCTCACCGAGTGGATCGGCGGCGCGCAGTACGACTCCGCCGGTGGCACATCGACTCTCGTCAAGCCGACGCTGAGCCCGACGTTGCTGTTCCCGTTCGCCGCCCCCCGCGTCGCCGGTTCGATGGCCGACGTCTCGGGCCGCGCGGAGACCGAGATGCGCGTGCTGCTGTGGTCGGTCGAGCGTCTCGTCACCGGGATGGGCCGGCTCGGCGCCGACACCGCCGTCGACTCGACGCTCCACGTCGTGCTCCCCGGCTCGCCCAACCGCGGCACGTTCGGCGGAGACGGTGCATACGGCGAGGCCAAGGCTGCCCTCGACGCCGTCGTCGCGAAGTGGACGTCCGAATCGTGGTCCGAGCGCATCACTCTCGTGCACGCGTCGATCGGATGGGTGCGAGGCACGGGCCTGATGGGCGGCAACGACCCGCTCGTCGAGGCCGTCGAGGCCGCGGGCGTCCGGACGTGGTCGACCGACGAGATGGCGACGGAACTGCTCGCGGCGTGCACGGCCGAGACCCGTCGCGACGCGCGGAGTGCGCCCGTCGCGCTCGATCTCACAGGTGGCCTCGCCGATGCGGGGCTCGATCTGGCCGCACTCGCGCGGTCGGCGGCCGAGCAGGCCGAGCGAACCGTCGCAGCGGAGGAAACCGCCGAGGACGCGACCATCGCGGCGCTGCCCGCGCCGCCGCGCCCGCAGCCGGTGACGGCTCCGGCGTGGGCCGACCTCGATGTCGAACCCGCCGAACTCGTCGTGATCGTCGGTGCGGGCGAACTCGGCCCGTACGGCTCGGCTCGCACGCGCTTCGAGATGGAGGTCGACGGCGAACTGTCCGCTGCCGGCGTCCTCGAACTCGCCTGGAGCACAGGGCTCCTCACGTGGGAGCAGACCCCGAAGCCCGGCTGGTACGACGCCGAGACGGGGGAGCCGGTCGCCGAAGCCGACATCTGGGACCTGTACCACGACACGGTCGTGGAACGGTGCGGGATCCGTCGCTACGAGGACGACGGCGCGATGGTCGAGAACACGGCGCCGCTGTTGTCGTCGGTGTTCCTCGATCGCGATCTGTCGTTCGTCGTCGGTGGCGAGGGCGAGGCGCGTGCGTTCGTCGACGCCGACCCGGCCAACACGTCGGCCGCCGTCGACCCGGAGAGCGGCGAATGGACCGTGACCCGGCGCGCCGGCACCGAGATCCGCGTGCCGCGCAAGGTCACGCTCAGCCGGTCCGTCGGCGGGCAGATCCCCACGGGCTTCGACGTCCAGGCGTGGGGAATCCCCGCAGACATGGCGGGTTCGGTCGACCGCGTCGGCCTGTGGAACATCGTCGCGACCGTCGATGCCTTCCTCACGGCAGGGTTCACGCCGAGCGAGTTGCTGCGGTGGGTCCACCCCTCGCTGGTCGCCAACACGCAGGGCACCGGTATGGGCGGCATGACGTCGATGCGCTCGCTCTACATCGACACGCTGCTCGGCGAGAACCGCGCGAACGACATCCTGCAGGAAGCACTCCCGAACGTCATCGCCGCGCACGTCGTGCAGTCGTACGTCGGTGGCTACGGGTCGATGGTGCACCCCGTCGCCGCGTGCGCGACCGCCGCGGTGTCGGTCGAGGAGGCCGTCGACAAGATCACGCTCGGCAAGGCGCAGTTCGCCGTCGCCGGCGGATTCGACGACCTCGGGATCGAGGGCATCGTCGGATTCGGCGACATGTCCGCGACCGCGAAGACCGACGCGATGCGCGCGAAGGGCATCGACGATCGACGGTTCTCGAGGGCCGGTGACCGCCGACGCGGCGGATTCGTCGAATCACAGGGCGGCGGAACGGTTCTGCTCGCGCGCGGCGACCTCGCGCTCGAGATGGGGCTGCCGGTGCTCGGTGTCGTCGCGTACGCGGGATCGTTCTCGGACGGTGTGCACACGTCGATCCCCGCACCGGGACTCGGTGCGCTCGGTGCGGGCCGGGGCGGCGAGAACTCCGGTCTCGCACGGGGACTGCGGACACTCGGGCTCGGCGCCGACGACGTCGCCGTCGTGTCGAAGCACGACACGTCGACCGCCGCGAACGATCCGAACGAGGCGGAACTCCACGAGCGCCTCGCGTCCGCGCTGGGACGGTCCACCGGTGCACCGCTGTTCGTCGTGTCGCAGAAGACGCTGACGGGGCACGCGAAGGGCGGCGCCGCGGCGTTCCAGCTCATCGGGCTCTGCCAGTTGCTGTCGAGCGGCGTCGTGCCGCCGAACCGCAGCCTCGACTGCCTCGACGAGGTGATGGCCGAGAACGACCACCTGGTGTGGGCGCGGGAGCCGCTTCGGTTCGGTGACTCGCTGCCGCTGCGTGCGGGCCTGCTCACCTCGCTCGGCTTCGGGCACGTGTCGGGTCTCATCGCGGTCGCGCACCCCGAGGCGTTCGTCGCGGCGCTTCCCGCCGAGCGGCGCGAGCAGTACCGCGCCGCGGCGAGCCGGCGGCTCGTCGACGGAAACCGCCGGCTGCTCGCGGCGATGTACGGCGGCGACGCCCTCTACGAGCGTCCCGCGGCACGACGTCTCGGTGGCGACGGCGACGCCGCGCACGCCCTCGAAGCGGCGATGCTGGTGTCCGAGGACGCGCGTCTCGGCGACGACGACGTCTTCGACGCGACGGGATGCCGCTGACGGTGGCGATACTCGGTATCGGGTTCGACCTGGTGGCGGTCGGGGAGTTCCGTGAGCTCCTCGACCGCCCCGGGACGACCGTCCTCACATCGTTCACCCCGGGGGAGCGGCGCGACGTCGCACGCCGGGAGACCGACCGCGCACGGCATTTCGCGGCGCGATGGGCGGCGAAGGAAGCGGTGATCAAGGCGTGGTCGGCGTCGATCCACGGCCGCCCGCCCGTCACGGCCGAGGGCATCCATCACCTCGTCGAAGTCGTGACGGACGCGTGGGGGAGACCGGCGATCCGGCTCGCCGGTGAGGTCGCGACGGCCCTCGCCGGGACGAGCCTGCACGTCTCGCTCACTCACGACGGCGACATGGCCGGGGCGTTCGTCGTCCTCGAGGGAGACCGGATCCCCGAGGGGGAGTGAGGCTCCGGGGGTATCCGAGCCCCGGACGTCGGAGCTCTCCGGACGTCAGGGCCCGCCCGATCTCAGAGCCGCCGTGGCCGTTCGCGCTCCCCGGCGCGAGCGGCGCGGCGGTGCTGCATCCGCGATTCCTTCTCCGCGACCGACAGATACGCGCCCATGAGGCGCTTGAGCTCGGCCACGGCGTCCTCGCGCGTCTGATCGCCCTGCACCGAGAAACCCAGCATCGAATAGACGACGTGCACGAGGACCTGCGCCATCGTGTGACGCCGTTCGGGAGGCGTGTCCGGTGTGAGCGGCGTGAGCATGCGCGTGATCTGCTCCGCGAGTGCTCGTTCGTGGATCGCGCCGGTCGCGCGCGTCGACGGCGTGGACTGCATCGCGAGCCACACCTCCCGCCGCGACGGATCGGTCGTCCACAGGCCCGCGAGATGATCGACGAAGGTGTTGAGAAAGCGCAGCCAGTCGAGCGACGGGATCTCGCCGTCGAACTGGGCGAGCTCGTGCTGAACGCCGACGAGGTCCTGCCGGTCGAGTTCGCACACGATGACGTACTTGTTCGCGAAGAACTGATACAGCGTCCCGATCGGGACGTCGGCGCGTGACGCCACCTCTTCGCACGTGAACGACTCGAAGCCGACGTCGACGAGCAGCTCTCGCGACGCCGACAGCAGCGCTTCGAACTTGCGCCGACTCCGCTCCTGCGTGGGCCTGCGACGCGGCAACAGCTCCTGCGGCTCCGTGCCCGACTCGAGAGCCGGGTCGGCGCGCCGCGTGGTCCGCGGTGCGTTCGCTGAAGACGTCACGCGCCCAGGCTAGTCGTTGAGGGAGCGGTTTCCGAGCACCGCGCGCTCAGACCTTCAGGTCGCGGCGGAGTTTCGCGACGTGACCCGTCGCGCGCACGTTGTACTGTGCGACCTCGATCCGGCCCTCCTCGTCGACGAGGAAGGTGGAGCGGATCACGCCGGTGACGGTCTTGCCGTACATCTTCTTCTCGCCGAACGCGCCCCACGCCGCGAGCGTGGACTTGTCGGTGTCCGAGAGCAGCGGGAAGGTGAGACCTTCCTTGTCGCGGAACTTCGCGAGCTTGGCGGGCGCGTCGGGCGAGATGCCGACGACGTCGATACCCGCGCCGCTGAGCTCCGCGAGGTTGTCGCGGAAGTCGCACGCCTGCTTGGTGCATCCCGGTGTGCTCGCCGCGGGATAGAAGTAGACGACCACTTTGCGGCCTGCGTAATCGCTCAGCGAGACGGCGTTGCCGTCGGCGTCGGGAAGGGTGAAGGCGGGCGCCGCGTCACCGGGCGCGAGTCTGTTGTCCGTCACGACGCTCACGCTACCGCGACGCCGTGACAGCGGGACGCCGTGACAGTTCGAGACCGCCCGTGTGCGCCGGTGCCGCGGCGAACACCTCCCGACGGCGCGGCGTCCTCTAGTCTCGATCCGAGATCGCGATCGCACGCGAGAAGCACGAGCACAGGAGGACACGGTGGCACGGGATACCGAGAGCATCGAGCGCGACATCGAGCACGCGCGCAATCAGCTCGCGAGCACGCTCGACGAGCTCGCATTTCGCGCGAATCCCAAGCGCATCGCCGAGACGACGAAGAACTCGCTCCGCGCCAAGCTGGACACGCCGGCCGTGAAGTACGGTGCGATCGCCGTGGTCGGGACGGTCGTCGGGCTGTTCGTCGTCCGCCGGATCCGGCGCTGAGAGGCGATTTGCACTAGCCCGCGCGAGTCGGTTACTGTTCTCCTCGTTGCCGACGAGGACATCGGTCCGAGAAGGCGGCGCACGCGCCATTAGCTCAGTTGGTAGAGCAGCTGACTCTTAATCAGCGGGTCCGCGGTTCGAGCCCGTGATGGCGCACAAAAGGCACTCGGGGCCGGTACCACTTCGGTGGTACCGGCCCCGAGTGCTTTTCTGCGTCTGTTCCCCACGCCGGCCGCCGCGCCTCAGCGGCGGGCAATGCGTTCTTCGAGCACGTCGATGTGGATCTCGCGGATGTCGGCGTAGCGTCCCGAGGCGCGGTGTGCACGCACTGTGCGGAGGAGTTCGCCGAAGGCCGCGGTCAGGTCGCGTTCGTCACTGTCGGGTGCCACCGAGAACCAGGGCAGCGACGGCGGTGCGGGCCGGAGGTCGTGTGGATCGCCGATCGCGACTGCCCCGAGCACGACGACTCCGTGCCGGAGGTGGCCCGATGCGGTCGTGGCCGACGGCACGGGTTTCCCGGCGAGCAGTGTCGGGCCGGGTCCCCTCACCTCGATGCGGTCCTGCCTGCGTCTGCGGGCGATGTCGGGTGCGGTCGCGACCGGCGCGGCGTTGATCACGGGCTCGTTCGGGGCGACGGTGCGAGTGTGCGGATGCGTCAGCGCGAGGGCGAACACGACGAGCACGACGACGACCAGATCGAACGTCGAGGGTCCAAAGACCCGACTTCGAGAGCATGATGATCACATCATCCATTATTCCTTGAAGGCATACAGATATCGATACCTTTGCGCATCATTCTTCGATCTCGATGTGGGAACTAATCCGTACCGGACGTACGATTTCGGCATGGACGACCAGCACGACGCATCGGACGCGCAGCGGTTCTGCGATCTCTTCGCCGGTGAGGTGAGGGCCGAGATGGCGCGACGGCGCATCTCGGGCCGCGAATTGGCCCGCCGGCTGGACGAGAACCCGCAGTGGGCGGCGATGCGCGTGAACGGGTCGATTGCGCTGGACACTCGGGACATCGCGCGGTTCGCGACGGCGATCGGAATGTCGCCGTCGGAACTGCTGCGCAGGGTCGCGGAGGAAGCGGAGCGCGGCGCCCCTGCCCTCGACTGAGGCGGTTTGCCGACGAGTCGCGGAGGTTATTCGAACGTTACATATCTGGCATGGGAGAGGTTGGTCGCCGCGCCGCGCCCCTGGCATCATGTGAAGACACGATCTCGAAGCGCCGGAGTCCGCATCGCGTGACCGGTCTGCGTGGACGTGTGCAGGTAACGAGAACGTGAAGTGGGGTTTCGATGAAGGTGTCCTCCGCGCGCGCTGCCGGTCGGTCGTCGCGCCGGGTCGTGCGCCCCGGCCTGATCGTCCCGGCGTTCGCTGCAGTCGTGGCGCTCGCCGTCGCGGGTTGCTCGGCGGGCGGCTCGGTGTCGACCGAGGGCCAGGCTCCGATCGACTCGAATCCCGTGACCGAGCTCATCAAGCCCGTCGTGACGCCCTCGGCCGCCGACGGTGCGGTCGGTGTCTCGCCCGCTCAGCCCGTCACGGTCGAGGTCGCGGGCGGCACGCTCGAGACGGTCACCATGGTGAACACGGCGACGAATCACGTCGTCGCCGGCGAACTCGCGCCCGATCGCGCGACGTGGACCACGACCGAACCGCTCGGCTACAACAACCAGTACCGCATCGACTCCGCGGCCAACGGGCTCGGCGGCAAGACCCTCTCCTCGACCGGATTCGCGACGAGCTCGCCCGGAAACCTCACGCAGGCATACGTTCTCCCGTCCGAGAACGCCGTCGTCGGCATCGGTCAGCCCGTGGCGATCCAGTTCGACGAGAACATCCCGGACCGGCAGGCGGCGCAGGACGCGATCACCATCACCACGAACCCGCCCGTCGAGGGCGCGTTCTACTGGGTGAACAACCGCGAGGTGCGGTGGCGCCCGCAGAACTACTGGGCCCCCGGCACCGCGGTGAACGTGGACGTGAAGACGTACGGCGTCGACCTGGGCGACGGGCTGTTCGGCCAGCGCGACGTCCATTCGAACTTCACGATCGGCGATGCGATCGTCGCGACCGCCGACGACAACACCAAGCAGGTCACCTTCGAGCGCAACGGCGAGGTGATCATGACGATGCCGACGTCGATGGGTAAGGACGACACCCCCACGCCCAACGGTGTCTACATCATCGGTGACCGCTTCGATCACATGGTGATGGACTCGTCGACCTACGGTGTCGCGGTCGACTCGGCCGACGGCTACCGCACCCCGGTCGACTGGGCGACGCGAATGTCGTACAGCGGCATCTTCTTCCACTCCGCACCGTGGTCGGTGGGGCAGCAGGGCTACAGCAACACCAGCCACGGCTGCCTCAACCTCAGCCCTGCGAACGCCAAATGGGTCTTCGACAACACCAAGCGCGGCGACATCGTCGTCGTGAAGAACACCGTCGGACCCACGCTTCCCGGCACCGACGGCCTGGGCGACTGGAACATCCCCTGGGAGACGTGGAAGGCCGGCAACGCCGTCACGTGACGGAACGCGGGCGTAACTCGGCGGTCACGCCGTCCGTGAAGCGGTAGGGCCGGGTCGCGACGAGTCCGCCGAGACGTCTGCGCAGCCGTGAGATCTCCGCGCGCACGCTCGATGCTGTCGCCGTCGGCCGCCACGGAGTCGAGGCCGCGGATCAGCTCGCCGAGGACGGGTTGCAGCCCGCTCGCGACGCGGTGCCAGGTGCCGCAGATCGTCTCCGCCGGGACCGCCGGCTCCCGGGCGGGGGCGGTCGTCGCCGCGGTAGTCGATGACCGGCACCGTCGATTCCACGGCATCCGCTCGCGTTCGCGATACCGAACCCGTCCGCGCGTGGACCCTGCTGACCGCGTTGCAGGGGCTGAAGGGCACGGGGAACCGCTGAGCGCGTCTCGCGTTCTCGGTGCGGTGCACGGCTCTGACCCCGATCCTCGTTCGTGGGCCGAGCGCAAGGCCGAGGAGGACGCGCGACTCGGCCGCGACGAGCAGCCCTACGTGCTCGTCGTCGGGAGGTCCGGACGACTACGCGGGCAGCAAGGTGGTCGTGATCGGGTCGAACAACTCGGCGCACGACATCTGCAAGCCACTCGCCGAACAGGGCGTCGACACGACGATGGTGCAGCGTTCGTCGACGCACGTCGCCAAGTCGGATTCGCTCATGGAGAGCGGGCTGGGCGCGCTCTACAGCAAGCAGGCGGTGGAGTCGGGGACCACGACGAAGAAGGCGGACCTGACGTTCGCGTCGATGCCCTACCGGATCATGCACGAGTGCCGGATCCCGCTCTACGACGAGATCCGTGAGCGGGACAAGGATTTCCACGCGCGGGTCGAGGCGGCGGGCTTCGATCCGGACTTCGGTGAGGACGCTCCCTGCCGACGTCGTCGTGTACGCGACGGGCTACGGCTCGATGAACGGTTGGGCAGCGGGGGGACGTCGCCGACCGCGTCGGCAAGGTGTGGGGACTCGGGTCGGACACCGCGAAGGACCCGAGGGGATCCCGACTGTCCACGGGTTGCAGGAGGTGCATCACACGAGCTGAGCCCGGAGCGAGTGCCCGACGAGAAAGAACCCCGGAGCGCGATGCGCTCCGGGGTTCTCTCTTCGGGGTGAGTGACGGGACTCGAACCCGCGACAGCCAGGATCACAACCTGGTGCTCTACCAACTGAACTACACTCACCATTGCCGAAGGCACTCCAAACGTGCGCCTGCAGCGTCACAGATACTAGCGTGTCGACGCCGTGCCCCGCCAATCGCCTGGTCAGCGGCGTCCGGTTGACGTCTTACGCCGGGCCGAGTTCCTCGACGATCTCGGAGATCCGCTCCGTCGTCGGCCCGGGCTCGGGAACGAAGGCCGCCGCACGGTAGTACTTCAGCTCGCGGATCGACTCCTTGATGTCGGCGAGCGCGCGATGCGCGAGCCCCTTCTCCGGCTGGCCGAAGTAGATCCGCGGGTACCAGCGGCGGCACAGTTCCTTGATCGAGGACACGTCGATCATGCGGTAGTGCAGGTGGCCGTCGAGTTCGGGCATGTCGCGGGCGATGAACCCTCGGTCGGTCGCGATCGAGTTGCCGGCGAGCGGCGCCGTGCCGGGGTTCGGGACGTGCTCGCGGATGTAGTCGAGAACGAGCTTCTCCGCCTCCGCGACGGTGACGGTCGACGCGCGAATCTCGTCCGTGAGGCCCGATCGGGCGTGCATCTCGGTGACGACATCGGGCATCGCGTCGAGCGCTGCGTCGTCGGCGTGGATCACCACGTCGACGCCGTCGCCGAGCACGTTGAGTTCGCTGTCGGTGACGAGCGCAGCGATCTCGACGAGCTTGTCGCTGCCGAGCCGCAGCCCGGTCATTTCGCAATCGATCCACACGAGTTTGTCCTGCACGCAGTTCACCCTAGCCCCGTGCCGCGGCCGAGAGAGCCTCCGGTGGAGGTTCACCCTGCCGCGAGATCACCCGCTGCGTCGTCGGCACCGGCAGGTGCCGACGTCCGGTCAGCCGCCGAGCTTCTTGTAGAAGGTGCCGACGATCGGGGCGACGATCGCGCGCGGCACGTACTGCCCCGCAGTCGACATCGCCTTGCCGACGAGCCCCGGCACGATCCGCATCTTGTTGTCGGCGAGGGCGTCGAGCGACTGCTGCGCCGCGGCGTCGCTCGAGATCCACAGCGCGTCGGGCACGAACCGGTCCACGATCGAGGCGTCGGCGGGGTCGGGAGTCTCGGTGCGCACCGGGCCGGGCGCGAGCAGCGTGACGTTCACGCCGGTGCCCTTGAGTTCGCCCCGCAGCGACTCCGAGAAGGTGTTGACGAACGCCTTCGACGCCGCATACGTCGCGTTGTGGGGGATCGGCATGTTGCCGGCGGCCGAGCCGACCATGAGGATCGCGCCGGACCCGCGGGCGAGCATGCCCGGCAGCACCGCGAGGGTCAGGTCGTGGACGGCGACCGCGTTGAGCTCGACCTGCGCCCGCTCGTAGTCCGGGTCGAGATCCGCGACAGGACCGAACGTCGCGATGCCGGCGTTGTTGCACAGCACCGAGACGTCGCGCTCCGCCAGTTCGTTCACGAGCGCGGTGCGAGCGTCACGGTCGGACAGATCGCACGCCCGCACCTCGGCCTCGACGGAGAACTCGCTGCGTAGCCGTGTCGCCAAGTCCTCCATGATCTCGCCGCGACGTGCGACGAGAATCAGCGAATGACCGCGGCGCGCGAGGTCGGTGGCGAGGGCGATGCCGATTCCGGACGAGGCTCCGGTGACGACGGCGCGGGCGTGGGGGATCGGCTCGGGAAGACTCACGGCTGCCCAGGGTAGCCGGTCACAGCACCGCGGCCAGGCGCGTCCCCTGCTCGATCGCGCGCTTCGCGTCCAGCTCGGCCGCGACGTCCGCACCACCGATCACGTGCGCCGTGACGCCGGCGGCCTCGAGCTCGTCCGCGAGCCCACGGACCGATTCCTGTCCCGCGCACACGATGATCGTCTCGACGGGCAGCACGCGCGGACCGTCGTGGCCGTCGACGTAGGACACGTGCAGTCCGTCGTCGTCGATCCGCTCGTACACGACTCCCTTCAGGCGATGGACGCCCTTGGCCTTCAGTGCTGCGCGGTGCACCCAGCCGGTCGTCTTGCCGAGGCCTGCGCCGATCGGAGTCGTCTTGCGCTGCAACAGATACACCTCGCGCGGTGAGCGCTCGGGTTCGGGTGCGACGAGCGAGCCACGCACCTCCGGATCGTCCGAGACTCCCCACTCACGCCGCCACTCCTTCGGGTGGAGCGTGGGCGACTCCGTCGTCGTGACGAACTCGGCGACGTCGACACCGATTCCGCCGGCCCCGACGATCGCGACGCTGCGTCCGATCGGTGCGTTGCCGCGCACGGCGTCGGCGTAGGTGACGACGGAGGGATGGTCGATACCCGGGATGTTCGGAAGTCGCGGCGCCACACCGGTGGCCACGACGACGTCGTCGAACTCGGCGAGATCGGCAGCGCCCGCGTGCGTCCCGAGCCGGACGTCCACGCCGGCGATGTCGAGCGCGCGGGTGAAGTAGCGGACGGTCTCGGCGAACTCCTCCTTGCCGGGGATGCGGCGCGCGATGGAGAACTGCCCGCCGATCTCGTGCGACGCCTCGAACAGCGTCACGGTATGGCCGCGCTCGGCGCTGGCGAGCGCGCACGCCAGGCCCGCAGGGCCCGCGCCGACGACGGCGACGCGACGGCGTGTGCGAGTGGGAGAGAGCACCAGATCGGTCTCACGTGCGGCGCGTGGATTGACCAGGCACGAGACGGGCTTGTTCGCGAACACGTGATCGAGGCATGCCTGATTGCACGCGATGCACGTGTTGATCTCGTCGGCTGCCTCGCGCGCTGCCTTGCGGACCCACTCGGGGTCGGCGAGCATCGGCCGTGCGAGCGACACGACGTCGGCGGAACCACGCGCGAGGATGTCCTCGGTGACGTCCGGCGTGTTGATGCGGTTCGCGGCGACGACGGGAATCCGCACGTGCTTGCGCAGTTCGGCGGTGACGTCGACGAAGGCGGCGCGCGGCACCGACGTGACGATCGTCGGGACACGCGACTCGTGCCAGCCGATGTCGGTGTCGAAGACGTCGACGCCTGCGGTCTCCAGTTCCCTTGCGAGAGCGATGATCTCGTTCTGCGTCTGACCGTCCTCGACGTAGTCGGCCATCGACAGCCGGAACATCACGAGGAAGCCGGGACCGGTCGCCTCGCGCACCGCGCGCGTGATCTCCGTCGCGATCCGGCGACGCTTCTCCGGCGTGCCACCCCACTCGTCGGTGCGCTTGTTGGTGCGCGCTGCGAGGAACTGGTTGACGAAATAGCCTTCGCCACCCATGATCTCGACGCCGTCGTACCCGGCCCGCTGGGCCAGGGCAGCGCACTTCGCGAAGGCGCGGATCTGTCGGCGCACGCCCCAGGACGTCAGTGCGCGCGGCTTGAACGGGTTGATCGGTGCCTTGATCGCAGACGCGGACACGCTGAGCGGCCAGTACGAGTAGCGGCCCGCGTGCAGGATCTGCAGGACGATCTTGCCGCCTTCGTCGTGCACGGCGCGTGTGACGATGCGGTGGCGGCGCGCTTCGATGCGGTTGGTCAGCTTCGAGCCGAAGGGCGTCAGCCATCCGCTCCGGTTCGGTGAGTAGCCACCGGTCACGATGATTCCGACGCCACCCCGAGCGCGTTCCGCGTAGAACGCGGCGAGCTTGCGGATGTTGCGCGCGCGGTCTTCGAGACCCGTGTGCATCGATCCCATCATCACGCGATTGCGGACGGTCGTCGCGCCGAGTTCGATCGGCTCGAGCAGGTTCGGGTAGCGGGTCATCGGGTGCCTTTCTCGGATGCGAACCCGGGGAGTGCGGGACCCCGGTGAGTGGGCGGGCGGAGGGCGTCGAGGACGTCGTCGCACCAGTCGACGAATCCGGATTCGATGCGGAGTCCGCCTCGCAGGACGAGGTACTGGCGCAGGGCTGCGTCGGACAGCGAAGCGGGGTCGGGGAAGTCGCGCTGCTCGATCGCGCGGTAGGCGGCGAGCCGGTCGGCATGGGAGGCGCGATGCCGGACGATCTCGGCGACGAGTGCGTCGCGGTCGTCGGCAGCCGCGCCGCGGATCTTCACGGCGAGCTCGTCGCGCAGGACGGTCGGTTCGCTCGGTTCGGCGATCCACCGGGCGAGCTCGGTGCGTCCCGAGGGGGACGGCGAGTACACCTTCTTGTCGGGCTTGCCGTCCTGTTCGACGACCTCGACGTCGACCCATCCGGTCTCCGCCATGCGCCGCAACGTGCGATAGATCTGCTGATGCGTCGCGCTGTGGAAGAACCCGATCGACCGGTCGAACCGGCGCGCGAGCTCGTAGCCGGAGCCGGACCTCTCCGTCAGTGCGACGAGCAGTGCGTGTTCGAGCGCCATGCGCAGCAGCATATGAAACAGAGTGCATATGACACAAGTTGCATATAGTCCGTTCTCCACCCCGGTTCGCGTTCTCCACCCCGGTTCGCGTTCTGCACCCCTTTCCGCGTTCTGCACCCCTATCGGCCGGCCGATAGGGGTGCAGAACGCAATTCGGGGTGCAGAACCGCGGGGGCCGTGTCGCACAGCCGTGGGCACCGTGGCGACCTACGCTGCTGGCATGACATCGGAGGTACGCGCGACGGCAGGGATCGGGCGAGCGCACACACGCCGCCAGGTCGCGGCGTGGGGGATGTGGGACTGGGGATCGGCCGCGTTCAACGCCGTCATCGTCACCTTCGTGTTCTCGGTGTATCTCACCGACGCCGTCGGCGACGACCTGCCCGGATCGATCTCGGCGAGCACCTGGCTCGGCTGGGCGCTCGCCGCAGCGGGCGTGTGCGTCGCGCTGCTCGCGCCCGTCTCGGGGCAGCGTTTCGACGCACGCGGCCACCGCAAACGGGCCCTCGCGCTGCTCACCTTCGCGACCGTCGCATGCATCGCGGCGATGTACTTCGTGCGCGACGACCACTCGTACCTGTGGCTCGGCCTCGTACTCCTCGCGGCCGGGTCGGTGCTGTTCGAGATCGCCGAGGTCCCCTACAACGCGATGCTGCGGCAGGTGTCGACGCCCGCGACGATCGGCCGCGTCTCCGGGTTCGGATGGGCGATGGGCTATTTCGGTGGCATCGTGCTCCTGCTCGTCGCCTATCTCGGCTTCATCGCCGGCGACGGCGACACCCGCGGGCTGCTGTCGATTCCCACCGAGGACGGCGCCAACATCCGGCTCGTCGTGCTCCTCGCCGCCGTGTGGTTCGCCGTCTTCGCGATCCCCGTACTGCTCACCGTGCCCGAACTCCCCGCGCCGAAGGTCGATCCCGGTGCCGATCGCGTCGGCTTTCTCGGCTCCTACCGCGTGCTGTGGCGCGACGTCCGAGAGCTGTGGTCCGAGGACCGGCGCGTCGTGCACTTCCTCGTCGCGAGTGCGATCTTCCGCGACGGACTCGCGGGCGTCTTCACGTTCGGGGCCGTCCTCGCGGTGACGGTCTACGGCATCGACGCCGGCGACGTCCTGCTGTTCGGCGTCGCCGCGAACGTCCTCGCCGCGGCAGGTGCGCTCGCGGCCGGGCGCATCGACGACCGCGTCGGACCGAAAGCGGTCCTCGTGGTGTCACTCTCGTCGATGCTCGTCGTGGGAGCCGCGCTGATCGTCGTCTCGGGGCCGCTGATGTTCTGGATCTTCGGGCTCGCGCTGTGCCTGTTCGTCGGCCCGGCGCAGTCGTCGTCGCGTACCTTCCTCGCGCGCATGACGCCGCCCGGCCGTGAGGGGCAGCTCTTCGGTCTCTACGCGACGACGGGTCGTGCCGTCTCCTTCCTCGCCCCGGCCCTGTTCGGCCTGTTCGCCTGGGCGTTCTCGGCCGACCGCGCGGGAATCGCGGGCATCCTCGTCGTACTCGGCGGCGGGTTGATCGCGCTGCTCGGCGTCCCCGCGCCCCGCACCGACACCGCGGAGAAGGTCGTCGACGTCTAACCGGGAGTCCCCTGAACGACCGGCGTCACGATCGCGTCGACCATCGCTGCCGGCTGTTCCTCGGGAACCCAGTGCGAGCCGGTGAGCTCGACGAAACGATAGGGCGCCGCGACGAAGTCGTGGCACCGCTCCACTCCGGCTCGCCCGATCGCGGCGTCGTCGGACGCCCACACGAACGTCGTCGGCGTGCGCACCGGCGGGACGGCCTCGAGGCCGGCGTCCATCGCGCGGTACCAGTTCAATGCGGCGGTCAGCGCGCCCGGCTCGGTGAGAGTGGCCAGGTAGTCGTCGATGTTCTCGGCGGGCATCCCCGTTCCGTACATCGCCCGCAGGCGGCGCGCGTCGTCGGCGAGGAGAACCTCCTCGGCCTTGCCGGGCATCCGCAGCAGCGAGATGTAGGACGAGCGGGAGCGCTGATCGGGATCCTCCCGCACCGCCCACCTGAAGGCCGCGGGGTGCGGAACCGACACTGCCGTCAGTCGATCCACCCGATCGGGACGGCGGGCCGCCGCCGCCCATGCGGCGATGGCGCCCCAGTCGTGGCCGACGAGATGCACCGAGGAGAGGCCGAAGGCGTCCAGCAGCCCGACGACGTCCTCGGCCAGTTGGTCGACGTGATAGTTCGCCACGGCGCCGGGCCGTGCGCCGGGGGAGTAGCCCCGCTGATCGGGAACGATCGTGCGCATCCCACGGTCCGCGAGCTCCGACGCGGCCGCACGCCACGAGCGCCGCGTCGTCGGGAATCCGTGCAGGAGAACGACGGGCGGCCCGTCCTCGGGGCCGTCGGTGTCGACACGAAAGGTCAGTTCGCCGACGGGGACGTCCACCGTCCCGGGAGAGCTGCGCATACCTCGACGCTACGACGAGAGGGGCGCGGCCCGAAAGGTCTTGCGAGCGGGAATCAGCTCCGCTGCGGATCCCACGCGCCCATGCCGAGCACGACGAGCCGCAGCTGCTTCTCGGCGCGCTCGACGATCTGCGCTTCGTGTCCGCCGGGGCGGTCGCTGTCGAGCAGTTCGACTGCCGTTGCCGCACCGGTGGCGACGATGAGGTCGGCGGCGGCCTCGAGGTCGGCGCGGCTCCAGTCGGCGAGGGCCGGAACGCGTGCGAGGTCGACGACGAGTTCGCTGACGAAGACCCGCATCTCGCTGTCGATCGCGCGACGGATCTCGGGGACCCCGCCGTTGCGTTCGCGGGTGAGGAAGCGGAACTGCGCCGGGTGGGCGCGAACCTGATCGGCGAGCAGGTGTAGGGAACCGGACGTCCGCATCGTGCCCGAGGCACCCTTCGCTGCGGGCGCCCGGCGGGTGTCGCGGAGCATCTGCCGCAACACTCGCATGCTCTCCTCGACGAGGACGACGCCGAGCTCTTCGAGCGACCCGAAGTGACGGTAGAACGCGGTGGGCACGATGTCGGCGGCGCGCGCCACCTCGCGCAGACTCACACTCGAGAAGTTGCGATCGCCCACGAGGTCGAGTGCGCCGTCGAGCAACGCCTGCCGCGTGCGCTCCTTGCGTGCGGCTCTGCTCTCGCCGGCGGTTCGGGGCTCGCTCACGCGGCTGATTGTATTCGTGTCCATCTCCGCCTCGGCACCACATTCTGTGTCGGCAGTCACATTGCGATTGACAATCCGCCCTTCGCATCTGCAACACTGATTCCAGTGTACAGACGTACACCCAAATATCGGTACACCCCCGCGTGTGCTCCGGCGCACGAACCCGTCCCAGCCCGCTCTCACACCGAGGAGAACTCGTGACGGTCACCTCTCGTCCACCGCGGCGCCGATCCCGCCTGACCTCGCTTCTCGCGACGATGGCGACGCCGCACCACGTCGACCGCTATCTCGAACTCGTCGATCCCCTGCTGCGGATCGACGACATGCGCGCGGAGGTCGTCCGGGCGGAGCGCCGCGCGCCCGACACCGTGACCCTCACGCTGCGGCCGACACGGCACTGGGCGGGCTTTCTTCCAGGGCAGTTCGTGCAGGTGGGAGTCGTGATCGACGGCGTCCGGCACACGCGCTGCTTCTCGCCGGCGAACTCCGCGGCGCGTGGCGACGTCGTCGAACTCACCGTCAAGGCGCATCCCGACGGCTTCGTCTCCCGTCACCTCGTCGATCATGCGAAGCCGGGCGACGTCCTCGACCTCGAGCAGGCGGACGGCGCCTTCCATCTACCCGCCGAGCGGCCCGAGCGCATCCTGCTCGTGAGCGGCGGCAGCGGCATCACGCCGGTCATGGCGATGCTGCGCACGCTGGTGGACGAGGGATACGACGGAACCGTTACATTCGTTCACTATTCGCGGAGCATGGCCGACGTCGCCTACCGCGACGAACTCGACCGCATCGCGCGCGAGGTGCCCGGCGTGGACGTCGTCTACGGCTTCCCCGACTCGGCGGACGCCGGTCGGCTCGACGGCCTGTTCGGGATGCACCACCTCGACGCCGTCGCCCCGTGGTACCGCGAGGCACCGACGTACCTCTGCGGTCCGCCCGCGCTCATGAACGCCGTGCGGGAGGGCTACCGCGACGCCGGCATCGACGAGCTGCTGCACACCGAGGAGTTCACGCCGCCCGCGATCGTTCCGGACGACGACGCCGGCGGCGAGATCCACTTCTCCCGCAGCGACGTTCGCGCCGAGTCGACCGGAGCGGCGACGCTGCTCGAACAGGCCGAGGCGGCCGGGCTCACCCCGGAGTACGGCTGCCGCATGGGCATCTGCTTCACGTGTACCTCCGTCAAGAAGACCGGCTGCACCAAGAACGTCCGCACCGGCGAGACCGACACCGAGTCCGACAAGGAGATCCAGCTGTGCGTGTCCGTTCCCGTCGGGGACGTCACGCTCGACATCTGAGATCGCCCCGCACCGCGGCGCCGAGCGCACCGCCCGCCGCTTCGAGAAGGAGACATCATGTTCGGAATCCCATCGCCCTCACTGCCGTCCCTGTCCTTCCTGCCGTTCGTCGGCGGCTCGCGCGAGCCGGAGCGGCCCTCCCGGGAGCCGGTGGTCCTCTCCCATGCCCAGGTCGAGGAGATCGGCGCCGAACTCGACGCCCTGCGTGATCGTGTCGTCGCGCAGCTCGGCGCCGAGGATCGCGAGTACATCTACAAGGTCGTCAAGGCGCAGCGCGGCTTCGAGGTCGCGGGTCGCGCACTGCTCTTCGTCGGATTCCTGCCGCCGGCGTGGGTCGCGGGCGTCGCGGCACTCAGCGTCTCGAAGATCCTCGACAACATGGAGATCGGGCACAACGTCATGCACGGCCAGTACGACTGGATGCGTGAGCCGGGCCTGAACTCGCGAGTGTTCGAGTGGGACACGGTGTGCCCTGCCGACCAGTGGAAGCACTCGCACAACTACATGCATCACACGTACACGAACATCGTCGGCCGCGATCGCGACATCGGATACGGCATCCTGCGGATGGACGAGGCGCAGAAGTGGAATCCCTACTATCTGGGCAACCCGATCTGGGCCTTCAGCCTGATGATGCTCTTCGAGTGGGGCGTCATGCTGCACGATCTCGAAGCCGAGAACGTCGTGCAGGGCAAGCGCACGTGGAGTGACGTCAAGCCGCTCGTGAAGGGCTGGTGGCGCAAGGCCGGCCGGCAGGTCCTCAAGGACTACGTCGTGTTCCCGGTCCTCAGCGGGCCGCTCGCGATCCCGACGCTCGTCGGCAACGCGACCGCGAACGTCGTGCGCAACGTCTGGGCCTACTCCATCATCTTCTGCGGTCACTTCCCCACGGGCGTGCAGACGTTCACCGAGGACGAGACCGCCGAGGAGACCCGCGGGGAGTGGTACGTGCGGCAGATGCTCGGCAGCGCCAACATCAGCGGCGGGCAGTTGTTCCACATCATGTCGGGCAACCTCTCGCATCAGATCGAACACCACCTGTTCCCCGACATTCCGGCGCGGCGCTACCCGCAGATGGCGCCGGAGGTGCGCGCACTGTGCGAGAAGCACGGCCTCCCGTACAACACGGGTGGGCTGACGCGGCAGGTCGGCTCGGTGTGGCTCAAGATCTTCCGGTTCGCGCTGCCGAACGGCTTCTTCGGCCGCGGCGATGCGGGAGCGGACGTCGTCATCGAGCGGAAGAAGCAGGCGACTGCGTCGCTCGTGAGCGTCTGACCGTGGCCGGGACCGGAAAGTCACGCACGAGCGGTGTTATCGTTCGGCGCAACCAGCGCGAAAGGGACCGGCATGGTGGGTAAGTTCGAGCGTCGCAAGGACACGGTGCAGGAACTCGCCGAGTCCGCCGCGACGCACGTCGGCCAGATCGCCGTCATCATCGCCGGCGCGGTGCGCGACGTCACCCGCGAGGTCGGTGACTGGATCACCGACGGTATCGAGATGAGCGAGGCCGCGAAGAAGGCACGCGACGACGAGTCGCGTCCCGGCAGCGACCCGGACGAGTCGGAGCCGGACACGGATCTCGGTGGCAGCGACCGCACCTGACGAGTGTCGGCTGCGGCCGGACGTGCCGGCCGCAGCCTGTCCGGTGCGACGCGCTTCGGCGTTCAGGTGAGGGCGAACCACCACGTGACGGTCTGCGCCGTGAACTCGAGGGCCGTGGCGTCGGCGGGGATGTCGAGGACGACGACACCCTCGTAGTGCATTCCGGGCATGAGGACGTCGGGCAGGGCGCGTCCGGATTCCGCGTGGCACGCGAGCGTCACCGGTGACGACAGCCCTCGCACCGTCAGCCCGCCGGCGTCGATCGCCGAGAAGTGCTGCGACCAGAAGAATCCTTCGTAGTATCGCGCGTCGAGCGTATCGGACGTGCGCGCTCGCACGGGGAGTGCGACGAGGCGGCCGTTCGTCACGGGAAGCGTTCCGCCGCAGGCCGGATCGACGGTGTCGACGGGACGATCGAAGACGAAGAAGACGTCGCAGCCCTCGGGTGCGTGATTCCTGCAGTGCTGCCCGAAGCCGTTCTCGTCGCCGAACTGCTTCATCAGTGGGTCGTCACCGGAGAACGTGCGCGGCGTGGGGGGAGGGTGACGGCGACGAGACCGAGGCCACCGCCTCGACCGCATCGGTCGCCGCGACGGGTGGCTCGGGTGACGAGCACCCGGCGAGCAGCGCGACGAACACCGCCGCCGCCGGCAGTGCGCGGCACGGGCGCCGCCGGATCGTTCCCCTGCGCCGACTCCCGGCACCGTCCGCGGTCCGAGCAGCAGCGTTCCCCGTGTTCGACACGATGTATGACTATTTCATACATTCCACTCGTTCGAGATGGGAATCGGCGACCGAACCCACTCGATCGCCCAGCGCACGCGCGCGACGGTAGGATGCAAGCCGCGCCTCCGTAGCTCAGGGGATAGAGCAAGAGCCTTCTAATCTCTCGGTCGCAGGTTCGAATCCTGCCGGGGGCACCACAAGCTCAGGTCCGTGCGGGGCCACGAGCCCGAACCGGTAGTGGGCGCCCGCCGGGCGACCCGCCACCGACCGGCTCGAGGACGACGCCCGGATCACGGCGCCGCTGTCTCAGCCGAGCTCTCGGCGTCGGTGGATCCTTCCGTTCCCGTCCAGCTCGACGATCGTGTCGACACCGATTCGTTCCAGGAACGCCCCGTCGTGGCTGACCACGAGCAGGCCCCCTCGATACGAGTCGAGGGCTTCGGCGAGCTGTTCGACGCTGGCGATGTCGAGGTTGTTGGTCGGCTCGTCCAGGACGAGCAGCTCGGCCGGAGGCTCGGCGAGGAGCAGCCGGGCGAGCGAGACCCGGAATCGCTCGCCACCGGACAGGGTGCGCACCGGCCGATCGACGCTGTCACCGCGCAGCAGCAGCCGGGCGAGCTGGTTGCGGATGGTGCCGGGCAGCGTCTCCGGTGCGACCGCCTGCACGTTCTCCATCGCGCTCGCGTCGTCGTCGAGTCCGTCGAGACGCTGCGGCAGGAAGCCGACGACATCGACGAGCAGCCGGCCGCGGGGCCGTCCGGGGATCGGTTCGGTCCGCTGGACGAGCTGTGCGATCAGCGTCGACTTACCGGAGCCGTTCGCACCGACGAGCGCGACGCGCTCCGGCCCCTGGACGACGATCGTGCGGTCTTCGTCCTCGAGTTCCATCAGGCGCCGTCCGCGAGGCACGTCGGGATCGGGGAGGACGAGGTGGATGTGCTCCTCCTCGCGGACTCGGGCGTCGGCCGCGTCGGCCGCGGCCTGCGCGGCCCGGACCTTGTCGTCGAGCGTCGACCGCAGCGTTCCGGCCGACGCTTGTGCCTTGCTCGCGCGGTTGCCGGCGAGGATCTTCGGGATTCCGCCGTCCTTCTGGGTCTTCTTCCCGGTGCGTTCGCGGCGCGCGAGTGTCGTCTCCGCCTCGACGCGCTGTCGCTTCTCGACCTTCAGCGCCTGCTGAGCAGAGCGGGCGGCTGCCGTGGCGGCGGCCTGCTCCTGCTCCCGGTGCTCCTTCCATACCCGATACGGGCCGCCGAAGGTGGTCAGCCCGCCGTCGTACACTTCGGCGGTGGCGTCCATGTGCTCCAGTAGTTCGAGGTCGTGACTCACGACGACGAGGGTGCCCGGCCACTGGTCGACGAACTCCGCCAGCGTCGCGCGCGTCGCGCGGTCGAGGTTGTTCGTGGGCTCGTCGAGCAGCGTGATCGGGGTACGCCGGATCCGCAGGCCGGTGATCGCGACGAGCATCGCCTCGCCGCCGGATATCTCGGTGACCCGGCGGTCGAGGTCCGCGGCGGAGAATCCGATCCGATGCAGGGCCTCGTCGGCGCGGGACTCGATGTCCCAGTCGTCGCCGACCGCGTCGAAGTGACGCTGATCGACCGCGCCGGACTCGATCGCCTTCAGTGCGTCGAGGGTCGGCCGGATACCGAGCAGGTCCGCGACCGTGGTGTCGTGCCGCAACGTGAGTGTCTGCGGCAGGTAGCCGACCTCGCCGAGGGTGTCGATGTGGCCGGACGTCGGGTGCAGCTCGCCCGCGACGAGGCGGAGCAGGGTGGATTTTCCCGCGCCGTTCCGGCCGATCAGCCCGGTTCGGCCGATGCCGAAGGTGCCGTCGATCCCGGCGAGCGCGATGGTGCCGTCGGGCCACTCGAAGGACAGATTTCGCAGTGTCACAGCGGATTTGGTAGCCATTGCCGTACTTCTCTCAGCAGTTCTGTGTCGGCGGGGGCGGGCGACGCGCGAGTCGCACCGGGAGAGCGCCGCGGACGTCGGCTTCGCGGCGTGGAGTTCGTCGCTCGAACGTCGGGAAGCCACGGCGAAGCGGGCTCGGGAGGTGGAGTCGCGCGCACTCGTGCACCCCGGACCGGGGGTCGGTGCGGTGCGAAACTGCCGGTGAGGGTCGCGCGGATGCCTCGAACCAGGGAGTGTGGGCCGACGCGTGCAGCGAGGGGGCGATCGACACCGAGGGTGCGGCGCCCACGACGGACGGCACCCGCAACGGTGAAAGCCACCGGCAGTTCGGTGGCTAGATTCTGTCGACCTCGATCAACTCCACGGCAGCAACCGTATCAGCCCTGGTCCGGCGGAACGACGCCGTGGCCGTCGCCCGGTTGCTCACGGTCTCGGCCCCCGCCGAGAATCCAGTCCAGCGCAACTCCATCGGGAGATGACTCGTCTCGTTGAACACCACGACGGTCGGGGGTACGTCGTCCCGGTACTCGACGGAGCGCAGCATTCGCACTTTCGAGGCCGAGCCAGCGCGCCTGTGGTGCGTCGAGCGCATCCCGTACGAGCCAGGCGATGGGGTAGGCGTGCGTGATCAGCACCTCGTGGAGGTCGTCGTCGCCGACCGGAGGACGTGCGAATCGGTCGACGAGACTCCGTGCGATCGCGTTCCCCTCCGCCGCCTGCGCGGCGTAACCGTCGAAGAACGGCAGCCACGACGGTGGCGTCTCCTCGACCGCCGGCACGTAGGGGGTGTATCGAGCGTTCCTGCCGCTCGACGCGCGACTGCTCCGCGCCTGTACCGACTGGCAACTCGTCCCCACGGAAGGCGACCGGCTCGCGGCCGACGATCACACCGGCCAGGGTCGTGATGCCGAGATCCTGGGAACTCGCCTCGATCGGGCATGCACTACGTCCGCTGATCGCCCGGCTGACGGCGGTCCTGGTGCGGTTCGGCGGTTACGACACACGATTCGACGCCGCACTCGACCGCGCCCGCGGCGGGCGCGTCGAGTACGTCGACGCGACGAGCGTCGAACCATTGCCCCGCCGGCGCGGGCGATCACGCCCTGTCGAGCACGAGGGCACCGACGCCCCACCCGAGCGAACGCGTGCTCCGCGTGCGCCATCCCGCCTCGCCCGCGATCTCGGTGAGCCGCTCGGCGGTGCGGTACGCCGCACCCGTCGTCGCGACGCGCAGCAGCATCTCCTCGGCGCGGTGCGCGCCGAGCGCGTCCGGTGTCGTGGACTCCACGAGCACGAGGGCGGGTGCGTCGCATGCGGCCAGGTGCGAGCGCAGTTCGTCGTCGGTGCGGTGCTCCCCGGCGAGGGCGGAGACCACGAGATCCGCGCCGTCGTCGACGAAGTGCACGGGGCGGGCGTCGGCGAGACCCCGGCGAACCGGCTCCGCGCCGGGTCCGGTGACCGCGACGCGCAGCCCGTCGCGCCACACCGGCAGCGCGGCGATGCCGCCCGTGAGGAAGGTGAGGCGAGCCGCCTCTTCTTCGAATTCGCCGGCGAGATCGGGATCTTCGGCCGCCGTCTCGGCGAGGGTGCGGCCGTAGCTCTCCTGCCACGCGGACCGGCCGGACCGGAGCGCGTCCGGCAGCCGCGTGAGCGTGAGAACACCGTCGGCGAACGGCCCGTCGAAGTATTCGCGGGCGTGCTCGTCGCCCAGCAGATCGTCCCCGAGGCTGCCGAGACCGAGCGTGCCTGCCGTCTCGGTGAGGACCCCGCGCGTCACCAGCACGTCCACGAGTGGCGCGAGCACGGACTCGGGCAGTGTCAGCCGGTCGCCGATCGCCGCGGTCGTGGTGGCGCCGTCGCCGATCGCGTCAAGAACCCCGAGCCGGACGGCCGCCCGGACCGCCAGCCATGCGACGGGCGCTTCGATCGGCGGGGTCGCGGGGGCCGCCGAGTCGTCGGTGTCCGTCGTCACGTGCCAGTAGCCGGTGATGTTCGTGTGGTCCTTCGGGACGCCGTGCGTGCGCCCCACGAGCCGGCGCAGCGGCAGCAGCGACCGCGATTCCCCGGCCGCCCACACGTACGGGGTGCCCTGCCACACCTCGTCCGGCAGGGTCGCGACGGCGTCGGCGAGCGCGGCACCGTCGCCCGGCGCCGCGTTCACCCACACCACGGAGTCGTGCGGACCGACGGCGAGATCCTGCCGCGCGCGGTCGTCGGCGACGGTGAGAACGGCCGTGACGGGGACGTCGGCCGGGCGCTCGTCGAAGAACCGCCCGACTGCCGGGAGTCCCGTCTCGTCGGCCACCAGGATCATCCGGTCGACGTCGGACGGCAGCACCGTCGACGACTTGGGTCCGACGATCCACAGATCGTCGCCCGGTGCGGCGCCGCGCGCCCACTGTTCGGCGGGCCCGCCCCCGCGCGCCGAGTGCAGCACGAAATCGACGTCGAGTTCGTCCTCGGCGACGCGGCGCGGCGTGTAGTCGCGTGCGCGCCGCGACGGGGCGTCGGTCCATTCGATTCCGTGCTCGAGCTGGATCGGGACGACGTCCTCGGCCGGTCCGTCCGCGTTGAACACGATCTTGACGTGATCGTCGAACTGCGTGCTCGCGAAGGCCTGGAGGTCGAGGCCGTCGCGACGGAACGCGCCCAGCTCGTCGCCTCCGACGGTGACCCGCCGCATGCGCGGAGTGACGTCGCGGACACGGAGCACCGTCAGCCGGCGCAGGACGAGGGGGTGGACGACGAGGTGGTGCTGGCTCACGGGCGTGCCTTCGGTCGGGTCGGAATGTCGGCTCGCGACGACGGTAGCCGGACGACGGTCTCCGACGGTGCGTCGTAGGCGGTGTGCGACACGCTCTACCCTGGTAGCCATGGCAACACGCGATCTCGGGCAGTACGAGTCTGCCGCGGAGGAGACCCAGCCGCCGACGGGGTCGTCGCGCGGGATCGTCGTCGTCGCGGGACTCACCGCCGCGCTCGTCGCCGCGCTCGTCGTCGGGCTGTCGGCGTCCGAGGCCCTCGTGCTGCTCGGCATCCCCGACCCGGGCCCGCTCACGACGTACGGGCTGCCCGCGGTGCGCGCCGCTGCCGAGATCGCGGCCGTCGTCATGATCGGCTCACTGCTGCTGGCGGCGTTCTTCGTGCCGCCGCAGCGCAGCGGAGTCCTCGACGTCGACGGCTATCGCGCGACACGGACCGCGTCGTACGCCGCGATCGTGTGGGCGGCGCTCTCCGCGGTCCTCGTTCCGCTGACTCTCTCGGACACGTCGGGCCAGCCGTTCCGCGTGGCGGTGCAGCCCGCGAATCTGTTCTCCGCGATGGGCGATGTCGAGGTCGCGAGCGCGTGGCGGTGGACCGCGATCATCGCGATCGTCGTCGCCGTCCTCGCGCGCATAGCGTTGCGCTGGTGGTGGACGCCGCTCGTGCTCGTGCTCGCGATCTGCTCGCTCATGCCGATCGCGCTCACCGGGCACTCGTCGGCGGGCGGATCGCACGACATGGCGACCAACAGCCTCGTCCTTCACCTCGTCGCGGCGTCGCTGTGGGTGGGCGGTCTCGTCGCGCTGTTCGCGCACGCCCGCAGGCGAGGTGCCCACCTCGACGTCGCCGCCCGCCGCTTCTCGACGGTCGCGCTGTGGTCCTTCGTCGTCATCGGCGCCAGCGGTGTGATCAATGCACTCGTGCGCGTCGAACTCGGCGATCTCCTCGCGACGACGTACGGCCGGCTCGTCGTCGCGAAGGCCGTCGCCCTCGTCGTCCTCGGCCTGTTCGGCTACAGCCAGCGGCGCAAGCTCGTGCCCCGCATCGAAGCCGACCCCGGCGACCGCGGCGCATTCGCACGGTTCGCGGGCATCGAGGTCCTCGTCATGGCCGCGACGGTGGGCCTCGCCGTCGGTCTCGGCCGCACGCCGCCCCCGCCGCCGAGCTCGATCCCGACGCTGCAGGAGGTCGAGCTCGGGTATCAGCTGCCCGGTCCGCCCTCGCTCGCGAACTTCGTGACGCACTGGCGCTTCGACCTGATCTTCGGGACGGCCGCCGTCGTCATGGCCGCCGTCTACATCCACTCCGTGATCAAGCTGCGGCGGCGCGGCGACACGTGGGGGACGGGCCGGACGGTGACGTGGCTGCTCGGCTGCCTCGTCCTGCTGCTCGCGACGTCGTCCGGCGTCGGCATGTACTCGCCGGCCGTCTTCAGCGTCCACATGGGCGCGCACATGGCGTTGTCGATGCTCGCGCCGGTGCTGCTCGTGCTCGGCGCCCCGGTGACGCTCGCACTGCGCACCCTGCACCCCGCCGGCAAGGACGGCGTGCCGGGGCTGCGCGAATGGATCCTCGCCGCCCTCCACAGCTCGTACTCGCGCTTCCTGACGCATCCGATCACGGCGGCGGTGCTGTTCGTCGGCGGGTTCTACGTCCTGTACCTCGGCGGTGTCTTCAGCGCGACGATCGACAACCACGCCGCACACGTGCTGATGAACTTCCATTTCCTCGCGAGCGGCTACCTCTTCTACTGGGTCGCGATCGGCGTCGACCCCGCGCCGCGCCAGCTGCAGCCCGTCACGAAGCTCGCGATGGTGTTCGGTTCGCTGCCGTTCCACGCGTTCTTCGGTGTCGCCCTGATGAGCACGACGTCGGTGATGGGCGAGTGGTTCTACCGGTCGCTCGACCTCGGATGGAACGACGATCTGCTCGCCGATCAGAAGCTCGGCGGGTCCATCGCGTGGGCGACGGGCGAGATCCCGCTCGTCATCGTCATGCTCGCGCTGCTCGTGCAGTGGTCGCGCAGCGACCAGCGGACGGCGCGCCGCACCGACCGCGCCGCCGAGCGCGATCACGACGCCGATCTCGCCGCGCACAACGCGATGTTCGCCGAGCTCGCGCGCCGCGACCGTGAGGGCGACTGGTGAGGGCGGTCGGCGCGTACGAGGCGACCCCGTAGCTCCGATACCATCGGATGCGAGAACTCGGAACGCACTGCGGGGGCTTCGCGGGAGAGTCCGCCCTGTCCTCCACATTTCCCCAGCTAGGAGAGTTGGCCAACGGTGGAATTCATCTACACCATGAAGAAGGTGCGCAAGGCGCACGGTGACAAGCTCATCCTCGACGACGTCACGATGAGCTTCTACCCGGGCGCCAAGATCGGCGTCGTCGGCCCGAACGGCGCCGGCAAGTCCAGCATTCTCAAGATCATGGCGGGGATCGATCAGCCGGGCAACGGCGAGGCGTTTCTCGCCCCGGGCGCTTCGGTCGGCATCCTCGAGCAGGAGCCGTGTCTCGACGAGACCAAGACCGTCCGCGAGAACGTCGAGGACGGCCTCGGCGACGTCATGGTCCAGCTCAAGCGGTACAACGAGATCGCCGAGCAGATGGCGACCGACTACTCCGACGAGCTCATGGAGGAGATGGGCGAGCTGCAGGAGAAGCTCGACCACGCCGACGCGTGGGAGGTCGACTCGCAGCTCGAGCAGGCGATGGACGCGCTGCGCTGCCCCCCGCCGGACGAGATGGTCACCCACCTGTCGGGCGGCGAGAAGCGCCGCGTCGCGTTGTGCAAGCTGCTGCTGAGCAAGCCCGATCTGCTGCTGCTCGACGAGCCCACCAACCACCTGGACGCCGAGAGCGTGCAGTGGCTCGAGGGGCACCTCGAGAGCTACCCGGGCGCCGTCCTCGCCGTGACGCACGACCGGTACTTCCTCGATCACGTCGCGCAGTGGATCTGCGAGGTCGACCGCGGCCGGCTGCACGGCTACGAGGGCAACTACTCGACCTACCTCGAACAGAAGGCGGCGCGCCTCGAGGTCCAGGGCAAGAAGGATCAGAAGCTGCAGAAGCGGCTCAAGGACGAGCTCGCGTGGGTCCGCTCGGGCGCGAAGGCGCGGCAGGCCAAGAACAAAGCTCGCCTCGACCGCTACGACGAGATGGCCGCCGAGGCCGAGCGCACCCGCAAGCTCGACTTCGAGGAGATCCAGATCCCGGCACCGCCGCGACTGGGCGACGTCGTCGTCGAGGTCTCGCACCTCGACAAGGGCTTCGACGGCCGGCTGCTCATCAAGGACCTCTCGTTCACGTTGCCCCGCAACGGCATCGTCGGCGTGATCGGCCCGAACGGCGTCGGCAAGACGACGCTGTTCAAGACGATCGTCGGACTCGAGGAGCCCGACGCCGGCGAGGTCAAGGTCGGCCAGACGGTACAGCTCAGCTACGTCGACCAGAACCGTTCGGGCATCGACGCGGACAAGACGGTGTGGGAGGTCGTCTCCGACGGGCTCGATTTCATCCAGGTCGGCCAGACCGAGATGCCGTCGCGCGCCTACATCAGTTCGTTCGGCTTCAAGGGCAGCGATCAGCAGAAGCCCGCGGGCGTGCTCTCGGGTGGCGAGCGCAACCGGCTCAACCTCGCGATGACGCTCAAGCAGGGCGGCAACCTCATCCTGCTCGACGAGCCGACCAACGACCTCGACGTCGAGACCCTCGGTTCGCTCGAGAACGCGCTCGAACAGTTCCCGGGCTGCGCCGTCGTGATCTCCCACGACCGGTGGTTCCTCGATCGGACGTGTACGCACATCCTCGCGTGGGAGGGCGATCACGGCGACAACGAGGCGTCCTGGTACTGGTTCGAGGGCAACTTCGAAGGATACGAGGCGAACAAGATCGAGCGCCTCGGTCCCGAGGCGGCGCGTCCCCATCGCGTCACGCACCGGAAGCTGACCCGTGACTGACGGCGCGAGCACGGGCGAGACGTTCGTCGCGGAGGTCCATGTGCGCTGGGGCGATTCCGATCGCTTGGGGCACGTCAACAACACGCTGTTCCTGGAGTACATGCAGGAAGCGCGAGTGCTGTTCATGAAGTCGCTCTCGCAGGGCACGCGGCCCGACCCGCGCGAGGCGATGGTCGTGCGGCGAATGGAACTCGAGTTCCTGCGTCCCATCAAGGACGAGTCGAGTCCGCTCGCCGTCGAACTGTCGGTGCTGAGCCTGTCGACGTCGTCGTTCCGGTTGCGGCACGTGATCCGCGACAGCCTCGGTGCCGTGTGCGGCATCGGTGACGCCGTGCTCGTCGGCTTCGACGCGATCGGCGAGACCAAGCGCGCGCTCACCGACACGGAACGCGACGTCCTGACACGGCATCTCGTCGTCGAGGCCGATAGCGAGACCGTAGCGGTGTCCTAGCCCACGCGGCGACCGCCCGTCGATCGCCCCCCCGACGCCGTCGCCGCGGCTACCCTCCAAGAGGGATGGCCGCGGCGACGTGCGAAGGATGCGATCAGTGACGATGTCGGGAACCGGGAACTCGATCGATCGGCTCGCGGCGCAGGCCGCCCCGGAGTACTTCCGGACGGTCGATCGTGGCGACAGCACCGATCCCATCGCGGGCTCGGCGGAGGCCGTCGTGCGGGCGCACGTCGAACTCGCACTGAACCGGCCCACCGGCCGCATCCTCACCCGCGTGCACCGCAGCGACGGCATCGCGCCGTCGCTGCAGATCGTCGTCGACGACATGCCGCTCCTCGTCGAATCGCTGCTCGCTCTGCTCGGCAGGCTCGGCATCGTCGTCGGCGAACTCGTCCATCCCGTGATGCAGGTCCGCCGGGCGCAGAACGGCACCCTCGTCGAGATCGGCGCGGCCGCGCAGGCGTCGCCGAGCGAGCGCGTCGTCGCCGAGTCGTGGATCCACGTCCATCTCGATCCCCACACCGCCCGCGACGTGCTGGACGTGCTCGCCGTCGAGATCGTGGGCGTGCTCGAGGACGTCGCCGCCGTCGTCCACGACGGTGACGCGATGCGCCGCATCCAGCTCGATCTCGCGGACGACGTCGCCGACGCGGCGTTGCCGGCGACGGTCGGCGAGCAGGAGCGCTCGGACTGCACCGACCTGCTGCGGTGGATGGCGGACGGCAACTTCACCCTGCTCGGGTACCACCGGCTCGCCCGCGCGGACGAGCTCGGCGCGGACGGCCACCGGCCGATGGTGCCGGTCCGCGACAGCGGGCTCGGGCTGCTGCGCTCGCGCGTAGACGACGGCGCACTGGCCGCGCGCGACGCCGTCCGCGACGGCGACTCCCGGTTGCTGGTCCTGACCGAAGGTTCCGCTCCCGCAACGGTTCACCGCGCGGCGTATCCCTTCTTCGCGGGGGTCGCGGTGTTCGGTACGGACGGCGCGGTGATCGGCGAGCACAGGTTCCTCGGCGTCTTCACGGTGTCGGCGTTGCATCGCAACGTGCTCGACATCCCCGTCGTCGGCCGCCGTGCGCGCGCCGTCATCGAGGGTGCGGGTTTCCCACTCGAATCGTATTCCGGGCAGGCGATGCTCGAGATCATCGAGGACTTGCCGAAGACCGAACTGTTCGCCAGCAGCCCCGAGGTCCTCGCCGAGACCGTTGAGGCCGTCCACAGCATCGGGCGGCGGCGCAGTGTGCGCCTGTTCGTGCGCGGCGATCGGTTCGAACGGTTCGTCTCGTGCCTGATCTACCTGCCCCGCGACCGCTACACGACGCGGGTACGGGTCGCGATGCAGGACGCGCTGGCCCGCGAGTTCCACGCCGGCACGGTCGAATACACCGCGCGCGTCACCGAGTCGGCCCTCGCGATGGTGCACGTGGTGCTCCGCGACGCCGCACCGGGACACGTTCTGCCGCATCGCATCACGGAGGCCGATCGCGAGCGGATCGAAGCGGGTCTCATCGAGATCAGCCGCGGCTGGGACGATCGCTTCGACGACGCCGCCATGCGAGCAGGCTTCTCGCCCACGATGATCCGGTGGGCGCTCGCCGCGCTGCCCGAGGCGTACAAGGAGGACTTCGAGGCGCTGCGGGCGGTCCGGGACGTCGCGCTGCTCGATGCCCTCGCCGTCGGCGACGTCGACGTCCGCCTCGCCCACACCCGCGCCGACCGCTGGCGCGTCACGGTCTACGTTCGGGGGAGCGCGCTCTCGCTCGGCCAGATCCTCCCGATCCTGCAGAGCCTGGGCTACGAGGTCCACGACGAGCGGCCCTACACCGTGAGCGGTCCCGGTCGTCCCGACGCGTGGATCTACGATTTCTCGCTCGTCGATCCGCGGGGAGTGGACGACGGCGCCGGCGCGGACACTCGCCGCGCCGAGCGGGTCCAGGACGCCTTCCTCGCGGCGTGGCGTGGTGACGCCGAAGCGGACCGGTTCAACGAACTCGTCCCCCGCGCGGGACTCACGTGGCGGCAGGCGGCGGTCCTGCGCACCTACGCGAAGTATCTGCGGCAGGAGGGTTTTCCCTACAGTCAGCACCACATCGAGACCGTCGCGCTCGCCCACCCCACCGTCGCGGCCGGGCTCGTCGCTCTCTTCGAGGCCTACTTCGATCCCGACACCGACGACGCGACACGCGAGCAGCGCAGCGCCGACATCGATGCGGAACTGAACGCCGGAATCGAACGCGTCGTGAGTCTCGACGAGGACCGCGTGCTGCGTGCCGTGCACTCGCTCGTCCACGCGACCGTCCGCACGAACGCCTTCGTCGTCGGCCGGAACGGCGCGCGTCCCGCGCTCGCGGTCAAGCTGCTGCCGCGGGAGATCGACGAACTTCCGCTGCCCCGGCCGCAATTCGAGATCTTCGTGTGTTCCCCCGACGTCGAGGGCGTGCACCTGCGCTTCGGCCGCGTCGCGCGCGGCGGGTTGCGCTGGTCCGACCGCCGGGAGGACTTCCGGACGGAGATCCTGGGACTCGCCAAGGCCCAGCAGGTCAAGAACGCCGTCATCGTACCGGTCGGCGCGAAGGGCGGCTTCGTCGTCAAACGTCCGCCCAAGCTCACCGGCGACGCGAACACCGACCGCACGGCGACCCACGAGGCCGGCGTCGCGGCGTACCGCGCGTTCGTCTCGGCGATGCTCGACGTGACCGACGACTACGACCGGAGCGAGGGAACCTCCATCCCACCGCAGCGGGTCGTGCGCCGCGACGGCGACGACGACTACCTCGTCGTCGCCGCCGACAAGGGCACCGCGACGTTCTCCGATCTCGCGAACTCGATCGCCGAGGACTACGGCTACTGGCTCGGTGACGCGTTCGCCTCGGGCGGTTCCACCGGGTACGACCACAAGGAACTCGGCATCACGGCGCGCGGTGCGTGGAAGAGCGTCGAGCGGCACTTCCGGGAGATGGGCCTCGACCCGGCGACCGACGACTTCACGGCCGTCGGCGTCGGCGACATGAGCGGCGACGTGTTCGGCAACGGCATGCTGTTGAGCGAGCACATCCGACTCGTGGCTGCGTTCGATCACCGGCACGTCTTCCTCGACCCCGATCCCGACGCCGCCGCGTCGTTCGCCGAGCGCAGCCGGATGTTCGCGCTGCCGCGATCGAGCTGGGCCGACTACGACGCCGCGCTGATCTCGCGCGGCGGCGGGGTGTGGGAGCGGTCGGTCAAGTCGATTCCGGTGTCGCCGCAGGCCCGTCGCTCGCTCGGTCTCGCCGACGACGTCACCGAACTCTCGCCGCCCGAGCTGGTCCGTGCGATCCTGCTCGCCCCGGTCGACCTGTTGTGGAACGGCGGCATCGGCACGTACGTCAAGGCGCGGTCCGAGGCGAACGGCGACGTCGGAGACAAGAGCAACGACCTCGTGCGCGTCGACGGCGCACAGGTGCGTGCCCGCGTGATCGGGGAGGGCGGCAACCTCGGCGTGACCCAGCTCGGCCGGATCGAGTACGCCCGTGCCGGCGGCCGGATCAACACCGACGCGATCGACAACTCGGCGGGTGTCGACAGCTCCGATCACGAGGTCAACATCAAGATCCTGCTCGACTCCGCGGTGACCGACGGCCTCGTCCCACCCGACGAGCGCAATCCGCTGCTCGCGTCGATGAGCGACGAGGTCGCCGATCTCGTCCTCGCCGACAACACGGCACAGAACTCGCTGCTCGGGCTGTCGCGGGCGACCGCACCCGCGATGATCGACGTCCACGAACGGCTCGTCGCGCAGCTCGAACGCGAACGCGGACTCGATCGTTCGCTCGAATCGCTGCCCACGCCCGAGGAATTCGCCGAGCTCGCCGAGCGTGGCGCGGGGCTGTCGTCGCCCGAACTCGCGACCCTGACCGCACACGTCAAACTCGCGCTCGAGGCGGACCTGCTCGCGACCGATCTGCCCGACAGCGACACCTTCGCCTCGCTCCTGCCCGGATACTTCCCGACGCCCCTGCGAGACCGACTGCAGCGCACCATCCTCCGGCATCCGCTGCGGCGGCAGATCGTCGCGACGATGCTCGTCGGCGAGACGATCGACATGGGCGGCATCACGTACTCGTTCCGGCTCGCCGAGGACACCGGCGCGGCGACGACCGACACCGTACGTGCCTTCGCCGCCGCGACGGCGATCTTCGGCCTGCGGGACGTGTGGTCGCGCATCCGCTCGCGCGGTCTGCCCGTCGCGGTCGAGGACGCGATGATCGACGAGACCCTGCGCCTGCTCGACCGCGCGACGCGGTGGCTGCTCGCCCGCAGGCCACAGCCGCTCGCGGTGGGCGCCGAGATCGCCCGTTACACCGAACCCGTCGCCGAACTCGTCGCAGCCTTCCCGACGCTGGAACGCGACGCCGGCCGCCGGTGGCGCGACCGCCGCGCAGCGTGGGCACTCGAACACGACGCGCCCCGCGATCTCGCCGACGAGGTGTATGGGCTGGTCGACCGCTTCGCCTTCCTCGACGTCGTGGACGTCGCCGACGTCACGGATCGCCCGCTCACCTCGGTCGCCGACGCGTGGCTCGGCCTCGAGGCCCACCTCGAGGTCCCGACGCTGTTCGACGCGATCGCCGCGCTCGACCGTGGCGGTCGCTGGCACTCGCTCGCGCGGCTCGCGCTGCGCGACGACGTGTACGGCTCGCTGCGGCAGCTCACGTACGAGGTGCTGTCGGCGGGCGAGCCGGGGGAGAGCACCGAGGACATGATCGCGGAGTGGGAGGCGACCAACGGGCAGCGTGTCGTCCGCGCCCGCACCGCGCTCGGCGAGATCTACGCGAGCGACACCCTGGATCTCGCGACCCTGTCCGTCGCCGCCCGCCAGGTCCGCAGTATGGTTCGCGGCGGGGCGGCGGGCGCCGGAGTGTGACGGCCCCGCCCGGCCCGGACCGCGTACGCGAGGGAAGGACACGCACGGTGACCACGGACGAGATTCTCGGCGGCACGGCGCCCGACGGCTTCCACGCCACGGTCGAGGTCCGATGGTCGGACATGGACGTCTTCCAGCACATCAATCACGCACGCATGGTGACGCTCCTCGAAGAGGCGCGGATTCCGTGGCTCTTCGGCGACGGCCGTCCCACCGTCACGCTGCGCGACGGCGCGGTGATCGCCGATCTCCAAGTGCGCTACCGGGGTCAGTTGCGGCACAGCGACTCTCCGCTCGACGTGCTCATGTGGGTGCAGCAGGTCAGGGCGGTGGACTTCACGATCGGGTACGAGGTGCGGCCGAAGAACGCGGCCGCGTCGACTCCACCGGCGATCGTCGCGTCCACTCAGATCGCGGCCTTCGACATCGGGACCCAGCGGTTGCGGCGCCTGACGCAGCCGGAGCGGGCGTACCTCGAGAGCTGGACGCGTGACTGACGGCCGCGAGCGCATCCTGATCGTGCCGGATCCGTCCGACCGGCGTGCGCTCACGGCCTTCCTCACGCGCGCCGTCCGGCTCGACGACGCCGCCGTCGTGCGACTGCACCGTCGCGACGACGGACACGTATCCGTCTGGGCTGCAACCGGATTCGATGCTCTCGCGACACGGACGGTGACGGGGGAGATCGAGCCCGCGGATCTGGTCGCCGGTGCCGACGCCGTCCTCGCCGGGCTCGCGGTGGGAACGGGCACCATCGATCCCGGCTTCCCGCTCGACTCCGCCTGGCGGGGTGCGCTGCCGCCGGCAACAGGTTACGAGCACGTCGACGACGTCCCGGCCGAGGTCGTCCGCGATCTCGCCCGCGACGGCGCGCGACTGGCCGAGCAGCAGGGCCGGCCGCCGGCGTCGCTGCTCGATCAGAACGTCCTCACCGTCGTGTCGGACACCACGACCGTCGGTGTCGACATGCGGTCGGTGTTCGCCCTCGAGGCGATGGGCTTCGTTCCCACCGAGGGCGACGTCGTCCGGGTGCGCGCGAGCAGGACGTGGCTGCGACTCGACGCGCGCTACGGCTCGGTCTACCGGCGCCGCACCGGCACGCTGGAACTGTCGGTCTCGGGCTGAGCGATGCGGGCGCGCCGCAGCGTCCCCGCCGCCAGCAGCAGGAGCGCGGACAGCACCACGGCCATCCCGACACCCGCACGCGCGGTGAGAGTTTCGCCGATCACGAACACCCCGAGCGCGGCGGCGACGACGGGCTCGGTCAGCGTGAGCGTCGCGACGGTCGCGGGCGGCAGATGCGACAGGCCGTACCCGAACAGCAGGTAGGCGAGGACCGTCGGCACGAGCGCGAGGTAGACGATCGTCGCGACGCCGACCGCCGACGCGAGCGTGCTCACCCCGGTCCAGAGGAGGACCGGGACGAGCAGGAGCGCGCCGACCCCGAACATCTGCGCCATCGCGGAATCCGAGCGTGAACCGCGCTCGATGAGCACGGCGCCCGCCACGGTGTAGATCGCGTAGCCGAGGCCTGCCGCGAGCGCCGCGACGACGCCGAGCAGTGCCGCCGAACCGGACGACGAGCCGCCCGAGACGATCAGCGCCATCCCGGACACCGCCACCGCCGTCGCGATCAGCCACAGCCGATCGGGCCTGTGCCGGTGGACGATCCACTGCAGCACGCCCGTGAACGCGGGGCCCGAGCCGAGCGCGATCATCGTCCCCGCCGCGATGCCCGCGGAGTGCACGCCCGTTAAGAAGCCGATCTGATAGACGGCGACACCGACACCGCCCACGAGCGTCGCCGGAACGTCGCCGCGCAGCGCAGCGACACCGCGACGGGCCGCGACGAGCGCGCACAACAGCAGCCCGGCGAGGACGACGCGGGCCGCGCCGACCGCGACCGGATCCAGCGGGGCGTCCAGCGCGCGGGACGCGAGCGCCTGCGCCGACCCCGTGGTGCCGAAGAGCACCGCGGCGATCACGACCGCCGAGACGGCGGCAGCCGCGTTCACCGGAGGGTCACGACGCGATGAGCCAGGCCGCGCAGTCGGGCGGAAGCATCCCGTCGGCGAGCGGAGCACTCGCGAGCAGCAGGGTTCCCGGCGGCAACGTCACGGCCTCGGACGAGGTGTTGAGGACGCAGATCAGGCCGCCCCCGCGGCGGCGGAACGCGAACGCGCCGTCGGGGCTGCCGTACCAGTCGATCGCGTCGCCGCGGAACTCCGGCCGCTGCGCACGCAGTTCGAGTGCCGTGCGATAGAACGAGAGCATCGACGACATGTCCTCGAGCTGCGTCTCGACGGTCGACGACGACCACTCGGCGGGGATCGGGAGCCACGTCGTCGTTCCCTCGGGGGAGAAGCCGAACGGTGGCTCGTCCCCTTCCCACGGAATCGGGACACGCACCGCGTCGCGGCCGCGCTCGGTGTGCCCCGAACGTTCCCACACGGGGTCCTGCAGCGCCTCGTCGGGCAGGGCAGCGCTGGGGAGCCCGAGCTCGGAGCCGTTGTAGAGGAAGACCGCGCCGGGCAGCGCGAGTTCGACGAGCAGCATCGCGCGGGCGCGGGCGAGGCCGGCCTCGCCGCCCGAGTAGCGGGTCACCTCGCGGTCGACGTCGTGATTCGACAGCGTCCACGTCGGTGTCGCCCCGACGCGGGTCACGGCGTCGAGCGAGTGCTCGATCGCGCCGCGCACCTCGTCGGCGTCGAACGCCGACTCCGCGAGCCGGAAGTTGAAGCCGAGATGCAGCTCGTCGGGCCGCAGGTACCGCGAGAAACGCTCGTTGTCGCGGACCCAGATCTCGCCGATCGCCATCGTGTCGGGATAGCCGTCGAGGACCGCGCGGATCGCGCGATGGATCTCGTGGACGCGATCGTCGTCGAAACGCGGATCGTCGTCGCTGTTGCTGAGCAGTCCCTGATCGCCGAGATCGTGATCGGGCAGTCCCTCGGGCTTGGCCATGCCGTGGGCTCGATCCGGAAACCGTCGACGCCCCGATCGAGCCAGAACCGCAGCGTCTCCTCGAGGTCCTCGCGAACCTCCGGATTCTCCCAGTTCAGGTCGGGCTGCTCGGGCGCGAACAGGTGCAGATACCACTGGCCGGGGGTGCCGTCGGGCTCGGTGATCCGGGTCCACGCGGGCCCACCGAACACGCTCGGCCAGTTGTTGGGCGGTTCGGCGCCGTCGTCGCCCTTGCCGTCGCGGAAGATGTAGCGCGAGCGCTCGGGGCTGTCGGGCCCGGCCTCGAGGGCGTCACGGAACCACCGGTGTTCGCTGCTCGTGTGATTCGGGACGAGGTCCATCGTCACCTTGATCCCGCGGCGGTGCGCGGCCTCGACGAGCGCGTCCATCGCGGCGAGATCCCCGAACAGCGGATCGATGTCGCGCGGATCGGAGACGTCGTACCCGTGGTCCGCCATGGGCGAGCGCATCACCGGGCTGAGCCACAACGCGTCCACGCCCAGCAGTTCCAGGTAGCCGAGCTTGTCGCGGACTCCGTCGAGGTCGCCGACGCCGTCGCCGTTCGAGTCGGCGAACGACCGGGGATAGATCTGATAGAAGACCGCGTTCGTCCACCATGCCGTGGCACGCGAAGCGGAGTCGCTGGCCGCCGTGTCCGGTACGCCTGGCATCGGCTCGCTTGCGTCCGCGCGTGTTTCGCTCACGGTCCACATCGTGCCAAACCGAGTGCTGCCCGACGAATCGACGGGCCGGTGACTGCGTGTGCGGATCGCGGCTCGCGTCAGATGGGGGAGTTCACCATCGAGTTCGCGGCCATCTCCATGTAGTCGACAAGCGCGCGTCGATGGTCCGCGTCGAGCGTGTCGTCGTCGATCGACGCGATCGCGGTGTGCATCGCCCGCAGCCACGCGTCCCGCTCGATCGGGCCGATCCGGAACGGCTGATGACGCATCCGCAGCCGCGGGTGGCCGCGTTCGTCGGAGTACGTGTGCGGGCCGCCCCAGTACTGCTCGAGGAACATCCGCATCCGGCGTTCCGCCGGGCCGAGGTCCTCCTCGGGATACAGCGGACGCAGGATCTCGTCCCGCGCGACCTCTTCGTAGAACCGCGCCACGAGAGCGCGGAACGTCGGTGCGCCGCCCACGGCGTCGTAGAAACTCTGCTGTACGTCACTCATCGCACCCCCATTCTGCCGTTCCGGGCCGGTGCGCGCACCCGTCGGCGCCCGCGCGTCGCCGCGACACGCCCGGCACCCGCACGTTGCCGAGTGTTCACCGGACTCGGGTGCAACTCGTCGCGCAATGGGCGTGCGCACCACACCGAATCGTGATGCACTGTTGGCGATCACTCGGAGGTCGTATGAAGAACCGACACGCCGGACGTACTCATCGACAACCCGTGCCCGCTGGCGCCTCCGTCACCGCGGGCGCAGGGCCCCCTCCGATCCACGTCGTGCCGAGCGACGGCGTCGCTCGCGTGGCCGCCGTGCCGACGCCGAACCCGTTGCTCTCTCCGGCAGCAGCGCCTCCCTCGTGGCTCTCCCGGCGCGTCCTGCTCCTCAATGCCACCTACGAGCCGCTCACCGCACTTCCCGCGCGGCGCGCCGTCGTCCTCATGACCGGCGGCAAGGCCGACACCGTCCACGAAGATCCCGACGGTCCGTACGTGCGTTCCGCCGACGTCGCACTCACGCTGCCCTCGGTGATCCGGCTCCGCACCTTCGTCCGGGTGCCCTATCGCGCCCGGGTTCCGCTCACGCGCGCCGCGCTCATGCACCGCGACCGCTTCCGGTGCGCGTACTGCGGCGCGAAGGCCGAGACCATCGACCACGTCGTTCCGCGCAGCCGCGGCGGGACGCATTCGTGGGAGAACTGCGTCGCGTGCTGCACCCGCTGCAACCATCGCAAAGCGGACAAAATGCTGGCCGAGCTGGGATGGACTCTCGAACACCCGCTCGGCCCGCCGTCCGGCCGCCACTGGCGTCTGCTCGCCTCGATCAAGGAACCGCATCCCTCCTGGATGCAGTACCTCGGCGAAGGCGCGGCGTGACCGGACGCCGGCCGGCCGAGTCGTGATCGAACCGTCACTCCCGATGTGGGGACCTCCCGCCTCCGGTCCCGAGGTGCTGGGATAGGTTTGCCGCGTGAGCATTCTCGAGACAGTGCTGATTTTCGTCGGCATCCCGCTGCTGATCACGCTCGTGATCGCGGTGCTGTCGATGTCGCTGGGAAAGAAGACGGTCGGTGCCGTCCCGAAGCCGTATCGGCTCGACACGCCCTGGACCCACGGTCCGGTGCTGTGGTCGGCGGTGGACGAGACCGTCACGCGTCACCACGGCGGACATCACGCCGTGGAGTCCGGCGCCGAACTGATCGGAGGGTCCAGCAGTGGTAAGTGGTGATCCCGCGGTCCGGGACCGTGATCTCCCGACCGGGTTCGTGGTGACCTCGAGCGGACGCGTGTCCGGTGTGCACCGGATCGGCGAGCCCTACCTCGACGATCTGCCGTTCACGACCGATCAGCTCGTCCGGCTCGACGAGGCGCTCACGGACGCGACGCGCAAGTCGCTCGTCCGCTACAACATCTACATCGGCGACTTCGGTGTCGATCCCGCAGCAGGTGCGGACGCCCTGTTCGGGACGACCCCGGACGCTGCGCACTCCGTGCTCATCGCGGTGCTGCCCAATCAGCGCTCGATCGAGATCCGCACCGGGCGTGCCGTCGCCGGTCGCGTCACTGAGCGGATCACGCAGCTCGGTGTCACGGCAGCTCTCTCCTCCTTCCGTGAAGGTGATCTGATCGACGGCCTCGTGAGCGCACTGCGCGTCATGACGGCGGCGATCACCCAGAACTAGGGCAACTCCGTCCGTGGGGGATACAGCGAGGCGCGGGGACACGGCCCGGCCGATGCGGAGCCTGCCGAGACTCGGCAGGCTCCGCATCGTGCTGTTCGCAGCATGGGCGGTCGCCGCGATCGTCCTCGTCGTGGCGCTCGTTCCCGTCCACTACCACGAGATCGGGATCCTCGCGGGCGGCGCCGATCTGTGGGTCTACCGGGACGGCGGTTGGCGCGCCCTCCACGGGATGCCGATCTACGGAGTCCCCGTCGTGCTCGGCCTGCTGTACACCTACACCCCGTTCTCGACGCTCGTCTTCGTTCCCCTCCAGGCGATTCCCGGCGGCGTCGTCACCGAACTCTGGATGGGCGTCAACGTCCTGGTTCTCGTCGCGTGCATCGCGCTCGCGTGGCGGCTCGCGGGATACCGGCTCTCGCCGCGGCTGCTCGCCGTGTCGTTCGCGATGGGCCTCGGCTGCACGTTCCTCGAACCGGTCCGCACCACCTTGTTCTACGGCCAGATCAACCTGTGGCTCATGCTCGCCGTGCTGTGGGACGTCTCGCGCGGCCGGAACAGCCGGCTCGCGGGAATCGGGATCGGGCTCGCCGCCGCCGTCAAGCTCACGCCGCTCTACTTCGTCGCGTACTACCTCGTGCTGCGACGGTGGCGCGCCGCGGCGGTCGCGACGGGGACCTTCGCCGCGACCATCGCCCTCGCGTGGGCAGTCCTGCCCGGCGAGTCGCACCGGTACTGGACGCGCACCTTCTTCGATTCCAACCGGATCGCGGACGACGAGCACCCGTCGAACCAGTCGCTGCGCGGCATGATCGCGCACCTGACGGGCGGGCCCGGCCCGATCTGGGTGTGGCTGCTCGGTTCGGCCGTCGTCGTCGCCGGGAGCATGGCGCTCGTCTTCGCGCTGGAGCGGCGCGGTGAACGCCTCCTCGGCGTGACGCTCGCCGGGCTCACCGCCGCCGTCGTGTCGCCGTTCTCGTGGAGTCACCACTGGGTGTGGCTCGTTCCGCTGACGGTCGTCCTCGTCGAGCGCGCGCTCGTCCGGGGACGGTGGTGGTGGGGCGTGCTCGGGGTGTTCGCCGTGGCGGGAGCCTGGCCGTTCCACTGGGGTGACGGCCCGATCGTCGTCGGGCTGTTCCTCTATCCGCCGAGCTGGCCCACGGCGTGGCTGCACGTCAACGTCTATCTCTGGCTGTACATCGCCGTCGTCGCCGCGGTGGCGGGCCGGCTCGTGCGCGAACGACGCCGGGCTCGCGTGGCATCGGCCACAGCCGTGCCGAGCGATGCCCGGCAGCCGGTGGCCGAGTCGCGTGACCCCGAGCCGAGGTCCGATCCTGCGCCGGAGCCCGAACCGGCTCCCTGATCCTGTCGGTGGCGAATGCGAACATGTGTTCGTGTCGATTCTCCACGCCGACCTCGACGCGTTCTACGCCTCGGTCGAACAACGCGACGACCCCCGGCTGCGGGGCCGTCCGGTCGTCGTCGGGGGCGGAGTGGTCCTCGCCGCGAGTTACGAGGCGAAGGCCCGCGGGGTCAGGACGGCGTCGAGCGCCGCCGAGGCGAGGCGGCGATGCCCGGGCGCGATCGTGGTTCCGCCGCGGATGGCCGCCTACTCCGAGGCGAGCGCCGCGGTGTTCGCGATCTTCCGCGACACCACGCCCGTGGTCGAGGGAATCTCGATCGACGAGGCGTTCCTCGACGTCGGCGGGCTCGCGAGGTCGGCGGGTACGCCCGAGCACATCGCCCACGCGTTGCGACGCCGGGTCGCTCGCGAAGTGGGGCTGCCCATCACGGTCGGGATCGCGGAGACGAAGTTCCTCGCCAAGGTCGCGAGTGCCGTCGCGAAGCCCGACGGGCTGCTGTCGGTGCCGGCGGGCGGCGAGCTCGCCTTCCTGCATCCGCTGCCCGTCGAACGGTTGTGGGGTGTCGGCGCTGTGACGTCGGCGAAACTCCACGGGCTGGGTGTGCACACGGTCGGGGAGCTCGCGGCGATCGACGAGGACCGGCTCGCCTTCACGCTCGGGCGCGGTGCGGCACGCCACCTGAACGCGCTCGCGTGGGCTCGCGACCCGAGGCGCGTCGAGACGGGACGCCGCCGTCGGTCGATCGGTGCACAGCATGCGCTGGGCAGGCGTCCGCTCGACCACGACGAGGTCGACGCCCACCTCGCCGGCCTCGTCGAGCGCACGGCGGCACGCCTGCGGCGCGCCGATCGCCGCTGCCGCACCGTCGTACTGCGATTGCGCTTCGGCGACTACACCCGAGCGACGCGCTCGCGGACCCTGCCGCACTCGACCACCGACACCGAACTGATCCTCGCGACGGCGCGCGCCCTGCTCACGGAGGCGAGCGGGCTGGTGTCGGTGCGCGGGCTCACGCTGATCGGCGTCTCGCTCACCGGGCTCGAGCTGCGTCCCGAACAGCTCGAACTCCCTCTCTTCGACGGCGAACAGCAAGCGCGGACACGGGAGCAGCTCGACGGCACGCTCGACGAACTCCGGGCGAGGTTCGGCAGGGCAGCCGTCACGCGCGGGGCGCTGCTCGGCCGCCGCGGCGGGGTCGAGGTGCCGCTGCTGCCCGACTGAGCGGTCGCAGCGGCACCTCGGCCGGGCGCGTTCACGCCACCGTCAGCGTGCGTCGAACTCCCGTGCGGCGAGGGAGCGCACGACACCGGCGCGGCCTTCCACGACGAGGCGGCGCAGCGCGGGCGGTACGTCGCCGTCCAGGAACCGATCGGCCGCGGCGACGGCCTCGTGATCGATCGCCCACGACGGGTACAGCCCGATCACCACGGTCTGTGCGACCTCGCTCGACCGCCGTTCCCAGACCCCGGAGATGTCGGCGAAGTAGCGGTCGACGTACGGCGAGAGCAACTCGTCCTGGCCGCGACCGACGAATCCGCCGATGATCGACCTCGCGGTGATGTTGGGAACGCTGTCGTCGTGGACGACCCGCTGCCATGTGCTCTCCTTGACGTCCGCCTGCGGACGCGCCGCCCGCGCCGCGGCGGCGTGCCGGGCGCCCGCGGCCGTGCGGTCCCGCTGCTCCTCGGCGTCGATACGCGGCGACTCCGTGCCGTCGGCGTCGATCACCCCGGCGCCCGCGAGCGCGACCACGATCCGCCACCGCAGATCCGCGTCGACCGCGAGGCCCGGAAGCCCCGCGTCGGCGGGATCGCCGTCGAGGAGCGAGGCGAGGACGTCGGTGTGGCGCTCCGCGAGCTGCGAGGCCGCGAGCGAGTTGACGAACGCGAGCTGGTGATCCGAGCCCGGCGCGGCGTCGCGCGCGAGTTCGAGGAGCCTGTCGGCGAAGCCGGGCGCGCCTGTCGTCTCGGCCCAGTCGGGATCGGCGTAGCTGCTCAGTGCCGTCTGTGCCTGCAGCAGAATGCGCTGCACCACACCGACTTCGGTCTCCGCGGCGATGCCGCGCTCGACGAGGGCGACGAAGTCGCGGGCGCGGAACTCCGCCTGCCGCGTCATCTCCCATGCCGCCGACCACACGAGTGTGCGGGGGAGCGGGTCGGCGATGTCGCCGACCCGCTCGATGGCCGTCTCCTGTGAAAGCGGGTCGAGCCGCACCGAGCAGTACGTCAGATCGTCGTCGTTGACGAGGACGAGCAGCCCGCGCGGGACTCCCACGAGCTCGGGGATCTCGGTGCGTTCGGCGGCCTCGAGATCGACCTCGACCCGATGCGTGCGGACCAGCGAACCCGAGCCGTCGTCGTCGTACACGCCGATCGCCAACCGGTGCACCCGATGCTCGCCGGCGCCGGGCTCGGCACCGCTCTGCTCGACCGCGAACCGCGTGAACGCACCCTGGTCGTCGACGTCGAAATCGGGCCGCAGCGTGTTGAGGCCGGTCGTCTTGAGCCACTGCGCACCCCACTGCGAGAGGTCACGACCCGAGGACTCCTCGAGCGCCGACAGCAGGTCGTCGAACGTCGCGTTGCCGAAGGCGTGCTCCGCGAAGTAGGCGCGCAGCCCGGCGAGGAAGGCGTCGAGTCCGACGTACGCCACGAGCTGCTTGAGGACGCTCGCGCCCTTCGCGTACGTGATGCCGTCGAAGTTCACCTCGACGGCGGCGAGATCGGGGATGTCCGCGGCGACGGGGTGCGTCGACGGCAGCTGATCCTGCCGGTACGCCCACGACTTCTCGACGTTCGCGAAGGTCGTCCACGCGTTGGTGTACTCCGTCGCCTCGGCCTGGCACAGCACCGACGCGAACGTCGCGAACGACTCGTTGAGCCACAGGTCGTCCCACCAGCGCATCGTGACGAGATCGCCGAACCACATGTGCGCCATCTCGTGCAGCACGGTCTCGGCACGCCGCTCGTAGGAGTACCGCGTCACCTTGGACCGGAAGACGTAGTCCTCGAGGAAGGTCACCGCACCCGCGTTCTCCATCGCGCCCGCGTTGAACTCGGGTACGAACAGCTGGTCGTACTTGCCGAAGGCGTACGGCACGCCGAAGTTGCGGTGATAGAAGCCGAAGCCCTGCTTGGTCTCGGTGAACAACCGCTCGGCGTCCATGTACTCGGCGAGCGAGCGCCGGCAGTACAGGCCCAGCGGAATCGCCCCGTGCTCGTCGGTGTAGGCGTCCGTCCACTCCGCGTACGGGCCGGCGACGAGCGCGACGAGATAGGTGCTCATCAGGGGCGTCGTGCGGAAGCGGTGCACGCCAGGTTCGGCGGCGACCGTGTTCACGACAGCCGAATTGGACACGACCGTCCAGTCCTCGGGGGCCGTCACGGTGAGTGTGTAGGTCGCCTTGAGGTCGGGCTGGTCGAAGCACGCGAACATCCGCTTCGCGTCGGCCGTCTCGAACTGCGTGTAGAGGTAGACGGCGTCGTCCGCGGGATCGACGAAGCGGTGGAGGCCCTCACCCGTGTGCGAGTACACGCAGTCCGCGTCGATCTCGAGTTCGTTGTGCTCGGCGAGGGACGGCAGCGTGATGCCGGTCTGCTCGTCGTACCCGCCGGTGTCGAGCGGCTCGCCGTTGAGGGTCGCCGACCGGATGCGGCCGGCCATGATGTCGACGTACGTGGTGGCCCCCGCGACGCCGTCGAACCGGACGACGGTGCGCGAGCGGAACGTCGTCTCGCCGGGTGCACCCGCGCCGTCGGTGAGGTCGAGCTCGATCGCGTACTCGAGGTTCGACAGCAGCGCGGCGCGCTCGGCTGCCTGATCACGCGTGAGATTGGGCGGGGCCACGGATTCTCCTAGTGTCGGCGGACTGCTCGGTGCTCACCATCCCATCACGCCGGGCCCGTCCGTCACGAGCACACTCGCCACCGCGGCCGGACGGGCGCGCGAGAGCCGCGCGAACTAGGTTCGGACGAGGCGGCACATCGCCGCGAATCGACTGCAAGGAGTGCCATCGTGACCGAGAACGGGCGTGACCGCGTGGATTTCTGGTTCGATCCGCTGTGCCCGTGGTGCTGGATCACCTCCCGCTGGATCCTCGAGGCCGAGAAGGTCCGCGACATCGACGTCGCCTTCCACGTCATGAGTCTCGCCGTGCTCAACGAGGGACGCGATCTGCCCGACGAGTACCGCGCGCTGATGGACAACGCGTGGGGACCTGTCCGGGTCGCGATCGCGGCGGCCCGCGAACGCGGCGACGAGATCCTGTCGCCGCTCTACACCGCGATGGGCACCGAGATCCACGATCGGGGGAACAAGGACTTCGCCGACGTCGCCGTGCGGGCGCTCGGTGAGGTCGGGCTGCCGCTGGAGCTCGCCGAGGCGGCGCAGTCGGGCGAGTACGACGCCGAGCTGCGTCGCAGCCATCACGAAGGGATGGACAAGGTGGGCGACGACGTCGGCACCCCCACCATCCACGTCAACGGTGTCGCGTTCTTCGGGCCCGTCCTCTCGCGCATTCCCCGCGGGGAGGACGCCGGCCGGGTGTGGGACGGGACCGTCGCGCTCGCGAGCTACCCGCACTTCTTCGAGCTCAAGCGCACCCGCACCGAGGACCCCGAGTTCGGCTGACGGTCAGGCGATCTCGGCGCCGGAACGCCACACGACGGGATCGGCGACCGTCGTCGACGGCTTGCGGAACAACCGGCCGTGACGCGACCGGTCGCGCAGGGCGGACGCACGCCACGTGAGGACGGGGTGGCTCGACAGGAGATTGACGAGCCACGGGAAGAACCCGCGCTCGAAGGCCGCGCGGTCGGCGAGTTCGTCGAAGCCGACCGTCCCGACGAGGTACTTTCCGGCGCCGAGGACGCCCATCGTGCTGCGCGCGCCCGTACTGCGGACGCAGTAGCCGTGGTTGTCGGCGGTGTACTCCATCGACCGCGACAGTGCCGCGCCGAGGATCGGGACGTACTGCGCCGCGAACTGGCCGACCTGACGCCAGTACGACGCGTGCCCCGCCGCGATGTGGCCCACCTCGTGCCCGATCACGAAGGCGAGTGCGTCCGGCTCCCGCGCCTGTCCGCCCACCTCGAAGAGGTCGCTCGTGACCACGACGAAGCGCCGGAACCCGTGCCCCGACGCGAACGCGTTGATCTGGCCGTTGCCCAGCACGACGTACGCGTCGGGGACGTAGCGCATCCCCAGCCGCTGCGCGGCCTCGCGGACGAGCGCGTGGCCTTCGGGGAACTGCGTCGGCGACATCCGGATCCCGTTGACCTGCTGGGAGCCGTAGGTCTGACCGCGGACGATCGCGATCGCGATCGGCGCACCGAGCAGGACGACGACCCACGTCGACAGCTCCCCGGCCGCGATCATCCCGATCGCGGTCGTGTAGGCGATCGCCATGACGAGCACCGCGACGACGAGCAGCGGAATCTCCCACGGATGACGCACCGGCCGCCCTCCGGACGACAGGCCGGGAAGCGCGGGCCGGTACTGCCACGTGGTGTGCGACGCCGTGTAGGGCGCGGTGGGAGGTCGGGGTACGTCGTCGGGGCCGTCTCGGAACGGACGCGGCGGATGCATGCCGTCCAGCCTAGAAGCGGTGGTGGTCGGAGCGCCCCGAGCACCCTCGCTTCCCGCTCGACGTCCCGCCTGCCACAATCGACGACATGCGCGTATACCTCGGCGGCGACCACGCCGGATTCGAACTCAAGGCCGCCATCGTCACCCATCTCACCGACACCGGGCACGAGCCGATCGACGTCGGCGCCCTCGACTACGATGCCGACGACGACTACCCCGCCTTCTGCATCGAGGCGGCGCGGCGCGTCGTCGCGGACGAGGGCAGCCTCGGCATCGTGCTCGGCGGCAGCGGCAACGGCGAGCAGATCGCCGCGAACAAGGTGAAGGGCGCGCGGTGTGCGCTCGCGTGGAGCGTCGAGACCGCGCAGCTCGCCCGTGAGCACAACAACGCCCAGCTGATCGGCATCGGCGGCCGGATGCACACGACGGAGGAGGCGCTCGCGATCGTCGACGCCTTCCTCACCGCGCAGTGGTCCGAGGCTCCGCGTCACCAGCGTCGTATCGACATCCTCTCGGCCTACGAGGAAACCGGCGTCGCGCCGGAACTCCCCGCTTCCTGAGGTGCCCGAGGGTCACACCCTTCACCGGCTCGCCCGCCTGCACCAGAGCAGCTTCGCGGGCGAGCCGGTTCGCGTGTCGAGCCCGCAGGGCCGCTTCGCCGACGGTGCCGCGGCCGTCGACGGGCGGGTGTTCCTCGGTGCCGAGGCGTGGGGGAAGCATCTGCTGCACCGCTACGAGGGCGACCTCGCGGTGCACGTCCATCTCGGGCTGTACGGCGCGTTCACCGAGTTCGCGCTGCCGGCGCCGGAGCCGGTGGGGCAGGTGCGGATGCGCCTGATCGGGGCGCACACCGGGACCGATCTCCGGGGCCCGACGGCGTGCGAGGTGCTCACGCCGCCCGAGGTCGACGCGATCGAGGCGCGGCTCGGGCCGGACCCGCTCCGCGCCGATGCGGACCCCGAGCGCGCGTGGGCGCGGATCTCACGGTCGGCGATGCCGATCGGCGCGCTGCTGCTCGATCAGGCCGTCGTCGCGGGTATCGGCAACGTCTACCGCGCCGAGGTGCTGTTCCGGCACGGCATCGATCCGCACACACCGGGCCGCCGCATCTCCCGTGAACAGTGGGACGCGATGTGGAACGACCTCGTCGCACTCATGGCGGTCGGAGTCGAGCACGGCGTGATGCACGTCGTGCGGCCCGAACACGACACGGGCGCGCCGTCGTACGCGGAGAACCGGCCGAGGACCTACGTCTACCGGCGCGTCGGTGACCCGTGCCGCGTGTGCGGTACGCGCGTGCTGCGCTCGGACATGAAGGGGCGCAACCTCTTCTGGTGCCCGGAGTGCCAGCGGTAGCTGCGCGGACTCGGTCCCGATACGACGAATCCCGCCGGTTCCCGAAGGACTCGGCGGGATTCGTGTGCGGGTGCCCGCGGGGGTCAGAAGTCGAATCCGCCGAAATCCATGTCGCCGCCCATGTCGCCGCCACCGAAGTCGCCGCCCATGTCGTCGCCACCACCCATGTCGTCGCCACCACCGAAGTCGTCGCCGCCGCCCATGTCACCGGCGTCGGAGCCGTCGCCCGCTCCGCTCTCGAACGCCTCGGCGTCGTAGGGAACGCCGGCCATCCCGGAGAACATCGCGGAGAAGAGGAACATCGAGCCCAGGCCCCACGCGCCTGCGACGAGCGCGGGCTTCCACCACGGCTCGGAGTACCAGCCGGCGGGAACGGGACGACCCGCGACCCGGCCGCCGGGGTAGTAGTTCGGGGTCTGCTGCGACGGGCTCGGCGACGCCTCGATCTGCCGTCCCTCGAAGTCGATCTTCCGGTCCTCGGTCACGCGTCCCGCGGCCTGCTGGCCGTCGAGCGTCGGGACCTCGGGGCCGGGGTCGATGCCCATCGCGACGCGCGCCGCGCGGATGTAGTAGAGGCCCTCGAGCGCGGTCTGCTTCGCGAGCCGTGCCTGCGTGGGGGAGTTCGCCTGCTCGATCTGCGAGCCTGCGGCCGTGTAGCGCTCCGAGGCGTCGGCGAGGGCCTGCTTGGACGCGGTGTCGGACCCGACCAGGTTGAACACCTGGCCACCGAGACGTTCGATCGCCTGGCGGGCGTCGGCCTTCGCGTCCTCGAGCGCACGCGCCTGATTGCCGGCACCGATCGATCGGTTGCGCTTCACGAGGACGGCGACCACCGCGATGATGGCGACGATCAGCAGCAGTTCCATGAGTGGGGGGCCTCCGGTTCGGCGGGGGAGAAAAGGTGCCGAGAGCGCAGCGATGCGCGCCGTCGAGCACGGCAATTCGGGCAACGCCCACAATACCGGAGTGCTCGATACCGGACAGTCGAGCGCGGCCCTCGTCCGACGGGTGGAGGCGGCACGACGAAGCCCGCCACCGTGAGGGTGACGGGCTCGGGAGGCGACTGTCGAGATGGTGCGCAGCTGCGCGGGAGGCGTGGAGGGGATGACGGGAATCGAACCCGCGTAATCAGTTTGGAAGACTGAGGCTCTACCATTGAGCTACATCCCCGTGCATACGGCGCGGGTGGGATCGCCATCTCGCCGTGTGCGTCACAGACTGTAGCCGACCCGGCTTTGGAATTCATAATCGGGGGGCCGTAGGATTCGCGGTCGGGTCGCCTGCGCCCGCCGCAGCGGCGAGCGTCGGCCGGCGACGGGATGTGGCGCAGCTTGGTAGCGCATCCGCTTTGGGAGCGGAGGGTCGCAGGTTCGAATCCTGTCATCCCGACCAGCGCAGGTCCGGCCCCGCAGCACAATGGGTCCGGAGCACAATGAGAACGACGGGTCGTCGGCCGGGATCGTCCCTGCGTGCCGGCGTCCGCAAGGCGCGCCGGGCAACGCCCGGCCCGAGAGAGTCCACGAGAAGGAGTCATCCGTGAAGAGCACCGTCGAGCAGTTGAGCCCGACGCGAGTCCGTATCAATGTCGAGGTGCCCTTCGAGGAGCTCAAGCCCGACTTCGACAAGGCCTACAAGGCCCTCGCTCAGCAGATCCGCCTGCCCGGCTTCCGTCCCGGCAAGGCTCCCGCGAAGCTCCTCGAGGCGCGGGTCGGCCGCGGCGCGGTGCTCGAGCAGGTCGTCAACGACGCGATCCCGGCCCGCTACAGCGAGGCCGTCGGCGCGAACGACGTCGCCCCGATCGGTCAGCCCGAGGTGGAGATCACCAAGATCGAGGACGGCGACGTCCTCGAGTTCGCGGCCGAGGTCGACGTTCGTCCGAAGATCGAGCTGCACGACTTCTCGTCGATCGCCGTCTCGGTCGATCCGATCGAGATCTCGGACGACGACGTCGAGGAGCAGATGCTGTCGCTGCGTCAGCGTTTCGGCACGCTGACCGGCGTCGATCGTCCCGTCCGGAACGGCGACTTCGTCTCGATCGACCTCGCGGCGACCGTCGACGGCGAGCCGGTGCCGGACGCGACGACCGAGGGCCTGTCGCACGAGGTCGGTTCGGGAACGCTCGTCGAGGGTCTCGACGAGGCGATCGTCGGCGTCTCCGAGGGCGAGGACAAGCAGTTCACGACGACGCTCGTCGCCGGTGAGCACGCGGGCAAGGAAGCCCTCGTCACCGTCACGGTGCAGTCGGTCAAGGAGCGCGAGCTTCCCGCCGAGGACGACGAGTTCGCGCAGCTCGCGAGCCAGTTCGACACGCTCGACGAGTTGAAGACCGATCTGCGTGAGCGGGTCGCCAACGTCAAGAAGGTCGAGCAGGCCGGCGCGATCCGCGACAAGGTGCTCGAAGCGCTGCTCGAGCAGACGGAGGTCCCGGCTCCCGAGGGCGCCGTCAAGGCCGAGGTCGACGCGGCGCTGCACGACGCGATCCACGGGCTCGACCACAGCGAGGAAGCGCTCGCCAAGGTCCTCGAGGAGCAGGGCTCGAGCCGTGAGGAGTTCGACGCCGAGGCGCGCGCGAACGCCGAACGTTCGGTGAAGACCCAGCTCCTGCTGGACGCGATCGCGGAGGAGAAGTCGGTCTCGGTCGGCCAGGAGGAGCTCACCGAGCGCATCCTGTTCCAGGCGCAGCAGTACGGCATGTCGCCCGACCAGTTCATCCAGCAGATCCAGCAGGCGAACCAGCTGCCCGCGATCTTCGCCGACGTGCGTCGCGGCAAGGCGCTGGCCGAGGTCGTCGAGGCCGCCACCGTCACCGACTCGGAGGGCAACACGATCGACACCGCCGAGATGTTCGGTACTGCGGGCGAGCAGGATTCGGACGACGTCGAGGGTGCGGCGGCCGATTCCGCTGAGGGCGAATCCAAGGAGTGATCGACGCAGGTGCTGGTCGGGCGCGCTTTCGCGGCGCCGGCCGGCACGAGCGTTGTCCGCTGTGAGCGAAGTGGGGCGGCACCGGGACTGCGGTGTCGCCCCACTTCGTTAGGGTCGATGACAGAAGCGATCGCGATGATCGAACGCGAGCTTTCGTCCGCCGGGCGACCGGCGAACCCCGAGAGGCTCTCCCGAAGAGCACAGTCCGAAGAGCACACAGAAGGCAGGTACCGTGACTTCCCACCTGGAGACCACCAGCAGTCCCGCCATCGCCCCCGCACTCGCCACCGTGGACCCGGCGCGGATGACGTCGGCGACCGCGGGCCTGAACCTCTCCGACTCGGTCTACGAACGCCTGCTGCGCGAACGGATCATCTTCCTCGGCACCCAGGTGGACGACGACATCGCCAACAAGCTGTGTGCCCAGATCCTGCTGCTCTCGGCAGAGGATCCGACGCGCGACATCTCGCTGTACATCAACTCGCCCGGTGGCTCCGTCACGGCGGGCATGGCGATCTACGACACGATGCAGTTCGCGGAATGCGACGTCGCGACGTTCGCGATGGGCATGGCGGCCTCGATGGGGCAGTTCCTGCTGTGTGCAGGGGAGAAGGGCAAGCGCTACGCGCTGCCGCACGCACGGATCATGATGCACCAGCCCTCGGGTGGCATCGGTGGCTCGGCGGCCGACATCGCGATCCTCGCCGATCAGCTCGCGCAGACCAAGCGCGAGATGGCGGAACTGATCGCGTTCCACACCGGCCAGACCGTCGAGCAGGTCACGCTCGACTCGGATCGCGACCGCTGGTTCAGGGCGCAGGAAGCCCTCGAGTACGGCTTCGTCGATCACGTGGTGTCGCGCGCTCGCGACGCCGGCGGCAGCAACCTCTGACCCGCGACCTCCGGCCGTCGTCCGGTCACCGGCGCGCAGCGTCGAGCCGCCGGCATCCGGACCGGAGTCGCCGCCGCGCAGCCCAAGCCGACTTCCACTCATTGGAGAACTGATGACGAACACGTTCGATCCGCGCAATCTCGGCGGTGGCCACGCTCCCGCGGCGCCGCAGTCTCGCTACATCCTGCCGTCGTTCATCGAGCACTCGAGCTATGGCGTCAAGGAGTCGAACCCGTACAACAAGCTGTTCGAGGAGCGCATCATCTTCCTCGGCGTGCAGGTCGACGACGCCTCGGCGAACGACATCATGGCGCAGCTGCTCGTGCTCGAGTCGCTCGATCCCGATCGCGACATCACGATGTACATCAACTCGCCGGGTGGCTCGTTCACGTCGCTGATGGCGATCTACGACACGATGCAGTACGTCCGCGCCGACATCGCGACGGTGTGTCTCGGCCAGGCGGCGTCCGCCGCGGCCGTCCTCCTCGCGGCCGGCACGCCCGGCAAGCGTCTCGCGCTGCCCAACGCGCGTGTGCTGATCCATCAGCCCGCGACCGGCGGTGTGCAGGGCCAGGTCTCGGATCTCGAGATCCAGGCCGCCGAGATCGAGCGGATGCGTCGCCTCATGGAGACGACCCTCGCACGGCACACGGGCAAGGATCCGGACACGATCCGCACCGACACCGACCGCGACAAGATCCTCACGGCCGAAGAGGCCAAGGAGTACGGGATCATCGACGACGTTCTCGAGTACCGCAAGCTCAGCGCACAGAAGTGAGGCTCGTTCCGGCCCCGGTTCGACGAACCGGGCCGGAACGCTCGCCCACGCGGCGGCGTCCGCTGCTCTACGGTGGATACAGCACGGTGTGGGACACGCCGAAGCGGCGATCGCGGCGAAGCGGCCGACCTCTTCCGGCGATCGCGGGTACGGTCACTGAAGGCGTTCGTACAGCACTGAAGACGCTCGTACCGGCACTGAAGACGCTCGTACCGGCGGTTCCGGTCACGGCGACAGCACGGACACACGGGAAGTAGGGACCTCACGAGATGGCACGCATCGGAGACGGCGGGGACCTGCTGAAGTGCTCTTTCTGCGGCAAGAGCCAGAAGCAGGTCAAGAAGCTCATCGCAGGCCCGGGCGTGTACATCTGCGACGAGTGCATCGACCTGTGCAACGAGATCATCGAGGAAGAACTCGCCGAGACGAGCGACGTCAAGCTCGACGAGCTCCCCAAGCCCAAGGAGATCCGGGACTTCCTGGAGAACTACGTCATCGGCCAGGATTCCGCGAAGAGGACGCTCGCGGTGGCCGTCTACAACCACTACAAGCGGATTCAGGCGGGCGACAAGAATCGCGACCCGCGCGCCGAATCCGTCGAGCTCGCGAAGTCCAACATCCTCATGCTCGGCCCGACGGGCTGCGGCAAGACGTACCTCGCGCAGACTCTCGCGAAGATGCTCAACGTTCCGTTCGCGATCGCGGATGCCACGGCGCTGACCGAGGCCGGCTACGTGGGCGAGGACGTCGAGAACATTCTGCTCAAGCTCATCCAGGCCGCCGACTACGACGTCAAGCGTGCAGAGACGGGCATCATCTACATCGACGAGGTCGACAAGATCGCGCGCAAGAGCGAGAACCCGTCGATCACGCGTGACGTGTCGGGCGAGGGCGTGCAGCAGGCGCTGCTGAAGATCCTCGAAGGCACGCAGGCGAGCGTCCCGCCGCAGGGCGGCCGCAAGCACCCGCACCAGGAGTTCATCCAGATCGACACGACGAACGTCCTGTTCATCGTCGCGGGTGCGTTCGCCGGGCTCGAGAAGATCGTGTCCGATCGCATCGGCAAGCGTGGTCTCGGCTTCGGTGCCGAGGTCCGTTCGAAGGCCGAGATCGACACCCAGGACCACTTCGCCGAGGTCATGCCGGAGGACCTCATCAAGTTCGGCCTGATCCCCGAGTTCATCGGCCGGCTGCCGATGATCGCGTCGGTGACGAACCTCGACAAGGAATCGCTCGTCGAGATTCTGTCCGAGCCGAAGAACGCCCTCGTGAAGCAGTACACGCGGCTGTTCGACATGGACGGCGTCGAGCTCGAGTTCTCGCAGGACGCGCTCGAGGCGATCGCCGATCAGGCGATCCACCGCGGCACCGGTGCTCGCGGTCTGCGCGCGATCATGGAGGAAGTCCTGCTTCCGGTCATGTACGACATCCCGAGTCGCGACGACGTCGAGAAGGTCGTCGTGACGGCGGAGACCGTGAACGACAACGTGCTGCCCACGATCGTTCCGCGCGAACCGGAGCGGGAGCGCCGCGACAAGTCGGCGTGACCGCGTGAGCGGGCCGCTATCCTGCCACCGGACCGGATGCCCGGTCCGCGGACAGGAAGGCTCGAGGTGACGCGACCGATCTACGTCCTCAACGGACCCAATCTGAACCTGCTGGGGCAGCGCCAGCCCGAGGTGTACGGCAGCGAGACGCTCGGCGACGTCGAGCATCTCTGCCGCGAGACCGCCGAACGGTACGGGCGTTCGATCGTGGCCCAGCAGTCGAATCACGAGGGCGTCCTCATCGATCTGGTCCACGAGGCGAGGACGGCGTCGTCGGGCGTCGTCGTCAATCCCGGTGGCTACACACACACCTCGGTCGCGTTGCGCGACGCGCTGGTCACGCTGTCGGTTCCGGTCGTCGAGGTGCACATCAGCAACGTCCACGCGCGCGAGGAGTTTCGTCACCACTCGTACATCTCGCCGGTCGCGACCGGCGTGATCGCGGGCCTGGGTGTCGCCGGGTACGGGCTCGCGGTCGACTACATCTGCCGCACGGAGTCGTGACGCGTTGTTAGTGTCGCGGTCATGCCGCCACTGATCAGATCCGCCCGCGCCGACGAGGTCCCGGCCGTGGCCGGGCTGCTGGCCGAGGCGTTCGAGTCGGATCCCGTGATGGCGGCGATGCTGCCGGATTCCGGCACGCGGGACCGCCGCCTCACGCGCCTGTTCGCGACCGAGATCGGCGTCCATCATCTCCCCGGCGGGGCTGTCGACGTCGCGGTGGGGGAGGACGGCGTGATGGGTGGCGCGGCCGTCTGGGATCCGCCGGGGCGATGGCATCAGGGCATCGGTACCCAGCTGCGGATGCTTCCCGGGCTCGTCAGAGCACTCGGGCCGCGGGCGCTCGCGGGCGCGCGGATGTCGCAGGCGTTCGAGCGCGCGCATCCGACGACACCGCACTGGTTCCTCTCGGCCATCGGCACCGGGCGGTCGGCGCGGGGCGGTGGGTTCGGTTCGGCGCTCCTGCGGTCGCGGCTCGAGGTCGTCGACCGCGACGCGATGCCCGCGTACCTCGAATCGAGCAACGTCGCGAACATCTCGTACTACGAGCGCTTCGGATTCGAGGCGTACGACGAGATCGAACTCGTGCCCGCGCGTGGGGACGCCGAGGCCGTCGTGGCCTACGCGATGTGGCGCGATCCGCGCTGATCGAGCGCGTCCGGACGTGCTGCGCGGCGTGATTGGCCGAACCGAGACCACCCCGAGTGTGCGCGCGTGACGTCCGGGGAGTAGGCATGAATCGTCGGGACTCTACCGGGAGGTGACGAGGATGCTGTATCCGTTGGTCGTCGTGCTGTACGTCGTGAACGCGATCACGAGCGGGACTCTCGGCACGTGGTGGTGACCCGCACGTCGTGACGTCGCGCGGGTCCGCTCACGTGTCGATGCGGCCGCTCCCGGTGTAGACGTTCATCGTGTCGCCACGCAGAAACCCGACGAGCGTCGTTCCTGCCGTCTCGGCGACGTCGACCGCGAGCGACGACGGCGCCGAGACCGCGCCGAGCACGGGTACGCCCGCCGCGACGGACTTCTGCACGAGCTCGAACGACGCCCGTCCGGACACCATGAGCACGGTGCCGCGCAACGGCACGAGCCCTTCGGCGAGCGCCCAGCCGAGCACCTTGTCGACGGCGTTGTGCCGGCCGACGTCCTCGCGCAGCGCGAGGAGTTCGCCGTCCGGGGTGAACAGTCCGGCGGCGTGCAGGCCGCCCGTCGCGTCGAAGACGCGCTGGGCCGCGCGCAGGGTGTCGGGCATCCCGGCGAGTGCCGCCGCCGTGACGGAGACGGGGTCGGCGCCGGGCGCGAAGCGGTCGTGCATCCTGACCTGATCGAGCGAGGCCTTCCCGCACACTCCGCACGCGGACGTGGTCGGGAAGTTGCGCCCGGACGTCACGGGAACGGGGACTCGGAGCGTCACGTCCACGACGTTGAAGGTGTTCCGGCCGTCCTCGTCGACGCCGTCGCAGTAGCGCAGCGTCGCGATGTCCTCGCGTGCGCCGACGACTGCCTCACCCAGCAGGAACCCGTGGACGAGATCGAAATCGTGCCCAGGTGTGCGCATCGTGACGGTGAGCGACTCGCCGCCGACCCGGATCTCGAGCGGTTCCTCGACCGCGAGCGAGTCGGGCCGGCGTGACACGACGTCGCCGCGGATCCGCACGATCGGGCGGCGCGCCGTCACGCGGCCCACGGCGACTCCCCTCGCTCTCGTGCCGTACTGGGTCGTCTCGCTCGCACGGGGCCTCCCGATCGCCGGTGTCGCTCACGTGAAGTCGATACTAGGCGCGCGCGGGGCCGACCGGCGAGGAGTCGCAGTGCTTGTCCGCCGTCACGGCGTCCGAGCCGGACGAGTCCGCGGACACGAGGCGATGCGCCTTCTCGCCGTGGCGCGCGCACGATGCGCCGACCGCGTGATACGACAGCGGGGTGACCGCGATTCCAGGGATGCACGAAGGCACGCCGTTCGACTCGACGGACGACTACATCGCGTTGCCGAGACTGTCCGGGCTCGCGCTGTCGCCGGACGGGCGCAGGCTCGTCGTCGGGCGCGCGGCCCTCGGTGACGATCGCACCGAGTACACGAGCGCGTTGTGGGAGATCGACGTCACCGGCGCGAGTCCGGCCAGGCGCCTCACGTGGGGCTCGAGCGGCGAGTCCGGCGCATCGTTCACGTCGGACGGCGACCTGCTGTTCACAGCGAAGCGCACGGCGACGCGAGGCGCCGCGTCCGACGACGTGTCCGCACTGTGGCGGCTTCCCGCCGGGTCCGGTGAGGCGATCCCGCTCGTGCGGGTGGGCGGGGGAGTCACGAGCGTCGTGACGGCCCGCAGCGCACCGGCGTTCGTGTTCACGTCGAAGGTCTTCGGGACGTCGCTACCCGACGACGAGCGGATCCGCGCCGCACGCCGGGAGGGTTCGGTGTCGGCGGTCCTGCACACCGGATACCCGGTGCGGCACTGGGATGCCGATCTCGGCGCCGACGTCCCGCATCTGCTCACCGGCGAGAGCGATCCCGGCACCGAGACGTGCACCGCGCGGGATCTCTCGCCCGCGCCCGGTGACGCGCTGCGCGAGGCGGACGTCGCGCTGTCCCCGGACGGCACGTTCGTCGTGTGCACCTGGACGGTCGGTGCCCCGGGCGCGGCGCGCCGCACGGTGCTGTGCCGCATCGACGTCGCGTCCGGCGCGCGCACCGTGCTCGCCGACGACCCGGTCGCCGATCTGGGTTCACCTGCCGTCGCGCCCGACGGTGGATCCGTCGCGTACCTGCGCGAGTCGTGGTCCACGCCCGACGAACCACCGCACGTGACGCTGCACCGGCTCGATCTCGAGTCCGGGACGACCGAGCAACTCGCGGTGGGCTGGGATCGGTGGCCCACGTCGGTCGCGTGGACCGCCGACGGCGCGGATCTCGTCGTGACGGCGGACGAACGCGGCAGGGGACCGGTCTTCGTGGTGCCGCGGCAGGGCGAACCGCGCGCCGTCACGCACGACGACCACACGTACTCCGACGTCCGGGTCGCACCGGACGGTTCGACGCTGTTCGCGTTGCGAGCGTCCTATCTCGCGCCGCCGCACCCGGTGCGCATCGACCTCGGCACCGGCTCGGTCGCGGTGCTGCGCGCACCCGACGAGCGTCCCGAACTGCCCGGCACCCTCGTCGAGGTCGAGACGCTCGCGCCCGACGGTCACCCGCTGCGCGCGTGGCTCGCGTTGCCGACGGGCGCGCAACCGCACGCTCCCGTCCCGATGCTGCTGTGGATCCACGGTGGCCCGTTGTCGTCGTGGAACACGTGGTCGTGGCGCTGGAATCCGTGGCTGCTCGTCGCGCAGGGGTACGCCGTGCTGCTGCCGGACCCGGCGCTGTCGACGGGCTACGGGCAGGATTTCGTGCGTCGCGGCTGGGGCCGGTGGGGCAAGGAGCCGTTCACGGATCTCATGGCGCTCACCGATGCCGCGACGGAGCGGGCCGAGATCGACGGTGCCCGTATCGGTGCGATGGGTGGTTCGTTCGGCGGCTACATGGCGAACTGGGTCGCCGGCCACACGAACCGGTTCTCGGCCATCGTCACCCACGCGAGCCTGTGGGCGCTCGATCAGTTCGGGCCGACGACGGACGCCGCGTGGTACTGGGCACGCGAGATGACGCCCGAGATGGCCGTCGAGAACTCGCCCCACCTGTTCGTCGCGGACATCTCGACGCCGATGCTCGTGATCCACGGCGACAAGGACTATCGCGTGCCGATCGGGGAGGGGCTGCGGCTCTGGTACGAGCTGCTGTCGGAGTCCGGGCTGCCCGCGGACGACGCCGGCGTCACGGCGCACCGGTTCCTGTACTTCCCGACCGAGAACCACTGGGTGCTCGCCCCGCAGCACACGAAACTCTGGTACGAGGTCGTGGCCGCGTTCCTGTCCGAGCACGTGCTGGGCGAATCGGCGGCGATACCCGACGTCCTCGGCTGAAGGTGTACGGCGCGGGGTGCGAGGGTGTGCGCGTTTCTCCGCACCGCGGTTCTCTAGACTCGGTGGGGTGAGCAGCACACCCGCCGAGAACCCGCACAGCGTCGCCGACCTGCCCAAGAGCTGGGATCCCAGCTCGGTCGAGGCAGATCTCTACGAGGGCTGGGTGGCGGCCGGGTACTTCACCGCCGACGCGACGAGCGATCGTCCCGGCTACTCGATCGTGCTGCCGCCGCCGAACGTCACCGGCAGCCTGCACATGGGCCACGCGCTCGACCACACGCTCATGGACGCCCTCACACGCCGCAAGCGGATGCAGGGCTTCGAGGTGCTGTGGCTGCCGGGCATGGACCACGCGGGCATCGCGACGCAGACCCTCGTCGAGAAGCGGCTCGCGGAGCAGGGGCTCACGAAGGAGGAGCTCGGCCGCGAGGCGTTCGTCGAGAAGGTGTGGGAATGGAAGCGCGAGTCGGGCGGCACGATCCAGGGGCAGATGCGCCGGATCGGTGACGGCGTCGACTGGAGCCGTGACCGGTTCACGATGGACGAGGGCCTCTCGCGTGCCGTGCAGACGATCTTCAAGCGGCTCTACGACGACGGCCTGATCTACCGCGCCGAGCGGCTCGTCAACTGGTCGCCCGTGCTGCAGACGGCGATCTCGGACATCGAGGTGAAATTCGAGGAGGTCGAGGGCGAGCTCGTGTCGCTGCGCTACGGGTCGCTCGACGACGCCGAGCCGCACGTGATCGTGGCGACGACGCGAGTCGAGACGATGCTCGGCGACACCGCCGTGGCGGTGCACCCCGACGACGAGCGCTACCGCGATCTGATCGGGACGACGCTCGAGCACCCCATCACGGGTCGGCGCATCCCGATCGTCGCCGACGACTACGTCGATCCCGAGTTCGGTACGGGCGCCGTGAAGATCACTCCGGCGCACGACCCCAACGACTTCGAGCTGGGCCGTCGGCACGGCCTGCCGATGCCGACCATCATGGACAAGGCGGGCCGGATCGCCGACACAGGAACGCACTTCGACGGAATGGACCGCTTCGAGGCGCGTGTGAAGGTGCGGGAAGAGCTCGCCCGGGAGGGCCGGATCGTCGCCGAGAAGCGGCCCTACCTGCACAGCGTCGGACACTCCGAGCGCAGCGGTGAGGCGATCGAGCCGCGGCTGTCGTTGCAGTGGTTCGTCGCCGTCGACCGGCTCGCGAAGGCCGCCGGTGACGCCGTGCGCGGCGGCGACACCGTGATCCATCCGAAGAGCCAGGAGCCGCGCTGGTTCGCGTGGGTCGACGACATGCACGACTGGACCATCTCGCGCCAGTTGTGGTGGGGTCACCGGATTCCCATCTGGTACGGCCCCGACGGCGAGGTCGAGTGCTTCGGACCCGACGACACTCCGCCGGCCGGCTGGGAGCAGGATCCGGACGTCCTCGACACGTGGTTCTCGTCGGGCCTGTGGCCGTTCTCGACGATGGGCTGGCCCGAGCGGACCGAGGATCTCGCGAAGTTCTATCCGACGAGCGTGCTCGTCACGGGCTACGACATCCTGTTCTTCTGGGTCGCGCGCATGATGATGTTCGGCACGTACGTCTCGCAGGATGCCGCGATCACCGAAGGCGCACAGCAGGATTCGGGCGCGCAGGTGCCGTTCCGCGACGTCTTCCTCCACGGCCTCGTGCGCGACCAGCACGGCAAGAAGATGTCGAAGTCGCGCGGAAACGGAATCGATCCACTCGACTGGGTCGACCGATTCGGTGCCGACGCACTGCGATTCACCCTCGCGCGCGGCGCGAATCCGGGGTCGGATCTGTCGGTCGGCGAGGACCACGCGCAGAGCTCGCGCAACTTCGCCAACAAGATTTTCAACGCGACCAAGTTCGCGCTCATGAACGGTGCAGCCCCGGGCGAGCTCGCCGATCGCGCGCTGCTCACGGACGCCGATCGCTGGATTCTCGATCGGCTCGAGCAGGTCCGCGCGGAGGTCGACGGCGCGTTCGAGCGCTACGAGTTCAGCAAGGCATGCGAGGCGCTGTACCACTTCGCGTGGGACGAGGTCTGCGACTGGTACCTCGAGATCGCGAAAGTCCAGTTCGCGGAGGAGGAGTCGGCGGCGCGGACCCGTACGGTGCTCGGCGTCGTCCTCGACGATCTGCTGCGGCTGCTGCATCCCTTCGTCCCCTTCGTCACGGAGACGTTGTGGAAGGTCCTCACGGGCGGCGAGTCGCTCGTCGTCGCGTCGTGGCCGCAGCCCTCGGGCGTCCCGGCCGATGCGGACTCCGCGCGCCGGATCGCCGATCTCGAGCGGCTCGTGACCGAGATCCGCCGGTTCCGCAGCGATCAGGGCCTCAAGCCGTCGCAGAAGGTTCCCGCGCGACTCGTCGGTGTCGACGCCGCCGATCTCGCCGCGCTCGCGCCCGTCGTCGCCTCGCTCGCGCGGCTCACCGACCCGGAGGAGGGCTTCGCGCCGTCGGCCTCGATCGAGGTCCGGCTCACCGGAGCGACCGTCGGCGTCGAACTCGACACCTCCGGCACGGTGGACGTCGGCGCCGAGATCGCCCGCCTGAAGAAGGATCTCGCGACCGCCGAGAAGGAACTGGCGGGAACGACGGCGAAGCTCGGCAACGCCGAGTTCCTCGGCAAGGCGCCCGAGAAGGTCGTCGACAAGATCCGGGCGCGGCAGCAGGTCGCGACCGAGGAGATCGAGCGGATCGGCGCGCGGCTCGCGGAGCTGGGGCACGCGTGAGTTCCGACGCCGCCCCGGGCGAGCCGAGCCCCGTCGACCTCGCCGAACTGGCGCTGGTCGAGGCCGAGCTCGACACCCGCTGGCCCGAGACGAAGATCGAGCCGTCGCTGACCCGCATCGCTGCGCTCATGGATCTGCTCGGCTCGCCGCAGTTGGCGTATCCGACCGTCCACGTGGCGGGCACCAACGGCAAGACGTCGGTGACTCGGATGATCGACTCGCTGCTGCGCGCGCTGCATCGCCGCACCGGCCGGACGACGAGCCCGCATCTGCAGCTCGCGACGGAGCGGATCGGCATCGACGGTGCACCGATCTCGCCGCGACGCTACGTCGACACCTATCGCGAGATCGAGCCGTACGTGCTCATGATCGACGAGCAGTCGCGCGCCGCCGGGGGACCGGCGATGAGCAAGTTCGAGGTGCTCACCGCGATGGCGTTCGCCGCCTTCGCCGAAACGCCCGTGGACGTCGCCGTCGTCGAGGTGGGCCTCGGCGGCCGGTGGGATGCGACGAACGTCGTGGCGTCGCAGGTCGAGGTCATCACGCCGATCGGGCTCGATCACGCGGAGTACCTCGGCACCGATCTCGCGACGATCGCCGGGGAGAAGGCGGGGATCATCAAGCCGTCGCCGCAGGACGGTCTGGTCCCGCGTGACTCGGTCGCGATCCTCGCGCAGCAGGAACCCGAGGTCATGGACGTGCTGCTGCGTCGCGCCGTCGAGGTCGACGCCGCGATCGCGCGCGAGGGTTCCGAGTTCTCGGTGCTCGCGCGTGCCGTCGCCATCGGTGGTCAGCAGCTCGAACTGCAGGGGCTCGGCGGCGTCTACACCGACGTCTTCCTGCCGCTGCACGGCGAACACCAGGCGCGCAACGCCTCGCTCGCGCTCGCCGCGGTGGAGGCGTTCTTCGGTGCCGGGCCCGACCGCCAGCTCGATCAGGACGCGATCCGCGAAGGCTTCGCGACGGTCGAGAATCCGGGACGGCTCGAACGGGTGCGCGCCGCGCCGACCGTCTTCCTCGACGCCGCGCACAACCCGCACGGCGCGCGCGCACTCGCGACGGCACTGTCCGACGAGTTCGACTTCCGCAGGCTGGTCGGCGTCGTGTCGGTCATGGGAGACAAGGACGCCGACGGCATCCTCGAAGCCCTCGAGCCCGTCCTCGACGAGATCGTCGTGACGAGCAACGGCTCGCCGCGCGCGATGAGCGTCGACGAGCTCGAAGCCCGTGCCTCTCAGCGTTTCGGCGACGAACGCGTCGTGGTCGCCCCCACCCTGCCCGACGCCATCGAGACCGCGATCGGCATCGCCGAGGACGTGAGCGATCCGGGGGAGACCGTCTCCGGCGCGGGTGTCGTGGTGACGGGATCGGTCGTGACCGCGGGTGCCGCCCGCACCCTCTTCGGAAAGGACCCCGCGTGAGCGAGACCCCCGACCCCACCCCCGAGCCCGGTCCGCCGGGATCGGCCGCCGGCCCGCCGCCGGCCCCGGCTTCCGACCCTTGGAAGGGCTTTCGTGGTGTCTGCGCGGGGACGCTCGTTCTCGAGATGATCGTCGTCCTGCTGACGCTGCCGATCCTCGCGCAGCTGGGCGGTGGCATCACGTGGTTGTCGGGCGGTCTCGTCCTCGGCAGCGCGCTCGCGATGTTCCTCGGCGCAGGACTGCAGGGACGCTCGTGGGCGATGACCTACAACCTCGCGATCCAGGTCGTGCTGCTGCTCGGGTTCTTCGTCGACCTGTCGATCGGCTTCGTCGGCGTGCTCTTCGGCGGCGTGTGGGCGTACCTGCTGCATCTGCGTGGCGACATGCGCCGGCGCATCGAGAAGGGCCAGCTGCCGAGCCAGCGATCGGGACAGATAGGCTGACCTGCGTGACAGAGCAGCCCGCGACGCAAGAGCGCACCCTCGTCTTGATCAAGCCCGACGCCGTCGCCCGTGGATACGTGGGAGAGATTCTCGCCCGTATCGAGCGCAAAGGACTGCGTCTCGCGGCCCTCGAACTGAAGGTCGCACCGAACGAGGTCGCGCAGCAGCACTACGCCGAGCACGAGGGCAGGCCGTTCTACCCGAGCCTGCTCGAGTTCATCACGTCGGGACCGCTCGTGGCGGCCGTCGTCGAAGGCCCGCGCGCCGTCGCGGCCTTCCGGCAGCTCGCCGGCGGCACCGACCCCGTCGAGAAGGCGATCCCCGGCACGATCCGTGGCGATTTCGGTCTCGAGACGCAGGAGAACCTGGTGCACGGGTCGGACTCGGTGGAGTCCGCTGAGCGCGAGATCGCGCTCTGGTTCCCCGCTCTCTGAGTTCTCCACCCGTTCCCGGCCGGCGAATCGAGACACCTTCCGAGGTGTCCGGTTCGCCGGTCTTTCGTTTCGCCGCAGCGGATCGAGGGCGGCTGTCGCGCGTGTGATGACGGGACGCCGCCGACGATGTGGGATACTGAACGCAGCCGCATCGCTCATGGGGGAGAGTCCCTCGGGTGATTCGGTCCGGCGATGTGAAGCGGCACCCCCTCGTCGTCCCCGATGCGTCACCGAACCAGGTGTTCGCACTCCGGGTGGACTGCACGAGCCGGTGTTCGGACGACAGGTCGCCGAGCCAGGCACTGCGCACAGGACGTGCTGACGGTCACGGTCGTGGTGTGCGGAGCGAGACCAGACAATCTCGCGACCCGATCGGGCGCGAGTACACAGACAGTGCTCCCGTGTGGCCGCGTGCGCCGATGACGCCGCGCCCGGGGGCCCGAGGAGATCACGTGGCCGATCAAGTGCCGCCCACCGAGCCGACGAACAACGGCTCGGCAGACGAGACGTCCGCTCCAGCCCCGCTGCCCGAGAAGATGCGGGTCCACGCGCTGGCGAAGCTGCTCGGCGTCACCAGCAAACAGGTGCTCGCCGAGGCAACCGAGCTCGGCGCCGAGCTGCGCACTGCGCAGTCGAGCATCACGCGCGACCTCGCCGAGCGGGTTCGCGACGTCTTCGCGCCTACTGCGGCCCCCGGGACCGCAGCACCGGCGGAGACCGCACCCGCGGCTCAGGAGCCCGTAGTCGAGCCCGCGCCCGCTGCCGAGCCGGCGGAGGCCGCGGAGACGGCAGTGGCGGACGCGCCCGAACTGGATCTGGGCGCCGAGCCCACCCCGCCGCCGCCCGCGGCACCGGTCAACCGCTCGCCGCTGTTCCTGCCGTCCGACCCCACCGCCGCGCCCCCGCGGCGTCCCGAACCCACGCCGGCACCCGAACCCGCACCTGCGGCCGACGACGCCGCGAGCGATACGCGGCCGGCTGCCGACAGCGAGGGCAGCGACGACGGTGACGACGGCGAGCACCCGAAGCGTCGCCGCCGCGGCCGTCGTGGCCGTGGTCGTGGCCGTGGTCGTGGCCGTGGTGAACAGGGCGCGGAGCGGTCCGACTCCGGATCGGACTCCGGTGCGCAGGCCGAGGGCAGCGCCGGCACGGACGACACCGCGTCGACCGGCACCGCCGAGTCGACCGACGGGGCCGCGGACGCGGGCACGGATGCCGCCACCCAGGGTGGCGAGTCCGGCGGGTCGAAGCGCAGCCGCGGTGGCCGCCGGAAGGGCGGCGAGTCCGCTGCGGACGCGACCACGACGGAGGACGCCGCCGAAGGTTCGGGCAAAGCCTCGGGCGAGAGCGACACGAGCGAGCAGGCGTCGGGAGAACAGTCGGACGGCGAGACGACCTCGGCCGACGCGGGCGAGGGCGAGGCGAAGCCCGAGGGCGGCAGTTCGCGCCGTCGCCGCCGTCGGCGCCGCAAGAGCGGTGACGGATCGGACACCACGACGTCGTCCGACGACGACCCGCCCAACACCGTCGTCCACGAGCGCGAGCCGCGCGGCAAGTCGAAGGCGCGCGACGAGGTCCAGGGGATCTCCGGCTCGACCCGCCTCGAGGCGAAGCGTCAGCGCCGTCGTGACGGCCGCGATGCAGGCCGCCGTCGTCCGCCGATTCTCACCGAATCCGAGTTCCTCGCGCGCCGCGAGGCGGTCGACCGCGTCATGGTCGTGCGCGACCGCGACACGGGCGCGCATCCGCACGCCGCGACGCAGGTCGGTGTCCTCGAGGACGGGATCCTCGTCGAGCACTTCGTGACGACGACGAGTTCGCCGTCGATGGTCGGCAACGTCTACCTGGGCCGCGTCCAGAACGTGCTGCCGTCGATGGAGGCGGCGTTCATCGACATCGGCCGCGGCCGCAACGGCGTGCTGTACGCGGGCGAGGTCGACTGGGACGCTGCCGGACTCGGTGGCAACTCGCGCAGGATCGAGCAGGCGCTCAAGCCCGGCGATCAGGTCCTCGTGCAGGTCAGCAAGGATCCGGTCGGGCACAAGGGCGCCCGGCTGACGACGCAGATCTCGCTCGCGGGCCGGTTCCTGGTGTACGTGCCGGGTGGCAGCTCCACGGGGATCAGCCGGAAGCTGCCGGACACCGAACGCAAGCGGCTCAAGGAGATCCTCCGCGAGGTCGTGCCCGCCGAGGCCGGCGTGATCATCCGCACCGCGGCGGAAGGCGTCAGCGAGGAGGAGATCGCACGCGACGTCCAGCGGCTGCAGGCGCAGTGGGAGAAGATCGAGACGCAGTCGGCGGACGCCAAGGAGAAGCGGTCGGGTAACCCCATCGCCCTCTACGAGGAGCCGGATCTGCTGGTCAAGGTCGTCCGCGACCTGTTCAACGAGGACTTCTCGCGGCTCGTCGTCGAAGGCGACCGCGCGTGGGAGACGATCCACGGCTACATCGAGTCGGTCGCACCCGACCTGCTGCCGCGACTCGAGCAGTACTCGGCCGAGGGGGGATCGGGTGACGTGTTCGCCCATCACCGCATCGACGAGCAGCTCGCGAAGGCACTCGATCGCAAGGTGTGGCTGCCCTCGGGCGGCACCCTCGTCATCGACCGCACCGAGGCGATGACGGTCGTCGACGTCAACACCGGCAAGTTCACGGGCTCGGGCGGCAACCTCGAGGAGACCGTGACGCGGAACAACCTCGAGGCCGCCGAGGAGATCGTGCGCCAGATGAGGCTGCGCGACATCGGCGGCATGATCGTCGTCGACTTCATCGACATGGTCCTCGAGTCGAACCGGGATCTCGTGCTGCGCAGGCTGACCGAGGCGCTGGGACGCGACCGCACCCGGCATCAGGTCTCCGAGGTCACCTCGCTCGGCCTGGTCCAGATGACCCGCAAGAAGCTCGGCACCGGACTCGTCGAGGCGTTCTCGACGCAGTGCGAGACGTGCCACGGCCGCGGCATCCTCGTCCACGCCGATCCCGTCGAGCAGAAGACCTCCGACGACGGACGCTCGGGTTCCTCGCGCCGCAAGCGCAAGGACAAGGGCGGTTCGGATCAGAACGGGAAGCCTGCCGCCGGTAAGGACGGCGGCGGCAAGGAGTCCGGCAAGGGCGGTCGTGACCGCCGCGACGACGCCGACGACGCGACTGCCGGCAAGCCGGGCGGCGACAAGCACGCCGACAAGCACGGGTCCGACAAGCAACACGGCGAGAAGGCGGGGCCCGACAAGGCCGCGCATCCCGTCGCCCTCGCGATGGCCGGGCACGGTCCGCACGCCGAGGCTCCCGCCGACGCCGAGGACGCCGCACCGGTGGACGAGATCGCCGAGGACGCGGTGGCGGTCGCCGAGGCGACCGATGCCGTCGCCGCGGTCGCCGAGGCCGAGCGTTCGGAGGCCGTGGTCGACGAGGTCGCCGTGGCAGAGACCACCGTCGAGCCTGTCGTCGCCCGTGAACCCGCCGCCGTTCCGGAGTCGGAACCGGCCGAGCCCGCGGCACCCGCACCGCGTCGTCGTGCACGTCGTGCGTCTCGTGCGTCGTCCGCTCCGGCGGAGGCCGCGGCGCAGGGCACGGTCTTCGTCGTCCCGACGCCCGAGGCCGAGGAGCCCGCCGCGGCCCCGGTCGAGGTGCAGGAGGTCGCCGTCGTGAGCAAGCCGCGTCGTCGTAGGGCCGCCGCGAGGCCCGCGGGCCCGCCCGTCGACGGCTGAGCAGGGCGCGAGCGCGCGGGAGCGCGGGCGCCGGGCGTATTTTGTTCGGCGTACCGCTCTCGTGTAACCTTGAACAGTCGCACGTCGGCGACCGGGTTCAACTGTGCCCCTGTGGGGCTGACAGGCGCGTTGCTCGCTGCGAGCCCGTACGCGTGGCGACCAACAAGACCAGTCGCGTCCGACGAGGACGCGAAACAAGTTCGAAGGAAGCAAGGGGTAGCCCTCCGATGGCAACGTACGCGATCGTCAAGACCGGCGGAAAGCAGTACAAGGTCGCTGCCGGCGACCTCGTCAAGGTCGAGAAGATCGAGGGTGAGCCCGGCACGGCTGTCTCGCTTGCTCCGATCCTCGTCGTCGACGGCGCAGATCTGACGACGGACGCCGACAAGCTCGCGAAGGTCGCCGTCACCGGCGAGATCGTCGAGCACGTCAAGGGCCCGAAGATCCGGATCCACAAGTTCAAGAACAAGACCGGCTACCACAAGCGTCAGGGTCACCGGCAGAAGCTGACCGTCCTCAAGGTCACCGGCATCAAGTAGTCCTTCGTCCCACGCGGCGAGTCCGCGCGAGACACCCTCGTTCTTCACGAGGCTTCGTCTTCATCTCGCTTTCACCCTGAGGAGGGTCGGTCATGGCACACAAGAAGGGTGCATCCAGCTCGCGCAACGGTCGCGACTCGAATCCCCAGTATCTCGGCGTCAAGCGCTTCGGCGGCCAGACGGTCAACGCCGGCGAGATCCTGGTCCGCCAGCGCGGCACGCACTTCCACCCCGGTGTGGGCGTCGGCCGTGGCGGCGACGACACGCTGTTCGCCCTCTCGGCCGGTGCGGTCGAGTTCGGCACCAAGCGCGGTCGCAAGACCGTCAACATCGTCCCGGCTCCGGCGCAGGCCTAGTCCGCAGCCGAAGCACGACGAGCTCTTCAACAGGGGCGGACCGGGTACTCCGGTCCGCCCCTGTCGTGTTCGAGGACACCGTTCGTGTTCGACAACCCCGATCGTGTCCGGCGACACCGTTCACGATCACCACGCCGGTGCCCCGGCAGGAAAGGTTTCACCCATGTCTCGCTTCATCGACCGCGTGGCGCTGCACGTCAGCGCAGGTAAGGGCGGGAACGGGTGTGCCTCGGTGCACCGCGAGAAGTTCAAGCCGCTCGGCGGGCCCGACGGCGGCAACGGCGGCCGTGGCGGCGCCGTGATCCTCGAGGTCGATCCGGGCGTGCACACGCTCCTCGACTTCCACTATCACCAGCATGCGAAGGCCGAGAACGGCACGCAGGGGATGGGCGGCAATCGCAGCGGCTCCAACGGCGACGATCTCGTCCTCAAGGTGCCCGACGGCACCGTCGTCCTCGACCCGGACGGCACGGTGCTCGCCGACCTCGTCGGCGTGGGTACACGCTTCGAGGCGGCGAGCGGCGGCCGTGGTGGTCTCGGCAACGCCGCGCTCGCGTCCAAGGCCCGCAAGGCGCCGGGCTTCGCGCTGCTCGGTGAGGCCGGCGTCGAGCGCGATCTGGTCCTCGAACTCAAGTCGGTCGCGGACGTCGGCCTCGTCGGGTTCCCGTCGGCGGGCAAGTCCTCGCTCGTGGCGACGCTGTCGGCCGCGAAGCCGAAGATCGCCGACTACCCCTTCACGACGCTGACGCCGAACCTCGGTGTCGTGTCGAGTGGCGACACGACCTTCACGATCGCGGACGTCCCCGGTCTCATCCCGGGCGCGAGCGAGGGGCGCGGACTCGGACTCGAGTTCCTGCGGCACCTCGAGCGCACCGCGGTCCTCGCGCACGTCGTGGACTGCGCGACACTCGAGCCCGGCCGTGACCCGATCTCCGACGTCGACGCCCTCGAAGCGGAACTCGCGGCGTACAAGCCCGCGCTCGACGCGGACTCCGGCCTCGGCGATCTCGCGGAGCGGCCGCGCATCGTCATCCTCAACAAGGTCGACGTGCCCGAGGCCGCCGAACTCGCCGAGATGGTGACGCCCGACTTCGAGGCACGCGGGTGGCCCGTGTTCTCCATCTCGACGGTGAGCCACTCCGGGCTGCGCCCGCTGACCTTCGCGCTCGCGAAGCTCGTCCACGACTACCGCGAAGCGCACCCGCCGGCCGAGCCGGCTCGGCAGGTTCTGCGTCCTGTCGCGCGCAACGAGGCGGCGTTCACGGTGGTACCCGATCCCGAGACCCCCGGTGGGTTCGTGGTGCGCGGTACCCGCCCCGAGCGGTGGGTCGCGCAGACGCAGTTCGACAACGACGAGGCCGTCGGCTACCTCGCCGACCGGCTCGCGCGGCTCGGCGTCGAGGACGAACTCGTCAAGCAGGGCGCCCAGCCGGGTGCGTTCGTCACGATCGGCGACGTCGGATTCGAGTGGGAGCCACAGACTCCCGCAGGTGTCGACATCACGCGCACGGGCCGCGGCACGGACGCCCGCCTCGACCAGGTCGACCGCATCGGCGCGGACGAGCGCAAGCACGCGAGGCGGGTGCGCCGCGGACTCGTCGACCCCGACGAGGACACCGAATGACCGCGGAGAAGACCACCACCGCCGACGGCGAGGCGGCCCGGACCAGTACGACCCGCACGACGATCGCGAACGCACACAGCGTCGTCGTGAAGATCGGGTCGTCGGCGATCACGAGCATCGTCGACGGGCTCGACGTCGCGCGGCTCGATCGGCTCGTCGACGCGATCGAGGCGCGCATGCGGGCGGGGTCGGACGTCGTCGTCGTGTCCTCGGGCGCGGTGGGTGCCGGGCTCGCTCCGCTCGGGCTCGTCACGCGCCCGCGTGATCTCGCGACGAAGCAGGCAGCCGCGAGCGTCGGTCAGCTCGCGCTCGCGAACGCGTGGGGAGCGTCGTTCGCGCGCTACGGACGCACGGTGGGGCAGGTGCTGCTCACCGCCGACGACATCGCGCGGCGCACCCAGGCACGCAACGCGACGCGGACGCTGGACCGGTTGCGGTCGCTGCACGCGGTCGCGATCGTCAACGAGAACGACACCGTCGCGACGGCCGAGCTCCGCTTCGGCGACAACGACCGGCTCGCGGCCCTCGTCGCGCACCTCACGCGCGCGGACGCCCTCGTCCTGCTGTCGGACGTCGACGGGCTCTACGACGGCGATCCGCGCAAGGGGAACGCGAACTTCGTTCCCGAGGTGAGTGGCCCCGAGGATCTCGACGGTGTCGTCGCGGGTGCGGGTGGGACGCTGGGCACCGGGGGAATGGCGTCGAAGCTCTCGGCGGCGCGGCTCGCGGCGGACGGCGGCGTCCCGGTCCTCCTCGCCGCCGCGTCCGATGCCGCCGCGGCACTGGGCGATGCGGAGGTCGGGACGGCCTTCGCGCCGCGTCCGACCCGCATGACGGCTCGCCGGTTCTGGGTGCGGCACGCCGCGGACGAACACGGCGCGCTGCACCTCGACGCAGGTGCCGTCGAGGCCGTGGTCGGCCGGCGAGGGTCGCTCCTGCCCGCCGGCGTGACGGCGCTGTCGGGGATCTTCTACGGCGGCGACGTCGTGGCGCTCGTCGGACCCGACGGGCGGACCGTGGCGCGTGGCGTCGTCGCCTACGACGCCGCCGAGGTCGAGGAGATGATCGGCCGCTCGACACGTGACCTGCCGCCGGAGTCGCGGCGCCCGCTCGTCCACGCGGACGATCTCGTCCGGTTCTGATCCGCGAGGGCGCGAAGCGTCTCGCTGCAGCCCGCGTCCACCGTGAGCGTCGCGAGCGGATCACCGCGTGTCACACCACGATTGACGATCGCCACCGGGATCCCGCGGCGATGGGCGTGACGGACGAACCGCAGCCCCGACTGGACCGTGAGCGACGATCCGACGACGACGAGCGCATCGGCGTCGTCGACCATCGAGTAGGCCAGGTCGACGCGGGGGCGTGGCACCGTCTCGCCGAAGTACACGATGTCGGGCTTGAGCATCCCCCCGCAGCGCGGGCAGTCGACGATGGTGAACTCCACCGAATCCGGAACGACGGCGTCGGCATCCGGCGCGACCTCGATGGCGCCCTCACCGGCGACGGCGCGGGCGAACCCCGGATTCGCCTCCTCGAGCAGTTCGGCGAGGGTGTGCCGGGACATGCGATGCGCGCACTCCAAGCACACGACCTGAGCGTACGTCCCGTGCAGGTCCACGACGGTGCGGCTGCGTGCCTTGGTGTGCAGCAGGTCGACGTTCTGCGTGACGACGCCCGAGACAACCCCGGCGCGCTCGAGTTCGGCGAGCGCGAGGTGGCCGTCGTTGGGGCGCGCGGCGTCCATGTGCCGCCAGCCGAGGTGATTGCGCGCCCAGTAGCGGTTCCGGAACTCCGGGTCGCCCACGAACTGCTGGAAGGTCATCGGATTGCGCGGGGGAGACGACGGTCCGCGGTAGTCGGGGATGCCGGAGTCGGTCGAGACGCCGGCGCCCGTGAGCACGCACAGGCGGCGTCCGTCGAGAAGGTCCCTCAGCCGATCGATCACCCTGTCCAGGGTAACCGCGGTCGGCGGTGCGCCCCGGGCGCTCAGTAGCCGGCGGCGGGATCGATCTGCGCGTGCAGCGGCTCTCCCGCGACGAAGCGGGCGACGTTCGCCTCCACGTGCCGCGCGAGCGCGGCCTCCTGCACGGGCCACGGGTTGGCGACGTGCGGTGTCACGATCGCATTGGGCAGCGTCCACAGCGGATGCCCGTCGGGGAGCGGTTCGGGATCGGTGACGTCGAGCGCTGCGCCGCCGATCGTCTCCGCACGCAGCGCCTCGACGAGTGCGTCGGTGTCGACGAGGGAGCCGCGGGCGATGTTCACCACCCACGAATGCGGGCGGAGCCGAGCGAGTTCGGCGGCACCCACGATGTGACGTGTCCGGTCGGTCGCGGGCGCCGCGACGACGATGTGGTCGACGTCGTCCCACAGCGAGTCGATCTCCGACGTGGGAATCGTGCGACCTGCGCCTTCGACCTCGCGGCCGGAGCGGTTCACCGCGATCGTGTGGGCGCCGAGCGGCGCGAGCATGCGGATGACGGTGCGGCCGATGCCGCCGGCCCCGACGATGCCCACCGTCGCGCCGTGCAGGGTGCGGGTCGTCTCGCCGGAGTCCGTGGTCCCCGACTTCGCGTCGTCGTCCCACGACGTGCGCGCGAGATAGGCGGGAAGCCCACGTACCCCGGCCAGGAGCAGCATGAGCGCGTGTTCGGCGACGGTGTCGGAGTACGCGCCCGCCGCCGACGTCCAGGTGAGCCGCGTCCCGGGGGTGATCACGCCCGAGGTGAACCAGCTCTCCACGCCCGCCGAGGGCAGCTGGACCCACTCGAGGCCGTCGGGAAGCGAGGTGGGGAAGTCGTCGGCGCCGCCGAGCCACACGAGACCCCGGGCGTTCTCCGGAACGGTGCCGTCGTGGGTGAGAACGACGTCGGCCCCGGCGCGCCGAACCGATTCTTCGATCGGGTCGTTCGCGTCGGGGCCGAGTGCGATCACGGGTCGATCGGTGGATGCCATGACTCGACGGTACGTCGGGCCGGCCGCGCCGTGTGATCGACGAGCGATCAGGCGGATTCCTCGACGATGAGCGGGTAGACGCCGTTCTCGTCGTGGACCTCGCGCCCGGTGACGGGCGGGTTGAACACGCACAGCATGCGCATCTGCGTGTCGGGCTCGACGCGATGCCGCTCGTGCCCGTCCAGCAGGTACATCGAGCCGGGGGCGAGGGCGTACTCCTCGCCCGTCTCGAGATCGGTCAGCTTCCCGGTCCCCTCGACGAGCCATACGGCCTCGATGTGGTTCGCGTAGTGGAAGTTGTTGACGGATCCGGCCTGGATCGTCGTCTCGTGGAACGAGAACCCGACCTTGTCGTTCGCGAGGACGATGCGCTTGCTGCGCCAGTTGCCGTCCTCGCTCTCGACGTCGCGCTCGGTGCCGGTGATGTCTGCGGTGGTGCGAACGATCATGCGATGAAACTCCTCACGTGTGCGGGTGCCGGACGGCGCGACTCAGCTGCAGACCTTGACGGTCGCTTCTGCGAGGATCCCCAGACCGCGGTCGAGTTCGTCCTCGGTGACCGTGAGCGGCGGGAGCAGCTTGACGACCTCGTCCGACGGGCCGGACGTCTCGGCGAGCAGGCCCTCGTCGAACGCGATCGAGCAGACCTTCGACGCGTGATCGGGGTCCTCGAACACGAGTCCCTGCACGAGTCCGCGGCCACGATGGCTCACGCCGGTGGTCTTCGCGGCGAGCTCGTCGAACGCGGCCTCGATCTTCGCGCCCTTCGCAGCCGTCTCGGCGGGGAGCGTGGTGTCCGGGCCCCAGTAGGTGTCGAGGGCGGCCTTGGCCGTGACGAACGCCGGGTTGTTGCCGCGGAAGGTGCCGTTGTGCTCGCCCGGCGTCCACACGTCGAGTTCGCGCTTGAACAGCGTCAGTGCGAGCGGCATGCCGTAGCCGCCGATCGACTTCGACAGCGTCACGATGTCGGGAACGATGCCGGCCTCCTCGAACGAGAAGAAGTTGCCGGTACGGCCGCAGCCCATCTGCACGTCGTCGACGATGAGCAGAATGTCACGGCGAGCGCACAATTCGGCGAGCGCGCGCAGCCACTCGGCGCGGGCGACGTTGACGCCGCCCTCACCCTGGACGGTCTCGACGATGACGGCGGCGGGGCGGTTGAGCCCGCTGCCGGAGTCGTCGAGCACGCGCTCGAACCACTGGAAGTCCTCGGTGACGCCACCGAAGTAGTTGTCGAACGGCATCGGCGTCGCGTGGACGAGCGGGATACCGGCGCCTGCGCGCTTCATCGAGTTGCCGGTCACCGACAGGGCGCCCAGCGTCATGCCGTGGAACGCGTTGGTGAAGCTGATGATGGACTCGCGGCCCGTCACCTTGCGCGCGAGCTTGAGCGCGGCCTCGACGGAGTTCGTGCCGGTCGGGCCGGGGAACTGGACCTTGTAGTCGAGCCCGCGGGGCGCCAGCACATTGGTCTGCAAGCTCTCGAGCAGCTCACGCTTGGCGACGGTGTTCATGTCGAGCCCGTGCGTGATGCCGTCGCCGGTGATGTAGTCGACCAGCGCCTGCTTGAGGACGGGGTTGTTGTGGCCGTAGTTCAGCGCACCCGCGCCGGCGAAGAAGTCGAGGAACTCCTTGCCGTTCTCGTCGCGGATCCACGATCCGGACGCGGTGGTGAACGTCGTGGGCCATCCGCGGCTGTAGCTGCGGACCTCGGATTCGAGGTTCTCGAAGATGCTGTTGTCCGCGGTGGTTTTCGCGGCTTTCTCGGCTGTCGTCATGACGGTTGTTCCTCCATGGGGGCCTTCGGGCATGGGCCTGCGGGCCTTTTCGGTAGTTTCAGCCTGACTCGGCGGTATTCAGCCGGACGGGTTCTTCCTAGGCGATGCTGTACAGATCCTCCGCCTCGTGCCCTTCCGGAAAATCGTTGGGCGAGAAGAGATCCTGACGTGTGATCGTGCGGTCGCGATCTCGGGCCACGCCCGTGAACAGCGCGATGGACGCGGTGTTGTCGGGACTGATGGTGGTCTCGAGACGATCGATCCCCGCAGTGGCGACGTCGTCGAGCAGCGCGTGCAACATGCGGCCGGCGATACGGCGGCCACGTTGCTCGGAATCCACGGCGACCTGCCACACCATCAGGGTGTCGGGCGCGCTCTGGCGGCGGTAGCCCGTCACGAACCCGACGGGGCGGTCGTCCACGGTCGCGACGATCGACGTGTCGGCGAAATCGCGACACCACAACACGTAGGCATAACTCGAATTGAGGTCGAGGACCTCGGTATCTCTGGCGATCTCCCAGAGCCGGACTCCATCGGAGATCTGTGGTCGACGAAACTGCACCGCGTCCGGCGCGGTGGGCGGGGTACTACTCGTATATCCAGGCCTCATCGGAAACCCGAACGTAACAAGCTTCTTCGTTCATTTCACGGTTACACCCGGATTCGGGCGTTGCCGACCCGGGGCCGCCCCAGGTGAGACGCCTTTTGTGGTACCGATCACAATTCCGGGTTTCGTCACCGCTCTCCGACTCCGGGTGAGACGGTGTACGGCCCGCCGCGACGGCCGGTCAGCGCACCGACGCGAGCGCGAACGGCAGCACGGCGTCGGCCCCCGCGCGCAGCACCTCGTGTGCCGCGTAGGTGAGCGTCCACCCGGTGTCCGCGAGTGCGTCGACGAGCAGGACGGGGCCGTCGAGGTCCTCGAGTGCGGGGACCTCGAACGCATCGACGAGGCCCGCGACGCGGAGCGCCGAATTCGCTGCCGAGACGGGAGGGTGGTCGGGTCTGCGGCGCAGGACGCCGAGATCGCGCATCCGCCCGAGAGCGGCCACACGCTGCCCGAGCGACGCGGACAGCCGAGGGTGCGTCGCCGACTCGACCGCGAGCACGGACGTCGGACGCCGAGCCCAGTCCCAGGCCGCGAGCACCTCCACGACCGCCCGCATCAGCTGCGCGTCCGCGGGGTCGTCGGTGAGCGGACGGTCGGGGCCGTCGAGGAGCGGGCGCAGCCGTGCGCCCCATCCGAGGTCCGAGAGCCTGCCCACGACCCGGCCCGGTTCCGGGCCGTCGGAGATCCGTCCCGACAGCGAGACGCCGAGCTTCCCGAGCCCGGTGGGCCACTGCTTGCGCGGCGAGAGCAGCACTCCGGGGCGATCGAGCTGCGCGCGGGTGCGCTCGACGTCGCTGTCCGCGACCTCGACCCCGCGATGTGTGTTCGTGCAGTTGTCGCAGCGTCCGCACCGCGCGGCGTCCGGATCCGCGGCGACGTCGGGATCGTCGAGCTGACGTCGCAGGAACACCATGCGGCACTCGTCCGTCGCGATGTAGTCCAGCATCGCCTGCTGTTCGGCGCGGCGGGCCTCGTCGAGCCGGCCGTAGCGCGTGTCGTCGTACTCCCACGGCGCGCCGGTGGCGATCCAGCCGCCGCGCACACGCCGGACCGCGCCGTCGACGTCGAGCACCTTGAGCACCATCTCGAGTCGCGTGCGGCCGAGGTCGACGAGCGGTTCGAGGGCGGCGGTGCTCTGCGCGCGGTCGGTCTCGAGCGCATCCAGCACCGACCGCACGGTGGCCTCCGGCGGAAACGCGACCGACGAGAAGTACTCCCAGATCCGGCGATCCTCGGGGCCGGGCAGCAGCAGCACCTCGGCCCGCTCGGTCGCGCGGCCGGCACGGCCGACCTGCTGGTAGTAGGCGATCGGCGACGACGGCGCGCCGACGTGCACGACGAATCCCAGGTCGGGCTTGTCGAAGCCCATGCCCAGTGCGGACGTCGCGACGAGTGCCTTGACCTCGTTGTCGAGCAGAGCCTGTTCGAGCCCTTCGCGTTCGGTCGCCTCGGTGCGGCCGGTGTACGCGGCGACGGTGTGGCCGGCTGCGGTGAGCGTCTCGGCGAGGTCCTCGGCGGCCGAGACCGTGAGGGCGTAGACGATGCCCGACCCCGGCAGCTCGTACAGCGTGCGCGCGAGCCACGCGGTGCGCCGGGCGGCGTCGTCGATCGTGGTGACCGACAGATGCAGCGACTCGCGGTCGAGCGAGCCCCGGAGGACGAGCGTCTCGCCGCCGCCGACTCCGAGCTGGGCCGCGACATCGGCGACGACGCGGTCGTTCGCCGTCGCGGTGGTCGCGAGAACCGGTACGTCCGTACCCAATTCACCGACGAGCGTGCGAATGCGGCGGTAGTCGGGGCGGAAGTCGTGCCCCCAGTCGGACACGCAGTGGGCCTCGTCGACGACGACGAGGCCGGCGTCGGCGGCGAGGGCGGGCAGGATGCTGTCGCGGAAGTCTGGATTGTTGAGCCGCTCGGGGCTGACGAGCAGCACGTCGATCCGCCCCTCGCGCACCGCGGCGTGCACGTCGTCCCACTCGGTGACGTTCGCCGAGTTCACCGTCGCGGCGCGAACCCCCGCACGCTCGGCCGCGGCGACCTGATTGCGCATGAGTGCGAGCAGCGGCGACACGATGACCGTCGGCCCGAACCCCTGCTCGCGCAGCAGTGCGGCGGCGATGAAGTACACCGCGGACTTGCCCCACCCGGTCCGCTGAACGACGAGGGCGCGGCGGCGCTGCACGACGAGGGCTTCGATCGCGGCCCACTGGTCCTCGCGCAGCGATGCGCCGTCGCCGGCGAGTCCGCGCAGCAACTCGTCGGCGCGGGCGCGCAGTCCGCCCGCATGCCGGTGCTCGGCGGCCGTGGTGGTGTCGCGCGACGTCGTCTCGGTCATGTCCTCCATCGTGCCCGCCGTGACCGACACACGTGTCGCCGTCGTGCGACATCTGTGCTGCGGTTGGACGATCGTCCGAGGCTGCGAGAGCGGTGTCGATCACGTATGGGCTGGTGGAAGCGATACGTGAGCGTCCGACAGTTGAACAGCGCGCATTGTGTGGACGTCTGTCCTACTATGTGCGGCACCAGCGCGGCACTCTCGTTCTCGCCGGTGCTGCCAACGAGACGGAAGGCATGCAGCGTGTTCGCACACCCCGTATCCGCACTCCGGGCACCGCACTGTCCACTCCCGACGCGGCGAGGACGTCGATGACCCTCGCTCTCGTGCTGGGCCTGCTGTCTCTCACGTTCGCGGCCGTCGGGCTCGCGATCGTCGCCCAGGCCCGACGGGCCGGACCCTACGGCCGGTGCGCGGACCGCGCCGCGCCGGTCGTGGCCGCAGTCGCCGGCATGACGACGGACGAACTCGAATCGACCATCACCGAGCTTGCCGCCCGTGAAAGCGCTCTGCGCGCCGCGGGCGACGTCGAGGGAGCTCGGCGAGTCGGTTTCGACCGCTTCGTCTGCATGTCGGAGCTGCGGGCACGACCGGCGTCGCGGCCGGTCCGCGTCGACCGCCCCGAGGCGGTCTGACCGGGCCTCCGTCACATCGCCTCGATCTCGGCCCGTGTGGGCGCGCTGTCTGCGCCGCGACGTGTCGTAGCGAGTGCCCCTGCCGCGCAGCCGAACTCGAGTGCACCCTGCATGCGGTCTCGGTCGCCGGCGAGTTCCGCCCAGCGCACCCCGAACGCGCCGGTGAACGCGTCGCCCGCTCCGGTCGTGTCGACCGCCGTCACCTCGGGCGCGGGCACCCGGGTCTCGGTGCCGTCGGCCGAGCGGGCTCGGGCGCCCGATCGCCCCAGCGTCGTCACGACGTGGGGGACGGCCCCGAGGTCCTCCCGCAGTGTGCGTTCCTCGCCCTCGTTGACGACGAGAACGTCGACCACCGCGGCGAGATCGTCCGGAAGCCGCTGTACCGGTGAGGGATTGACGATCACCTCGGTGCCGTGACGCGCCGCGTGCCGGGCGGCCGCCGTGACCGCAGGCAGTGGGATCTCGAACTGGCACACCAGGACGTCCGCCGCGGCGATCAGGTCGAGGTCGGAGTCCGTGAGCGTGGTGACGGTGGAGTTCGCGCCCGCCGCGACGACGATCGAGTTCTCACCGGCGGAATCGACCGTCACGATCGCGACGCCGCTCGGGCCCCGCTCGGTGCGCAGTTCGCGGGTGTCGACACCCGCACCGGCGAGCGCGTCGCGCAGCATCGGGGCGAAGGCGTCCGAGCCGACGGCGCCGACGAAGGCGACGGTGCCGCCGGCCCGTGCCGCCGCGATCGCCTGATTCGCACCCTTGCCGCCCTGCCCGACGTCGAACGAGCGGGCGAGCACGGTCGCTCCCGGTCGGGGGAGTGCGTCGACTCGTGCCGACAGGTCCGCGTTGACGCTGCCCACGACGACGATGCGGGAGGGTGCCATGACGCGACCGTACCCAGCCACCGTGCCGCGGCACAGTGAACCCGGTACGACGGATCACCGGGCAGGGCGTTCAGCGCGGCTGGTAGGTGCGGTGTTCGAGGATCACCCGGCGCGCCTCGTCCTCCGTCGAGACCGCGGGCGGCGACCCCGCGAGGGGCTTGCGCGCGGTCTCGCGGATGCAGAACACCGCGATGCCACCGACGACCGAGGCGACCATCATGTACGCCGGTGCAGCGAGCTGCGAGTCGGTGACGCTGCCGAGTGCGGTGAGGACGAACGGGGTCGTGCCACCGAACACCGAGACCGCGACGTTGTAGCCGATCGACAGTCCGCCGTAGCGGATGCCCGTCGCGAACAGCGCCGGCAGGACCGACGGGAAGACACCGACGAACAGCAGCAGCAGGCCGCCCAGGATCGCGAGCCCGACGAAGATCGAGAGGTAGCTGCCCATGCCGATGAGCAGGTACGCAGGCACCGAGAGAACGAAGAAGCCCGCGAAACCGAGATACAGCAACGGCTTTCGCCCCACGCGATCGGAGAGCCGTCCGACGAACGTGATGCCGATCATCATGACCAGCATGACGACGATCATGAGGATCAGCCCGTGTGACTCGTCGTAGCCGAGCGTCGAGTTCAGATAGGTGGGCATGTAGCTGAGCAGGCCGTAGTGCGCGATGTTGTACGCGGCGACGAGCAGGATGCACAGCACGAGTGGCCGCCAGTGATCGACGAGGGTCCGCTTGATCCCGGCCCCGGCGCTCTCGGCGGCGCGCGAGGCGTCCTCCGCCGCTTCGAGATGGCGGAAGGCGGGCGTCTCCTCGAGCCGCAGCCGGAGATAGAGGCCGATCAGCCCGAGCGGCCCGGCGACGAGGAACGGAATGCGCCACGCCCAGTCGACGAGCGCCTCCTCGCTCACGAGCGCCTGGATCGTCGTGACGAGACCGGCTGCGGCGACGTACCCGGCGAGCGTGCCGAACTCGAGGAAGCTCGCGAAGGAGCCGCGACGGCGGTCCGGTGCGTACTCCGCGACGAACGTGCTCGCGCCGCTGTACTCACCGCCCGTCGAGAAGCCCTGCAGCAGCCGGAGCAGGACGAGGATGATCGGTGCGGCGATGCCGATCGAGCCGTAGCTCGGCACGAGCCCTATCGCGAAGGTGCTCGCCGCCATGAGGACGATCGTCGTCGCGAGCACCTGTTTGCGGCCGATGCGATCGCCGAGCGGGCCGAAGAACAGCCCGCCGAGCGGCCGGACGACGAACGCAGCCGCGAAGATCGCGAACGTCGACAGCAGCTGTGCCGTGCCGCTGGCCTCCGGGAAGAACACCTTGCCGATGGTGGCGGCGAGATACGCGTAGACGCCGAAGTCGAACCATTCCATCGCGTTGCCGAGCATCGTCGCCTTCACGGCACGCTTGACGGCCTTCTCGTCGGTGAGCGTGACCTCGGGTGCGGCGTCGATCTCGGCGCGGGTGAGTGTGCGGCCCCGCCCGTCCCCGGACGTCTCGTCCTCGGGCGTCGCGTGCGGATCGTGTGGGTTCATCGCATGCGCGCTCCTCGCGCGCCGTCGCCGCCACCCCGGGGCACGTACCCGGATGCACGCATCTTCTCGTCACCCGTGTGGCGGTCACGCCGGTGTGAACCGGCCTTCGAGAGGCCGAATTTAACAGCGACCCGAGCGGCGTGGGGATTGCAAAAGCCCTGGTTGTCGGCTATATCCGATTCGTCCCGACCCGCGTGCGGCCGCCTCCCACGTCGGGTCGATATCCTGGATGCATGACCGCCGTCACGCCCACGCCCGCCGCAGCGGACGAGATCCGCGCGACCGTCCATGACGCGGCCCGCCGCGCCCGTGTCGCGTCGCGCCGGCTCGCGTTGCTCACGACCGCCGAGAAGAACGCGGCACTGCACGCGGCCGCGGACGCGCTTCTCGCATCGGCCGACGCCATCCTCACCGCGAACGCCGCCGACATCGACGCCGCGCGCGCCGCGGGAACCGAGGAGTCGCTCCTCGACCGGCTGCGGCTGACGGCCGCCCGGATCGACGGGATCGCCTCGGGTCTGCGCCAGGTCGCCGGGCTCGCGGATCCCGTGGGCGAGGTCGTGCGCGGCAGCACGCTGCCGAACGGTCTGCAGTTGCGGCAGGTGCGCGTGCCGCTCGGCGTGCTGGGCATGGTCTACGAGGCGCGGCCGAACGTCACCGTCGACGCGTTCGGGCTCGCGCTGAAGTCCGGTAACGCCGCGCTCCTGCGCGGATCGTCGTCGGCCGCGCACTCGAACGCCGAACTCGTGCGCGTCCTGCGCGAATGCCTCGCGGCGTCCGGGCTGCCCGAGGACGCGGTGCAGCTGCTGCCGAGCCACGATCGAGCGAGCGTCACGGCGCTGATCCAGGCGCGTGGCCTCGTCGACGTCGTCATCCCTCGCGGCGGAGCCGGGCTCATCGACGCTGTCGTGCGCGACGCGACGGTGCCGACGATCGAGACCGGCGTGGGCAACGTCCACGTCTACGTCCACTCGGCCGCCGATCTCGGCATGGCCGAGTCGATCGTGCTCAACGCGAAGACGCGCCGGCCGAGCGTCTGCAACACCGTCGAGACGCTCCTCGTGGACGCCGCGATCGCCGACACCGCTGTGCCGAGGCTGCTCGACGCGCTGCGTCGCAGCGACGTCACCGTGCACGGCGACCTCGACGGCCTCGTCCCGGCGACGGAGGAGGACTGGGCGAACGAATACCTGACCCTCGACATCGCGCTCGCCGTGGTCGACGACATGGACGCGGCGATCGACCACATCGACCGGTACGGTACGGGGCACACCGAGGCGATCGTCACGAGCGATCTCGCCGCGGCCCAGGAATTCACCGCGCGCGTCGACGCCGCCGCCGTCATGGTGAACGCCTCGACGGGCTTCACGGACGGAGAACAGTTCGGGTTCGGCGCCGAGATCGGCATCTCGACGCAGAAGCTGCACGCGCGGGGCCCGATGGGCCTGCCCGAGCTGACGTCCACGAAGTGGATCGTGTGGGGTTCGGGACAGACGCGTCCCGCCTGAGCCGCCGCGCTCACCCGCAGCATCATCAGCCGAACGCTCCCGAGGAGACCGCGTGGATCGAGCAGCACCCACCCAGGCGCCGGCGTTCACGAGTGTCGACGGCGTCGTCGCGAAGCTCGAGGACACCGGCTACCTGGCAGACAACGCGACGGCGACGGCGGTGTTCCTGGCAGATCGTCTCGGCAAGCCGCTGCTGATCGAAGGCCCCGCAGGTGTCGGCAAGACCGAACTCGCGCGCGCCGTCGCGCAGACCACCGACGCCGAACTCGTTCGTCTGCAGTGCTACGAAGGCGTCGACGAGGCCCGTGCGCTGTACGAGTGGAACCACGCCAAACAGATCCTGCGCATCCAGGCCGGGCAGGGCGGCGACTGGGACGCGGCGAAGGCCGACGTCTTCTCCGAGGAGTTCCTGCTGCCGCGTCCGCTGCTCACCGCGATCCGCCGCGACGATCCGACGGTGCTGCTCGTCGACGAGGTGGACAAGGCCGACGTCGAGATCGAGGGACTGCTGCTCGAGGTGCTGAGCGACTTCGCCGTCACGGTGCCCGAACTCGGCACCGTCACCGCGACGCGGCGCCCGTTCACCGTCCTGACCTCGAACGCGACGCGGGAGCTGTCCGAGGCTCTCAAGCGCCGCTGTCTGTTCCTGCACCTCGACTTCCCGGGCGCCGATCTCGAGCGGCGCATTCTCGCGAGCCGGGTGCCCGAGCTGCCCGAGGCGGTCGCGGAACAGCTGGTCCGAACGATCCGGGTGCTGCGCGGCATGGCGCTCAAGAAGGTGCCGTCGGTCGCCGAGACCATCGACTGGGGCCGCACGCTGCTCGCGCTCGGCCTCGACACGCTCGACGACGACGCCGTGCGGGCCACGCTCGGGGTGATCCTCAAGCATCAGCCCGATCACGTGCGCGCCGCCGCGGAGCTCCGGCTCAACTAGGGAGGTCGGACGTGGCAGCGACACCCGCCGCGGGCCTCGGGCCCTCGCCGCACGGGATTCCCGGACGGCTCGTCGACTTCGTCGCGGCCATGCGGCGCCGCGGCATCACGGTGGGGCCGGCCGAGACGGTCGACGCCGCCCGGGTGATGTCGGTCCTCGACCTGCTCGACCGCGAGGTGCTGCGCGAAGGACTCGCGTGCGCGCTGCTCCGGCGATCCACGCACCGGCCGACTTTCGACGCCCTGTTCGACCTGTGGTTCCCCCGCGCCGTCGGTGCCGGGACGAGCGACGGCGAGGACGGCGCGCGTGACGTCCCGCGGCGGCCGGACGGCTCGGTGGATCTCGACGCACTGCGCGAGACGATCGCCCAGCTGCTCACCGAGGACTCGGACGAGGCGGGACGTGCACTCGACCAGCTCACCGCGGCGATCGTCGGGGAGCTCGGGCGCTACGACTCGCCGAAGGGGCCGTCCTTCTCCGCGTATCAGGCGCTGCGCGAGCTCGATCCGGCCTCGCTTCTCGACAAGATCCTCGGTGGCCTGCTCGGCAACGCGCCGGGCGAGGGCAGCGACCCGGCGGGGCGCAGCACCGCGCGCTACGCCGACGAGGTCGCGGCCCGCGGTGCGGCGCAGCGGCTCGCGGACTTCCGGAACCGGATCGAGGACGAGACGAAACGCCGGACGGCGGAGCGGCTGGGCCGCGAACGCGTCGCGAACTACGGCGTCCCCGCACTCGCGGAGGAGGTCGACTTCCTGCGCGCGTCCGATCGCGAACTCACCGAACTGCGCCGCACCGTCGCACCACTCGCGCGGTTGCTCGCGAGCCGTCTCGCCGCGCGCCGTGCCCGGTCGCGGTCCGGTGCGATCGATCTCCGCCGGACGCTGCGGCGCTCGATGTCGACGGGCGGGGTACCGATCGATCTCGTCCAGCGCAAGCCCCGTCGCGCCCGTCCCGAGCTGGTGGTGCTGTGCGACGTGTCCGGCTCGGTCGCCGGCTTCAGCCACTTCACGCTGCTGCTCGTCGACGCACTGCGCGAACAGTTCTCCCGCGTCCGGATCTTCGCGTTCGTCGACCGCACCGACGAGGTCACGCGGTTCTTCGACTCGAACTCCGATCTCGGCGCCGCGATGTCGAGGATCGTGAGCGAGGCCGACATCGTCGGCTACGACGGGCACTCCGACTACGGATCGGCGTTCGCGACCTTCGCCGATCGCTTCGCCGATCGCTTCGCTCCCGCGATCACCTCGCGGACGTCGCTGCTCGTACTCGGCGACGCCCGCACCAACTACCGCGACCCCGAACTCGGGACGCTCGCGCATCTGGCGTCCGTCGCGAAGCACGCGTACTGGCTCAACCCGGAGCCGCGCGGACAGTGGGGGCTCGGCGATTCGGCGGCGGACGTGTACGGCGAGGTGGTGCCGATGCACGAGTGCCGTTCGGCGAAGCAGCTCGCCGACGTGGTCGCCGGATTGCTCCCGGTGTGAGCACGTAGGCTTGGCCGTCGTGGACACCGTGGGAAGGCAGCCCGAGCGCAGGCGCGTCGGCATCATGGGCGGAACCTTCGATCCGATCCATCACGGTCACCTCGTCGCCGCGAGCGAGGTGGCGCACCGGTTCGCTCTGGACGAGGTCGTGTTCGTCCCCACCGGCAGGCCCTGGCAGAAGGACTCGGCGGCCGTGAGTCCCGCAGAGGACCGCTACCTCATGACCGTCGTCGCGACAGCGTCGAACCCACGCTTCTCGGTGAGCCGCGTCGACGTCGACCGTCACAAGGTCACGTACACCGTCGACACGCTGCGCGATCTCCGGCGGCTGCACCCGGACGCCGACCTGTACTTCATCACCGGGGCCGACGCCCTCGCCAGTATTCTGTCGTGGCAGGCGTGGGAGGAACTGTTCTCGCTCGCGAAGTTCGTGGGTGTGTCGCGGCCGGGCTACGAGCTGCAGGCCGAGCACCTCGCGGAGCATCTCGATCGGCTGCCCGCCGATGCGGTGACGCTGCTCGAGATCCCGGCCCTCGCGATCTCGTCGACGGAGTGCCGCCGGCGTGCCCGCGAGGGGGCGCCCGTCTGGTACCTCGTGCCCGACGGCGTCGTGCAGTACATCTCGAAGCGCAATCTCTATCGCTCCGACAACGCCCGCACCGACGGCGAGACGACCATGTCCGGCCCGACCGCCGTGTCCGATCCGGGCGCATCCGAACCACCCCCGCTCCACGAGAGCACCGGCCTCGCAGGCTGGAACCCGCAGACACAGGAGATCGAAGAGTGAGTGCAACCCCCGAAGCGATCGAGATCGCGGCCGCGGCAGCGCGTGCGGCCGACGCGAAGCTCGCCACCGACGTCGTCGTCCTCGACGTGTCCGAGCAGCTCGTGATCACCGACTGCTTCGTGCTCGCGTCGGCGCCCACCGAACGGCAGGTCGGCGCGATCGTCGAGGCCGTCGAGGACGCGCTGCGCGACATCGGGCACAAGCCGGTGCGCCGCGAAGGCACCCGCGAGGGCCGATGGGCGCTGCTCGACTTCGTCGACGTCGTCGTCCACATCCAGCACTCCGACGAGCGCAACTTCTACGCACTCGATCAGCTGTGGAAGGACTGCCCCGAGATCGAGGTGTCCGGTCTCGGCGAGCAGAACCCCGACCGGCCGCAGGACTCCGGGCAGTGACGTCCGCGGGAGACCGCGTCCGCCGGCTGATCCTGCTGCGGCACGGGCAGACCGAGTACAACGCGGGCAACCGCATGCAGGGACAGCTCGACACCGATCTGTCGGCGAAGGGCCGCGATCAGGCCAAGGCGGCGGGCGAGGCGATGGCGGCGCGGGCGCCGCTCGCGATCGTGTCGTCCGATCTGCGGCGGGCCTACGACACCGCCGTCGCCGTCGCCGACGCCGTCGGGCTGCCTGTCGAGACCGACGAGCGACTGCGCGAGACCCACCTCGGCGACTGGCAGGACCTCACCCACACCGACGTCGACGCACGCTGGCCCGGCGCCCGCATCGCGTGGCGCGCCGACGCCGAGGCGGCACCGCCCGGCGGCGAGAGCCGGCTCGACGCGGCCCGGCGCAGTCGCGCCGTCGTCGACGATCAGCTCGCGTCCCGGACGCAGTGGGGTGCGGGCGAGCGGCCCGGCGCACCGCTGCTCCTCGTCGCGCACGGCGGCGTCATCGCGGCCCTCACCGCGTCGCTGCTCGATCTGCCGGTGGACCGCTGGCCGGTGCTCGGTGGTCTCGGCAACACCAGCTGGGTCCAGCTCGCCGCGCACGGCGACGGCCCCGATCCGCACTGGCGCCTCGACGTGTGGAACGCGTCGGCCGACGTCGCCGGCGACGTGCTGTGACCGTTCGGGGGGCGCGTCCCACACTGCTCGTGCTCGGCGACTCGCTCGCGTACTACGGGCCCGAGGGCGGCCTGCCCGCGGACGATCCGCGGATCTGGCCGAATCTGGTCGCCGCGGAGCTCGGCTGGGACGTCGAACTCGTCGCGCGGATCGGCTGGACCTGCCGCGACCTGTACTGGGCGCTCACCCAGGACCCACGAGTGTGGGCCGCCGTGCCGCGCGCCGGCGCGGTCGTGTTCGCCACCGGGGGCATGGACTCGCTGCCGTCGCCACTCCCGACGGCGCTGCGTGAGCAGATCCGCTACCTGCGTCCGCCCGCGCTGCGTCGTGCCGTCCGGTCGGTCTACGGCCGGTTGCAGCCGCGCCTCGCGCCGCTCGGCTGGCCCGTCGCGCTGCCGCCGCGCGTCAGCGTCGACTACCTCGAGCAGGCGCGGACCGCGCTCGCCCACCTGCGGCCCGAGCTGCCCGTCGTCGCGACGCTCCCGGCGGTCCATCGCGCCGAGGCGTACGGCCGCATCCACGCCGGCCGGGCGCCGGCGGTGCAGGCCACGAGTGCATGGGCGGAGTCCCACGGGCTGCCGCTCGTCGACCTGGGTGAGGCTGTCCGGCTCGACATCGTGTCCGGCAGTGCGAACCCCGACGGCATCCACTGGGGCTTCGACGGGCACACCGCCGTGGCGTCGGCCGTGCTCACCGCGCTCGACGCCACGGCCCCCGCAACGGCTCGGGCGGAGTGATCCGTGCCGGTCGTCGTCGTCACCGATTCCTCGTCGTCGATCCCGGCGGACGTCGCGCAGCGCTGGGGGATCGAGGTCGTCCCGCTGCACGTCCTCGTCGACGGGCGTGACGTGCGCGAGGGAGTCGACGACGTGCCCGCCGATCTGTCGTCGGCCACCACGTCCGGCGCCTCGCCCGCCGAACTGCGCGAGGTCTACGCGGCGGCGCTGGAGCGCAGCGGCGGCGACGGCGTCCTCGCTGTCCACCTGTCGCAGCAGCTCTCCGGGACGTGGCGCGCCGCGACGACGGCGGCCGACGAGTTCGCGGGCGCCGTCCGCGTCCTCGATTCCCGCTCGATCGCCTACGGCCTCGGCTACCCGGTGCTCGCCGCCGCCCGCGACGCCGCGGCCGGTGTGGCACTGGGCGAGTTGGCCGAGCGCGCCGCGACCCACGCTGCGGCGGGCTGCTGCTTCGTGGTCGTGGAACGGCTGGATCAGCTGCGGCGAGGCGGGCGCATCGGCACCGCTGCGGCGCTCGTCGGAACGGCGCTCGCGATCAAGCCGGTACTGCATCTCGACGACGGCAAGCTGGTGCTGCGTGAGAAGGCCAGGACGTCGTCGAAGGCGCTGACCCGGCTCGTGTCCGTCGCGGCCGAGGCCGCGCGGGGCGCGCACGGCCGGGTCGAGCTCGCGGTGCAGCACGTCGCCGCACCCGAACGGGCGGCCGACATCGCCCAGCGCCTGGAGCAGGCACTCGACGGCGAGGACGCCTCGGCGCCGATCGTCGCCGACATCGGCGCGGTCGTCGGCACGCATCTCGGGCCGGGCGCCGTCGGGATCGTGGTCGTCCCGGGCGAGTCCGGATTTCCGCCGCACCGGGCTCGGTAACTTCCCGGCCGCGTGCCGGCGTCGTCATCGCGGCCGGCCGAGTGCCGGTTCCCCCCCACGCACCCGGCTGTGCGCCGGTAGCCGAATCCTGCGCGTCGGCGTGCGGTGCTCTCCTACTCCGTCCCGTCCGGCGGGACACTCCTTGCAAATATACCCCTATGGGGTACAGTGGCGACCATGTCAGAGATACCCCATAGGGGTATTAGGTCATAGGCGTCGTCGACGACGCCGGACCGATGCGACCGATGCCCGCCACGGCGACGGTTCGCAGCGGAACCACCGAGAGGACAGCACCGATGGGCACCACGAACACGACGGACGGGAACCTCGATTCCGGGAGCCCGCGATGAGAACACCTGTGAAACTCGGTGGCTATGTCGCCGCGGTCGCCGCAGCGGCGGGCCTTGCCTTCGGAGTCGGCACCGCAGTCGGCCCGATCGCCGTCGATACCCCCACCCACCACTCGAGCGGAGAAGACATGACGAATCCCCACGCCCATCGCGGAGCCGAGGAGCACGCGGCTCCCGGCGGTCTGCAGGTGTCCGAAGCCGGTTACACGCTCGACCTCGAGTCCAGGATCCTCGACGCGGGGACCAGTGAGGTCGCCTTCCGCGTCACCGGACCGGACGGCGCAGCCGTGACCGCGTTCGACCGTTCACACGAGAAGGAGCTGCACTTCATCGCGGTCCGCCGTGACACCACGCAGTTCCAGCACGTGCATCCGGTGATGGACGACTCGGGGACATGGCGGGCCGACGTGGACCTCACCCCCGGCGACTGGCGATTCTTCGCCGATTTCCAGCCAGAGGGCGAGGACGCGATGACGCTCGGCGTCGACGCCGCCGTGGCCGGCGACTACGTTCCCGATCCGCTGACAGGGGAGACGCGGGTCGCTCACGTCGACGGATACGACGTGGCGCTCGGCGGTGAACTGGTCCCCGGGGAATCCCGCGAGATCACGCTGACCGTGACGAAGAACGGCGAACCGGTCGCAGATCTCCAGCCCTACCTCGGTGCGTACGGCCACCTCGTGGCACTGCGCGTCGGGGACCTCGGCTACCTGCACGTGCACCCCGAGGGAGAGCCGAGCGACGACACCGGCGGCGGTCCGGAGATCTCGTTCGCCGCGACCGCACCCTCGGCGGGCGCATACCGGCTGTTCCTCGATTTCCAGCACGACGGTGTCGTCCGCACCGCGGACTTCACGCTCGATGCGACCGCGGGTGGCCAGGAATCCGCCGACCACGGCGAGCACGGCTGACGCCACGGTTCACACGCACACTCACACGAAACGAAAGGATCGACATGACGAGGGCGATCGACGACGCGACGTCGTCCACCGCTGCAGGCAACCGAGTCGAGTTGGCGATCGGTGGGATGACCTGTGCGTCGTGCGCGAACCGGATCGAGCGCAAGCTGAACAAGCTCGACGGAGTGAGTGCGACGGTCAACTACGCGACGGAGAAGGCGAAGGTCGTCTACGAGGACACCGTCGCCGAGTCGGATCTGCTCAGGGCAGTGGAACAGGCCGGGTACACGGCCGAATCGCCACGACCCGAGACGGGCTCGGAACCCACCGATTCCGGTGACGACGACGGCCCCGTCCGGGCGCTGCGCAGCCGGGTGATCATCTCGGCCCTGCTCACCGCTCCGGTCGTCGCGATGGCGATGATCCCCGCACTGCAGTTCACCTACTGGCAGTGGCTGTCGTTGGCGCTCGCCGCGCCGGTGATCGTGTGGGCGGGTCTGCCCTTCCACACGGCCGCGTGGAAGAACCTCCGGCACGGTACAGCGACGATGGACACCCTCATCTCGATGGGTACCGGCGCAGCCTTGCTGTGGTCGCTGTACGCGCTGTTCTTCGGCACGGCGGGCGAGCCGGGTATGACGCACCCGTTCGAGATCACGATCGCTCGCAGTGATGGTTCCGCCAACATCTATCTCGAGGTCGGCGCGGGTGTCATCACGTTCGTCCTGCTGGGCCGCTACTTCGAGGCGCGTTCCAAGCGCCGAGCGGGCGCCGCACTGCGCGCGCTGCTCGAGCTCGGGGCCAAGGAGGTCTCGGTTTTGCGCGACGGGCGTGAGGAGCGTATCGACATCGATCAGCTCGTCGTCGGCGATCACTTCGTCGTCCGCCCAGGCGAGAAGATCGCCACCGACGGGCGCATCGTCGAGGGAGCATCCGCAGTCGATGCGTCGATGGTCACCGGCGAGTCCGTCCCGGTCGAGACCGGCCCCGGCGACGCCGTGGTCGGAGCAACCGTGAACGTCGGCGGGCGACTGGTGATCGAGGCGACACGCATCGGCTCGGACACCCAGCTGGCGCAGATGGCACAGATGGTCGAGGACGCTCAGAACGGCAAGGCCGATGCACAGCGGCTCGTCGATCGCATCTCCGGAGTGTTCGTGCCGATCGTGATCGCGCTCGCCTTCGTCACGTTCGGCTTCTGGGCCGGGACGGGCGGAGCCGTCGCGGCCGCGTTCACCGCGGCCGTCGCCGTCCTCATCATCGCGTGCCCCTGTGCTCTCGGACTCGCCACACCGATGGCGCTGATGATCGGCACCGGTCGAGGGGCCCAGATGGGCATCCTCATCAAGGGTCCCGAGGTGCTCGAGACGACCCGCCGCGTCGACACCGTCGTGCTCGACAAGACCGGCACCGTCACCACCGGGCAGATGACATTGCTCGACGTCGTCGCGGACGAGGGTGTGGATGCAGACGAGTTGCTGCGGCTCGCAGGTGCGCTGGAGAACGCATCCGAGCATCCGATCGCCCGGGCGATCGCCGAGGGCGCAGCAGCGCGCGTCGGTGAGCTGCCCTCGGTCGAGGACTTCGCCAATGTGGAGGGCCTCGGCGTGCAGGGCATCGTCGGCGACGGTGACGAGAGCCGGGCAGTGGTCGTCGGTCGGGTGCGCCTGCTCGAGGACTGGGCACAGTACCTGTCGCCCCCACTCGCCGCGGCGATGGACGCCGCGGCGGCACAGGGGAGGACGGCGGTCGCCGTCGGCTGGGACGGGAAGGCCCGCGGTGTGCTCGTCGTCGCCGACGCGATCAAGCCGACCTCCGCGGACGCGATCACACAACTCCGCGAGCTCGGCCTGACCCCGGTGCTGCTCACGGGAGACAACGCGAAGGTGGCCGCGGCGGTGGCGGCCGAGGTCGGGATCGATCCCGATCAGGTGATCGCGGAGGTGATGCCGTCCGACAAGGTCGACGTCGTCGCGCGCTTGCAGTCCGAAGGCAAGTCGGTGGCGATGGTCGGCGACGGCATCAACGACGCGGCAGCCCTGGCCCGGGCCGACCTCGGGCTGGCAATGGGAACCGGTACCGACGTCGCGATCGAGGCGTCCGATCTCACCCTGGTCCGGGGTGATCTCCGAGCTGCGGCGGACGCGATTCGGTTGTCCCGGAAGACTCTCGGCACCATCAAGACGAACCTGTTCTGGGCGTTCGCCTACAACGTCGCCGCGCTGCCGCTCGCGGCAGCCGGTCTGCTCAACCCGATGCTCGCGGGTGCGGCCATGGCGTTCTCCTCGGTGTTTGTCGTCTCGAACAGTCAGCGCCTGCGGCGATTCGAGTCGTCGGCCACCTGACGCCCGCTCCCCGAACCCGAATCCACGACCTCCGGACGACATGCGTCCGAACACAGAGAGAAGGAACACTCATGTCCGTCAGCGCCAGTAGCGACAACACCTACACCGTCTCCGGTATGACGTGTGGCGGTTGCGCCGGCAAGGTCACCGTCGCCGTCGAGCGGATTCCCGGCGTGCTCGGTGTCGACGTCGATCTCGCCGTCGGCGGGATCACGCTCACCACCGACGGCGCCGTCGGCGACGACGCCGTGCGCGATGCCGTCGAGCAGGCGGGCTACCGGCTCGCCACCGACTGACACTCGCGGGTGCGGCGTCTGCGCCGACCTGCCTGATCCGTGCCCCCGGGCGCTCGCGTCACCGTCTTCGGTGACCGCGAGTCGACCGGGGGCACGGTCGTGTCGTGACCGGACCGCGCGGCCGTCGAGCACCGTCGTAGGAATACCCCCAGGGGGTACATCGGTTGTGCGGTTACCCCACTGCGGTTACCCCACGACGAGAACGGAGGGATCGGCCATGGGACTACTCGCGCTCCGCGATTTCCGGCACCTGTTCGGTGCACAGGTGATCGCACTGTTCGGCACCGGGCTTGCCACGGTCGCCCTCGGCCTGCTCGCCTACGAACTCGCGGGCCCCGACGCAGGCGCTGTGCTCGCGACGGCACTGACGATCAAGATGCTGATGTACGTCCTGATCGCTCCCGTCGCCGCCGCCTACGCAGACCGGTTGCCGCGGCGGCTCTTTCTGACTCTGCTCGACGTCGTCAGGGCGGCTGTGGTTCTCGCGCTGCCCTTCGTCACCGAGACCTGGCACATCTATCTGCTGGTGGGCCTTCTCCAGGCGGCATCGGCGGCGTTCACTCCGACGTTCCAGGCCGTCGTTCCCGACATCGTCACCGACGACGCGCAGTACACCCGCGCGCTGTCGGCGTCACAGGTCGCCTACACGATGGAGAGCCTGCTCAGCCCTGTCGTCGCAGCGGTCGCACTGCTGTTTCTGACGTTCGATCGATTGTTCCTGGGTACCTCGATCGGGTTCGTGATCTCCGCGCTGCTCGTGCTCTCGACGCGTATCCCGAACGCCGCCGCCACCGGGCGTGCGGGAGCGTGGGATCGGGTCGCCTCGGGAATCCGGGGCTTCGTCCGCACGCCGGCTCTGCGTGGAGTCATGGGCCTGAACCTCGTCGTGGCAGCGGCTGGCTCGATCGTCGTGGTCAACACCGTCAATCACGTCCGCGACGGACTCGGCGGCACACAGACCGATGTCGCGTGGATGCTCGCCGCGTCCGGCGGCGGCACCCTGACGATCGCACTGCTCCTGCCTCGTGTTCTCGACAGGATCAGCGAACGGGTCGTGATGACGACCGGAGCGGGTGTCCTCCTCGTCGGTGTCGGCGCCGCGGTGGCGATGACGACGACGCAGCTCGCGTCCGCAGCCGTGACGGCCGCGATCTGGGTGGTCATCGGCGCCGGCATGGCGCTGATCGTCACTCCGACGGGACGAGTGATCCGTTCGTCCACTCCGGCGCAGGGAATGCCTGCAGCGTTCGCGGCCCAGTTCTCGCTGTCCCATTCGGCGTGGCTCGTGACCTACCCGATCGCAGGGTGGCTCGGGACCTCACTCGGGCTCGGGGTGGCGTGGTCGTTGCTCGCGGCGCTCGCCGTGGCCGGAACGATCATCGCGGTGATCGTGTGGCCGAGCACCGTCGCGGTTCGGGAGTGCGGCGGGGTCGCGCGGAGAGTACGGCACCGCCGACACGCTCCGAATCGATCCACAGCTCGGCCTCCGTCCACAGCGAAGGCTCGTGCGACGGGGCGGGCACGGTGCGAGCCCTTAGCGTCTGCCCATGGCAACGACCGAGCACGCCCGCGATCGGCTCGAACGCGCGACCCGAGACGAGCCTCCGCGCGCCGACTCGCCGTCGGTGGAGCCGACCGCACCGGCGGCGCCCATGTGGTTGCTCGACCGGGTACGTGATGCGGACGACGACGCCGACGGCGAACTGCGGCCGACGCGTCCCCGGACGCGGTGGGACACGGGCCGGCGAGGCAGCGCGATCCTGGTGCTCGTCGCGGTCGCGGCAGCCGCGGTGACCTACCTGTTCGTGTGGCGCGACTCGCCGACGTCGGCCGCGGTGCCACCGCTGGTCGCGACGGCCTCGCCGCCGACGGCTGCCGAGGCCGGGGAGACCGCAGAGTCGACGAGTGGGGCGGGCCCCGCTGCCGCGCCCTCGCCGAGCGAGTCGCCCGTGTCGGTCGTCGTCAGTGTCGTCGGTCTCGTCCACGCACCGGGACTCGTGACGCTGCCGCCCGGGTCGCGGGTGGCCGATGCCGTCGACGCCGCGGGCGGCACGCGCGAGGGCGCCGACACCGTGGGCCTCAACCTCGCACGCCGCGTCGAGGACGGCGACCAGATCCTCGTCGGAACCCGCAGCGAGCCGACGTTGCCGCCGAGCGCCGTCGTCACCGGCGACGGCGCTGTCGGGGCTGCGGAGGGTGGTGGGGGATCCGCAGCGGGACCGGTGAACCTCAACTCCGCGAACGCGACCGAGCTCGACTCGCTGCCCGGAGTCGGGCCCGTGACGGCGGCGGCGATCCTGTCGTGGCGCACGGCCAACGGCAGGTTCACGTCGATCGATCAGCTCGCGGAGGTCGACGGCATCGGCCCGGCCCGGCTCGAACGACTCCGTCCGCTCGTGACGGTGTGACGGCCGCAGACGACGATCGCGGCGCGCCCGAGTTCGACGCACGCGCCGTTCCGTTCGCGCTCATCGCATGGGCCGTCGTGGGATTCGCGCTCGCCGTCGATCCGCGGCCGGTGCTCGTCGTCGTGGCAGCCGTCGCGGTCTGCGGTGCACTGGCCGGCCTCGTCGAGGGCCTTCGTGCGCACGCCCTCCGCGTGGTGGCGGTGGCGCTGTTCGGGGTCGCCGTCGCGGTCGGTGCGCTGGTCCGGGTCGACGCGGTGCGCGAGCATCCTGCGGCCGAACTCGCCACTCGCGGTGCGCACGTCGAGATCGACGCCGTCGTCACGTCCGATCCGAGGCGTACGGGCGGCGGTGTGTTCCAGGTGATCGGCGCGGACCTGCGCGTCGTGCGGCATCACGACGCCGAGGTGCGTGGCCGCGGGGCGATCGTCGTCACGAGCAGCGACCGCGGTTGGGCCGATGTCGGTCCCGGCACCGTGGTGCGCTTCGACGCCTCGCTCGCGGCGGCCACCCGGCCGGATCTCACCGTGGCGGCTGCGCGTGCTCCGGACGCACCGCGGATCCTCGCGCCGCCGCCGTGGCATCATCGGGCGGCGACGGCGCTTCGTGAGCGGTTCGCCGAGGCGTGTGCGGCGGGGCTGTCGGCCGATCCCGCGGGCTTGTTGCCCGGACTCGTCGTGGGGGACACCTCGCACCTGTCGGTGCGGGTGCAGCGGGATTTCACGGCCGCGGGGCTCTCGCATCTCACGGCCGTGTCGGGTGCGAATGTCAGCATCGTGCTCGGCGCGGTACTGTTGCTCGTGCGGGTGCTCGGTGTGCCGCCGAGGCTCGGTGCGGTTGCCGCGGGAATCGTGTTGTGCGCGTTCGTGTTCGTCGCTCGGCCCGATCCGAGTGTGCTGCGGGCGGCGGCGATGGGAGCGATCTTGTTGCTCGCTCTCGTCGTGGGGCGTCGCCGGCAGGCGTTGCCGGCGCTCGCGGTGTCGGTGACGGCATTGGTGATCGTGCGTCCCGAGTTGGCGACGAGTTGGGGTTTCGCACTGTCGGTCGTGGCGACGGCGGGCCTGATCGTCGTGGTGCCGCGTTGCGTCGAGCGTCTGCGGGAGCGCGGGTGGCCGCGGGCGCTCGCGGAGGCGGTGGTCGTCGCCGTCGTGGCGGGTGTCGTGACTGCGCCGCTGATCGCGGCGATGTCGGGGACCGTCTCGCTGGTGTCGATGCTCGCGAATCTGCTCGTGGCGCCCGTCATCGCGGCGGTGACGATCGTCGGGGCGATCACGGCCGTCGTCGCCGCGGTCGACGTGGGTGCGGCGCGGTATCCGGCGGCGCTCGCGGAGTATCCGTTGCGGTGGGTCGTCGCGGTCGCCGAACAGGCGGCGGTGACGAAGGGTGCTGTGCTGCAGGTGCCCACCGGTCTCGCGGGTGGGCTGTGGACGGTCGCAGGTCTCGTGGCGACGGGAGCGATCGTGTGGTGGTTGCTGCGGGCGGTGTTCGGAGTCGGGGTGTCCGGCGGTGTCGGCGGTGCATGGCAGGATCGGGTGTGTGAGTTCTCGTTCCTCCGGGCCGCGCCGGGCATCGGCACCGGGATCCGTCACGTCGGGATCCGACAGCGTTCATCTCGTGCTGGGCGACGACGAGCTTCTCGTCGAGCGCGCGGTCTCCCGCGTGATCGGTGGGGTCGACGGCAGCGCGAGCCCGGCAGCGGGAGCCGCGGCGATCCCGGTGACCCGCATGCGGGCCGGTGACGCGTCGTCGTCCGAGCTCACCGAACTGCTGAGCCCGTCGCTGTTCGCCGAAGAGCGGGTGATCGTGCTCGAAGCCGCGGGGGAGGCGGGCAAGGAGGCGGTCGACGTCGTCACGACCGCCGCCCAGGATCCGCCCGAGGGCGTGGTGCTCGTCGTCGTCCACAACGGTGGTGGCCGCGCGAAGGCGATGGCGGGCACGCTCGAGCAGCTCGGCGCCACGGTGCATCACTGCGGCAAGCTCGGGATGGGCGAGCACGCGGGATTCGTGCGCGCCGAGTTCTCGTCGCACGGGGTGCGGGTGTCACCCGACACGGCCGTGGCACTCGTCGATGCCGTCGGGACCGATCTCCGCGAACTCGCTGCCGCGTGCTCGCAGCTCGCGGCCGACACCGGCGGCAAGGTCGACGTGGACGCCGTCGGGCGCTACTACCGCGGCCGCGCCGACGTCACGGGCTTCCAGGTCGCCGAACGCGCCGTCTCGGGTGACGTCGGCGGTGCGCTCGAGGCGCTGCGCTGGGCGCGCCTCGGTGGCGTGCCGCACGTTCTGCTCGCCGACGCGCTCGCCGACTCCGTCCACTCGATCGCGAAGGTCGCCCCCGCGGGGCGCGGCGACCCGTATCGGCTCGCGCCGTCACTCGGCATGCCGCCGTGGAAGGTCAAGAAGACCCAGGCCCTCACCCGCGGCTGGAATCCCGCGTCCGTGGGCACGGCGCTGCGGATCGTCGCTGCGCTCAACGCCGACGTCAAGGGTGCGGCAGCAGATCCCGACTACGCGGTCGAGACCGCCGTGCGTCGCGTCGCGTCGCTCCGGGCTCGCTGACCGCGCCGCTCGCTCGGCGATTCACCACGACTCGCACGCCTTTCACCACGACGAGAGCCCCGGGACATCATGTCCCGGGGCTCTCGTCGAGAGTGCTACGGCCGTGTGGCCGCGTCGTCAGAGCTTGCCGACGAGCTGCGCGAGCGCAGACTTCTTGTTGGCAGCCTGGTTCTTGTGGATGACGCCCTTGGTGACGGCCTTGTCGAGCTTGCGGCTCGTCGACACGAGGAGCTCGCCGGCCTTGTCCTTCTCGCCGGCCGCCGCCGCCTCGCGAAGCGAGCGGATCGCGGTGCGCAGCGAGGACTTCGCCGACTGGTTGCGCAGACGGGCCGCCTCGTTGGTACGGATCCGCTTCTTCTGGGACTTGATGTTGGCCACGCGTGAATATCCTGTCGTCTCGAACTGATTCCGAAGTCCCGAGCTCGATACTCGAGGCCCCGCGTCTTCTGTCTGTGTCTACGGGAGTGACGGCTGCCGTCACCGTGTACGTCACACGCGCACCCGACCACCGATGACGAGCCCTACCGAGCCCGAACCGGGGGATTGCGCGCGTGAACGCCGCACCGACTCGTCAGCATACCAGCGGTTCTCCGCACGGTTCAAACGGCCGCGCCTCGGCACCGCCGGTGTGCTGCGCGGATCGCCCGTGTCCAGCCGACCCGGCCGGATGGAGGCAAGATGACGCCCATGGCATCCACGGCGTCCAAGGCTACTGCCGCGAGCGCGCGGTCCGGTAGGAGTCGCGCAGGGACGAGCACGACCTCCCGCAAGAACGGTTCGGCCGCGGCCGGCGAGAGCGACACCGGTCGCGGAGCGTCCGCGGACCGCAAGAAGACCACGAAGGCGACCTCGAAGGCGGCGGGGCCGGCGACGTCCACGACGCGAGCGACGCCGCGCACGCGCCGCTCGCGGTCGGCGGCGAAGGACGCCGCGGCGTCGATCTTCGACGGCTACGGCGACATCGATCACTACGCCCGCGCGTACGACGAGATGTTCGACGCCGACGGTTCCGTCCGTGCTCCCTATCGCGGCGTCTACAAGGCCCTCGAAGCGAACGACCGCGACGACCTCGCGGCGCGCGCCGAAGCGCTCGGCCGCGCCTTCGAGGACCAGGGCGTGACGTTCTCGCTCTCGGGGCAGGAACGGCCGTTCCCACTCGACCTCGTGCCGCGGGTCATCGCGGCGGCGGAGTGGACGAAGGTCGAGCGCGGCCTGAAACAGCGTGTCCAGGCACTCGAACTGTTCCTCGACGACATCTACGGCGAACGCCGGATCCTGCGCGATCGCGTGATCCCGAAACGGCTCGTGACGTCGTGCGCGCACTTCCACCGGCAGGCCGCGGGCATCGTCCCGCCGAACGGTGTGCGCATCCACGTCGCGGGTATCGACCTCGTCCGCGACGAGAACGGCACCTTCCGGGTCCTCGAGGACAATCTCCGGTCGCCGTCGGGTGTGTCGTACGTCATGGAGAACCGGCGCACGATGACACGGGTGTTCCCCGATCTGTTCATGTCGCATCGCGTGCGGTCGGTCGCGGACTACTCGGCACAGCTGCTGCGGGCGCTGCGCGCGTCGGCGGCGCTCAACGAGGCCGACCCGACGGTGGTCGTCCTCACGCCCGGCGTCGCCAACTCCGCGTACTTCGAGCATTCGCTGCTCGCGCGGCAGATGGGTGTCGAACTCGTCGAGGGCCGTGACCTGTTCTGCCGCGACAACATCGTCTACATGCGCACGACCGAGGGCGAGCGCCAGGTGGACGTGATCTATCGCCGCATCGACGACGAGTACCTCGATCCGATGCAGTTCCGCCCCGAGTCGGTGCTCGGCGTCGCGGGGCTGCTCAACGCCGCGCGCGCCGGCAACGTCGTCATCTCGAGTGCCGTCGGCAACGGTGTCGGCGACGACAAGCTCGTGTACACCTACGTCCCCGAGATCATCGACTACTACCTCGGTGAGAAGCCGCAGCTCGCGAACGTCGACACGCTGCGGTGCTGGCTCGACGACGAGCGCGAGCACGTCCTCGACCGGCTGGACGAACTCGTCGTCAAGCCCGTCGAGGGTTCCGGCGGATACGGGATCGTGTTCGGCCCCGAGGCGTCGCAGAAGGAACTGCGCACGGTCGCGCGCAAGATCCGCGCCGACCCTCGTGGCTGGATCGCACAGCCCGTCGTCCAGCTGTCGACCGTCCCGACCCGCACGGGCGGACGGCTCGCGCCGCGTCACGTCGACCTGCGTCCCTTCGTCGTCAACGACGGCGACGACGTGTGGGTGCTGCCGGGCGGGCTGACCCGTGTCGCGTTGCCGGAGGGGTCGTTCGTGGTCAATTCGAGCCAGGGCGGTGGCAGCAAGGACACGTGGGTGCTCGCCTCCCGCACGTCCGACGACGAGCGCGAACTCGCGGGCGACGAGCTCGTCCGTGAGGCCGTCGAATCGGAGGCCGCCGAACAGGGCCCCGAGCTCACGACGTCGCAGCAGCAACAGCAGCAACAGCAGGGCAGGACCGAGGGGGAGGCGATCATCGATGCTCGCGCGTAACGCCGAATCGCTGTACTGGATCGGGCGATATGTCGAACGCGCCGACGACATGGCGCGGATTCTCGACGTCGCGGTGCACCAGCTGCTCGAGGACGCCACGATCGACGTCGATCACACGTCGCGGCGGCTCCTGCGCGTGCTGGGGATCGCGGAGCCGGAATCCGGTGAGCTGGATGTCCGTTCGCTGACCGACCTCGTCGCGTTCAGCCGGAATCAGGTCGGCTCGATCCGTGACTCGCTCGCGAACGCCCGCGAGAACGCCCGTGGCGCACGGGAGGTCACGTCGAGCGAGATGTGGGAGTGCCTCAATGCCACGTACAACGCACTGGCCGAACGCGAGCGCGCGTCCCGGCGGCTCGGCCCGCACGAGTTCTTCCGCTTCGTCGAGGAGCGGGCCGCGATGTTCGCGGGGCTCGCGGACTCGACGCTGAGCCGCGACGACGGCTATCGCTTTCTGCTGCTGGGCCGTTCGATCGAGCGGGTCGACATGCTCGTACGGATGCTGCTCTCGCGTGCCGGAGACCGGCCGTCGTCACCCGCGTGGGTGACGGTGCTGCGCTCGGCCGGCGCGCACGACACCTATCTGCGGACGTACCGGGGTGCGCTCGACGCGGGCCGCGTCGTCGAGTTCATCCTGCTCGACCGGCTTTTCCCGCGTTCGGTCTTCCACGCCTTGCGGCAGGCCGAGATCTGCCTCGACGAGCTCGATCAGCAGCCCGACAGCCGCGTGGGACTGCGGGCCGAGGCGCAGCGAGTGCTGGGCCGGGCACGCAGCGAACTCGAGTTCCTGCCCCCGGGCGTGCTCCTCGAGGACCTGCAGGAACGGCTGATCGGCTTGCAGCACACGTGCCGTGAGCTGGGTGAAGCGATCGCCCTGCAGTACTTTCACGCCGCGCCGTGGGTCGCCTGGACCGACGCGCGTGCGATCGATCTCGACATCGTGGCGGAGGGTGGGCTGTGAGCTGGCGGCTACGCGTGGAGCACACGACCGGATACGGGTACGACGCACCGGTCACCTCCTCGTACAACGAGGCGCGGCTGACGCCTCGTTCGGACAATCGGCAGACGGTGATTCTCTCTCGCGTGGAGACGAATCCGGCGACGCGCTCGTTCCGGTACTCCGACTACTGGGGTACGGCGGTGACGGCGTTCGATCTGCACGCGCCGCACCGCGAACTCGAGGTCGTGGGGCTCTCGGTCGTCGAGACCGACGAGCCCACCGAGCCCGAGGAGGACGTGACGTGGGACGACCTCACGAGCGAGGACGTCGTCGACCGGTTCAACGAGCAGCTGTCCTACACGCGTTACGTTCCGGCCGATCGCGCACTGTCGGCTCTCGCACGCGAGCTCCGAGGCGGCCGCACACCGGTAGAGGCCGTGATCGCGACATGTGATCGCGTCTACGAGGAGATGGACTACGTCCCCGGCGCGACGGCGGTGCACACCTCGGCGGTACAGGCGTGGAACGAGCGCAAGGGCGTCTGCCAGGACTACGCGCATCTGACCCTGGTCCTGTTGCGCAGCATGGGGATTCCGAGCCGTTACGTCTCGGGCTATCTGCATCCCAAGCCCGACGCCGTGATCGGCGACACCGTCACCGGCGAATCCCATGCGTGGATCGAGGCGTGGACGGGTTCGTGGTGGGGCTACGACCCGACCAACGCGAAACACGTGGGGGAGCAGCACGTGACGATCGGTGTGGGTCGTGACTACTCGGATGTGCCGCCGCTGCAGGGGATCTTCTCGGGTGGCCGGGCAACCGACCTCGAAGTGGTGGTGAAAATCACCCGACTGGCCTAGGTCCCGGCGTAAGGTCCTCCCAGAGCCGCATCGAGCGCGGTCCGAAGTGTTCCGGGAGGATCTCACGGCGGAAGGTGGCATCCATGTCCACTGCTCAGGAAATCGACGAAGCGACACCGATCTCCGCTGGGAAGAAGTACGCGGCCGAGTGTCTGGGCACGTTCCTGCTGGTGTTCATGGCGGTCGGGACGGCGGTCTTCGCGGGTGACGAGGTCGGCAATCTGGGAGTCGCTCTGGCGTTCGGCTTCTCGCTGCTCTTCCTCGTCTACGCGATCGGCCCGATCTCGGGCTGTCACGTCAATCCCGCGGTGACGGCCGGTTTCCTGGCGATCGGCCGGGTGGGGATCGTCGAGGCGGTCGGTTACTGGATCGCGCAGTTCGTCGGTGGTCTCGTCGCCGGTCTGTCGCTGTTCGCGATCGCGCAGTCGCTTCCCGCCTACGACCGGGCCGCCGACGGGCTCGGCGCGAACGGCTGGGGCGCGCACAGCCCGTCGGCGATCGAAGGCCCGCTGGGTGGTGTTCTCGAACACGGGTACGGCATCGGCGCGACGATGGCGATCGAGATCGTGCTCACCGCGGTGCTGGTGTTCGTCGTGCTCTCCGCGACCGACCGGATCTCGGAGATCCCGCAGGCGGGCCTCGCGATCGGCATCACCCTCGCGACGATCCACCTCGTCGCGATCCCGATCGACAACACGTCGGTCAATCCGGCCCGCAGCCTCGCGGTCGCGTTCTACCAGGACGGCGCGCTCGGCCAGGTGTGGCTGTTCATCGTCTTCCCGCTCATCGGCGGTCTCGTCGGCGCTTTCGTCTACCGCGCCCTGTTCGGGCGTTTCGGGGACCGCATCCACGTGTGACGGTGCCCTGCGGCATGATGGCCGCGGCGTCGCATCGGGCGGCGCCGCAGCCAACTGCCGAGGGGGAATGGCTCGATGATCCGAGGCCGGTGGACGGGGTCGACCCGAACTGTCGTGGCGATGGGAGCGTGCCTCGCGGCACTCGTCGCGGGTGGTCCCGTAGCCGTCGCCTCGGCGAACTCGGACTCGGGCACCACAGACGAGCGGCCCAGCCTGGTCGCCCTCGGCGACTCGCGTGCGGCGGGCCCGTTCATCGATCCGCTCTCGCACGACGACTTCTGCATGCGCTCCGAGCAGAACTACGGCGCCGTGCTGGCCCGGCTGATCAGCGCCCGCAGCTACACCGACGTCACGTGTATCGCGGCGAAGTCCGAGAACATCGTGGATACGCCGCAGCGCATCGGGACCACGGTGCGTGCCCCGCAGGTCGAGGCGCAGCCCCGACACCGACATCGTCACGATCAGCATCGGCGGCGTCGACTCGAATCACGTCGTCGTCACCCGTGAGCACTGCGCATCGCTCGCGCCCGGCGTCGACCGGCGGTGCCGCGACGACGCACAGACCCAGCGCGACGCCGAGGAGGGCATCGCGAAGGCCCGCCCGAAGATCGACGGCGCGATCGCCGCGGTGCGCGACCGTGCGCCGAACGCCAGGATCTTCGTGGTCGGTCACGGCGGCGCGATCGGTGAGCGCGGCTGCTGGCCGTCCATTCCGTACTCGGACGACGACGCGCGCTTCCTCACCGGCTACTTCGATCGGTTCAACGACATCTACCGCGAGTCCGCCGCAGCGCACGGTGCCGAGTTCGTCGACATCGGTGCCGCCACGGTCGCGGGCGGGCACGACCCGTGCGCCGCGCCCGAGGACAAGTGGTTCGAGGGCCTGATTCCCACGTCGTCGGCGCAGCCGGCGCACTTCAACGCTCGCGGCATGGCCGCGGTCGCCGACATGATCGCCGAACGGCTCGGCGTCGAGACGCGCTGACCCCGTCGTCCGACCGTCGTTCTTTCCGGCCCGTCACTTCCAGCAGGGGGATTCCTTCATGGCTCGTCGCTTCTCGGCCCGCTCCGGCGCGGGGGCGGTCGCCGCGGCGCTCGCACTGTTCGTGGCGGCAGGGTCGGCCACGGCCGCGCATGCGGATCCGGCGCCGACCGGCCCGTCCTATGTCGCGCTCGGCGACTCGCGCGCCTCGGGGCCGCTCATCGAGGCGAGCGAACACCGCGACTTCTGTCTCCACTCGCCGAACGCGAACTACCCCGCGAAGCTCGCCGCGCAGGTCGGTGCGTCGTCGTTCACCGATGTCACGTGCTCGGCGGCCAAGCCGTCGCACGTGATCGACACTCCGCAGTTCGTGGGGACACGGACGGCGCCGCCGCAGCTCGACGCGCTCTCGCCCGACACCGAACTCGTGACGCTGAGCATCGGCGGCGGCGGATCGAATCATCTGCCGGTGTCGTTGCTGTGTGCCGCACCCGTCCCAGACTTCGACGGGGGGTGCCGCGACAATCCGCTCGCGGAGCGGCTCGCAACCGAGGGCATCGAGAAGATGGCGCGTGAGGTCGATGCCGTCGTCGGGGCGATCGTCGCGAAGGCGCCCGACGCGCGGGTGTACGTGGTGTCGCACGGCGGCACCGTCGGTGACCGCGCGTGCTGGCCGATCCTGCCGGTGGGCGAGCAGGACGCGCCGTGGCTGCGCGACTATTTCGACCGGTTCAACGACATCTACGTGCGTGCCGCCGAGAAGTACGACGTCGAGTACATCGACATCGCGACGGCTGCCGTCGAGGGCGGTCACGACGGCTGCGCACCGACCGGCGAGCGGTGGTTCGAGGGCATCGTGCCGCGGTCGCCCGCGGAGCCCGCACACCCGAACGAGCTGGTCATGTCGGCGATCGCCGACATGATCGCCGCCGACTACGCGACCGTCACGTCCAGCTGAAGTCCCGCCGCAGCCGCTCGGCGATACGGTCGAACGCCGCCTTGTCCATGACGGCACCCTCACGGCGGATGCCGGCCTCGGGCACGTCGAGCACGCGATCGAGCCGGACCCAGCTGGGCCGGCGCTCGGCGTCCCACGGGCCCGGGCCGATGCCGAGCCAGTCGGGATCGCCGTCATGGCGCGCCTGCGACGACAGCATGAGTCCGAGCAGGGTGGTGCGGTCGCGCCCGACGACGAGCACCGGGCGGTCCTTGCCCTGGGTCGGATCGTCCTCGTAGGCGACCCACGTCCAGACGATCTCGCCCGGATCTGCCTGGCCGTCGAGGTCGGGTGCGTACTCGACGTGGCGCGCGCGGTGCGCCGTCGGTGCCGAGCCGGACGCGACGGGCCGGCCCGCGGGAACCGTCGAGGTGGACGCGCCGCCGGTGAGGACGCCCGCGGCCTTCTGGAGCGCGCCCGAACGCTGCAGCTGATCGACGATGCGCGGACCGTTCTCGCGCGCGAGCTTGCCGAGAGTGCGGCCCAGAGCCTGCCAACGTGACGCCATGACAGAAGTCTAGGACGCCCCGGCCGATGTTCCGGGTGGTGCGGACCGGTACCGGCAGCGCCGAGGGGCACGGTCTTGGATATTCTGGAGTTCGTCCCGACACCACGCTTCCGGTGACTTCGCACGTCCGCGCTCGCGCACCGTCGTCACGGCGCACCGACGCCGCGAAGTATCGACCAGGTCAGGAGATCGACCATCAGCAGCTTCGCCGACACGACGTTCACGGATCCGGCCAGGATCCGTAACTTCTGCATCATCGCGCACATCGACCACGGCAAGTCGACGCTGGCCGACCGGATGCTGCAGCTGACCGGGGTCGTCGAGGAACGGCAGATGCGGGCGCAGTATCTCGACCGCATGGACATCGAGCGCGAACGTGGCATCACGATCAAGGCGCAGAACGTTCGGCTGCCCTGGACGGTGACGCGTGACGACGGCACGACCGACGAGATCGTCATGCATCTGATCGACACGCCGGGTCACGTCGACTTCACGTACGAGGTCTCCCGCGCACTCGAGGCCTGCGAGGGCGCGGTGCTGCTGGTCGACGCCGCGCAGGGTATCGAGGCGCAGACGCTCGCGAATCTCTACCTCGCGCTCGACAAGGACCTCACGATCATTCCGGTCCTCAACAAGATCGATCTGCCCGCCGCCGATCCCGAGCGCTACGCGGCGGAGATCGCCCACATCATCGGGTGCGAGCCGTCGGACGTGCTGCGCGTGTCGGGCAAGACCGGTGAGGGCGTCGGGGAACTGCTCGACGAGGTCGTGCGCCAGATCCCGCCGCCCGTCGGCGATGCCGATGCGCCCGCCCGCGCGATGATCTTCGACTCGGTCTACGACACGTACCGCGGCGTCGTGACGTACGTGCGCGTCGTGGACGGCAGGATCATGCCGCGCGAGAAGATCAAGATGATGTCGACGGGCACGCAGCACGAGCTGCTCGAGGTCGGCATCGTCTCTCCCGAACCGAAGGCGTCGGCCGGGCTCGGCGTCGGCGAGGTCGGCTACCTCATCACGGGCGTCAAGGACGTGCGGCAGTCGAAGGTCGGCGACACCGTCACGACGGCCCGCCGCGGCGCGGAGCAGCCCCTCACGGGCTATCGCGAACCGCGGCCGATGGTCTATTCGGGGCTGTACCCCCTCGACGGCTCGGACTACCCGGATCTGCGCGAGGCGCTCGACAAGCTGCAGCTCAACGACGCGGCGCTGACGTACGAGCCGGAGACGTCGGTCGCGCTCGGGTTCGGGTTCCGGTGCGGCTTCCTCGGCCTGCTGCACATGGAGATCACGCGCGAGCGGCTCGAGCGGGAGTTCGGGCTCGACCTCATCTCGACCTCCCCGAACGTCGTGTACCGCGTCGTCGAGGAGGGCGGTGAGGAACGTCAGGTGACGAACCCGTCCGACTGGCCCGCCGGCAAGCTGCGCGAGATCTACGAGCCCGTCGTCAAGGTGACGATCATCGCGCCGAGCGAGTTCATCGGCCCGATCATGGAGCTGTGCCAGTCGCGGCGCGGTGAGCTCGGCGGGATGGACTACCTCTCGGAGACGCGCGTCGAGCTGCGCTACACGATGCCGCTCGCCGAGATCATCTTCGACTTCTTCGATTCGCTGAAGTCCCGCACGCGCGGCTACGCGAGCCTCGACTACGAGGAGGCGGGCGAGCAGTCCGCGGAACTCGTCAAGGTCGACGTCCTGCTCCAGGGCGAGCCGGTCGACGCGTTCAGCGCGATCGTCCACAAGGACGCCGCGTCGGCGTACGGCAACAAGATGACGACGAAGCTCAAGGAGCTCATCCCGCGCCAGCAGTTCGAGGTGCCGGTGCAGGCTGCGATCGGCTCGCGGATCATCGCGCGCGAGAACATCCGGGCGATCCGCAAGGACGTCCTCGCGAAGTGCTACGGCGGCGATATTTCGCGTAAGCGCAAGCTGCTCGAGAAGCAGAAGGAAGGCAAGAAGCGCATGAAGACGATCGGCCGCGTCGACGTGCCGCAGGAGGCCTTCGTCGCGGCGCTGTCGTCGGACGCCGGTGGCGACAAGCCGAAGAAGTGATCGCATGACCGCGACGTGGCTCACGGAGACCCTCGGGATCGAGATCCCGGTGCTCGGCGCGCCGATGGCGGGGCGAGCGGGCGGCGCCCTGGTCGCGGAGGTGACGCGCGGCGGCGGGCTGGGAATGCTCGGTGCGGGATACGTCACGGCCGAGTGGCTCGCGCGAGAGGCCGCGGTCGCCCGTGAGGCGGGGCCGTTCGGGGTAGGACTCATGGTGTGGTCGCTCGACGAGGACGACGCTCCACTCGACGCCGCGCTCGACGAGCGCCCGGCGATCGTCTCGCTCTCGTTCGGTGATCCCGCGCCGTACGTCGATCGTGTGCACGCCGCCGGCGCGCTCGCGCTGGCACAGGTCAACACGCCCGCCGACCTCATGGTCGCCGAGGCGGCCGGCGTGGACGTCGTCGTGGCACAGGGCGCGGAAGCGGGCGGTCACACGGGCGGCGTCGCGACGCTGCCGCTGCTCCAGCAGGTCCTCGACGCAACGCAGCTGCCGGTTCTCGCGGCCGGCGGCATCGCGACGGGACGTGGGCTCGCCGCGGTGCTCGCGGCGGGCGCGCAGGGTGCGATGGTCGGGACCGCGCTGCTCGCGAGTCCCGAGACCACCGGGCCCGAGTACGCCGTGGGACGTCTCCTCGCGGCGGACGCCACCGACACCGTCTACACCTCGGTCTTCGACCGCGCCCGTGCGCTCGAATGGCCGCACCGATGGGGCGGGCGAGCCCTCGTGAACCGCTTCACCCGGACGTGGCACGATGCCGCCGGGGCCGGGCCGATCCCCGACGCCGAGGCCGACGAACTGCGCGGCGACTACGACCCCTCGGACCCCGACCTCGGCGTCGTCTACGCGGGTCAGGCCGCGGGATCGGTCACCGAGACGCTGCCTGCAGCGGACGTCGTCCGGCGGATCGGTGCCGACGCGGACGCGCTGCTCGCGCGCATCGGGCGGCCCTGACCGCCGTCAGTCCGGCGGATCACCGATCCCCAGCATCGACAGCAGCATGCGGCAGTCGTCGGTGCCGTTCGAGTGCAGCGCGACGACGCGCTGGGCCTTGCGGACCTGATCGGTGTCGAGTTCGACGTCGGTGACGTCGACGTCGGTGTGCTCTGCCTGCGACATGGCATCCCCTTCCGTGGAGCGCTCACCGTCTTTCGAGAATTGTGCGCGTTCGCGGGGTGCCCGGTGTGGGAAAACCTGCATCCGGCGAATGCTCGCGTCTCGATCAACCGTGCGGCGATTCGCGGGATTCCCGGTGCGCACGGCGGTGGGGTGGCCGCGGCGTACCGGGTGCCGCGGAAGCTACAGTGGTCGGCGTGGATCGGATCGCGGGCTGGTGGGACGGCCTCGAGCTGTGGATCGTCGGACTCGCGTTCGTCCCGCAGGTCGCGCTCGTGCTCGTCGTCGTCGTGCCGCTGTGTGCGCTCGGGGCGTGGCTGCTCGATCGCGTGCTCGCGGCGGTTCTCGTCGCGCTCCGGCGTGGACCGGACACCGCACCCGATCCCGACACCGTCCCGGACGACGAGTCCGGCGACGCCCCCGTCCCCGACACCGCCGCCGCCCCGGCGAAGGAGAGCTGATGCCGCGCTCACGAGTCACCCTGGCGCTGATCGCCCTCCTCCTCCTCGTCGTCGTCGCCTGGTTCGTGACGTCCGTGCTCTGAGCCGTGCCCGGTCGTGATCGACTGCGTTCGGTGGTGAGCGGCCCTCCGCCCGGTTGTGAGTGGTCGCACCTGCTCTGCTAGATTCCTTCGCGTGTCCGAGGCAACCATCCCGCAGATCCGCCATCAGCTGGCGTTGATCGCTGTCGGCATGCCCTCGGTCGCCGACATCGACTGTTGTTGAACCTCCCGCTGCGCTGTATCTCCGTGCGGCCGTTCGGCAGGTGCCGCCCGGTCCGCCGCCGTCGTGACGTGTGACGTCCGACCGCCAGCGCACTCCTCCGCGGGTTCGGTTCTCGTTTCCGTGCCGTGCCCGCGCCTTCCCGTGTAGCTCTTTCCGGCAGCCCCGAAAGGCACGACAACCATGTTTCGATCCCTCCGTCATCGTCGCCGCGCGTCCGCGCTGGCCGCGCTCGCCGCTGCATCGCTCACGCTGAGCGCGTGCGGGGGAGGCGGCGCCAGCGACACCGTGGGTGCCGAAGGAGGCGGTGACGGCAGTGCCGGCACGGTGAATCTCTTCGCCTACGCCGTGCCGAAGCCCGGCTTCGACCGCGTCATCCCCGCGTTCAACGAGACCGACGAGGGCGAGGGCGTCGCGTTCCAGCCGTCCTACGGCGCGTCGGGCGACCAGTCGCGCAAGGTCAAGGACGGCGCGCCCGCCGACATCGTCAACTTCTCCGTCGAACCCGACATCACCCGCCTGGTGGACGCCGGCCTCGTCGATCCCGACTGGAACGCCGACGCCTACGGCGGTGTGCCGTTCGGGTCGGTCGTCACGATCGTCGTCCGCGAGGGCAACCCCAAGAACATCCGGGACTGGGACGACCTGCTGCGTCCCGACGTCGAGGTCGTGACGCCGAATCCGTTCAGCTCGGGCTCGGCCAAGTGGAACCTGCTCGCGCCGTACGCGGCGAAGAGTGGCGGCGGCGAGAACCCGCAGGCGGGCCTCGACTTCGTGTCCTCGCTCGTCACCGAACACGTGACGGTGCAGCCGAAGTCGGGTCGCGAGGCGACCGAGGCGTTCCTGCAGGGGACCGGTGACGCGCTGCTGAGCTACGAGAACGAAGCGCTCTTCATCGAGGGCAACGGCGAGCCCGTCGAGCACGTCACCCCCGAGGTGACGTTCCGGATCGACAATCCCGTCGCGGTGCTGTCCAACAGCCCGAATCGCGAGAAGGCCGTCGAGTTCCGCGACTTCCTCTACACCGAGGAGGGGCAGACGCAGTGGGCCGAGGCCGGATTCCGTCCGGTCGATCCCGAGGTCGCCGCGCAGTTCGCCGACAAGTACCCGGAGCCCGAGACACTGTGGACGATCGACGATCTCGGAGGCTGGGGTCAGGTCGACGGCGAGCTCTTCGCTCCCGGCTCGGGCTCGATCGCCGTGATCTACGACAACGCGACGCGCTGACCGGCCGATGCCCGACCCATCACGGACGACCATGACCGACACGGACACCGGACCCGCCGCGGCGGCACCGGCGGCCCCGAAACGGACACGCGCACTGCGTCGTACGACCGGCAGCACGGGGCCGCTCGGCATCGGCGTCGCCACACTGTGGCTGAGCATCATCGTGCTGCTGCCGCTCGCGGCGCTCGCGGTGGCCTCGCTCGAAGGCGGCATCTCGGGGTTCTTCGATGCCGTCACGGCGCCCGCCGCTCTCGCGTCGCTGCGAGTGACGGTGTTCGTGTCGGTCGTCGTCGCGCTCGTCAACGCCGTGATGGGCACGATCATCGCGTGGGTGCTGGTCCGCGACGACTTCCGCGGCAAGCGGGTCGTCAACGCGCTCATCGACCTGCCGTTCGCGCTCCCGACGATCGTCGCGAGCATCGTGCTGCTGTCGCTGTACGGGCCGGACAGCCCGGTCGGTGTGCACCTCAACGCGACGCAGGGCGGGCTCATCATCGCGCTCGCCTTCGTGACGCTGCCGTTCGTCGTACGTGCGGTGCAGCCCGTCCTCATCGAACTCGACCGTGAGGTCGAGGAGGCGGCTGCGTCGCTCGGCGCGAAGAACTGGACGATCTTCCGGACGATCGTGCTGCCGACGCTGACGCCGGCCATCGTGTCGGGTACGGGCCTCGCGTTCGCCCGTGCGATCGGCGAGTACGGCTCCGTCGTGCTCATCGGCGGCAACATTCCGCACGAGACGCAGGTGACGTCGCAGTACATCCAGCAGCTCATCGAGGTCGACCGGCCCGAGGCCGCGGCGGCAGTGTCGGTGACGCTGCTCGCGATCGCCTTCGTGACGCTGTTTCTGCTGCGGCTGTTCGCCGGCCGCAACCAGCGCCGGATGGAGGCCGCGCAGTGAAGACCAGTACCCGGAGCCGGATCACGCTGCGCACGGTGGCGCTGGTCTACCTGTTCGTGCTGCTCGTCGTCCCGATCGGGGTGATCCTCACCCGAACGTTCGGCGACGGCTTCATGGCGTTCTACGAATCCATCACGACGCCCGCGGCGATCTCGGCGTTCAACCTGTCGCTGCTCATCGTGGCGATCGTCGTACCGCTCAACGTCGTGTTCGGCGTCGTCACGGCGATCGCACTCGTCCGGGGCAGGTTCCCCGGGCGCGGCATCGTCCAGGCGATCGTCGACCTCCCGTTCGCGGTGTCGCCCATCGTCGTGGGTGTCGCGCTGATCCTGCTGTGGGGGTCGAACGGCTGGTTCGGCGGACTCGAATCGCTGGGACTGCAGGTCATCTTCAGCCTTCCCGGCATGGTGCTCGCGACGATCTTCGTGACGCTGCCGTTCGTCGTCCGCGAGGTCGAACCGGTCCTGCACGAGATCGGCGAGGAGCAGGAGCAGGCCGCCGCGACGCTCGGTGCCAACGGATGGCAGACGTTCTGGCGCATCACCCTTCCCGCGATCCGCTGGGGCCTCACGTACGGCATCGTGCTCACGATCGCGCGTTCGCTCGGCGAGTTCGGTGCCGTCATCATGGTGTCGAGCGGATTCCCCGGTGTGTCGCAGACGCTGACCCTGCTCGTCCACTCGCGCTACATCGACGACCACAACACCTTCGGCGCGTACTCGGCGGCCACCCTCCTGATGGGCATCGCGATCGTCGCACTGCTGCTGATGACTCTGCTCGACCGCAAGAGGAGCACAACATCATGATCACCGTGACCGGCGCCCGCAAGAACTACGGGTCCTTCGCCGCGCTCGACGACGTCACGCTCGACATCCCGTCGGGGAGCCTCACGGCGCTGCTCGGGCCGTCCGGATCGGGCAAGTCGACGCTGCTGCGTTCGATCGCGGGACTCGAGGACCTCGACGGCGGGACCGTGACGATCGCCGGGCGCGACGTCACGAACGTCTCGCCGCAGAAGCGCGACATCGGGTTCGTGTTCCAGCACTACGCGGCCTTCAAGCACATGACGGTGCGCGACAACGTCGCGTTCGGGCTGAAGATCCGCAAGCGCGGCAAGGCCGAGATCGCGCGCAAGGTCGACGAGCTGCTGGAGATCGTCGGCCTGGACGGCTTCCAGCACCGCTACCCGGCGCAGCTCTCGGGTGGTCAGCGGCAGCGGATGGCGCTCGCGCGCGCACTCGCCGTCGATCCGCAGGTGCTGCTGCTCGACGAGCCGTTCGGTGCCCTCGACGCGAAGGTGCGTGCGGATCTGCGGCTGTGGCTGCGGCGGTTGCACGACGAGGTGCACGTGACGACGGTGCTCGTCACGCATGATCAGGAGGAGGCGCTCGACGTCGCCGACCGGATCGCCGTCCTCAATCGCGGCCGGATCGAGCAGGTCGGGCCGCCGGCCGATCTCTACGACCGTCCGTCGAACGATTTCGTGATGTCGTTCCTCGGGCCCGTCGCGAAGCTCAACGGGCAGCTCGTGCGCCCGCACGACATCCGGATCGGGCGCGATCCCGACCTCGCGGTGGCGCGCGACGGCGAGACCGTCGAATCGCTGGGGATCACGCGCGCGACGGTCGAGCGCGTCGTGCACCTCGGTTTCGAGGTGCGTGTCGATCTCCGCAACGAGGCGACGGGAGAGCACTTCTCGGCCCAGGTCACGCGCGGTGACAGCGCCGCGCTCGGGCTCAGCGAGGGGGAGACGGTGTACGCGCGGGCGACGCGCGTACCGGATCTGCCGGAGAAGCCGGTCGCGGAGGTGGCAGCGGAGCCGGCCACAGCGAACGGCTGAGACGAGGCTCAGCCCGCGGCGCGCGTGTGCCGCGCCCGCTCGAGGGCGGCGCGGTAGCGATCGAGCACGACCTCGGTGAGGGCCGGGTGCGCGCCGATCGTGGGGGCGACGCGGGCGCGGCCTGCCGCAGCGGCGTCGTGGACGCGGTCGATGAGCAGGCCGGGCGCGAGGAACCACGGCGCCACGACGACGTCGCGCGCACCGCGCTCACGCAGTGAAGCAATGGCGTCGCTCACCGAGGGGGAGGCGGCCGTCGCGAAACATGCCGTCGCCGAATGCCATCCGGCTCCCGCACGGAGTGTGCCGACGATGCGGCTCGTCACGTCATTGGCGGCGGCGTCGGACGACCCGACCGCCACGAGCGCGACACCCACGTCCGGATCGCCCGCCGCCACACCGATGTCCGTCACACGATCACGGACGGCGGCGATCAGTCGTGGATCCGGGCCGAGGACGTCGGCGGTGTGCACCGTCAGCCGGGGATGACGGGACCGCACTGCCGCGATGATCCCGGGAAGATCCACGCGCGCGTGGAAGGCCCGGCCCAGCAGCATCGGTGCGACGACGACCTCGTGGTGGCCCTCGCGCGCCAGCGTCGTCAGGACGTGATCGATCCGCGGCGCGCTGAGATCGAGGAACGCCGCTCGCACGTCGAGATCGGGCGAGGCCGCGCGAAGGTTCGCGACGGCCTCGCCGATCACGGCAGCGCTGCGCGGATCGCGGCTGCCGTGCGCGACCGCGACGAGCGGGGGTGCAGAGGTGGCGAACACGAGATCACTCGGCTCCGGCCACGACTCCTGCGGCCTCGACGGTCGCGATCGCATCGCCCACGAGCCCGGCGGCGAGTGTGTTTCCGCCCGCGGGGTCGATGAGCAGGAAGGAGCCCGTGTGCCGGTTCACGGCGTAGTCGTCGGCGACGATCGGATCGGCGACGCGCACCGAGATCTTGCCGATCTCGTTGAGCGACAGTGAGTCCGGTGACGGCTCGGTCGACAGCGTCTGCTCGTCGAAGCGCTCCACGATACTGCCGACGATCGCCTGCGTCGTGCGTGTGCCGTGCTTGAGCAGCAGACGCGCACCCGGGTGCAGCGGCTTCTCCGCGAGCCAGCACACCGTCGCCTCGAAGTCCGCGATCGGCTCCGGGGCGTCCTCGGGAGAGGCGATGGTGTCGCCGCGTGAGATGTCGACGTCGTCGGCGAGGACGAGCGTGACGCTGCGGCCCGCGTGCGCGACATCGAGTTCGCCGTCGGCGGTGTCGATCCGTTCGACCGTCGTCCTGATGCCGGACGGCAGCACGACGACCTCGTCACCCGGACGCACCGACCCGGCGCCGACCTGGCCCGCGTAGCCGCGGTAGTCGGGGTACTCGGCGGTGCGGGGACGGATCACGTACTGCACCGGGAAGCGCAGGTTCACGCGGTGCGGTTCGGCGTCGACCGGGACCGACTCGAGGTGCTCCATGAGCGTCGGACCGTCGTAGTACGGCGTGTTCTCGGAGCGCACCGCGACGTTGTCGCCGTGCAGCGCCGAGACCGGGATCGCGGTGACGGCGTCGGGCTTCCAGCCGAGCGCGGACGTGATCTCGGCGAACTCCGCCGAGACCTCGCCGAACACGGTCGCGGGATCCTCGACGAGGTCGATCTTGTTGACGGCCAGCACGAGTCGCGGCACACCCAGCAGCGCCATCACGGCGGCGTGGCGCCGCGTCTGGGCGATGACCCCCTTGCGGGCGTCGACGAGCAGGATGACGAGTTGCGCCGTCGACGCGCCCGACACGGTGTTGCGCGTGTACTGCACGTGGCCCGGCGTGTCGGCGAGGACGAACGAGCGCTGCGGCGTCGCGAAGTAGCGGTACGCGACGTCGATCGTGATGCCCTGCTCGCGCTCGGCGCGCAGGCCGTCGACGAGCAGCGACAGGTCGGGCGTCGACAGGCCCTTGTCGACCGACGCGCGGGTGACGGCGTCGATCTGGTCGGCGAGAACGGATTTCGTGTCGTAGAGCAGACGGCCGACGAGAGTCGACTTGCCGTCGTCCACGCTGCCCGCGGTCGCGAGGCGAAGGAGCTGAGTTGCGCTCATGATCAGAAGTAACCCTCTCGCTTGCGATCTTCCATCGCAGCCTCGGACACGCGGTCGTCGCCGCGTGTCGCCCCGCGCTCGGTGAGCCGCGACGCGGCCACCTCGGCGAGGATCTCCTCGTTCGTCGCGGCCTCGGACAGGATCGCGCCCGTCGTCGACCCGTCGCCGACGGTGCGGTAGCGCACCGAACGGGTCTCGAGCGCCTCGTCCTGCCCGCCCCAGACGCCCGGCGTCATCCACATGCCGTCGCGCTGGTAGACGGGGCGCTGATGCGCGTAGTAGATGCTCGCGAGTTCGACGTTCTCACGCGTGATGTAGCGCCAGATGTCGAGCTCCGTGAAATTGCTCAGCGGGAAGACACGCACCTGCTCACCCGGAGAGTGCTTGCCGTTGTACAGGTTCCACAGCTCGGGACGCTGCTTCTTCGGGTCCCAGCGGCCGAATCCGTCGCGCAGCGAGAAGATCCGCTCCTTCGCCCGCGAGCGCTCCTCGTCGCGGCGGCCACCGCCGAAGACTGCGTCGAACCGGTTCTCGGCGATCGCGTCGAGCAACGGGACGGTCTGCAGCGGATTGCGCACGCCGTCGGGACGCTCGGTGAGCCGGCCGTCCGCGAGGTAGTCCTCGACCTTCGCGACGTGCAGTCGCAGGTCGTACTTCGCGACGACGTGATCGCGGAACGCGAGGACCTCGGGCAGATTGTGGCCGGTGTCGACGTGCAGCAGCGCGAACGGCAGCGGCGCGGGCCAGAACGCCTTGAGCGCGAGGTGCAGCAGGACGGTGGAGTCCTTGCCGCCCGAGAAGAGCACGACGGGACGCTCGAACTCGCCCGCGACCTCGCGGAAGATGTGGATGGCCTCGGACTCGAGCGCCGAGAGCGTGTCGAACTGCGTGCCGTCGAGGTGCGGTCGCGACTCGAGGAGTGAGGACTGATCGATGCTCATGAGGCGTGCAACCCGCATTCTGTCTTGGCGTTGCCCGCCCAGCGTCCGCTGCGCGGATCGCTGCCGGGCGCCGGCTTGGAGGTGCACGGCGCGCACCCGATGGACGGATAACCCTCGTCGACGAGGGGATTGACGAGGATCGAGTGCTCGTCGATGTAGGCCTGCATCTGCTCGTCGGACCACGGCGCGATCGGATTGATCTTCACGAGTCCGAAGCCCTCGTCGAACGAGACGAGCGGCGCGTTGGCACGCGTCGGCGATTCGACGCGCCGGATGCCGGTGACCCAGGCACGGTAGTTCGAGAGCGTCGCCTTCAGCGGCGCCACCTTGCGCAGCGCGCAGCAGCGGTTCGGGTCGCGAGCGAACAGGTCCTTACCCTCGATCGCGTCCTGCTCCGCGACGCTCGCGGCGGGCCGGGCGTTCACGACGTTCACGCCGTACACCTGCTCGACGGCGTCGCGCGTGCCGAGCGTCTCGGCGAAGTGATACCCGGTGTCGAGGAAGAGCACGTCGACGCCGGGATGCACCTGCGCGGCGAGGTGCACGAGCACGCCGTCCTGCATGTTGGACGCGACGATGTACTGCTCGCCGAAGGTGTCCTCGGTCCACCGCAGCAACTCGTGCGCCGAGGCGCCGTCCAGTTCGGCGGCGCCGCGCTCGGCGACGGCGCGCAACTCGTCGGCGCTCGCGGTCGCGATGTCCACCGTCATCGCAGATCCTCCTCGTCTGCTCGGACCGTCCATTCGGCGAAACGCTCACCGTCCGTGCGGTTCTTCACGAAGTTGCGGACGACCCGCTCGACGTAGTCGCCGAGTTCGTCCGAGGTCACCTTGTGCTGGCGGAGCTTGCGGCCGAACGCGGCGTCGAAGCCGAGGCTGCCGCCGAGGTGCACCTGGAAGCCTTCGACCTGGTTACCCGCGCCGTCGTCGACGAGCTGTCCCTTGAACCCGATGTCGGCGATCTGCGACCGCGCGCACGAGTTGGGGCAGCCGTTGATGTTGATCGTGATCGGGACGTCGAGCTGCGCGTTGATGTCGTCGAGCCGCTTCTCGAGCTCGGGCACGAGAACCTGGGAGCGCTTGCGGGTCTCGGCGAACGACAGCTTGCAGAACTCGATTCCCGAGCACGCCATGAGGTTCTTGCGCCAGTGCGACGGCCGCGCCGGCAGACCGAGCGCGTCGAGGTCGGCGATCAGGCCGTCGAGGCGGTCGTCCGCGACGTCGAGCACGATGATCTTCTGGTACGGCGTGAACCGGATCCGGTCGCTTCCCGCGCGCTCGGCGGCGTCGGCGACCTGCCGCAGGATCGTGCCAGAGACGCGGCCCGCGATCGGGGCGACGCCGACAGCGTTGGTTCCGTTGCGCAGCTTGGTGATTCCGACGTGATCGATCGGGCGCGTCGGCTTCTCCGGGGCGGGGCCGTCGATCAGCGTGCGGTGCAGGTACTCGTCCTCGAGCACCTGACGGAACTTCTCGATGCCCCAGTCCTTGACGAGGAACTTCAGCCGCGCCTTGGTCCGCAGCCGGCGGTAGCCGTAGTCGCGGTAGAGCGAGACGACGGCCTCCCACACGTCCGGCACCTCGTCGAGCGGGATCCATGCGCCGACGCGCTGCGCGAGCATCGGATTCGTCGACAGGCCACCCCCGACCCAGAGGTCGAGACCCGGGCCGTGCTCGGGATGCACGACGCCGACGAACGCGATGTCGTTGATCTCGTGGACGACGTCCTGCTGGCCGGAGATCGCCGTCTTGAACTTGCGCGGCAGGTTCGAGTACTCGGGCTTGCCGATGTAGCGGCGGACGATCTCGTCGATCGCGGGCGTGGGATCGAGGATCTCGTCGAACGACTCACCGGCGAGCGGCGACCCGAGGACGACGCGGGGGCAGTCGCCGCACGCCTCGGTCGTCTTCAGGCCGACCGATTCGAGGCGCTTCCAGATCTCCGGGACGTTCTCGACGTCGATCCAGTGGTACTGCACGTTCTCGCGGTCGGAGAGGTCCGCGGTGTCGCGCGCGAACTCCGTCGAGATGCCCGCGACGGTACGCAGCTGCTCGACGTTCAGTGCGCCGGCGTCGCAGCGCACGCGCATCATGAAGTGGCTGTCCTCGAGGACGTCGATGTTCTCGTCGCCCGTCCACGTGCCGTCGTAGCCTTCGGCGCGCTGCGTGTAGAGGCCCCACCAGCGGAAGCGGCCACGCAGATCGCCCTTGTCGATGCTGTCGAAGCCCTGGTGCGCGTAGATGTTCTCGATGCGCGCACGGACGTTGAGGGGGTTGTCGTCCTTCTTGCTCTGTTCGTTCGCGTTGAGCGGTTCGCGGTATCCGAGGGCCCACTGGCCCTCGGCGCGGCGCTTGACCGGCCGGCCGGTGCGGGCACGCGGCGTACGGGCCTCGGCGGCCGGCGGGGTCTCGTTGGTCGAGGAGGGCATCGGGGGAGAGCTCCTGGGGGTCGGAGCACGCCCGTGACCGGGCGCGCAGGGGCCGTGCTGGGAGCGGGCGCTGGCGCCCGGGTGGGCTGACCGAGGACGCGTGTCGAACGGGCGACGGTGCCTGCGGGAGGCGGCGCGAATACCGAACGAGGGCGGGTCAGCGACAGCGACAGCAGCGACAGCAGCTGCTGCACACGCGCGCAAGGTCGACGTGGCGTCGTGCCACGAGTCGCACCCCGGTTCCGATCATGCGACCGATTGTGCCACGTCACGGCGGCCGTTCCCACATGGGCACCGTATTTCCCCGAAAATCGGGGGAAATGTGGCGATCGGGTGGCGACCAGGCCCGATCTCGCCGCACGGACCGGTGGGACACTGGAAGGGTGACCACCTCGACCCCCACCGCCACCGACGGGCCGTTCGTGCTGCCCGAGACCGCGACGGCGGGCGTCGGAACCCGCCCGTTCGGCGTCTACGTCCACGTCCCGTTCTGCGCGACACGGTGCGGCTACTGCGACTTCAACACCTACACGCCCGGTGAGCTGGGGACGTCCGCGTCGCCGTCGTCGTGGCTGGAGGGCCTGCGGCGCGAACTCGACGCCGCCGCCGAACTGACGGGCGCACCCGCGGCGGACACCGTGTTCGTGGGCGGCGGCACGCCGTCGCTGCTCGGCGGCGACGGGCTCACCGACGTGCTCGCGGCGGTGCGGTCGAGTTTCGGGCTCGCGCCCGGCGCCGAGGTGACGACGGAGTCCAACCCCGAGTCGACCTCGCCGGAGTTCTTCGACGCGTTGCTGCGCGGCGGATACACGCGCGTCTCGCTCGGGATGCAGTCGGCCGCCGAGCACGTGCTGCGCGTCCTCGACCGCACCCACACGCCGGGTCGCGCCGTCGCGGCCGCACGCGAGGCGCGGGCCGCCGGCTTCGCTCACGTGAACCTCGATCTCATCTACGGGACGCCCGGCGAGTCCGAATCCGACCTCGACCTGTCGTTGTCCGCCGTCCTCGAAGCGGACGTCGATCACGTGTCGGCGTACTCGCTCATCGTCGAGGACGGCACCGCGATGGCGCGCAAGGTGCGGCGGGGCGATCTCCCGGCGCCCGACGACGACGTCCTCGCCGCCCGCTACGAACTCGTCGACCGGCGGCTGCGTGCGGCGGGCTTCGACTGGTACGAGGTGTCCAACTGGGCGAGGGGGGAGGCGGCGCGGTGCCGTCACAACCTGGGCTACTGGGACGGCGGCGACTGGTGGGGCGCCGGCCCGGGCGCGCACAGCCACGTCGGGGGAGTGCGGTGGTGGAACGTCAAGCACCCCGCGCGCTACGCGGACGTCCTGGCCGAGGGCACACTGCCGGTCGCCGGCCACGAGACGCTGACCGACGACGACGCGCACCTCGAGCGCCTCATGCTCACGATCCGGCTGCGGACGGGCCTGCCTGCGGCCGACCTCACCGCTGCCGAGCGGCGCGTGGCGGACGACCGCGTCGACGACGGCCTGCTGGTGCTCGAGGGCGGTGAATCCGGCGGTGACGGAGCCGGCGGCGGGGAAGCGAGCGGCGAGCGCTACGTCCTGACGGACCGTGGCCGCCTGCTCGCCGACGGCATCGTCCGCGACATCGTTGCGTAGGCGGCGAGCCGCTCGTGCGTGACCTTCCGGCCCCTACACCGAAAAATCACTCACGAGCGCGAACGCCTACGCCGAGATGATGCCCTGCATCTCGTCGAGGTCGATGACCCGCGCGTGCAGGACGACGCGGTTGCGCAGGGCCGAACGCACGGCGCGGTGCAGGCCGTCCTCGAGGTACAGCACGCCCTTCCACTGGACGGCGTGCGGGAAGAGATCGCCGTAGAAGGTCGAATCCTCCGACAGCAGGCGGTCGAGTTCGAGGACCTTCGTCGTCGTGACGATCTCGTCGAGCCGCACTTGGCGGGGCGGGATCTTCGCCCAGTCGCGCAACGACAGCCCGTGATCGGGATACGGCTTGCCGTCTCGCACGCCCTTGAAGATCATCCGCGCTTCCTCCCCGTCCTGTCGTCGGCCCGCAGTCGTTCCCGGATCGCTGTGATCGAAACACCGCCGTCGGATACCGGTAGAGCGTAGGCGGTCGCTCCCGGAGCCGCGCGCGGCGATCGGCGGACGGCGCGGCGCGCATTAGACTGGTCCGAGCGGCAGGTGACGAATCGGAGGTGACGGATGTCGAACACGGACGACAGGCGCTTCGAGGTTCTGCGCGCGATCGTCGCCGACTACGTCTCGACGAAGGAACCGATCGGCTCCAAGGCGCTCGTCGAGCGGCACAACCTGGGTGTGTCGAGTGCCACCATCCGCAACGACATGGCCGCCCTCGAGCGCGAGGGATACATCGCGCAACCGCACACGAGCTCGGGACGCGTCCCTACCGACAAGGGGTATCGGCAGTTCGTCGACCGGATCGCCGAGGTGAAGCCGCTGTCGTCGGCGGAGCGTCGCGCGATCCTCGACTTCCTCGAGTCGGGCGTCGACCTCGACGACGTGCTACGCCGCGGCGTGAGGTTGCTCGCACAGCTCACCCGCCAGGTCGCCGTCGTGCAGTATCCGAGCCTGTCGGTGTCGTCGGTACGCCACCTCGAGGTCGTCGGACTCACGCCCGCGCGCCTGCTGCTGGTGCTCATCACCGACACCGGCCGGGTCGATCAGCGGATCGTGGAGTTGGGTGACGTCGTCGTCGAGGACGATCTGTCGCGGCTGCGGGCACTGCTCGGGCACGCCCTCGAGGGCAAGCGCCTCGAGGCCGCGTCCATCGCCGTCGCCGAGCTCGCCGACGAGGCGCCCGACGATCTGCGTGACGCCGTCGTGCGGTGCGCGACGGTGCTGGTCGAGACGCTCGTCGAACATCCCGAGGAGCGGATCGTGCTGGGCGGGACGGCGAACCTCACGCGCAATGCGGCCGACTTCGCCGGCTTCCCGGGGTCGCTGCGGTCGATGCTCGAAGCGCTCGAAGAGCAGGTTGTCGTGCTCAAGTTGCTCGCCGCCGCGCAGGATTCGCGGACCGTGACGGTGCGGATCGGCGAGGAGAACGAGTTCGAGGAGATGCGCAGTGCCTCGGTGGTGTCGACGGGCTACGGGTCCGCCGGCACCGTTCTCGGCGGCATGGGCGTCCTCGGCCCGACCAGGATGGACTATCCCGGCACGATAGCCTCGGTGGCGACCGTTGCCCGGTACATCGGCCAGGTGCTCGCGGGACGCTGAGCGCGACGCGGGCGCGAGAGCCCGAATCATCTCGACAAGCTCCCATCATTTCGACAAGCACGGACAGTAAGGACGAGTAGACCGACGTGGCACGCGACTATTACGGAATCCTCGGTGTCGACCGGCAGGCGACCGATCAGGAGATCAAGCGCGCCTACCGGAAGCTGGCACGCGAGTACCACCCCGACGTCAATCCCGACGAGGCCGCTCAGGCCAAGTTCAAGGACATCTCCGCGGCGTACGAGGTGCTGTCGGACCCCGAGAAGCGGCGCATGGTCGACCTCGGCGGCGACCCGCTCGCGGGTGCCGGCGGCGGCGGTGCGGGAGCCGGTTTCGGCGGTTTCGGTGGCGGCCTCGGTGACGTCTTCGAGGCGTTCTTCGGTGGCGGCGGGGGAGCGACCCGTGGCCCACGCGGCCGCGTCCAGCCGGGTGCGGATTCGCTGCTGCGGACCAAGCTGACCCTCGAGGAGTGCGCGACCGGCGTCACCAAGACGGTGACCGTCGACACCGCGGTGCTCTGCGATCTGTGTCACGGCGGCGGCACCAACGGCGACTCGAAGCCCGTGCGCTGCGAGACGTGCCACGGCGCGGGTGAGGTGCAGTCGGTGCAGCGCTCGTTCCTCGGTCAGGTCATGACGTCGCGCCCGTGCCCCACGTGCCACGGCGCCGGCGAGGTCATTCCCGATCCGTGCCGCAAGTGCGGTGGCGACGGTCGTGTGCGGTCGCGTCGCGACATCACCGTCAAGGTCCCCGCGGGGGTCGCGGGCGGGATGCGGATCCGGCTCGCGTCGCAGGGTGAGGTCGGGCCCGGCGGCGGCCCCGCCGGCGACCTCTACGTCGAGGTGGTCGAGCAGCAGCACGAGATCTTCGTGCGCGACGGCGACGACCTCCACTGCACGATCCGTGTCCCCATGGTCGACGCCGCGCTCGGCACCACGGTGTCGGTGAGCACGATCCTCGACGGCGACAAGCAGATCGATGTCGAGGCGGGCACCCAGCCCGGGTCGGAGACGGTGCTGCGCGGCCACGGCATGCCGAAGCTGCGGTCAGGTGTGCGCGGTGACCTGCACGCGCACCTCGAGGTCGTCGTCCCGCCGCGGCTCGACCACAAGGAAGCCAAGGTACTCAAGGAGTTCCGCGGGCTGCGCGGCGAGAACGCGGAGGTCGTCACGAGCGGGTCGTCGAACAGCGGCGGGCTGTTCTCGCGGTTGCGCGACGCGTTCAGCCGCTGACCGTGGCCGCGACCCTCTTCTACCTCGATCCGCTGCCCCGCGAGGGTGAGCGGGCGGTGCTCGACGGCCCCGAGGGACGGCACGCTGCGACGGTGCGCCGCATCGGCGTCGGCGAGCGGCTCGTCCTGGCGGACGGCCACGGCCGTGTCGCGGACGCCGAGGTCGTCGGGGCGGGCAAGGATCGGCTCGAGCTGCTGATCGGCCGCGATCGCTCGGTCACGGCGCCGACGCCGCGTGTCACCGTGGTCCAGGCACTGCCGAAGTCGGAGCGCTCCGAGCTGTCTGTCGAACTCGCGACGGAAGCCGGTGCCGATGCGATCGTGCCGTGGCAGGCGTCGCGGTCGGTGTCGCGGTGGGAGGGACCGAAGGCTGCGAAGGGCGTCGGTCGCTGGCGCTCGGCGGCGTTGCGGGCGGCGCAGCAGTCGCGCCGGCCCGTCGTTCCGTCCGTCGACGAACTGCACACGACGAAGGGCGTCGCGACGCTGATCGCGGACGCGGTCGCGGGCGGTGCGCTGGTCCTCGCGCTCCACGAGGGCGCGTCGTCGCATCTCGTGGATCTGCCGCTCACGCGCGTGCCGCACGTCGTGCTGATCGTCGGGCCCGAGGGCGGGCTGTCCGGCGACGAACTCGCGCGCTTCGAGGCCGCGGGCGCCGCGACCGTCCTGCTCGGACCGCAGGTCGTCCGCACCTCCACTGCTGCTGCCCTCGCGCTGGCCGCGATCGGGTCGGCGACGCAGCGCTGGCGGGCGACGCCCTTCGGCGAGCAGCCCGCGTGAAGCGTCGCGTGACGATCGCGTACGGCGATCATCCCGAACAGTTCGGCCACCTCTACCTCCCCACGGACGCCGACGGCCCCGTGCCCGTCGTGATGCTCATCCACGGTGGTTACTGGAGCGCCGACTTCCAGCTCACCCTCGCCACGTCGATGGCGGTGGAGCTCTCGCGGCGCGGCGTCGCGGCCTGGAACGTCGAGTACCGGCGCGTCGGTGCGGGTGGCGGCTGGGCGGAGACGAGCAGCGACATCGAGACGGCGCTGGGGGCCGTCGCGACGCTGCTGCCCGAGCAGTCGGCGGTGCCGCTCGATATCGACGATGTCCGCATCGTCGGGCATTCGGCGGGGGCGCAACTGGCGGTATGGCTTGCGGGACAGAAGGAGTGCGCCGTCCGCCCGACGCGTGTCTTGTCGCAGGCCGGTGCGCTCGACCTCGCCTCGCGGGCGTCGGCGCGCGTCGGCGGACCCGCGTTGGAGGCGTTGTTCGGTGTCTCGTACGCCGACGATCCGCAGACCTACCGTGATGCGTCGCCGCTGCACCGCGTCCCGACAGGTGTTCCGACGGTCTGCATCCACGGCGTCGACGACGCGCAGGTGCCGATCCAGGCGAGCCGCTCCTACGTCGAGGCCGCACGCCTGCACGGAGATCGCGCTGTGCTGTGGGAAATTCCGAACGAAGGCCACAACGCCTTTCTCGATCGCACCACCCGCAGCTGGGCATCGACACTCGATGCCGTCCTCGGCGACGATCCGTGGGATCGGGCGCGGTAGACGCTGCGATGAGTTCGCCCGTGTCGCCGGGTCCATATCGGGAAGAGGAACGAAACGAGGAGGACGCGCGGTGACTCAACTGTTGAAGGTCCAGAACTTCACGGTGTCGGCGGACGGATACGGCGCCGGGGAGAATCAGAGCTTCGAGCACCCGTTCGGGGATGCGGACCCGAGCGAGATGTTCGTGTGGGCAGGGGCGACCGCGAGTTGGCCCAATCGCACCGACGCCGGAGGGAGCCGCGGCCTCGACGATTACATGACCCGCGACTTCCACCACAACATCGGCGCCGAGATCATGGGCCGCAACAAGTTCAGTCCTCACCGTGGGCCGTGGGAGGACCACTCGTGGCGCGGCTGGTGGGGCGACGAGCCGCCGTTCCACACGCCGGTGTTCGTGATGACACACCACCCGCGCCCGGACTTCACGCTCGGCGACACCAGCTTCCACTTCGTCGACGACGAGCCCGCCGCGGTCCTCGGTCGTGCTCGCGGTGCCGCGCAGGGAAAGGACGTCCGCCTCGGCGGCGGGGCGACGACCATCCGCGAGTTCCTCGATGCCGACCTCGTCGACACCCTGCACGTCGCGGTCCACCCCGGGCTGACCTTCGGGCACGGCACCCGGCTGTGGGAGTCGCCCGACGAGCTGCGGGACCGCTTCCACCTGGACGTCGTCCCCAGCCCCAGCGGAGTGGTACACCACCTGTTCTGGCGGAAGTGACGGAACTGTCCGAACAACGTGGATCCGGGCCGACCGGAGGGATGCGAGATCCCGTGCGACGGTAGGCTTCGCGCGTCGAAGAGGGGGAGTTCTGTGCGCGTGAAGCTTGGGATCGCTGCTGCAGTGGCCGTGGTGGCGTTGGTGTCCGGCTGCGGTGGTTCAGATGTGGTGGAGTGGGAGACTGAGCGTCCGGTCATGTTCGAGCCGTGCGACGACATCCCCGACGAGGCCATCGCCGAGTTGGGGTTCGATGTCTCTACGGAGGATCGCGGTGGCTGGGGTCGATCAGTGGGGGTGGGGGATGTGCTCGTGGACTGCGGAGACTCATGCGATCACGGTCTCCTACACCGAACGCTCCGTGGATTCGCTTCGAGAAGCAACCGATAACACCGACTTTCGCCCGTGGAGCATCTCCGTACCCGGTGCCGAGTCCTGGCGAAGGCTCGGGTTCGAAGACTTGATCTGCGAACTCACGTGGCCGCACGGAGCCGGCGCAGGTCAGATGGCTGTGTACAAGCATTCCGGCGTCGACGGTGAATCGATGACGGAAGATGTCTGCGACGCCGCTGTCAGGTACGCGACAGCGCTCGGTGATCTGCTGCCGCGGGGGTAGTCGGTGGTCGGTTACGTGCGGCTCGAAGACCTGGTCGCCGCGATGCGGGACCCGGCCGTGGGATAGGCTTCGCGAGTCGAAAAAGGGGGAGCCGTGCGCGTGAAGTTCGGGATTGCTGCTGTGGCCGCGGTGGCGCTGGTGTCCGGCTGTGGTGATTCGACTGCGGTGGAGTCGGAGTCGGAGCGTCCCGTGATGTTCGAGCCGTGTGACGATATTCCGGACGAGGCCATTGCTGAGCTGGGATTCGACCCTGCGACCGCAGACCGCGGTGTGGCCGGGGTCGATCAGTGGGGTTGGGGGATCTGCAAGTGGTCCGGCGAGACCCACAACATCGCGATCTCATATGCAGAGAGATCGCTCGAGTCGCTACGGGATACCGGAAACAACACCGACATTCGCCATGTCGGAGAGCCCACACCGGAAGCCCACACGTGGCGACGCCTCGGTGAGGAAGAGTTCATCTGCGAGGTCACGTGGCCGAACGGGACGGGAGCCGGCCAGTTGACTGTGTACAAGCGACCTGGGGCGGATGGCGAGCGGATGACCGAGAACATCTGCGACGCTGCCGTCGGATATGCGATTGCCCTCGGAGATCTGCTGCCGCGGGGATAGAATCCGGTTAGATCACGCACGGGGGGAACGATGAGCGAAGTATCGGAATGGGCAGCACTCGCCGTCGCCGGCGCAGCAGGGCAACTCACGATCGGTGAAGATACGGCGAGGAGTTGCGCGAAGGCGTGCGATGAGTATCGCGACAAACTGGTGGACGCGTATCTGGACGTCGACCGCTTCAAGGTCGTCTCGTTCGGGACGCTGCCATCGGCAATCGCATTGGCAGAGAAGTTCACCCTGAAAGCGGATGGCGGTGACGATTCCCTCGCGCTCCGCCTCCGGGAACACATCGTACTGGTCGAGGCGATGCGTGATGCCTATATCGCTGCTGGTCAGTTGATCGATCAGCAGGACGAGGCTTTCGTCAGCAGGCTCTCGTCGTACACCGCGTCGTTGGATCATTGAGGTAGCGAGATGGGATTCGATTCGCCGAGTTGGCTTCGCAATCTCTGGGGCGACAGCGACGAGGACCGCGTCTGGAATCACGGGAACGCCCAACGTGACGTCTTGTACGCCGAGCGTGATCTCGTCACGTCGCAGTACCAGCCGAATTATGCACCGAAGGCGGTCGCCGAGCCCGACGACTTCGAGTCGATGGACTACGCCACGATGGCGGCTCATGTTCAGTCGATGAACCCCGAGCTTGTCGAAGGAATTGCCGACGGTTGGCGTTCCCTCGCGAGGCGGATCGGTGACGGGTGGCGCGAGTTCGACAGCGCGATTCGCGCCGCCGGTGCCGAGTGGCAGGGGCTTTCGAAGGACGCGGCTACCGCCGCAGCGCAGCGCTACGTCCAGAACGCCGAGCAACTGCAGGGGGCGGTGCAACTCACGGCGAACAAGGTCGACGAGATGAATACTGGTATGCGGCAGGTGAAGTCGCTGATTCCCGAGGTACCCGCGACGGGTGGTTTCTGGAGTTCCGGTATGGATGCGATGGTCGCGGCCGAGGGGTTCGGCACCCCGGACAGTCGGGAGCAGGCGCGACTGGACGAAGCGGAAGCTGAAGCGCGGCGTGTGCTGACTCTCGTCTACACGCCCGTGGTGAGGCAGGCGGACGATCAGGTTCCGATCCTGCCTCCACCCCCTGCTCCGCCGGGACTGCCGGAGCAAGCCGGTTCACCCGGCGGTGGTTTCGGGGGCGGAGGCTCCGGCGGCGGCGGTGGCTACGGAGGCCGTCCTGGAGGGGGAGTCCCGGGCGGAGGTACGTCGGCACCCTTCGTCGGTGCGCCGACGACGGGAGTCGGCGTCGACAACTACGCCGTCGCTGATCGCGGCGCGGCCGCAGAAGCGGATCGATCGGGTGGATCGCTCGGCCTCGGTGAGAGCGCGCCTACGTCGGGTCGCGGACTGCCGGACGCGGGTTCGCAGACGGTCGCGGCATCGGCGAGTCCACTTTCCGGATTGTCCGGGGGCGCAGCAGGGCTCGGCGGTTCGTCCGGCGGATTCGGTGGCGGCGCGGGCGGTGGCATCGGTGCAGGAATCGGGGGACCGCTCACCGCCGGTCCGAGTGTGGTGGCCGGTGCCCCGGGCGTGGTGTCGTCGGGTGCAGCCGGTGCTGCAGCGGGTGCGGCGGATGCTCGCGCGGGCGGCATGATGCCGATGGGTGCTGCCGGCGGCGCTCGTGGTGGCGGCAGCGACGACAAAGAGCACAAGACGCCCGGGTACCTGATCAACATGGACAACGGCAACGAGTTGATCGGCACACTCGACGGCGTCGCGCCTCCCGTCATCGGGGCCGATCCCTCGTGACGGAGTGGCGGCTGACTGCGGCCGAGTTCGTCCACGCGCTGGAGGCTGCCGGTGTGGATCGGGTGCCGTATCCGTTCCGCTATCGCGCCGAGCCCGCCGACTACGAGGGCCGCACGGCGCGCCGTCGTGCTTCGGCGTCGAGGGTGGCGGCGCTGGCGTCGGATGTGAGCTTCGTGCGAGCACTGCAGGCGTTGGTGGATTCCGATGTGCGCATCGAGGTTGCAGGGTTTCGAGGTGCCGACGGGGTGCGGCTACTCGCAGGAATCGACGGAGCAGCCGGTGCCGTTGCGCGACAGTTGTCTTCGGCGGAGTTGCGGGGCGATGTGATCGTGACGGCGTGCTCGCCACGAGGACTCGGTGCCGCCATCGCAGCACAGCTGCCCGAGTGCCCACCGGGTGCCCGCCGACCGTTTCGCGCTCCGAGGGGTGGCTCATCGGATTCGTCGTACTCGACATCGGTGCTGCGCAGCGCCGGAGCGGCTCCGACGAGCGACCCGGTGCGGGCGTTCGTGCAGGTGCCGTGCACGGCGTCCGGTGAGATCACGATCGTTGTGCGCGCCGACGCTGAGCGGAGTGGCCGGGACGTCGTGTTCTGGTACGACTTCGAGGGCGACGGCCGCTACGTCGTGCAGGAGAAGAACGACATCGTCTGCGCACCCGCCACGTCCGCGATGATCGGGTCGACGGTGCAACGCATCGTCGACGCAACGCTCGATCGCGGACGTGACGAGCACGCCCCGTTCCAGGTGCTCCGCCCGGTCCGATGATCCGTCAGGCGGACCCGGTCACCTCTATGATGTTCACCTGCAGCTTCGGCACGGTGGTGTTGCCGCCGGCCGGGGTGTCGTAGCGACGACGTCACGGCCAAGCTGCGTTCGCAGATCAAGCGGTTGCTGGTGCGGCACGGCTATCCGCCGGATCAGCAGCCCGCCGCCATCGAGCTGGTCCTCGAACAGATGGAGACGATCGCACCCGACCTCGCTGCGTGAGTTCCGCCAGGTCGGTGGGCCGCGCGTTTTTCGGTGGGAAGCGCCGAGCGTGCGCGATAGAATCGGTGGTGAGTCCGGCGTCGTGGACCCGTCGCCGTTCCGTATTCGTCCCCGTTCCGGAAAGCAGGCCGAAGCCTCCACGTGACGCAGCCCACCGAATCGCACACCCCGACCGACGACCCCACCGCGCCCGCAGAACGCACCGTCCGGTCCGGAGTGGATCTGGCACCCGAACTCGTGCCCCCGCTGCTGGGCTCGGCCGACCGGAACCTCCGGGCGCTCGAAGGTCTCCTCACCGCCGACGTGCACGTGCGCGGCACGACCGTCACGCTGACGGGCCGCCCCGCCGACGTCGCGCTCGCCGAGCGCGTGATCGGTGAGTTGACGGCCATCGTTGCGCGCGGTCAGGCCCTCACTCCCGACGCCGTGCGCCGCACCGTCGAGATGCTCACCGACGGCGGCGGCGAATCGCCTGCCGAGGTGCTCACGCTCGACATCCTCTCGCGCCGCGGCAAGACGATCCGCCCCAAGACGGTGGGTCAGAAGAAGTACGTCGACGCGATCGACGAGCACACCATCGTGTTCGGCATCGGCCCGGCCGGCACCGGCAAGACGTATCTCGCGATGGCGAAGGCCGTGCAGGCGCTGCAGGCGAAGCAGGTCAGCCGCATCATCCTCACGCGCCCCGCCGTCGAGGCGGGCGAGCGGCTCGGTTTCCTGCCCGGCTCGCTGCACGAGAAGATCGACCCGTATCTGCGGCCGCTGCACGACGCCTTGCACGACATGATGGATCCCGAGTCGATCCCGAAGCTCATGCAGGCGGGCGTGATCGAGGTCGCGCCCCTCGCCTACATGCGCGGCCGCACGCTGAACGACGCGTTCATCATCCTCGACGAGGCGCAGAACACGACCGCCGAGCAGATGAAGATGTTCCTCACCCGACTGGGCTTCGGCTCCAAGATCGTCGTGACGGGCGATGCGACGCAGGTCGATCTGCCGGGCGGCGCACGCTCGGGGCTCGGCGCCGCGAACGAGATCCTCGGCGACGTCGACGACATCCACTTCTCGCAGCTCGACAGCTCCGACGTCGTGCGCCACCGGCTCGTCTCGGACATCGTCGACGCCTACGACCGCTACGAGTCGCTCGAGCGGCGCAAGGTCGAGTTCGGCAACCGCGCCCAGCGGCGGGCCGGCCAGCCGCGGTCGTCGCGGCGTTGACGACGCGAGCGCGGCGGTACGATGTGACGTTCGCGCCCGGCATCACACACCAAACGAGAGCGGTGACACCCACGAGATGAGCATCGAGGTCTCCAACGAATCGGGGATGGACGTCTCCGAAGAGGAGCTGATCAGCGTCGCGCGATTCGTGATCGCCCGGATGGACGTGCATCCCGCGGCCGAACTGTCGATGGTGCTCGTCGATTCGGCGACGATGGCCGATCTGCACATGCGGTGGATGGATCTGCCCGGCCCGACGGACGTCATGTCGTTCCCGATGGACGAACTCGAGCCCGGCGGCCGCCCCGATTCGCCGGAGCCGGGACCGTCGATGCTCGGCGACATCGTGCTGTGCCCGTCGTTCGCCGCCGACCAGGCCGCGAAGGCGGGGCATTCGCTCGCACACGAACTCGCGCTGCTCACGGTGCACGGCATCCTCCACCTGCTCGGCTACGACCACGGCGAGCCGGACGAGGAGAAGGAGATGTTCGCGCTGCAGAACCGTCTCCTCGAGGACTGGTACGAGGACCTCCGCCGCGCCGAACGCGACGCGGAACTCGCGGCGCGTGATCGCCGACTGCTCGGCGGAGCCGGATTCTTCGACACACCCGATCAGTGATGACCGCGAACGTCGAGGACGCGCTGCCGCTCATCGTGCTGGCGATCGTCCTCGTCCCGCTCGGTGGCATCTTCGCGGCAGTGGACTCGGCGCTCGCGACGCTCTCGCCCGCCCGTGTCGACGAACTCGTCAAGGAGGGCCGTCCGGGATCGGAACGTCTCGCGCAGATCCTGCGGGAACGTCCCCGCTACATCAACATCGCCGTCCTGCTGCGCATCGTCTGCGAGATCACGGCGACCGTCGTCCTCGCAGCGGCGTTCATGGATCTCCTCGAACCGGTGTGGGCGCTCGTCGGTGCTGCCGTCGTCATGGTGATCGTGGACTTCGTCGTCATCGGGGTGGGGCCGCGCACGCTCGGCCGGCAGCACGCGTACTCGCTGACCCTCGCGCTCGCCCTGCCGCTGCGCGCCGTCGGCGTGCTGCTGGTGCCGATCTCGCGGCTGCTCATCGGCTTCGGCAACGCCGTGACGCCGGGTCGCGGCTTCCGCAACGGGCCGTTCGCGTCCGAGGTCGAACTGCGTGAGCTCGTCGATCTCGCGCGGGAGCGCGGCGTCGTCGCCGAGGGCGAGGGACGCATGATCCAGTCGGTGTTCGAGCTCGGCGACACCAGCGCGCGCGAGGTCATGGTGCCGCGCACCGAAATGGTGTGGATCGAAGCGCACAAGACCGCGGGCCAGGCGACGTCGCTCGCCGTCCGCAGCGGACATTCGCGCATCCCCGTGATCGGCGAGGGTGTCGACGACGTGCTCGGCGTCGTCTACCTCAAGGATCTCGTGCAACAGACCTACTACTCCGCCGACGGCGGACGCGGCGTCACCGTGGGCGAGATCATGCGGCCCGCGGTCTTCGTGCCCGACTCGAAGTCGCTGGACGAGTTGCTCGGCGACATGCAGCGCACCGCGAACCACATGGCGATCCTCGTCGACGAGTACGGCGGCGTCGCCGGCCTCGTGACGATGGAGGACCTCATCGAGGAGATCGTCGGCGAGATCGTCGACGAGTACGACCACGACGAACCGGAGAACGTCGAGGACCTGGGCGACGGCGAGTACCGCGTGTCGACGCGGCTGTCGACCGAGGACCTCGGCGACCTGTTCGGCCTCGACATCGAGAACGACGAGGTCGAGACCGTCGGCGGGCTGCTGGCGCTCGAACTCGGCCGGGTCCCGCTGCCCGGCTCGGAGGTCCGATCGCACGGGCTGCTGCTGCGCGGCGAAGGCGGCAAGGACCAGCGCGGGCGCGTGCGCGTCACCACGGTGACCGCGCGACGCGCCGACGACGAAGACGACACGGGAGCGGACGAGACCGTCCACGCCGAGACGAACGAGGGAGAACACACGCGATGACCGACCTGGATCCGGAAGACGACAAGCTCGTCGTCCTCGCGCGCGGCGCCGCCGGGCGCACGGACGGCGCACGCGGTGCCGCCGTCCGCGACCTCGACGGCCGCACGTACGCGGCGGGCGCAGTGTCGCTCGCGGCCCTCGAGCTCTCGGCGCTGCAGGCCGCCGTCGCCGCCGCCGTGTCGAGCGGCGCGCGCGGACTCGAGGCCGCGGCGCTCGTCGGGTCGTCGGATCAGGACGCCGGCATCGCCGCGGTGCGCGAACTCTCGCCGGACGCCGTCGTCCTCGGCGCACGGCTCGACGGAAGTGTGGAGGCCCGGTGGTGAGCGAATTCCGTTCCGGCTTCGTTTGTTTCGTCGGCCGCCCCAACACGGGCAAGTCGACTCTGACCAATGCGCTCGTCGGCAGCAAGATCGCGATCACGTCGTCGCGGCCGCAGACGACGCGCCACGCGATCCGCGGCATCGTCAGCCGTGACGACGCGCAGATCGTCCTCGTCGACACCCCCGGACTGCACCGGCCGCGCACGTTGCTCGGTCAGCGGCTCAACGACCTCGTGAAGGACACGTACTCCGAGGTCGACGTCATCGGCATCACGATCCCCGCCGACGAGAAGATCGGGCCCGGCGACCGCTGGATCGTGCAGCAGATCAAGGCCGTCGCGCCGCGCACCAAGTTGATCGGCATCGTCACCAAGATCGACAAGGTGAGCCGCGACGCCGTCGCACAGCAACTCGTCGCCACCTCCGAGCTGCTGGGGGAGGACGCCGACGTCGTCCCCGTGTCGGCGAAGTCGGGCGAGCAGGTCGGCGTCCTGGTCGATCTCATCGTCTCCACCCTCGAGCCCGGGCCGGCGTTCTATCCGGACGGCGAGCTCACCGACGAGCCGGAGGAGACGCTCATGGCCGAGCTGATCCGCGAGGCCGCGCTCGAGGGGCTCGGCGACGAGCTGCCGCATTCGCTCGCCGTCGTCATCGAGGAGATCGTGCCGCGCGAGGGCCGCACCGAGAAGCAAGGCGAACTGCTCGACGTGCACGCGATCCTCTACGTCGAGCGGCCGAGCCAGAAGGGCATCGTCATCGGCAAGGGCGGCGCGCGTCTGCGTGAGGTCGGTACCGCGGCTCGCACCCAGATCGAACGGATCCTCGGGACGAGGATCTACTTCGACCTGCATGTCAAGGTCGCGAAGGACTGGCAGCGCGACCCGAAGCAGCTCGGTCGCCTCGGCTTCTGACCGACCCCGCTCGTGTGGCGCGATGTCACAGTGTGCGCGCTCGGTGCACACGATGTCACATTGCGCCACAACGGAGGAGGGTGGCGACGACGGCTGCCGCAGCGGCAGGCGCCTGCGACTCGGGTAGTCGCGCGTACCCGCACACCAGGCCGATGTCGCCGCCCGTCATCGAGTACGCGCTCAACGGAGCTGCGGCGACGGACCGTTCGGCGAGCATCGCGGTGGCCCGCTCGTCCATCGGTTCGGTGTCACGGTGCGGTTCGGGGTACCGCACGACGACGTGCAGTCCCGCATCGATTCCCTCGATCGTGAGGACGCCCTGTGGGTCCGCGGCGCGCAGCGCGGCCACGAACGCAGCGCGCCGCGCCGCATACACGCGCCCGGCCCTCGCGAGATGAGCGACCAGCGCACCGGACTCGATGAACGCCGCGAGTGCCGTGCCGTTCGGCTCCGCGGAGACCTCGGCGCACTCGTGCGTCGCTGCCAGGACCCGCTCACGGAGGCCGGTGGGAACGACGATCCACGCGAGCCGCAGTGCGGGGGAGAGGATCTTCGACGCCGTCCCCACGTACGCGACGCAGTCGGCGCCGCCGTCGGTGGCGCGCAACGCGGGCAGTGGCGCGACGTCGTACCGGAACTCGCCGTCGTAGTCGTCCTCGACGACGAGCCGGCCGTGGCGGCGCGCGTCGGCGATCAGTGCGGCGCGGCGCGCCACCGGCATCCGTCCTCCGGTGGGGTACTGGTGCGCGGGCGTGCAGTAGACGGCGCGATCACCCGGCTCGAGGAGCGACGGGTCGAGGCCGTCGTGGTCGACGCGCACGGGGCGGGGTCTCGCGCCGGCACGCGTGAGAGTCAGCCGCGCCCGCCGGTAGCCGGGATCCTCGAAAGCGACTGCGGCGCCATCGAGTTCGGCGGCGCGGACGAGGACGCGGAGCGCGGCGCCGACACCCGGGACGACGACGATGTCGTCGGGCGAGGCGACAACGGCACGCGTGCGGCGCAGGTGCTGTGCGAGTGCGGTGCGCAACTCGGCCGAACCGCCCGCCTCGACCTCGTCGCGGATCGGTGCGGCGGCCGCTCGCCGCCATGCGCGTCGCCACGAGGGGCCGTCCACGAGCGAGGCATCGGGACGGCCAGGGACGAGGTCGAACCGCGGCGGCCCCGGCGTGGGGTCCGGGGGAGCGGGAGGGGTGGTGCCGGGGTCGGGGCTGCGGGTGCCGGCGTGGGTGAGCGCCGCAGCACGGGCGCCCGGCGCGACATGCGTCCCCGACCCGGCTCTCGCGTCGACCCACCCGGCCGCCGTCAACTCGTCGAACGCCGCGACTACTGCCGTGCGCGACACGGCGAGTGCGGCGGCGAGGCTGCGCGTCGACGGAACGACGTCGCCCTCGCCCAGCACACCGGTGCGGATCTGCTCGATGACGGCATCCGCGATCCGCCGTGGCAGCGGGCCGGGGCCGTCCGTCAGGACGGGGACTGCGATCACCGGCGACGAGGTACGGGCCATTCCGGCACCGTAACCGGTCTGCTGAAGATTCCGGAAACCGGTACTCGATGACATACCGGTTAGTGGGCGAGGATCACCGCATGACGACCGAATCCCGCCCCGAACACGTACGCCGCCACGCCGAGCGCGCCGCCACCGACCGCGCCTCGCTCCACCGGATTCTGGACGCGCAGTGCGTCGGAACCCTCGCGACCACCTGGGACGGCGAGCCGTGGCTCGTCCCGATGCTCTATGCCCGCGTCGGCGAGCGCATCGTGGTGCACGGGTCGACCGGGGCGGGCGCGCTCGGCGCGATCGCTCGCGGTGCGCCGGCGGCGTTCTCCGTGATGGCGCTCGACGCGATCGTCGTGGCGCCGACGCTGTTCGCTTCCTCCGCGAACTACCGCTCGGCCGTCGTGCACGGCACCGCGGAGGTGCTCCGGGGTGAGCAGGCTCGCGAGGCGATCGATGCGATCTCCGACGCGATACTTCCCGGACGGTCCGGCGAGGTGCGCACCCACACGCGCAAGGAACTCGCGGGGACGACGGTGCTCGCGCTCTCGATCGATCGGTTCACTGTCAAGGTCCGGCAGGGCCCGCCCTCGGAACCCGATCCCGAGGATCGCGGTGCGTGGGCAGGGACGGTGCCGTTGCGCACGGCCGCGGCGAATCCCGTTCCCGCACCGTGGGTGAACGACGGCACGCCCGTTCCGGCGTCCGTGCGTGCGCTTGCCGGACGGGCGCACCCCATCGACAGCGCGGATGAGGTTAGCCTGCCCTGATGCGAAACTCGGTGATCGTGGCGGCGGTAGCCGCCGCAGTGATGTTCGTCGGTGCGTGCTCGTCCACGACGGACGAACCGGAACCGGCCGCCGCGAGCGAGCAGGGAGCGTTCCCCGCGACAGTCGACACGAAGTTCGGCGACGTCACGATCGAGCAGGCACCGCAGCGTGTCGTCGCGCTCGGGTGGGGCGACGCCGAGACCGCGCTCGCGCTCGGGGTGCAGCCGGTCGGCGCGAGCGACTGGCTCGACTTCGGCGGCGACGGCGTCGGTCCGTGGGCCGAAGGCCTCTACGAGACACCGCCCGAGATCATCGGGACGCTCGAACCCTCATACGAGCAGGTGGCAGCGCTCGCCCCCGATCTGATCCTCGACACCAAGAGCGCGGGCGAGCAGGCGCGCCACGACACCCTGTCCGCGATCGCGCCCACGATCTCCCTGCCCGAGGGCGCCGACAACTACAAGACGACGCCGGAGCAGCAGGTCACGATGATCGCGACGGTGCTCGGCGTCCCCGACGAGGGACGGGCACTGCTCGACGACCTCGACGCGCGTTTCGACGCCGCGCGCGAGGCGCACCCGGAGTTCGAGGGCCGGACGATCACCGTCGCGGCACTGTCGGGCGGCGGCTGGGGCGCTTACACCGCCGACACCGAACGGGTGGAGTTCATGACGCGCCTCGGGTTCGTGCCGAACCCGGCGATCGACGAACTCCCGGTGCAGAAGTTCTCGGCCCCGGTGTCCGAGGAGAACCTCGACGTGCTCGATGCCGACTTCGTCGTCGTCTTCCCGATCCAGCGGACCGCCGAGGACGCCGAGAACACCGAGCTGTTCCGGACGATCCCGGCCGTCGCCGACGGTCGCTATCTCGTGTTCGACGACCCGACGATCGCGAAGTCGTACTCGACGAACTCGGTGCTGTCGCTGCGGTCCGCGCTCGATCAGGTCGTGCCGATGGTCGCCGAACGCATCTGAGGTGGTGCTCGCGTCGGCGCGGCGGGAATGGATCTCGGACCCACTCGGTTGAGGAGAGTGACGGTGCTCGGATATCCCCCGGGCCCCACACAAGAATCGTCGCTTCGAGCGACCACTCGCCGAGAGGCGTGATGGCGAGCACCGTCACCCTGAATGCCGTCGACCATGAGGTCGGCGGCATTCGTCGTCTCCGGGCGCCCACCTCGCCGCGTTCGTCGTGACGCGGTGAGAGACTGGGGCGTCGAGCGAGGAGATGTGCTGTGAGGTTGTACCGGGATCACGCGGTGGTGCTGCGGCAGCACAAGCTGGGCGAGGCCGACCTCATCATCACGTTGCTGACCCGTCGCTACGGGCTCGTGCGGGCCGTCGCGAAAGGCGTGCGCCGCACGCGGTCGAAGTTCGGGGCGCGCGTCGAACCGTTCGCGCACATCGATCTGCAACTGCACCCGGGCCGCAGCCTCGACACCATCACGCAGGTCCAGACGGTCGACGCGTTCGCGATCGGCATCGTCGACGACTACGCCCGGTACACGAGTGCGTGTGCGGTGCTCGAGACCGCCGAACGGCTCGCGGGCGAGGAGCGCGCACCCGCGCCCGATCTGTATCGCCTCGCGGTCGGGGCGCTCGGCTCGATCTCCGAGAGCCGACGCGAACCCGAACTCGTCCTCGACGCCTTCCTGCTGCGGGCGATGGGCTTCGCGGGCTGGGCGCCCGCGATCACCGACTGCGCCCGCTGCGGTACGCCGGGCCCGCACTCGGCGTTCCACGTCGCGGCCGGTGGATCGGTGTGCGCGGTGTGCCGTCCGCCCGGCGCCGTCCGGCCGGATCCCGCCGTCCTCACGCTCATGGACGCCTACGTCCGGGGCGACTGGGCGGTCGTCGAGACCATCCCTGCGCAGCGGCGACGGCAGGCGAGCGGCCTCGTCGCCGCCCACCTGCAGTGGCATCTCGAACGGCAGTTGCGGACGCTGCCGCTCATCGAACGCTCCCGCCCGCATGACGGAATCGACGGCGCCTTCGGGCAGGATGGTGCACGTGATTCGACGCAGCACACCCCGCAGCTCTGAGGCGAGCGTCCGTCCGCCGGACCCGCACCCCTCGGGCGCGCGGCCGCCGCAGTTGCCCGCCGAGTTCGTCCCCCGGCACGTCGCGCTCGTGATGGACGGCAACGGCCGCTGGGCGCAGGAGCGCGGGCTGCCGCGCACGGCAGGGCACGAGCGCGGCGAGGCCGTCCTCATGGACACGGTGTGCGGCTGCATCGAGATCGGCGTGCAGTGGCTCTCGGCGTACGCGTTCTCGACCGAGAACTGGAAGCGGAGCCCCGACGAGGTGCGTTTCCTCATGGGCTTCAACCGCGACGTCATCCGTCGCCGGCGCGACGAGATGAACGAGATGGGCGTGCGCGTTCGGTGGGCGGGCCGCCGTCCGCGGCTGTGGAAGTCGGTGATCAAGGAACTCGAGATCGCCGAGGAGCTCACCCAGGACAACACCGTCATGACGCTGACGATGTGCGTCAACTACGGCGGTCGCGCCGAGATCGCCGACGCCGCCCGCGAGATCGCTCGCCGCGTCGCGTCCGGGCGGATCGACCCGGAGAAGGTCGACGAGGACACCGTCGCGAAGTATCTCGACGAACCCGACATGCCCGACGTCGACCTGTTCCTGCGGCCGTCGGGGGAGGAGCGGATCTCCAACTTCCTGCTGTGGCAGGTCGCCTACGCGGAGATGGTGTTTCAGGAGAAGCTGTTTCCCGACTTCGACCGCCGCGACCTGTGGGACGCATGCGTCGAGTACGCCAAACGTGATCGCCGATTCGGAGGTGTGCGATGAGCGACGCCGCGCAGACGCTGCTCGCCCGGACCGAGGCAGCGCTCGCGCCGCTCGGTGCGGTGGAGCGGGCCGACGACGGCTCGCTGCGGTTCGAGTACTCGGGCGCACTGTGCTCGGTGAGCGCGATGACACTCACCGACGGACTCGACGTCCTCGCGCTCACGTGCGTCCTCGCGTGGGACGTCCCGGCGTCCGACGCCGTCCCGCAGCGGATCGCGACGCTCAACGCCGACATCCAGTTCGGGACGGTGCTGGCCGTCGATCGCGGCGAGACCGTCGACGTGATCCTGCGCTACACCTTCCCCGCGGGGGGCCTCGACGACACCGCGCTCACCACGATGGTGCTGCTCGTGCTCTCGGCGACGGCGGACGCGCGCGAGACGCTCGCGTAGTCACGCCGACTCGGCGAGGAACTCCCGCACACGCGGGACGACGTCGTCCAGATGCGTCTCGAGCAGCCAGTGCCCGCCGTCGGGGACGAGGTGCAGCAGCGCGTCCGGCAGATCGCGCAGGTACGCGCGCGCCGACTCCTCGGGCATGTAGCCGTCCTGTGGTCCCCACACGATCAGCGTGGGCGGGGTGTGCTCGCGCAGATAGCGCTGCTGCAGCGCGAACCGGTCGAGCGTGCTCGCCTGGTTCTCGATCAGCTCGAGAATCCTCGCGCGCCGCACCGGCGTGTCCATGAGCGTCCAGTGCAGCGTCCACAGGTCGGGCGGCACGCGCCGCGCGACCGTCTCGTCCACCTCGCCGACGAACTCGTCGCGGAACCCGTCCTGCGAGATGTTCGTCGCGATCTCGGCGCGCGCGGCATCGGTCGGATTCTCCCAGAACTGTTTCAGCGGAGCATATTTCGGACCGTGCACGTCCTCGTAGATGTCGCCGTTCTGGACGATCAGCGCCGTCACCCGCTCGGGAGCGCTCATCGCGAGTTCGAGCCCGATCTGCGAGCCGTAGTCGTGCAACCAGAGCGCGTACCGGTCGAGCCCGAACTCGTCGGCGAACCGCCCGAGCCACGTCGCGTAATCCGCGAAGGTCGACGGGAAATCGGGATCGGCGCTGTAGCCGAAACCGGGAAGATCCGGCGCGACGGTGCGCCACCGATCCGCGAGCGCCGGCATCAGATCACGGAACTCGTACGACGAGCACGGGTAGCCGTGGGGGAGCAGCAGGACGGGTGCGTCCGGCGGGCCCGCGGTGCGGACGAACGTGTCGACGCCCGCGATAGGCAGCATCCGATGCTCGACGCGGCGTGAAGTCGGCGTGCTCACCGTTCGATCGAACCGCGGTCACCGTCGTCGTGTGAAGGTTTTCCCGGAACGCTCAGTCGGACGCGGCGCCGCAGTCGCGGCACGTCCCGAAGATCTCGATCGTGTGGGTGACGTCGCCGAAGCCGTGCTCGGCGGCCACGCGGTCGGCCCAGCGCTCGACCGTGGGGCCCTCGACCTCCACCGTGTAGCCGCAGCGGCGGCACACGAGATGATGGTGATGCCCCGACGAGCAACGCCGATACACGGCCTCGCCGGTGTCGGTGCGCAGCACGTCGACGGTGCCCGAATCGGCCAGGCTCTGCAGAGTGCGGTAGACCGTCGTGAGGCCGATTCCCTCGCCGCGGCGGCGCAATTCGTCGTGCAGATCCTGGGCCGAGCGGAACTCGTCCACGTCGTCGAGCAGTGCCGAGATCGCACTGCGTTGTCTGGTCGAGCGCACACCCACTGCCGGGGTCGTGCGGGCCGAACTGGGCGTCACGAGCGTCCTTCCTGTGCGTGGGCGACGGCATCGACGACGATATGGGAGAGGTGATCGTCAACCAAGCGGTACATGACCTCGCGGCCGGATCGTTCGCCGTGGACGACGCCCGCCGCCTTGAGCACCCGCAGGTGCTGGCTGATGAGGGGTTGCGTCACGCCGAGCGAGCCGACGAGTTCGTGGACGCAGCGATCGCCCTCGAGAAGTTGGAGCACGATCGCGATCCGTACCGGCGCGGCGAGGGCGCGGAGCAGATCGCCGGCCGCGACGAGCGCCTCGCGATCCACCGGCGAGCCCGCCGTGTCCGGCACGGACGCTGGGTGGGGGGCACTCACGGTCGGTCCCTTCCGTCTGGAGCGTGCCGGTCGCGCGGGTTCGTCGCGCGCCTGCCTCGCTTAATGCAAATCGTTTCCATTGTTGTATGCGCGACGACGCATGTCAAACGCGTGCGCTCGCCGCGACTTGGGGTCGGCCGGGGGGTGGCAGATAGGCTGGAGTCGGTCCTCGGGCAGTTCGAGGACCGACGTATCGCGCACGAGCACCGTGCATCTACTCACCCAGATGGAGAGCACCCGAGTGGCACCCAAGTCGAAGATCGATTCCGTCGTCAACCTCGCGAAGCGTCGCGGGCTGGTCTACCCGTGCGGCGAGATCTACGGAGGTACGAAGTCCGCCTGGGACTACGGGCCACTCGGTGTCGAGCTCAAGGACAACATCAAGAAGCAGTGGTGGCGGAACATGGTCACCAGCCGCGACGACGTCGTCGGCCTCGACTCGTCGGTGATCCTGCCGCGCGAGGTGTGGGTGGCGTCCGGGCACGTCGGCGTCTTCAACGACCCGCTCGTCGAGTGCTTGCACTGTCATCACCGGTTCCGCCAGGACCACATGCAGGAGGCATACGCCGCCAAGAAGGGGCTCGACGACCCGGATGCGGTCACGATGGACCTCATCACGTGCTCCAACTGCGGCACCACCGGTCAGTGGACCGAGCCGCGCGACTTCAACATGATGCTCAAGACCTTCCTCGGTCCCGTCGAGAGCGAGGAGGGGCTGCACTACCTGCGTCCCGAGACCGCGCAGGGCATCTTCGTCAACTTCGCGAACGTCCTCACGACGGCGCGCAAGAAGCCGCCGTTCGGCATCGGCCAGATCGGCAAGAGCTTCCGCAACGAGATCACGCCCGGCAACTTCATCTTCCGCACCCGCGAGTTCGAGCAGATGGAGATGGAGTTCTTCGTCAAGCCCGGCGAGGACGAGAAGTGGCACCAGTACTGGATCGACTACCGGATGGACTGGTACACGGGCCTGGGCATCACGCCCGAGAACCTGCGGCTGTTCGAGCACCCCGCCGAGAAGCTCTCGCACTACTCCAAGCGCACCGTCGACATCGAGTACCGCTTCGAGTTCCAGGGCAGCGAGTGGGGCGAGCTCGAGGGCGTCGCGAACCGGACCGACTTCGACCTCTCGACGCACTCGAAGCACTCGGGCGTCGAGCTGAACTACTTCGATCAGACGACCGGTGAGCGCTACACGCCGTACGTCATCGAGCCCGCTGCGGGCCTGACGCGTTCGCTCATGGCGTTCCTCGTCGACTCGTACCACGAGGACGAGGCACCCAACGCGAAGGGCGGCGTCGACAAGCGCACCGTGCTGCGGCTCGATCGTCGTCTCGCGCCCGTCAAGGCCGCGGTGCTGCCGCTCTCGCGCAACGCCGATCTGTCGCCGAAGGCGCGCGACCTCGCGCAGCAGCTGCGGCAGAACTGGAACATCGAGTTCGACGACGCGGGGGCGATCGGCCGCCGTTACCGCCGTCAGGACGAGATCGGTACGCCGTTCTGCATCACGGTCGACTTCGACACGCTCGAGGACCAGGCCGTCACGGTGCGTGAACGCGACACGATGTCGCAGGAGCGCATCGCGCTCGACAAGGTCGAGGGCTACCTCGCCCAGCACCTGGTAGGCGCGTAGCGCTTGTGCGTGAGTTTCCGGCCTGGGGGCCGGAAACTCACGCACAAGCGGCGGAGCCGCCTAGAAGCGGCCGCCGCCGCCGACGCGGCCCGAGCTGCCGGATCCGCCGAACGAGCGCGGGCCGCCCCCGCCGAAGCCGCCACCACCGCCACCGCGCAGGATGCTGCCGATCACGATGCCGCCCAGTACCGCGCCCGCGTTGGAGCCGCCGCCACGGTGATGTCCGCTCGTGGGCGGGCGGTTGCGGCGGTTCCACTCGGCGACATCCGCCTGCGCCTCCATCAGTGCCCGGTGGCCGAGCGAGATCGCGGACTGTGCGTGCTGGAGGGACGTCGCCGGATCGGACTCGCGCGCCGCCTTCGCGGCATCCAGGTGACGCTGTGCCTCGGTGAGCCGGGTCCGGGGATTCGGGCCCACCGCACCGCGCCGCGTCGAGATGAAGTCGGCGGCAGCCGTCACCTGCGACTCGGCGGTGAGCAGGTCGTGATCGAGCCGCTTACGCGCTTGCTCGGCGCGCTCGGACGCCTGCTCCACCTGCTCGAGTGCGGCGTCGAGCGCGGCATCCGCCTCGGCGACGCGGCGCGCGCTCGTCAGCGGATCGGACTCCTTGTTCGCCTCGGCGTAGGCCAGTGCGTCCTCGGCCTCGCGGCGCGCGGTGGTGAGGGCGGCGGCACCCTGCCCGCCGACGCCGGGCCGGCCGTCGAACGTCCCGGCTGCGGTGACGCCCTGCTGCAGATCGTCCATCGCGTCGGGCAGCGTCCCGATCGCTCGGCGAATGTCGTTCTGCGCGTGATCCACCGCGTCGAGCAGTGAATCGGCCTGGGTCAGCGCGCTCTCGGCGGCCCGGATGGCAACGACGGCCGCGCCCTGCTGCCCGACACGCTGCGCGACGGCCTCGCGCGCCTGCTCCACCGACTCCTCGGCGAACTCCAGGCGCCCGCGGGCGAGGTCGACATTGTCGTCGATCGAGCTGAGCACGTCACCGGGGAACTCCGTCCGCAGCCGGGTCAGCGTCGCCTCCGACTCCGGCAACCGCGCGCTCACCGCGACGACGCGCTGCGTGAGCGTCTCGATGTGCTCGTCGGCGGTGATGAGGAGATTGCGCATCGCGTCCCACTTGTCGACCTTCTCGTCGAGTTCGCGGTCGGCACGGCCGCACGACGAGATGATCTCGATGAGCATCTCGCGCCGCTGCTGGGGCGTCTCGGGGATCGCGTCGTCGAGCCGTTGCCGCAGCTCGAACGCGGCGCCGAGCGTGCGGCGCGCCTTCGCGAGAGCGGCGGCGAACTGCGCGGTCGCGTCGTCACCGAACTCCCCGCGGGCGATGTCGAGTTCGTCGGCGCTCGCCCGCACCGCCTCGTCGGCCTCGACGAGCGACTCGCGGGCACGTTCGTCGAGCGCGGGCAACGGCAGCGTCGCGAGCGTCGCGGTGTCCTCGGGGTCGACGGTGCGGGCGGCCTCCACCTGCTTCTGATCCAGCCGCGTCTTGCGGCGCCGCGAGTACAGGGTGAAGCCACCGATCGCGGCGACGCCGACACCGACGCCCACGACCATCGTCCCGACGGACATGCCGCCCCCGCCTCCACCGGCGGCGTCGGCGACGCCACCCGCCGCCGCGATCGCGCCACCGGCCCAGTCGCCGGCACCCAGCGCGGGTTCGATCGCGTCGTGACGGATCTCGTCGGCGTCCGCCTGGCCGATCCCGCCGGTGCTCGGCGTCGTGAAGTAGTACGCGCGGTCCATCGTCGCGACGGCGAGCAGGCCGTCACGGGTCTCGTCGAGGGAGGACTGCGCGTAGGTCTGGTTGCCCCAGGTCTCCGCCGGAACCCCGTCGAAGTCGGTGACGTACACGACCCACATCCGCACGCCGTGCTCGTCGAAGAGCTGATCGAACGCGGCCTGCACGTCCGCCGTCTGGCCGGCGTCGAGCGCACCCGCGAGATCGGTGATCTGGCCGGGCAGCCGCTGCGGTTGTTCGGCGACGGCGGCAGCAGGCGCCCAGAGCGCCGCGCACAGCGCGAACAGCACCACCGCGAGCGCGCGCACCCCCCGTCCGCTCACGGTCCTGCGTACGGTCACGGTCCCTGGTCTCGCGTGCGGCCCCATGCCGACGAATCTATCGTGCGCCGTCCGGTGGTGCCCCCGCCGAGTCGAGGGCGGCCGGGGCGAGTCGAGCGCGGTGCGGATCGGTCGCTGCTGGCAGAATCGAGCGGGTGAGTTCCACGAGTGTGCTGGGCGACCCCGCACGACCGCAGCCCGCACGTCCCGTGCGGAGCGGTTTCGTCGCGGGTGTCGGACGTTGGACGCGGCGGTTGATCGTCGGCACGATCCTCGTCGGCCTCGCCGTCGGGCTCGGGACCGCGGTGCGGGTGTGGCAGGTCGCGCGGATCGACGACCGCACGAGTGCCGACGCCATCGTCGTGCTCGGCGCGGCGCAGTACTCGGGCACGCCGTCGTCGGTCTTCGAGGCGCGCCTCGAGCAGGCCCGCAAGCTGTACGAGGAGGGGGTCGCCCCGCGCATCGTCACGGTCGGCGGCAAGCAGGAGGGCGATCTCTTCACCGAGGCCGCGTCCGGCAAGGCGTATCTCACGGACCAGGGGGTCCCGGCAGACGCGATCGTCCCCGTCGAGGAGGGCTCGGACACGCTGCGCAGCATCGAGTCGGTCGCCGACACGATGGAGGGCGCCGGCTGGCACTCCGCCGTGCTCGTCAGCGATCCGTGGCATTCGCTGCGCACCCGCACCATGGCGCGCGACGCCGGTCTCGACGCGTGGACGTCGCCGACGCGGCAGGGGCCGGCCGTCTTCACCCGTGAGTCGCAGTTCCACGGCATCACCCGCGAGACCGGTGCGCTGCTGTGGTATCAGCTCACCCACTTCTCGGCCGACTTCCCGTACACCGCGGGGCAGTGACGATGCGCGCCGAGTACTCGCCGCACGACTGCGCGCGCCGCGTCACCGAATCGCCGAAACGCGCTGCGCTGCCGGGGACGTCGGAGGACGGCGACGAGCGGCGCAGCGTCTTCTCACGCGACCGCGCCCGGGTGCTGCACTCGGCCGCGCTGCGCAGGCTCGCCGACAAGACCCAGGTCGTCGGTCCGCGCGACGGCGACACCCCGCGCACCCGGCTGACCCATTCGATCGAGGTCGCACAGATCGGTCGCGGTATCGCCGACGGGCTCGGCTGCGATCCGGATCTCGTCGACCTCGCGGGCCTCGCCCACGACATCGGGCACCCGCCCTACGGCCACAACGGCGAACGCGCGCTCGACGAGGTCGCGGCGTCGTGCGGGGGATTCGAGGGCAATGCGCAGAATCTGCGGATCCTCACGCGCCTCGAACCGAAGGTCGTCGACGCCGACGGGCGCAGCGTGGGGCTCAATCTCGCACGGGCCTCGCTCGACGCCGCGACGAAGTACCCGTGGACGCGGCCCGAGCCGGGCGCGAAGTTCGGCGCCTACGACGACGACGCCGGCGTCCTCGCGTGGATTCGCGACGGCGCGCCCGACCGCGTCCGGTGCCTCGAGGCGCAGGTCATGGACTGGGCGGACGACGTCGCGTATTCGGTCCACGATCTCGAAGACGGCGTGATCGCGGGCCGGATCGACCTGCGTTCGCTCGACGCGCCGACCGAACGGCGCGCGCTCGCGGAACGGGGCGCGGCCGAGTTCCGCGGTCTGGACGAGGACGAACTCGTCGACGCCGCGACTCGGCTGTCGCAGCTACCGGTCGTTGCCGATGTCGGCCACTACGACGGCACGCTCACGAGTTCGGTTGCGCTCAAACGACTCACGAGCGAACTCGTCGGGCGGTTCGCGACGGCCGCGATCGCGGGAACGCGGCGACGGTTCGGCACGTCGCCGTTGCGCCGGTACGACGCCGAACTCGACGTCCCCGCTGCCGTTGCCGCCGAGGTGGCGCTGCTCAAGACGGTCGCGCTGTACTACGTGATGTCCGATCCCGGGCATCGGGCGCGGCAGCTACGGCAGCGCGAACGAATCCATCGCGTCGCTCAGTGGCTGCTCGCGACGGCGCCGTCGGGTCTCGACCCACTCGTGTTGCCCGCGTGGGAATCCGCGACGTCGGACGCCGAGCGGTCGCGCGTCGTCGTCGATCAGATCGCGTCCTACACCGAGAGCCGACTCGAGCGCATCGACAAGGCGAGCCTCGGCGCGCAGGCCGGGTGGGGTTAGCCGGGACTGCACCGAGTTCTGTCTCATTCCCCGGTGCTGCGAGAACCCCTGGGTGACAATCGTGCGGTCGACCGGATGCCCGACCTTCCGCCGAGGAGCCCCATGAGACCGAGCACGCGATCGCTTCGTGCGTCACGAGCCCGATTCGCCGTCGCCGCAGCGGCGCTCGCCGCCGCCGCGTTGCTCACGGTGCCCACCGCCTCGGCGGCGCCCGTGCAGCCCGTTGCCGACGGCGATCCGTTCTACTACGGCGGCGCGGAGTCCTCGACGCCCGACGGCGCCGTGCTGGGGGTCAGGCCGGTCGCGGCGCCCGCGTTCCCGGGTGCGAGTGCATGGCAGGTGCGGTACAAGTCGACCGATTCGGCGGGCGCGCCGATCGCCGCGATGACGACGGTGCTCACTCCGCCCGGTGGCGGCGCGAAGCCGCTCGTGTCGTATCAGCCGTTCGTCAACTCGCTCGGGATGCAGTGCGCTCCATCGCATTCGGTTGCGACAGGTGGCCTGCAGGAGACGCCGCTGCTCGCGGGAATGCTCGCGCGCGGCTGGGCCGTCGCGGTGCCCGATCACCTCGGCCCGACGAGCGCGTACGGCGCGGCGCAGCTCGGTGGCAGACTCGTTCTCGACGGAATCCGTGCTGTGCGCGACGTTCCCGAGGCCGCGGCCGGCGGACCCGTCGCGATGGCGGGATACTCGGGCGGCGCGATGGCGACGGCGTGGGCCGCGTCGCTCGCCCCCGAACACGCACCGGACCTGCCGCTCGTCGGCGCGGCGGTCGGCGGAACGCCCGTCGACCTCGGTGAGCTCGCCGACCGCCTCGGCGGCACGCCGTCGCCCGCATTCGGCCTCGGATTCGCCGCCGCGATCGGGCTCGAACGCGAGTACCCGACCCGGAGCCCGCTCGGCGACGTTCTCAACCCGGACGGACTCGCACTGCGTGACCGGATGGCGAACCTGTGCACCGACGACATCCTCGCCGCAGGGTCCGGCCGCAGTATCGACGAGCTGACGACGAGGCCCGGCATCTTCGACGATCCGGAGGTTCGGAGCGTCATGAACGAGAACAGTGTGACGTTCGCGCCGCCGCCCCGGATCCCGCTGTACGTGTGGCACGGCGATGCGGACCCGCTCGTGACGATCGGGCCCGTCCGCGACGCCGTGGGGAAGTTCTGCGCGGGCGGGACGCCGGTGAGATTCGACTCCTTCCCCGGAGCCGATCACGGGACCGCGATCGTCGCGGGCGGCCCGGCGGCGTTCGGCTACCTCGGCGACCGGATCGCGGGCGTCCCGGCGCCCTCCACCTGCTGAGCGCGACCCGGGGTCGGCATCGCCGCATGCGACGTACACTGTCCGGGTGGCAGGCAGAATCCCCGATCGAGACATCGCGGCGATTCGTGAGCGCACCCGGATAGAAGACGTCGTCGGCGAGTACGTGGCGCTCAAGCGCGCCGGGGCCGACTCGATGAAGGGGCTGTGCCCGTTCCACGACGAGAAGTCGCCGTCGTTCCACGTCCGCCCCAATCACGGCCACTTCCACTGCTTCGGCTGCGGCGAGGGCGGCGACGTCTACGCCTTCCTGCAGAAGATCGACCACATCGGGTTCGTCGAGGCCGTCGAGCAGATGGCCGAGCGGATCGGCTACTCCATCAGCTACGAAGGTGGCGGGGGAGCGGCCGTCAGGAAGGACCGCGGGACGCGGGCCAGGCTGGTCGCCGCCAATGCCGCAGCGCAGGAGTTCTACGCCGAGCGGCTGCGTTCGCCCGAGGCGCAGGCCGCGCGCGACTACCTCACCGAACGCAACTTCGACGAGGCCGCGTGGCAGATGTTCGGCTGCGGCTACGCGCCGGGCGGCTGGGACACCCTCACCAAGCATCTGCGTGGCCGCGGCTTCGAGGAGAAGGAACTGATAGCTGCCGGGCTGTCCAAGGAGGGCAGGCGCGGGCCGATCGACCGGTTCCATCGCAGGTTGCTGTGGCCGATCCGCAACCTGGCGGGCGACGTCATCGGGTTCGGGGCGCGGCGGATCCACGACGACGATCAGATGAGCGCCAAGTACCTCAACACTCCGGAGACGATCCTCTACCGCAAGTCGGAGGTGCTGTTCGGGCTCGACCTCGCCAAGCGTGAGATCGCGAAGGGGCATCAGGCCGTCGTCGTCGAGGGCTACACCGACGTCATGGCGATGCATCTCGCCGGCGTGCGCACCGCCGTCGCGTCGTGCGGCACGGCGTTCGGCGACGAGCATCTGTCGATGCTGCGACGACTCCTCATGGACGACAGCTACTTTCGTGGCGAGATCATCTACACCTTCGACGGCGACGCCGCCGGTCAGGCCGCAGCGATGAAGGCCTTCGACGGCGATCAGAAGATCGCGGGCAAGTCGTTCGTCTGCATCGCGCCCGACGGAATGGACCCGTGCGAGCTGCGGCAGGACCAGGGCGACGCCGCCGTGCGCGATCTCGTCGCGCGTCGGATTCCCATGTTCCAGTTCGTCGTGAAAGCGATTCTCGCGGAACATGATCTGGAGACGGCCGAGGGCAGGGCCGAGGCGCTGCGTCGTGCGGTGCCCGTCGTCGCGCGGATCAAGGAGTCGACGCTGCGCGACAACTACGCCGTGCAACTCGCCGAGCGAGTCGGCTGGAACAACATCGGGCAGGTGCGCACCCGTGTGCGCGAAGAGGCACGTCGCGCCGCGCGAACGCCCGTCGAGATCGCACCCAAGCGTCGCGGCGGCGAGGGCGAGGAGGCGGAGCGCCCGGTCGGCCTCGCCCGGCCACGTCCGCGCGATCCGGTGCTGTGGCCGCAGCGCGAGGCGCTCAAGTCGGCGTTGCAGTATCCCGCGATCGCGGGGACGGTGTTCGATTCGCTGCCGCCGGAGACGTTCACGCATCCCGCGTACGCGGCCATCCGCGGCGCGATGAGCGAGGCGGGCGGCGCGAGTTGCGGGCTCGGCGGCGGAGAGTGGGTCGACGCCGTCGGGCGCACGCTGACCGATCCGACGGCGCAGTCGCTCGTCTCCGAACTCGCCGTGGAGGAGATCCCGGCGGACGAGGACAGGATCCCGCGGTACATCACCGGCGTGATCGCGCGGCTGCAGGAGGTGTGGGTCGGGGAGCAGGTCGCCGACCTCAAATCCCGCCTGCAGCGCGTCTCGCCCGCGACCGAATCCGACGAGTTCCATTCGCTGCTCGGCGACCTCGTCGCTCTCGAGCAGTACCGGCGCAGCCTGCTCGATCAGGCGATCGGCGACACGCAGGGCGGCCTCGCGGGTTAGTCGGCGCTAGCCGCGTCCCCGCCGTTTGCGCAGCTGATCCTGCGGAACCATGATCGTCGTCTGCTCGTCGACCGGCTTCAGCGGTTCGAGCTTCGGGCGCGGATCGAGCGACTCCGAGAGCTTCGCGCGCGAGATCTCCACGACCTTCTTGGTGGCCGGACTCGTCGCGATCGCCTTCGCCCCGCGGGAGATCTGCTCGTAGCGGGCGCGCCCGGCGCGGGTCCCCAGCACGTACCCCGCGGCGACACCGATCAACAACCGCATCATGTGTTCACCCTCCGCTGTCGTCGCACTCTCCGAACGAGCGTGCCCGTCCATCCTGCCTGATTCCGTGCGCCCTGTCCGACTCGCCCCGGCGCTGCGTCGACCAGCGGATTTGGTGAAGGGGTGGGGCTATGCGCTACAGTTTTTCAGGCGCCGCCGAGAGGTGAGCGTGCGGAGCATTCCCCTGTAGCTCAATTGGCAGAGCTTCCGACTGTTAATCGGACGGTTGCTGGTTCGAGTCCAGCCGGGGGAGCGCAACAGAAGCCCTGGAACAGCGGAAACGCGGTCCGGGGCTTCTGTCGTTTCACGACGACTCCAACTTTTTGTCACGGATTGTCACGGCCGGCGGGTTCGCCGTGGTCGCGGTTCTGTCGAGCGGCCGCCGTGCGGTCGTACACGATGAAAGCGATGATTCCGCACCACACCAGCCACAACGGCCAGGGAGCGTGCAGTGACCACAGCACGGCACCGGTGGCCGCAGTGCCGGCGATGTCGTAGTTCTCTCGCATGAAGTCGGGCATGTCCGTCCTGTCGTCCGTTCGTGTGCCGTGAGTCGGTGGAGGGCCGACCGGGCGGGTAGCCGGGTGAGCATCCGCGCCGACCGTCGACTCCGGCGTAAGGGGGATTCTGGCGTAAGGGTCCGACGCACGGACCGAGACGGACACAGCGAGGATGGCCGCAGTATCTCCTCGCGCTGTCGGTGGCGGGGAGTACAACGAGCACATGGCTGGTGACGATGTCGATCCACTCGTCCTCGCGGACACGGTCGCGTGGCGGGCATGGTTGGACCTGAACGAGGAGACGTCGGACGGCGTGTGGTTGATGCTCGCGAAGAAGGGGACGATCTCGCCCACCTCGCTGTCGTACGCCGAGGCGCTCGATGAGGCGCTGTGCAGCGGATGGATCGACGGGCAGCGAAAATCGCTCGACGCCACGACCTTCCGGCAGCGCTTCACCCCACGGCGTGCACGGTCGATCTGGTCACAGCGCAACGTCGAGTACACGGCACGGTTGTTCGCGGAAGACCGGATGCGACCGCGCGGGCACGCGGAGATCGACGCCGCGAAGGCGGACGGCCGCTGGGAGCGCGCCTACGCCGGTCCCAGCGGAGCCGAGGTGCCACCCGATCTCGCTGCAGCGCTCGATGCCGACACCGCCGCCGCGGAGCTGTTCGCGACCCTCGACTCCCGCAACAGGTACGCCGTGCTGCACCGCGTCCTCACCGCGCCGAACGAGACCGTCAGGGCGCGCCGCCTCGCGAAACTCGTCGCGATGCTGTCGCGAGGCGAGACGCCGCATCCCCGGTGACGCGGTGGTCAGTCGGGTGACGCGGTGGTCAGTCGATCGGGCCGGCGCGGTTGATCGGCCAGAACACCGCGACCGCGCGGCCCCGCACGTCGTCGACGGACACCGTCCCGTTGGTCTCGTCGCCGACGTAGAAGCGCGAGTCCTTCGAGTTGCTGCGGTTGTCGCCCATCATCCAGAGGTGCCCGTCGGGGACGGTGATCGGGCCGAACGCGCGTCCCACCGGGTACGACGCGTTCTCGCCGCCCGGATTCCACGGGAAGTCGTGGACGACGTACGGCTCGTCCAGGGCGAGGCCGTCGACCGTCACACGGCCCTGGACGTCACAGCACGCCACGGTCTGACCGCCTGTGGCGACGACCCGCTTGACGAGGTTGTTCTCGTCGGGCGGCGCGAGACCGACCGTGGCAGCGGCGTTCTCGAGCGCCCTCCGCACCGCGTTGTCGGAGCGAATCGACTGATACCCCTCGTTCCACGACGGCGGTCCCCGGAACACCACGACGTCACCGATCCGCGGTTCGCGTACGTAGTAGGTGAGCTTCTCGGCGATGATGCGGTCGTTGGTGCAGCCGGGGCAGCCGTGGAGCGTCGGTTCCATCGACTCCGACGGGATGACGTAGGGCCGGGCGACGAAGGTCTGCAGCACGAAGGCGAGCAGTACGACGACGACGAGCGTCACCACGATCTCGAGCAGGGAACGGGATGCACTCCGACGGGCCATGGCTTCGAGACTAGCGATCGTCGGTGCACGCGCGTGCCGTTGTCGAGGGGCCGTCCCCTGTTCGTTGCACGGTCGCGCTCGGCTAGCATGTGCGTGCCGGTTTCTCGGCCAGGGGGCGGTAGCTCAGTCGGTTAGAGCCGCGGACTCATAATCCGTAGGTCGCGGGTTCGAGCCCCGCCCGCCCCACGTCATAGCCTGTTTTCGCAGACGCGAGATCAGGCATCCATCGTTTATGGCGCGATCCAGGAGTGCAGCGACCTCGGAGTGCTGCCGGCCGCGGGTCATGTACCGGTCCTGCGTCATCGACACGTGCTGGTGTCCGAGGTGGCCGGCGCCGATCCGTGCAGACAGACCCTCGTCGTCGATGAGGGTGGCGACCGTCTTTCGGAACGAGTGCGTCCTCGTGTCGCTGACGCCGAGCTCGTCGCGCACGGGCCGCCACAGCTCGAAGTTGTTGGGGTCACGCAGCGTTCCTGCGGTCGACGAGAACACGACGCCGAGCGTCCCGATCTGTGGCTCGTCGGCCCGCCGCTTCAGCATGTCCGGGGCGAACCGGGGAGAGGGATCATTCGCCGGCCGGCCTCGGTTTTCGTGGCGTCGACCCTCACGAGGCCGACGCCGTTGACCCGCGGGACCTTTCCTATCACGCCACGACACCGTTCGTGTCGTCGATATCGACCCAGCGGACGCCGAGCAGCTGGGAGCGGCGCGCGACCAAGGCCTGTCACGCTGAGGCGTCGGTACCGCGTCCGGGTTTTGTCGCCCCGCCAACGTTCGCCACGGCTGGCGCCGGGCCTCGCAGCCGTGGAGAAGACCCCCACGGGTCGTGGCGCGGTTCGTCCCGGCACGCTTTGCCGATCGCTCGATAGCATTCCGATGCCGGGAAGCTATCGAGATACGATCGCCGCTGTGTACTACTGGCTGAATCACGAGTCGAGCCCCGCGCTCGTGATTCGTGCTGCCAGCGACCCGCGTGAGAACTTCGATGTCGTACCCGAGTTCTGGCACTCCGGCGAACGTCGCTGGATCGCCGACGAGAATCTTGCCGACGAGATGTTCTGGAATCCGAACATCCGTCAGGCTCCGCACCGCAAGGTCGAGAAGCTGATTCAACCTGCCGTGTAGGGCCATTCTCGGGTCCTGCTGGGGCCTCTCGACCGTGGTCGTTGATGCCAGCCCTCACGCTCGAGCGCAGGGGAGTTGCTGCAAGCACCCATCCGGGTCGACTCTCCTCAGGAATGCCCGTGCGTGGGGGATCGTCACCACGCTCCCGACTGCCGTTGGGGGCCCGAATCCGCCGCCTATTCGACGAATGCGATC
>NZ_BCXD01000009.1 GCF_001894925.1 Rhodococcus rhodnii NBRC 100604 | reverse complement strand
GGGGGCCGCCGGACGCGGGGCCGGCGCCGCGGGCTGCTCCGGAGCCGGCTGCGCTGCGGGGCCGGGGCGCGGGGCCGCCGGCTTGGGTCCGGGTGCCGGAGCCGGGGCCGGGGTGGTCTCCGCAGCGGGTGCTGCGGGGGCCGCCGGTGCCGCGGGCTTCGGGCCGGGCTTGGGTCCCGGCTTCGCGACGACCTTCGCGCCGCCGTTGCCGGGGCCGTCACCCTTCGCGGGCGACGGCGCGTCGAACTTCTCCCGAAGCCGACGTGCGACCGGCGCCTCGACCGTGGACGACGCCGACTTCACGAACTCGCCCTGCTCCTTGAGCGTCGCGAGTAGTTCCTTGCTGGTGACACCGAGTTCTTTCGCCAACTCGTGTACGCGGGCCTTGCCTGCCACTGCTCTCCTCACTGGTGAGGTCGAGCAGGAGGCGCCGCCGTCGTAGGGCGGCTCGTCCCGCGCGACCTCGGGTTATATCCGATGGCCGTTCATCGCTGGTGCTTCACGGTGTGCTCATGAGTGTGTGTGCCTGTCTCTTCGTAGTGTCCTGCCGAGGTCGGACGTGTCGACCGGGCCCGGGACGCGCAGTGCACGCCCGAACGCTCGCCGACGTTCCGCGAGGTCGAGACACTCGGGATCGGGATGCAACCACGCACCCCTGCCGGGCAGTCGACGTCTCGGGTCCGTGACGATGCGAACCTCCGGATCACCGGATTCCGTCCGCTCCGCCACAACCCTCAGCAGGTCGGTGGCCGGCGCCGTGCTGCGGCACCCGATACACGTTCGCTGCGGGAGCGTACGTGCGGGGTCACCGAGTTCGTGCCGAACCATCGTCCACTGTACCGCCGACCCGTTCCGTTCTCCGCATGCGCCCCTCATCCGTGCGCCGGAGCGGCGTCTCCGCCGGGCTCCGGGCTCGCCGCGTCGCTGCGGATGTCGATCCGCCATTGCGTCAGGCGGGCGGCCAGTCGGGCGTTCTGCCCTTCCTTGCCGATCGCGAGCGAGAGCTGGTAATCGGGCACGACGACGCGGGCGGCCCGCTGGTCGGGATCGACCACCGTCACGGAGACGACCTTGGACGGCGAGAGCGCGTTGCCGACGAACGTCGCCGGGTCCTCGTCCCAGTCGATGATGTCGATCTTCTCGCCCGACAGCTCGCTCATGACGTTGCGGACGCGCTGGCCCATCGGGCCGATGCACGCGCCCTTGGCGTTGAGCCCGGGAACGGTGGAGGTCACCGCGATCTTCGAGCGGTGACCCGCCTCGCGCGCGACGGCGACGATCTCGACGGACTCGTCCGCGATCTCGGGGACCTCGAGCGCGAACAGCTTGCGGACGAGGCCCGGGTGCGTACGCGACAGCGTGATCTGCGTGCCGCGCTGCCCGCGGCTGACGCCGACGACGTAGCACTTGACGCGATCGCCGTGCTCGTACTTCTCGCCCGGCACCTGCTCCGACGGCGGGAGCACGCCGTCGATCCCGTTGGCGTCGCTGCCGATCCGCACGACGACGGTGCCGCGTGCGTTCAGGCGCGCATCGCGCTGCACGACGCCACCGACGATCTCGCCCTCGTGCGCCACGAACTCGCCGAACGTCCGCTCGTTCTCGGCGTCGCGCAGCCGCTGCAGGATGACCTGGCGCGCTGTCGTCGCCGCGACACGGCCGAAGCCCTCGGGGGTGTCGTCCCACTCCTCGCCGAGGATCTCACCGCCCTCGTCGACCTCGTGCGCCATCACGCGCACGACGCCCGTCTTGGTGTCCACGTCGATCCGCGCGTGCTGCTGATGACCGGGGGTGTGCCGGTACGCCGTGAGCAGCGCGGTCTCGATCGTCGAGATGACGGTCTCGACGGAGATTCCCTTCTCCGCCTCGATCGCGCGCAGCGCTGCGATGTCGATATTCACTTGTCGGGACCTTCCTCTTCTTCCTCGGTGAACTCGCCGGTCTCGGTGAGCTCGTCGATCTCCCCCGCTGCGGCACGTCCGTCGGGCAGCCCTCCCGCGAGCTCGAGCTCGCGGGCGTCGGGCGTCCTGAACTCGACCTCGACGACGGCAGTGGTCACGTCGTCGAGCGCGATGCGGCGCACCTGCGGCTGCGGGCGCCCGGGCAGCACGACCTCGACGGTGCCGTCGTCGCCGAGTCTTCCGACGCGCGCGAGGAGAACCTCGTCCGGCAACGTGATGCGCGCCCGGCGGCCACGCGCCCGGCGCCAGTGGCGTTCGTGCGTCAGCGGGCGGTCGATTCCGGGCGAGGTCACCTCGAGGGTGTACGGGGACTCGCCGAAATCCGAGACGGAATCGAAGACGGCCGAGATCTCCCGGCTGAGGCCCGCGACGTCGTCGAGGCCGAGTCCCGCATCACCGTCGACGAGGATGCGCACGGCGCTGTGCTTGCCGGCGAGTGTCACGACGACGTCCTCGAGGTCGTATCCGTGACGAGCGACGACGTCGGCGACGAGCTCGCTGATCCTCTCCTTGGACGGGACCGGCATCGGTGGGCTCCTCGTTTCAGTTGTCCGGGTGTGACAGTCGTCGGGCGTGACGCAGCAACCATCGATCCTACCGTGTCGTCGGCGCACTTCGGACCGGTGTGCCGAGGCCGTTCGGGGCCGCTCTGCTGGCAGGATGGCGGCGTGACCGTCACCTCGCCCCGTCGCTTCACGCGCCGCGCCGCACTCCGGGCAGCCGCGATCGCGACCGGCGCGTTCGCGCTCGTCCCGACGCTCGCGTCGTGTGCCGACGACGCGCCGCCCGAACCGGATCCGCTCTCGCCGCTCGCGGCTCGCGCCCGCGCGGATGCGCAGGCAGCGGCCGCCGCCGTCGCTCTCGCGCCCGACCGCGCCGCCGCGCTCACCGTCGTCGCCGAGCAGCGCACCGAGCACGCGGACGCGCTCGACGCCGAGATCGCCCGCGCGCTCGGCCGGTACGAGGACGGCACGATCCCCGAGACGGCGCCGACACCCGAGCCGACTCCCCCCGCGCCGCCCACGAGCCTCGACGAGATCCGCGACCGCCTGCGCGAGGCGGCCCGCGAGGCCGCGGACACCGCACGCACCCAGGACGGTCACCGCGCGGGGCTGCTCGCCTCGATCGCGGCGGCCTGCCGCACCCACGTGGAGGTTCAACTGCCGTGACCGCACCCACCGGCGAACGACCGGACTCCGGCGCCCTCCTCGACGCGCTCGCAGCGGAGCACGGCGCCGTCTTCGCGTACGGGATCGCGGGAGCGTTCGCGAACCCGGACCGTGCCGGCGCGATCGACGCGGACCTCGCCGCGCACCGCGCGACGCGCGACGCGACGATCGACCTCGCCCGCGAACTCGGCCTCGACCCGCCTCCGGCCGCGGCGGGCTACACGATGCCGATCGAGGTGACCGATCCGATCTCGGCGGCACGTCTGGCGGAGCAGGTCGAGGCGGACTGCGCGCAGGCATGGCGTGCGACCGCCGAGGCGGCGAGCGACGAGCGGGTGCGGACGGTCGCGATCGACGTGCTGGCCGAGACCGCGGTGCGGCGCTCGCGCTGGCGCGTCGTGCTGGGCGACGCTCCGGCGACGGTGGCGTTCCCCGGACAGCCCTGAGCCGGCCACGGACAACCCTGAGCCCGCTCAGCCGAGCGGCAGGCCGACGGTTCCGTCGACGACGGTCACGGTCGTGCCGCCGATCCACAACTCCCCGGCATCCGGCGTCACCGTGATGCGCCCGCCACGGCCGAGGGCGGTGCCCTGCCGGGCCGTGTACGCGCCGTCGACGACGCCCGAATCGGTGAGCCACCGGGCGAATCCGGCGTTGGCGCTGCCTGTCACGGGATCTTCGAGCACACCGGCGTCGGGGATGAACGCGCGGATCTCGACGTGCGCGGGGTCGTTGCCCGGATGCTGCCCGGCGACGGTCACCGCGAGGCCGGCCAGCGCCCCGGCGACGGGCCGGAGTCCCAGCACGGTGTCCGCGGAGTCGAGCAGGACGCCGAGCCATCCCGGCCCGTTGTCGATCCAGCGCATCGCCCGCACCCGGCCGGGGTCGACGGCGAGCGCGGCGAGGACTCGCTCTCGCGTCGCGTCGTCGACGTCCTCGTAACGCCGCAGCGGCGGCGCGGCGAACGCGAGATCGGTGTCGGCCGTGCGCACCGGGACGACGCCGACGCCGCATTCCTGCGCGACGACGCCGGGGGCCGCCGGCGTGCCGCCGCGCCGCAGCCACGCGTGTGCGGAGCCCAGCGTCGGATGCCCGGCGAACGGCAGCTCGACGGCGGGAGTGAAGATCCGGACGCGGTAGTCGGCGGCCGGATCGGTGGGACGGCACAGGAACGTCGTCTCGGACAGGTTCGTCCACGACGCGAACCGCAGCATCTGCTCGGTGGTCAGGTCGTCGGCGTCGTGGACGACGGCGACGGGATTGCCGGGCAGTCCCCATGCACCGAAGACGTCGACCTGGGAGAAGGGGTACTCGCGCACCGCGCTCATCCTTCCGTGACGAGAGCGAGTGCGAAACCGTCCCAGCCCTTGCCGCCGACGGTCTGCATCGCGGTGGCGTCGAGCCGCGGATCGCGCGCGAAGAGGTCGAGGACGTCGCGGCTCGCACGGACGGCGTCGTCGTCGAGGTCGGGATTCGACACGCCACCGCCCCGCACGACGTTGTCGACGACGATCACGGTCCCGGGATGCGAGAAGCGCAGCGCCTCGAGGACGTAGTTCGAGTTGTTCACCTTGTCCGCGTCGATGAACACGAGATCGAACGGCGGGGTGCCGGGATCGAGCGACCGCAAGGTGTCCAGGGCGGATCCGATGCGGACCTCGACGCGCTCCCCCACTCCCGCGAGATCGAGGTTCGCCGCCGCGACGGCGGCGTGCCGCGGCTCGTACTCGAGGGTGAGGACGTGACCGTCCTCGCCGACGGCGCGCGCGAGCCAGATCGTGCTGTACCCGCCGAGCGTCCCCACCTCGAGCACGCGGCGCGCACCGATCGCCCGGGCGAGCAGCGACAGGAGCTTGCCCTGCAGGGGCGAGACGTCGATCGGCGGCAGCCCGGCGTCGTGGTTCGCGGCCAGCGCGGACGCGAGTGCCGGGTCGTCCCCGACGAGGGTGCGTGCCAGATAGTCGTCGGTCTCGTCCCAGCTGTCCGTCATGACGCCGATTGTGCCCGCCCGCCGCGCACCGCGCCGACGATCTCGCCGACCGCGTCGCCCGCCGGCACCTCACGGGCCTCGCCCGAGAACCGATCGCGCACCTCGACGACGCCGTCGGCCCAGCCGCGGCCGACGACGACGATCGTCGGCACACCGATCAACTCGGCGTCCTTGAACTTGACGCCGGGCGACGCCTTGCGGTCGTCGAGCAGGACCTCGATGCCCGCGGCGTCGAGGTCGGCGGCGAGCGCCTCGGCTCCCGCACGCGCCGCCTCGTCCTTGTTCGCGATCACGAGATGCACGTCGGCGGGCGCGATCTCGGCGGGCCAGCGCAGTCCCTTGTCGTCGTGCTGCTGTTCGGCGACGACCGCGACGAGCCGCGACACACCGACGCCGTACGAGCCCATCGTGGGGCGCACGGGCTTGCCGTTCTCGCCGAGGACGTCGACCTCGAACGCGTCGGTGTACTTGCGGCCGAGCTGGAAGACGTGGCCGATCTCGATGCCGCGCGCGGCCACGAGCGTCCCGGCGCCGTCGGGTGACGGGTCGCCTTCGCGCACCTCGGCCGCCTCGATCACGCCGTCCGGCACGAAGTCGCGGCCCGCAACGAGATCGACGACGTGCTTGCCGTGCGCGTCGGCACCGGTGATCCACGCGGTGCCCTCGACGACTCGGGGATCGACGAGATACCGAACCCCGTTCGCCTGCAGCCCCTTCGGGCCGATGTATCCCTTGACGAGGAACGGGTTCGCGGCGAAATCGGCCTCGTCGAGCAGCGCGAACTCGGCAGGTTCGAGCGATGCCTCCAGCCGCTTGGCGTCGACCTCGCGGTCGCCGGGAAGACCGATCGCGAGCAGTTCCCACTCGCCGCCCGGGGCGCGGACCTTGCCGACGACGTTCTTGAGTGTGTCGGCGGCGGTCACGGTGCGGCCGAGATCGGCGCCGTTCGCCCACTCCACCAGCGTCGCGATCGTGGGGGTGTCGGGGGTGTCGTGCACGACGGCCTCGGGAAGCCCGTCGACGGGAACGGCCTCCGGGACGACGGTCGTCACGGCCTCGACGTTCGCGGCGTAGCCCGACTCCGTGCTCCGCACGTAGGTGTCCTCGCCGACCTCGGAGACCGCGAGGAACTCCTCGGACGCGCTACCACCCATCGCGCCGGACGTCGCCGAGACGATGACGTACTCGACGTCGAGGCGGCGGAAGATGCGCTCGTAGGCGTCCCGATGCGCCCGGTACGACTGCGCGAGGCCGTCGTCGGTGAGATCGAACGAGTACGAGTCCTTCATGACGAACTCGCGGCCGCGGAGGATGCCGGCGCGGGGCCGTTCCTCGTCGCGGTACTTCGTCTGGATCTGATAGAGCGTGACCGGGAAGTCCTTGTACGAGTTGTACTCGCCCTTCACGGTGAGGGCGAACAGTTCCTCGTGGGTCGGGCCCAGCAGGTAGTCGGCCCCCTTGCGGTCCTCGAGCCGGAACAGCGCGTCGCCGTACTCGGTCCAGCGGTTCGTCGCCTCGTACGGCTCGCGCGGCAGCAGTGCGGGCAGCGCGATCTCCTGCGCGCCGAACGAGTTCATCTCCTCGCGCACGACCCGCTCGATCTGCCGCAGCACCCGCAGCCCCAGCGGCAGCCACGAGTAGACGCCGGGCGCGACGCGGCGCACGTAGCCGGCACGCACGAGCAGTTTGTGGCTGGGCACCTCGGCGTCGGCGGGATCGTCGCGCAGCGTGCGCAGGAACAGGTGGGACATGCGGGTGATCACAGTCGGCCAGGATAGTCGGGCGGCGCGCCGTCGTGCCCGGCGGTCGCCGGTAGACTCCGGCCTCGTGCTGGTGCTGCTTCCCCCGTCCGAGACGAAGTCCGACGGCGGCGACGACGCGCCGCTCGATCTCGCCGAACTCGCGATGCCCGAACTCACCGAGACCCGCGAGATGCTCGTGAACGCCCTCGTCGCTCTCGCCGACGACCCCGAGGCGTCGGCGGCGGCCCTCGGTCTCGGCGTCTCGCAGCACGACGAGATCGCCCGCAACGCGAAGCTGTGGGTCTCCCCCACGCGCCCGGCACTCGACCGCTACACCGGTGTCCTGTTCGACGCGCTCGATGCGCGCTCCTTCACGAAGACGCAGCGCGCGAAGGCGTACGCACGGCTCGCCGTCGGCTCCGCGCTCTTCGGCGCGACGCGCGCAGGAGATGCCGTACCCGCGTACCGGCTCTCGGGCGGCTCGAAACTCCCCGGCCTGGGCACGCTCCGGTCGGTGTGGCGGAACGAGCTGAGCGAAGCCCTCGTCCGCGAGGCCGGCGGCGAACTCGTCGTCGATCTGCGATCGGGCGCCTACCTTCAGCTCGGCCGCGTCCCGGGCGCCGTCACGGCGACGGTCCTCACCGAGAAGCCCGACGGCTCACGGTCGGTCGTCTCGCACTTCAACAAGCACCACAAGGGGCTGCTGGCGCGCGCGCTCACCGTCACCCGCGCGGAACCGGCCGACATCGACGGCCTCGCTCGCGTCGCCTCGAAGGCGGGCCTGCGCGTCGAGACACCCGACGAGACGCAGTTGGTCGTCATCACGTCCTGAGCGCTCGCCGCGAATCCCTCCGCCGCGGCGGGCCCGTGTGTTGTCATCGAATCGACGCCGGTTGCGGCGACGGGCAACCGGCCCCACCCTGGAGGTCGGCATGAAGGCACTCGTGTTCTACGGTCCCGGCGAGAAGTCGTGGGAGGACGTTCCCGACCCCACGATCGTCCGCCCGACCGACGCGATCGTGAAGATCGAGACGACGACGATCTGCGGCACCGATCTGCACATCCTCAAAGGCGATGTCCCGGCGGTGACCGACGGACGCGTGCTCGGTCACGAAGGCGTCGGCATCATCACCGAGATCGGTTCGGCGGTCACGGATCTCGCGGTCGGCGACCGCGTCATCATCTCGTGCATCTCGTCGTGCGGGAAGTGTTCGTACTGCAAGAAGGGCGTGTACTCGCACTGCCTCGCCGACGAGGGTGCGTCCGGTATCGGCTGGATCTTCGGCCATCTGATCGACGGCACTCAAGCCGAGTACGTGCGCGTGCCCTTCGCGGAGACCTCGCTCTATCGCGTTCCCGACGGCGTCTCCTCCGAGGACGCCACCCTCATCAGCGACATCCTCCCGACCGGACACGAGATGGGTGTCCGGTACGGCGCGGTGAGCCCCGGCGACGTCGTCGCGGTCATCGGCGCCGGCCCGGTCGGCCTCGCCGCGATGGCGACGGCGGGTCTGTACGGACCGAGCCGGATCGTGGCTCTCGACCTCGACGCCAACCGGGTCGAGCAGGCAGCGCGGTTCGGCGCCACGGACGGCATCGTGTCGTCGGATCCGAACTGGAAGGATCGGGTGCTCGCACTCACCGACGGGCTCGGCGTCGACGTCGCGATCGAGGCGGTCGGCGTTCCCGCGACATGGGACATGGCGCTCGATCTGGTGCGTCCCGCCGGGCACGTCGCGAACGTCGGCGTGCACGGCAAGCCCGTCGAGTTCCCGCTCGACCGCATGTGGATCGACAACATCACCGTCACGACGGGTCTCGTCAACACCGACACGACGCCGATGCTCATCAAACTCCTGGCGCAGGACAAGATCGCGGCCCAGCCGTTCATCAGTCACCGGTTCGAGCTGGGCGACATCCTCGACGCGTACGAGACTTTCTCGCGCGCCGCCGAGACCAGGGCACTGAAGGTGATCCTGAACGCCTGACGGGACGTGTGTCAGCGCTCCTGGGCGGTACGAGTGGACTCGGCCCGCCCGGCGAGCGCCGCGACGTCGCCGATCACGACGATCGCGGGCGGGCGCACGTCCTCGGCGATCGCCCGCTGGGCGATGTCGGCGAGCGTGCCGCGGACCGTCCGTTGCGTCCTCAGCGTGCCGTCCTGCACGATCGCGACCGGAGTTCCCGGTGCCCGCCCGCCCGCGACGAGGACGTCGGCGAAGAGCCCGAGCCGCTCGACGGCCATGAGCAGCACGATCGTCCCCCGCAGGCGCGCGAGCGCGTCCCAGTCGACGAGCGAGTCGGGGTGATCCGGCGCGAGGTGACCGCTGACGACGACGAACTCGTGCGTCACGCCGCGGTGCGTCACGGGGATGTCCGCGGCGGACGGGACCGAGATCGCGCTCGTGATGCCGGGTACGACGGTCACGGGGATCCCGGCTGCGGCGAGGGCCTCGACCTCCTCGAAGCCGCGGCCGAAGACGTACGGGTCGCCGCCCTTGAGCCGGACGACGAACCTGCCCGCCCGGGCGCGGTCGATCAGGACGTCGTTGATCGCGTCCTGCGCCATGGCCCGGCCGTAGGGGATCTTCGCGGCGTCGATCACCTCGACCTCGGGGCCGAGTTCCGCGAGCAGCGATGCCGGCGCGAGTCGATCGGCGACGACGACGTCGGCCTGGCCGAGCAGCCGGCGTCCCCGCACCGTGACCAGGTCGGCGTCGCCGGGGCCGCCGCCGACGAGGGCGACGCCCGTGGGGCGCTGGTGCGGGGTGTCGGTGACGGTGCCCGACTGGAGTGCATCGACGATGCCGGTACGGACCGCCGCCGACCTCCGGTGGTCGCCACCCGCGAGTACTCCGACGCTCATGCCGTCCCACTCCGCGCTCGCGGGCGTGACCGCGGTCCCCTTGCGGGCCGAGTCGGCGCGGACGCAGAACACGCGGTGTGCTTCGGCCTCGGCGACGACGGTCGCGTTCGTCTCGGGCTCGTCGGTGCACGCGATCGCGTACCACGCGCCGTCGAGGTCGCCGCGGCGATAGTCGCGGACCTCGAGGGTGATCCGGCCCGCGGTCGCGAGTGCCTCGACGGCGGGCGTCGCCTCACGCGCGACGACGTGCACCGCCGCCCCCGAGTCGACGAGCAGTCCGAGGCGCCGCGCGGCGACCGATCCGCCGCCGACCACGACCACCTTGCGACCGGCCAGGTCGAGGCCGACCAGGTAGTGGGATTCGCCGTCCCGAGCTTGCACTCCCCTGACCTTCCGTTCGGATGACACGTGCAGCGGCGGCGTCGCGATGCGATGCCGTCGCGACGACTCTACGACCCCTCCGCCACGGCTCCGGTCAGGGGCGGCGCATCGGCACGTGCGGGATGCCGTCCTCCACGAACTCCTCGCCGTCGGCGACGAACCCGTGCTTGCCGTACATGTCGACGAGATAGGTCTGCGCGTTGATGCGGCAGGTGGCGTCGCCGACCTCGGCGAGGGCGGCACGCAGCAGCCGCGTGGTGTGGCCCTTGCCGCGCGCCGATCGCTCGGTGCACAGCCGGCCGATGCGGTACGTCGTGACGCCGTCCACGTTCTCTTCGAGGAGCCGCAGCGTGCACACGACACGGCCGTCCTGTTCGAGCCAGAAGTGCCGGGTGTCCGACAGCAGATCGCGGCCGTCGAGCTCGGGGTACGCACACGCCTGCTCGACGACGAACACCTCGACCCGCAACGAGAGCAGTGCGTAGAGGGTCGAGGTGTCCAGGTCGAGTGCCCAGGCGCGTTTGAGTGCCGCAGTAGCCGTCATGGGAGCTGACTATGGCACAGGACGCGAGCCGAGGTCAGACGGCGACGACGTCGCCGGGCTCGTCGGCGGCGCGCTCGCTGCCGAGCTCGAGAACCGACGAACTCCAGTTCCAGACCTGCTCGAACAGAGCCGGATCGTTCGAGAGCTTGACGCCGAGCGACGGCACCATCTCGGCGAGCGTGGGACGCCAGGACTCGAACTCGCGCGGGAAGCAGCGCTCGAGCACGTCGAGCATCGCCGGGACCGCGGTGGACGCGCCGGGCGAGGCGCCGAGCAGACCCGCGATCGTGCCGTCCTCGGAGTTGATGACGGCGGTACCGAACTCGAGCACGCCGCTGCGCCCCTTCGGGCGGATGACCTGCACGCGCTGGCCCGCGACGATGAGCTCCCAGTCCTTGCCGATCGCCTGCGGGACGAACTCCTTGAGGTCCTCGATGCGGCCGAACTCGCTCTTGGTGAGCTCGCTGACGAGGTACTTCACGAGGCCCATCTCGCTCATGCCGACGCCGAGCATCGACGCGAGGTTGCCGGGCTTGACCGAGCCGGGCAGATCCGTGATGCGGCCCTCCTTGAGGAACTTCGGCGACCAGCCCGCGTACGGGCCGAACAGCAGCCCGGGACGGTGCTTGATGACGCGGGTGTCGAGGTGCGGCACCGACATCGGGGGCGCGCCGACGGCGGCCTTGCCGTACACCTTCGCGCTGTGCTGGGCGACGAGTTCGGGATTGGTGCAGCGCAGGAACGCGCCGCTGACCGGGAAGCCGCCGAAGCCCTTGGCCTCCTTGATCCCGGCCTTCTGCAGCAGCGGCAGGGCGCCACCGCCCGCACCGACGAACACGAACCGCGAGTGCACCTTCTTGCGCTCGCCCGTCCGGCGATTGCGGACCTTGACGATCCAGCTGCCGTCGGACTGCTTGTCGAGATCGGTGACCTCGTGACCGAAGTGGACGTCGCCACCCGATGCGCCGACGTACCCGAGCAGCTGGCGGCTCAGCGCACCGAAGTCGACGTCGGTGCCGTCCTGGCTCCAGTTGAGCGCGATCGGGTCGGCGAAGTCGCGGCCCTTCGCCATGAGCGGAAGCCGGTTCGAGAACTCGGCGGGGTCGTCGATGTACTCCATACCCGCGAACAGCGGATTGTCGACGAGCGCCTCGTAGCGGGCGCGCAGGTACTGCTGGTTCTTCTCGCCGTGCACGAACGCGACGTGCGGGATCGGATTGATGAACTCGCGCGGCGCCTCGAGGATGCCGTGCTCGATCGCGTGCGACCAGAACTGGCGCGAGACCTGGAACTGCTCGTTGACGTTGACGGCCTTCGTGGTGTCGACCGTGCCATCGGGCTGCTGCGGCGTGTAGTTGAGCTCGCAGAGCGCGGAGTGACCGGTACCCGCGTTGTTCCACGGGTCGCTGCTCTCCGCCGCGGCCGCGTCGAGTCGCTCGAAGACGGTGACGGACCAGTCCGGGGCGACCTGACGCAGGATCGCACCGAGGGTGGCGCTCATGATGCCGGCGCCGACGAGCACTACGTCGGACTTCGTCTCTACCGCGTTTCGATCAGACACTGGAGAATCGACTTCCTGTCACTGTTGCCGGGTGGCCGCGAACTTCGGGGCGCGTCCTTCCGGTCACCGTCTGCGGACCCGCTGGTGCGGAATCGGGCAACAGGTTACCCGGACGATCCCGCGGCTCCGTGTCCGCCCACGTTGGCCCCGCGCGCGTTCGCACGCTCGTCCCACCATTGTGCTCCCCGTTCCGCAGGCCGAACGTCCCACCCTCTTGTGATTGTGGCTACCTTGAAGCATGTGACCGGTGTGATGGAGTCCGATGCGCGAGCACGGTGGCGGCCCGACGTCCTCGGCGACGGCTACGAGCAACTGACGATCGAGTTGGGTCCCGATCCCGACGGCGAGGGCGAGAACGTCGCGACGCTCGTGCGGTATCAGCCCTCGGGCGCATCGCACGACCGCGCCGTCCTGTACGTGCACGGGTTCACCGACTACTTCTTCCAACGCCACGTCGCGGAGCACTTCCACGAACAGGGCTATGCGTTCTACGCACTCGACCTGCACAAATGCGGTCGCTCTCGCCGCGAGGGTCAGACTCCGCACTTCGCGACGGATCTGCGCGACTACGACGCCGAGATCGACCGCGCGCTCGCGCTCGCGCGCAGCGAGATCGGCGGCGGACCGGTACTTCTCGCCGCGCACTCGACGGGCGGGCTGATCCTGCCGCTGTGGCTCGACGCACACCGGCGGCGCGGCACCGAGGACCTCGGTGTGATGGGGCTGGTTCTCAACAGCCCGTGGTTCGACCTGCAGGGACCAGCGGTGCTCCGCTCGTTCGGAACCGCACTCGTCGACGTCGTCGGACGCGTGTCCGGTCACACGACGATCCCGCTCGCCTCGCTCGACGCGTACGGCGCGAGCCTGCACGTCGAGCGGCGCGGCGAGTGGACGTACGACCTCGAGTGGAAGCCGCTCACCGGCTTCCCGGTGCGCTTCGGATGGCTGCGCGCCGTACGGCGGGCGCACGCCCGGCTGCACCGCGGACTCGACATCGGAGTGCCGGCACTCGTGCTGCGCTCGACGAAATCCTACGGCCGCGATCCCGACGTCGCCGATCTCGTGCTGGACGTACGGCAGATCGCCCGCTGGGCCGGGTGCCTCGGCGATCGCACGACGATCGTGCCGATCGACGGCGCCCGTCACGACGTGTTCCTCTCGCGCGAGGAACCGCGCCGCCGCGCCTTCGCGGAGGTCGACCGGTGGCTCGCCGAGATCGACGAGTACGCCGCTCCGGCGGAGCCGCGCCCGTGACGCGCCGCTTCGATGTCGCGGTGATCGGATCGGGATCGGGAAACACCCTGATCGACCGGCGTTTTCGTGATCGCGACGTCGCGCTGATCGAGTCGGGCGTGTTCGGCGGGACGTGCCTCAACGTGGGCTGCATCCCCACCAAGATGTTCGTGCACGGCGCCGACGTCGCGCGCACCGTCCGGTCGGCCGCGAGGTTCGGGGTGGACGCGACCGTCGAGGGCGTGCGCTGGCCCGACGTGATCGCGCGGGTCTTCGGGCGGGTCGATCCGCTCTCGGAGAACGGTGAGCGGCACCGGATCGAACGCAGCGACCACGTCACGCTGCTGCGCGGTCACGCGCGGTTCGTCGGCGACCGCGAACTCGCCCTCGACTCGGGCGAACGGATCTCCGCCGATCAGGTGATCGTCGCAGCGGGATCGCGTCCGGTGGTGCCGGACGTCGTCACGGAATCCGGCGTCCCGTTCCACACCAGCGACACCGTCATGCGGATCCCCGCGCTTCCCGAGCGGCTGATCGTGATCGGTGGCGGAGCGATCGCAGCCGAGTTCGCGCACGTGTTCTCCGCGCTCGGCAGCGACGTGCACGTCGTCGCCCGCGGCCCGGCGCTGCTGCGCAGCCTCGACGCCGACATCTCGGCGAGATTCGCGCAGGGCGCGCACTCACGCTGGAACGTCCACACCGACGCGACGGTCACCCACGTCACCGGCGACGACGCCGGGTCCGTCACCGTGACGCTCGACTCGGGCGAGGCGATCACGGGCGACACCCTGCTCGTCGCGACGGGACGGGTGTCCAACGCCGACCGGCTGGGCGCCGCGGCGGGCGGAATCGACGTGACCGAGGACGGCCTCGTCGCGGTGGACGAGTTCCAGCGCACGAGCGCGCCGGGCGTGTGGGCGCTCGGCGACGTCTCGTCGCCGCACTAGCTCAAGCACATCGCCAACCGGCAGGCCCGCGTCGTCGCCGAGAACGTCCTGCACGGGACGTGGTCGGACCCTGCGACGCTCGTCGCGAGCGACGAGCGGTTCGTCCCGGCGGCGGTGTTCACGGATCCGCAGATCGCGAGTGTGGGGCTCACCGAGGCGGACGCGCGCCGCGACCACGACGTCACCGTCGGTGTGCGCGAGTACCGCGACGTCGCCTACGGCTGGGCGCTCGAGGACGAGAGCGGCTTCTGCAAGGTCGTCGCGGATCGTGCGACGGGGACGCTCCTGGGCGCGCACATCCTCGGACCCGAGGCCCCGACGCTGATCCAGCCGCTCGTGCAGGCGATGACGTTCGGCCTCGGTGCGCGGGAGATGGCGCGCGGCCAGTACTGGATCCACCCCGCGCTCACCGAGGTCGTCGAGAACGCACTCCTCGATCTCGACCTCTGAGTATCTCGACCTCTGAGCTAGCGCGCCGTCACCACGGTGACGTGCGCAGCGTGATCTCCGTCGCGAGTTCGGCCGCGGCGTCGCGCGGCACCTGCGCGACGGGCGCGAGTTCGACCATCCGGAAGTCGGCGTAGACGAAGCGTCCGCTCCCCCGCGCTTCGGGCGCGCGGTCGGGCTGCGAGACGAGGACCGTCGTCGGCAATTCGACCGGCGGGCAGGCGGCATCGCGGACGAGACCGCCGCGGTCGGGTACCGCCGGGTGACCGCGGTCGGCGACGACGAGGCTCGCGAAGCGCCCGAACTGGGTCGCCGCGACCGCCCATGCGAGTTCGGCGCCGCCGTCGATGCCGACGAGGTTGACCCACCCGATCTCGAGGGCGTCGAGCAGGCCCATGAGGGTCGTGCGGTCGAGGGCCGCCGGATCCTGCGGGACGATCGTCCGCAACGCCGAATTGTGCAGTCGCTCGCACACTGTCGTGAACGAGTCCGGTTCGTGTCCCGTGTCGCCGAGCAGCATCACGGTGTGCGTGGTCTCGGGTCCACCGACCACGACCGGGATCTGTTCGCCACCCACCGACACCCGTGTCGTCTCCATATCCCAGAACCTACGCGATCGGACGCGGTTGCGGACGACACCGCATCGGTTCTATGGTTGGTTACATGAGTAACGAACCGATGCACTGGGTCGGCGAACGGGACGTCGTCGGCGGACGGGTGGCGCCGTGACGCTTCCCGACAACGGCAAGCCGCTGTTCGTCCAGGTCGCCGAGATGATCGAGAACTCGATCATCGACGGATCACTGCCCGAGGAGGGCCAGGCGCCGTCGACGAACGAACTCGCGGCGTTCCATCGCATCAACCCGGCCACCGCCGCCAAAGGGCTCGGCCAGCTCGTGTCCGACGGAATCCTCTACAAGAGAAGGGGAATCGGAATGTTCGTCGCCACCGGCGCACGCGAGATGTTGCGTGGCCGTCGCCGCGAGAACTTCGCACGCCAGTACCTCGATCCGCTCGTCACCGAGGCCGACAAGCTCGGCATCGGCGTCGACGAACTCGCCGCGATGATCGGCGGCTACCGGCACGCACACGCCCCCAGCCCCACCGAACAGACCAGCCCCACCGAATGGAAGGAAGCACGATGAGCGCCGCCACGCTCCCCCGGAGCACCCCGACCCACCACGACGGCACGGTCCACCACGACGGCACGGTCGTGTCCGTGCGCGGACTCACCAAGCGGTTCGGAGACTTCACCGCCGTCGATGACGCGACGTTCGATCTTCGCGCCGATCGCATCTACGGGATGCTGGGCCGCAACGGCGCCGGCAAGTCCACGCTCATGCAGATGCTCACCGGCCAGATGTTCCCCACGTCGGGTGACGTCGAGGTCTTCGGTGCGGCGCCGGCCGAGAACCGGGACGTCCTCGCGAACGTCGTGTTCGTCAAGGAGAGCCAGTCGTATCCCTTCGACTTCAGCGTGGAGTGCGTGCTCGAGAACGCCTCCCGATTCCTGCAGAACTGGGACGCCGACTACGCGGACGAGCTGCTCCGCGAGTTCGAGCTGCCACGCAAGCGCAGGGTCAAGAAGCTCTCGCGCGGTATGACGTCGGCGCTCGGCGTCGTCGTCGGGCTCGCGTCCCGCGCTCCGCTCACGGTCTTCGACGAGCCCTACCTCGGCCTCGATGCCGTTGCCCGCCAGCGCTTCTACGATCATCTGCTGGCCGACTACGCGGAACATCCACGCACGGTCGTGCTCTCGACCCACCTCATCGACGAAGTCGCCGACCTCATCGAGCACATCGTGCTCCTCGACCACGGACGCGTGGTGATCGACGAGACGACCGAGGATCTGCGCCGGGCCGCCTGGCTGGCGAGCGGACCCGCCACCGCCGTCGACACGCTCGCGGCCGGCATGCGCGAGCTGCGGCGCGAGACGCTCGGTACGCAGGCGCGCGTCGCACTGCAGGGTGAGCCGAGCGACGAGGAGCGCGCCGCCGCGTCGCGCGCCGGCGTCGTCCTCGAGCCGTTGCCGCTCCAGCAGTACGTGATCGATCTCGCCGCGGGCACGCACGGCCCGAACCGAAAGGAATCCCGATGACCACGACCCAGATCTCCCCGGCGCACGTACCCGCCGCCGCGCGAGTGGCCCAGGTCGCCCGCGTCCACACGAAGCCGCTCGCGGGCCTGCTGTGGTGGCCGCTCGGGATCGGTGCGGCCGCGTTCGCCATCGCCTACGCCATCATCGCCCTGGTCGACGCCCCGCAGGAGGCGAACTTCACCGGCGGTGTGTCGGCGGTGTTCTTCTCGGTCCTCGGCTTCTACATCGTGTCGATCACGCAGACGTTCCCGTTCGCGGTCGGCCTCGGCGTCACCCGGCGCGACTTCTTCGCGTCCATCCTGCTCGTCGGCGCGGGGCAGGTCCTCGTCCTCAGCGCACTCCTGTTCGGCCTCGCCCTCGTCGAGCGCGCCACGGACGGCTTCGGCCTGAACATGCTCGCCTTCGACATCGGCTCGGTGTTCACGTCCAGCGAGTGGGTGCAGTTCGCGTGCATCGCATCGCTGTTCGTGTTCGGCAACGGGATCGGACTGCTGCTGGGCGCGATCCAGTTCCGCTACCGCATGACGGGGATCTACGTGGTCGGCACCGCGGTGCTGGTCGCACTCGGCGCCCTCGCGGTCCTCGTCACCTGGGCAGGCTGGTGGGGCGACATCGGATCGTGGTTCGTCTCGGTCCCGGTCGCCGTCCCGATGGTCGTCATGCCGCTGGCCGTCGGACTCGCAGCGATAGCCGGCGCGTGGGCGCTGCTGCGCCGCGCAACGGTCTGAGTTCGCAGTCACCCGCGACCGGCGTGGTCACGGCAGCGTCAGCACCTCGGCACCGGTGTCGGTGACGACGAGAGTGTGCTCGAACTGCGCCGACCACTTCCGGTCGCGGGTGACGACGGTCCAGCCGTCGTCCCACATGTCCCAGTCGACGGTGCCGAGGTCGATCATCGGCTCGATCGTGAAGACCATGCCCGGCTCGATGACGGTGTCGACGCTCGGCTCGTCGTAGTGCAGGATCACGAGGCCGTTGTGGAAGGTCTCGCCGATCCCGTGGCCCGTGAAGTCGCGGACGACGCCGTAGCCGAACCGATTCGCGTACGCCTCGATGACGCGGCCGATCACGTTGAGCGCCCGGCCGGGCCGGACCGCCTTGATCGCACGCTCGGTGGCCGCGCGGGTGCGGTCGACGAGCAGGCGCACCTCCTCGGCGACGTCGCCCGCGAGGAAGGTCGCGTTGGTGTCGCCGTGCACGCCGTCGATGTAGGCGGTGACGTCGATGTTCACGATGTCACCGTCCTGCACGACCGTGGAGTCTGGGATGCCGTGGCAGATCACCTCGTTGAGCGAGGTGCAGCACGACTTCGGGAAACCCTTGTAGCCCAGGGTGCTCGGATAGGCGCCGTGATCGATCATGAACTCGTGCGCGATGCGGTCGAGTTCGTCCGTCGTGACGCCCGGCGCGACGGCCTTGCCGGCCTCGGCGAGCGCGCCCGCGGCGATCCGGCTCGCGACCCGCATCTTCTCGATGGTCTCGGGAGTCTGCACCCACGGTTCGTGACCCTCGTTCGCAGTCGCCTTCCACGCGTACTCCGGCGCCTCGATCGACGACGGGACGGGACGGACGGGCGAGACGGTACCGGGGACCAACGGAGCGCGTGTGGACATGCATCCAGGGTATGCCCCGCGGCCGAGCGGGCGCACACACCGGTCGTCGCAGCTTTTCCGCCGAACCCCCACGGAGTCTCGCGCACCTGTACCAGAATCGCTGGTGACGCGAGAACAGCGCCGCGAGCGGAGGATTGATGAGCAATTCCGGCGGCCCGCCGAACGTACACGGTACCGAGCCCGCGACCGACGAGCACCCGCACCACCACATGAATCCGATGTGGTGGCGCGCGGGCGTCCCCGTCCTGGTGGCCCTGATCGTCTTCTTCCTGCCCACTCCCGACGGCGTGCAGGACGGCGGGATGCACATGCTGGCGATCTTCGTCGGCACGATCCTCGGGCTCATCCTGCAGCCGCTGCCGACCGGATCGGTCGCCCTCGTCGGGCTCGCGGTCGCCATGATCACGCAGGCCATGACGACGCAGGAGGCCCTCGCCGGGTTCTCCAACAGCACGATCTGGCTCATCGTCGCGGCGTTCTTCATCGCCGAGGGATTCATCGTCACGGGACTCGGTACCCGGATCGCGCTGCTGTTCGTCCGCCGTATCGGGACGTCGAGCCTCGGGCTGTCGTACGGCATGGCGGTCACCGATCTCGTTCTCGCTCCGGCGACTCCGTCGAACACCGCACGTGCGGGCGGCGTCGTGTACCCGATCATCCGGTCGCTTTCCGAACTCGAGAACTCGACACCGGAGAGCGACGAATCCCGCAAGCGTCTCGGCTCCTACATGCTGCTGACGGCGATGCAGGTCAACGTCGTCACGTCCGCGATGTTCGTGACGGCGATGGCGGGCAACCCACTCGCTCAGGACGCGGCCCGTGGCCTGGGAGTCGACATCTCGTGGGGCAAATGGGCGCTCTCGGCACTGGTTCCGGGAATCGTGAGCCTGATCGCCGTGCCGTGGGTGATGTCCAAGATCTACCCGCCGACCGTGAAGAAGACGCCGGGCGCACCGGACATGGCGCGCGAGAAGCTCCGCGAGGCGGGGAAGATGAAGCGCCCCGAGTGGATCATGGCCGGGACCTTCGTGCTGCTGCTGGTGCTGTGGATATTCGGCGATCAGCTGAACGTCGGCGCCACGACGACGGCGTTCGTGGGCATTGCGATCCTGTTGGTGACGGGTGTGCTGCGCTGGAGCAATCTGGTGTCGGACAAGGGCGCGTGGCAGACGCTGGTGTTCTTCGCGGTGCTCGTCTCGATGGCCGATCAACTCAAGAACCTCGGGGTGATCGACTGGATCGGCAACGGCGTCGCGTCGGGTGTCGACGGCATGCCGTGGCTCGCGTCGTTCGCGATCCTCACGCTCGTCTACTTCTACGTGCACTACCTGTTCGCGTCGAACACCGCCCAGATCGTCGCGATGTACGCCGTCTTCCTCGGTGCCGCGATCGCGACCGGTGCGCCGCCGATCTTCTCGGCCCTCGTCTTCGGCTACATCGGCAACCTCTTCGGCGGCCTCGCCCACTACTCGTCCGGCCCCGCCGGTGTCATGTACGGCTCCGGGTACATCAAGACCAGCGAGTGGTTCCGCATCGGCTTCCTGATGTCGATCGTGCTCATCGCGATCTGGACCATCGTCGGCGGTGCGTGGATGAAGCTGCTCGGCGACTGGTGAGTGCGCGGGCCGCGCGCGGCCGCGTCGTTCAGCGGGGTGCCGACGCGGCGCCGTCTCAATCGGCTTTTCTGCGGAATCCGAAGCGCAGCGACTCGCGCCCCACTGCGGAGATGGCGTCGAGCGGAATGCCCGCGGGACACACCGTGGCACATTCTCCGAACGTCGAGCACGGACCGAAGTCCTCCTCCATCTGCCCGGTGATCGCTTTCGCGCGCCTGCCGCGCTCCTGCTTGCCCTGCGTGAGGGTCGCGAGGTGCACGAGCTTGGATCCCGTGAACAGATGCGCGGATCCGTTGGGGCACGCGGCGACACACGCACCGCAGCCGATGCACGCCGCATAGTCGAGCGCCTTCTCGGCCTCGTCGTGCGGCAGCGGCTGGGAGTCGGCGTCCGGTGCGGTACCCGCGTCGACGGCGACGTGCCCGCCCGCCTCGATCACGCGGTCGAGGGCGGAGCGATCGACCACGAGGTCCCGGACGACCGGAAACGCGTTGGAGCGGAACGGTTCTATCCGCATCGACCCGCCGTCCGGGAAGTGCCGCAGATGCTGCCGGCACGACGGCGTGTTGGGGGTCGGACCGTGCGGCCTGCCGTCGACGGTGATTCCGCACGTGCCGCAGACTCCTTCGCGGCAGTCGGAGTCGAACGCGATGGGGTCGCGCCCGTCGTCGACGAGATGGTCGTTGAGGACGTCGAGCATGTCGAGCAACGACATCTCGGGGGTCGCGTCGTCGAGCGAATACGTCTCGAATCTGCCGCGATCGTCCGGTCCGTCCTGGCGCCACGCTTCGATCGTGATCTTCATCGTGTCCGTCCTCAGCGGTAGTTGCGTGTCTGCAGCGGAACTGCCGCGAACGACAACGGCTCTCGGTGACGGATCCGGCTCCCGTCGGGCGTCGTCTCCCAGGCCGACGCGAACGCGAAATGCTCGTCGTCACGCACGGCTTCGCCGTCGGCGGTCTGGTGCTCGAGCCGGAAGTGCGCACCGCACGACTCGTCGCGGTCGAGCGCGTCGACACACATCAGCTCGGCGAGTTCGAGGAAGTCGGCGACGCGGCCCGCCCGTTCGAGTTCCTGGTTGAACTCCGCACCGGTCCCCTGCACCCGGACGTCGGACCAGAACTCCTCGCGCAGCGCCCTGATCCGCTCGATCGCATCGGTGAGCGTCTCGGCGCTGCGCGCGACACCGCAGCCCGCGTACAGGATCTCGCCGAGCCGCCGATGGAAACGATCGGGCCCCGTCCTGCCACCGACCGACAGCAGCCGGTCCACGCGATCGCGCACCGCGTTCGCGGTGTCGACGACGGCCGGGTCGTCGAGCGGCAGCACCGGCGATCCGATGTGGGGCGCGAGGAAGTTCGGGATCGAGTAGGGAAGCGTGAACCACCCGTCCACGCACGCCGACAGCAGCGAGTTCGCGCCGAGCCGATTCGCGCCGTGATAGTCCCAGCCGACCTCGCCGCCGACGAAGAGCCCGGGGATGTTGGACATCTGGTCGAAGTCCGACCACAGCCCGCCCATCGTGAAGTGCGCCGCGGGCGCGATCCGCATCGGCTGCGTGTACGGATCCTCGCCCGTCGCATCGCGATACATCGCGAACAGGTTGCCGTAGCGCTCGGCGATCACATCCTTGCCGAGCCGCCCGATCGCGTCCGCGAAGTCGAGATACACGCTGTTGTGCAGGGGCCCGACGCCGTGACCGCTGTCGATCTGCTCCTTCGCCGCACGGGACGCGACGTCGCGAGGCGTGAGATTGCCGAACGCCGGATACTTGCGCTCCAGGTAGTAGTCGCGCTCGGCCTCGGGGATGTCGCCGGGCGCGCGATCGTCGCCCGCCTTGCGCGGCACCCAGATTCGGCCGTCGTTGCGGAGCGACTCGCTCATGAGCGTCGTCTTCGACTGCCACGGCGCGCTCACCGGCAGCGCGGTGGGATGGAACTGGACGAAGGACGGCGACGCCAGCAGCGCACCTCGGCGGTGGGCACGCCACGACGCCGTCGCGTTGCAGTTCCGCGCGAGCGTCGACTGGAAGTAGACGGTGCCGTAGCCGCCCGTCGCGAGCACCACCGCGTGCGCCGTCTGCGCACCGATCTCGCCGGTCACGAGATCGCGGACGATCACTCCCTGCGCGCGTCCGTCCGCGACGACGAGATCGAGCATCTCGTGGCGCGTGTGCAGCGTCACGGAGCCCCGAGCGACCTGCCGCAGCAACGCCTGTGACGCCGCGACCTGCAACTGCTGGCCGGTCTGCCCGCGCGTGTAGTAGGTGCGGGAGACCTGGACGCCGCCGAAGCTGCGCGTCGCGAGCTGACCGCCGTACTCGCGCGCGAACGGAGCGCCGATCGCATCGAGATGATCGATGACCCGCACCGATTCCTCCGCGAGCCGGAAGGCATCGGCTTCGCGGGCACGGAAATCGCCGCCCTTGACGGTGTCGACGACGAACCGGTGCAGCGAATCGTTGTCCACCTTGCGGGCACGCGCCGCGTTGATCCCGCCCTGTGCAGCGACGCTGTGCGCGCGGCGGGGGGCGTCGTGATACGTGAACGAGTGGACGTCGTAGCCGAGTTCGCCGAGCGCCGCCGCGCAGCCCGACCCCGCGAGGCCCGTTCCGACGACGATGACCGAGAACTTTCGCCGGTTGAGCGGACTGATCAGCTTGTAGGAGTCCTTCCGCCGCTGCCACGCCGTCGCCGGATCGCCGTCCGGCACGCCCGAGGAGACGTCGTCGCCCAGCGACCGCAGGCCGTCGAGGTCGATCGCGGCATCCGCAGGACTGCTCATGACACCACTCCCGTCAGGACGGCGATCGGAATCGAGACGTTGCCGACGGTCACCGCGACGGCGACGACGCCCGCGATCACCGCCCCGCACTGGCGGAGCCGCCGGCCGGTGCCACCGAGATCGTGCACGACACTCCAGATCCCGTGGACGAGATGCATCCCCAGCAGGAGCATCACGACGATGTAGAAGACGGCGACCGGCCATCGCTCGAAGCTCGCCACGAGATTGCCGTAGGCGTGCGAGGTCTCCCGTGTCGTGTCGACGAACTCGCTGCTCGCGACCGGCGACGTCCCCGTCGTGAGATCGAGGATGTGGAAGACGACGAAGGCGAGCAAGACGATTCCGGTCACGAGCATCGTCCGGGCGGGCAGCGTCCGGACCCCCAGCCCTGCCCGCCTGTGCGGGCCGCGGGCGGCGCGGGCGCGGCGGGTCAGCAGGAACGCCGCGACGACGTGCGCGATCAGCGACGCCAGCAGGACGATCCGGAGAATCCACAGCACGCCGCTGTACGGGACGAGCGGCTGGAGCAGGGTGCGCAGCCAGTGCGCGTAGTGGTCGAACTCGTCCTGGCCGAAGTAGACCTTGAGGTTCCCGATCATGTGCACGAACACGAAGCCCGCGAACGCGATCCCCGTGAGGGCCATCGTCGTCTTGAGCGTGATGTCGCTCGGCCGCCGCCGATGCGTGCGCGGCGCTATCCGGTCCGCACGTGGCGGACGGGGGGCGGCCGCCGATCCCGAATCCCGGGTGGGTGCGCTCACCATCGACCTCCCTGCTCGTCGAAATCGAGCGTAGGACATCGAACCGGCACCCGCGTGCAGTTCGTGAAAGAGCCCACACGAGCGCGAAACTCGCTGCCGGGACGCGAGTTCAGGCAGTCCGGGCGCGGGATCGGGGCGCGCTCAGCCCCGGCGCAAGAGGTACCGCTGCACCTTTCCGCTCGGCGTCTTCGGCAGCGCGTCCACGAAGTGCACCGTGCGCGGGTACGCGTGTGCCGCGAACTTCTCCTTGACGAGCCGCTGCAGTTCGGCGGCGAGAGACTCGGTGCCCACGGCGCCCTCGCGCAGCACGACGAACGCCTCCGCGACCTCGCCGCGCAGCGCGTCGGGGCGTCCCACGACGGCGGCCTCGACGACGTGCTCGTGCATCACGAGCACGCTCTCGACGTCGAACGGGCCGATCCGGTACCCGGCCATGATGATGACGTCGTCGTCGCGCGCCGAGAAGTAGAAGCGGCCCGCGTCGTCGGTCTGCCCCGCGTCGCCCGTGAGATACCACCGGCCGTCGGGCGTGTATCGCGACGCCGTCTTCTCGGGTGCGTCGAGATAGCCTGCGAACCAGAATAATTCGCTCTCGGTGTCGATCGCGACGCGGCCGGCGCTGCCGGGAGCGGCGACGGTGTCCGCATCGTTCTCGAGGACGGCACACACCCACCCGGGCAGTGGGCGGCCCATCGATCCCGCCGGGACGTCCTCACGGAGCCCGTCCGCCCATGCGTTGGCGACGACCATGCCGTGCTCGGTCTGCCCGTAGTGATCGCGCACGACGACACCGAGGGCCGCCGACGACCACTCGACGACGTCGGGTGTGAGCGGCTCGCCCGCGGACGACGCGCGCCGCAGCCACACTCCCGCGGGAGGCGCCGCGCCCGCACGCAGGCTGCGGTAGACCGTGGGCGCAGCCGCGAAGTTGGTGACACCGAACCGTTCCATCACGCCCCACGTGAGGGCGGGCGTGAAGCCGGCACGCACGAGGATGCTGCGCACGCCGCTCGCGAGCGGCGCGAGGATCGCGTAGTAGAGCCCGTACGCCCACCCGGGATCGGCAGCGTTCCAGAACACGTCGTCGTCGCGGACGTCGAGCCCGAACTCCTGGTACGCGTGGAACGCGGCGAGGGCGCGCACCGGGACGGGAACCCCCTTCGGAGTCCCCGTGGTCCCGCTCGTGAACAGTTCGACGAGCACCCCGTCTCCCCCGCTGCGCCACGGCTCACCGCCGCCCGGAGCGTGCTCGGCCAGCAGCCCGGCGAACTCGTCGGCGTCGCCGCCCGCGACGATCGTCGTCCACTCGGGATCGGCGGGCACGTCGTCGCCGGGCGCGAGCTTGGCGAGCTGCTCGGCGTCGACCACGACCACCTTCGTGGCGCTGGCCGTGAGCCGGAAGGCGATCGCCGCCGGCGCGAACGCCGTGAAGAGCGGCACGTGCACAGCCCCGCACCGCCAGATCCCCAGCAGCGCCGTGACGAGTTCCGCCGACTTGCCCATGAGGGTCGCGACGCGATCGCCGGGGCCGATGCCGCGCCCGCGCAGCGCCGCCGCGAACGCCTCCGAGCGGCTGCGGAGTTCACCGTACGTGAGGTCGGCCGCGCTCAGATCGGCGTCGATGATCGTGAACGCGACGGCGTCGGCCGGATGCCGATCGCACAGCAGCTGCGCGGCACACGCGTCCGGCCCGCCGTACTCGTCCACGAGGTCCGCGACACGCGCGGCGAATCGGGGTTGCGGCTGGGCGGGAGAGGTCTCCGTCGGCATCGTCGCTCCTGTGACCGTCGTCTCTTTTCCGGGTGCCGCTCACCCTAACGCGACGATCAGTAGTCCGGCGGAAGCCCGTCGAACATCTGCCGCGTCACCGCGACCGCATTGTCGGAACTGCCGCCCCGCACCACGAGCGTCGCGAACGCGAGATCGCCGCGGTAGCCCACGAACCACGCGTGCGACCCGCCCTCGACCTCGGCCTCGCCTGTCTTCCCGTACACCTCGCCCTGATCCGCGATGCGGTCGGCGGTGCCCGACGTCACGACGAGCCGCATCATCGCGCGCAGCCCCTCGATCGTCTCGGGGTCCACCGGCGGCCGCTCGCCGGCGACCGCAGTCTCCGCGCCGACGAGCAGCCGCGGCGTCGGCGCGGACCCGTGTGCGACGGTCGCGGCCGCCATGGCCATGCCCATCGGGCTCACCAGCACCCTGCCCTGGCCGAAACCGTCCTCGGTGCGCTGCACGAGATCCGGCGCGGGAGGGACGGATCCGGCCGAGACGGGAACACCGACGACGTCGTATTCCGGGCCGATGCCGAACTGCGCCGCGGCGCGTGTCAGATCGTCCGCCGCCATCTCGCTCGCGAGTTTCGCGAACGTGGTGTTGCACGAACGCGCGAACGCCGTCGCCATGGGCACCGTGCCGAGCGAGAAGCCGTTGTAGTTGGGGACGCTGCGTTCGCCGATGACGATCGAACCCGGGCACGGCACCGGGCTGTCGGGACCGGCGAGACCCGACTCCATCGCCGCCGCGGCGGTGATCATCTTGAACGTCGAGCCGGGCGGATAGAGCCCCGTCGTCGCGACCGGGCCGTCCCGGTCGGCGGCCTCGTTCTGCGCGACCGCGAGGACGTCCCCCGTCGACGGCTGCACCACGACGGTCATCGCCTGCTCGACCCGCGCATCGACCGCCGCCTGGGCCGCGATCTGGACGCGGCGATCGAGGCTGATCGAGAACGACGGCGCGGGCTCCGGCGGGGTCTCGGTGAGGACGCCGACATCCGCGCCGTTGCGGTTCACCGTCACGACGGACCAGCCCGCCGTGCCGTCGACCTCGTCGACGACGGCCTTCTTCACCTGATCGACGAGATCGGGCGCGAACGCGCGGTCCGTCGAGACGAGATCGGCCTCGTCACCGACCGAAACACCCGGAATCGCCGCGAGCACCCCTTCGACCGTCGCGTAGTCGTCGTCCCGCAACCGCATCACGAGGTAGTCGCCGCCGGTGCCCGTCGCCGATTCGACCAGTCCCTGCACCGTGAGATCCGGCTCGAAGGGACGCAGCGCATCGGTGAGCGCACGCGCCGACGCCACGACGTCGTCGGCGGCACTCGCATCGAACCGGATGCGATGGACGATCCCCGGCACGAGGACGTCGCTGCCCGATCGCTCGTTGACGCGCGCACGCGGCGGTGTGGTCGCACGCAACTCCATCCGCTGCGTGTCGCCCAGCCGGGGATGCAGATCGGTCGCGGACCACCGGACCTGCCAGTCGCCGCCCGAGCGCGCCATACGCATCTCCCCGGTGTACGTCCAGACGCGGTCCTTCGGCAGGTGCCATTCGTAGGTGTACTCGACGGTTGCCGTGTCGCCGCTCCCGCGCGACTCACCGGCGGTCGCGACGAGCGTCTCGGCCTGCAACGACGACCACGCCGAGTCGAGCGCACCTCGCGCATCGTCCGGGCGGTCCGACAGCGCGGCGGCCCCGGCGGTGTCCCCGGCGGCGACGGCGTCGAGGAAGCGCTGCGCCGCCGCGGTGGGTCCGTCCGCACCCGGGCTGCACGCGGTCACCGTCGCGGCCGCACACACCGCGACGGCGAGGGCGAGAGCACGCCGCACACCACGGGAGACGTCGTCGACGGGGCCGGTCACGCCGCAATGCTAGGGGTGGCGCCCACCGATCGCGCGGAGCCGCGGCGGTCAGTCGAGCAGGATTGTGGCGAACGTCGCGACCTGCTCGAACCCGATCCGGGCGTACGCGGCGCGCGCCGGAGTGTTGAACGAATTGACGTACAGGCTCGCGGCACGTCCCGAATCGACGATCGCGCGGGCCACCGTCGCCGTTCCGGCCGAACCGAGCCCCTCCCCCCTCCGCTCGGGCACGACCCACACACCCTGGATCTGCCCGACGGCACGCGACATCGATCCGATCTCCGCCTTGAAGACGACCTCGCCGTCCTCGAACCGCGCGAACGCGCGACCCGCGCGCACCAGGCTCTCGACCCGGCGCCGGTAGGCGCGGCCGCCGTCGTGAGCGCGGGGATCGACGCCGACCTCCTCGGTGAACATCGCGACCGCCGCGGGCAGATAGCTGTCGAGCTCCTCGAGACGCACGCGGCGGACCCGGGAGTCGGCGAGACACCGCGCCGCACCGGTCAGGGCCAGCAACGGCTGCTCGGCCCGGACCTCGCGCGCGGGACCCCAGTGGAACTCGAGGTGTGCCCACAGCGGGAGGGTCAGTTCGGCGCGGCCGACGAGCGACGAACAGGTTCGGGGCGCACGCGCGGCACGATCGGCGAAGGCGCGGACGTCCTCTGCCGAGCCTCGCAGCGGAACCAGATTGGCCCCCGAGAAACACAGCGACTGGGTCGCGCCGCCCCTGCTCCACAACTCGCCGTGGATCTTCCGGGGGTCGGTGCCGTGCTCCTCGACACGCGCCGCGACCATGCAGGACGCGACGGGATCGCCACCGAACACGGCGAGGATCTCGGGGAGATCCCGATCACCGAGCGGCCGCGCACCGAGAAGCTTGAGCATGACAACACAGTGCCACGAACCACACTCGCCCGGTAGGGACGGTGGGAAAACGTCAGCCGACGCTCACGACCGGATCGCCCGCGGCGTCGTCACCCATCTCCTCGGCGATGCGCATCGCCTCCTCGATGAGGGTCTCGACGATCTGCGCCTCGGGAACGGTCTTGATGACCTCGCCCTTCACGAAGATCTGGCCCTTGCCGTTGCCGGACGCGACACCGAGATCGGCCTCGCGCGCCTCGCCGGGACCGTTGACGACGCACCCCATCACGGCGACACGCAGCGGAACCTCCATCCCCTCGAGGCCGGCGGTGACCTCGTCGGCGAGCGTGTAGACGTCGACCTGGGCGCGCCCGCACGACGGGCACGAGACGATCTCGAGCTTGCGGGGACGCAGGTTGAGCGACTGCAGAATCTGGGTGCCGACCTTGATCTCCTCGGCGGGCGGAGCCGACAGCGAGACGCGGATCGTGTCGCCGATGCCCTCGGACAGGAGTGCACCGAACGCGACCGCGGACTTGACGGTGCCCTGGAAGGCCGGTCCCGCCTCGGTGACGCCGAGGTGCAGCGGGTAGTCGCACTGCGCCGCGAGCTGGCGGTACGCCTCGACCATGATCACCGGGTCGTTGTGCTTCACGGAGATCTTGATGTCGCCGAAGCCGTGCTCCTCGAACAGCCCGGCCTCCCACAGCGCCGACTCGACGAGCGCCTCGGGCGTCGCCTTGCCGTACTTCTGCATCAGCCGAGGGTCGAGCGAACCTGCGTTGACACCGATCCGGATCGGGATGCCCGCGTCACCGGCCGCCTTCGCGACCTCGCCGACGCGGCCGTCGAACTCCTTGATGTTGCCGGGGTTCACCCGCACCGCGGCGCAGCCGGCGTCGATCGCCGCGAAGATGTAGCGCGGCTGGAAGTGGATGTCGGCGATCACCGGGATCTGGCTCTTGCGGGCGATCGTCGCGAGCGCGTCGGCGTCCTCCTGACGCGGGCACGCCACCCGGACGATGTCGCAGCCCGCGGCGGTGAGCTCGGCGATCTGCTGCAGCGTCGCGTTGACGTCGTGCGTCTTGGTGGTGCACATCGACTGCACCGAGATCGGATGGTCGCTGCCGACGCCGACGGACCCGACCTGGAGTTGGCGGGTGGTGCGGCGAGGTGCGAGGACGGCAGCAGGGGCCGCCGGCATACCCAATCCGACAGATGTGCTCACGTGAAGTGCCTTCTTCTCTGGTCTCGATGCGCCGGACGCTGGTCGGTCGCGATTCTACCGATCAGGGAAATATCTTGATCGGGTTGACGATGTCGGCGGTCAGCGTCAACAGCATGAACGCACCGCCGACCACCACGAACACGTATGTCACGGGTAACAGCTTGGTGTAGTCGACGGGGCCGCCGATCGGCTTGCCGCGCTTCTCCCGCAGCCAGTTGCGGATGCGCTCGTAGATCGCGACCGCCATGTGGCCGCCGTCGAGCGGCAGCAGCGGGAGGATGTTGAATGCACCGAGGAAGAAGTTCAGGCTCGCGAGCAGGCTGATGAACATCGCGATCTCGCCGCGCTCGGCCGCCTGCCCGCCGATGACGCTCGCGCCGACGACGCTCACCGGGGTGTCGAGCCCGCGCTCGCCGCCCGCGATCGCGTGCCACAGGTCCACTGCCTTGCTCGGCAGCGTGATCAGCGCCTGGAACGTCGCCTTGAAGATGTCGCCGGTGTACACGAACGTCGCGGGGACGGCGCTGAGCGCGTTGTAGTCGAGCATCGCCGGCGGGCCGGCGGCACCGATCGCGCCGACCGTCTCGAGCCGCGGCTGCTGACCCGCACCGTCGACGACGTAACGCTCGACTTCCTGCACGTCGACGGGGAGTGTCAGCTCCTGGCCTTCGCGCTCGATCCGGTAATCGGTGAGCCCGGCCGATTCCTGCGTCTCGCGAACGACGTCGCTCCACTCGGGCGTCTCGGTTCCGCCGACCGCGACGATCGTGTCGCCCGGCCGGATTCCGGCGGCTCCGGCCGGTCCGGCGCCTTCGCACGGTGCCAGCGCGTACTCGGGCGGACCACCCTGCGTAGCGGCAACACAGGGGGTCTCGGTGATCAGCCCGCTGTGATCACGATTCGGCAGGCCCCACCCGACGGCGAGAACCCAGATGAGGACGATGCCGAGCAGGAAGTTCATCGCGATGCCGCCGACCATGACGACGAGCCGCTTCCACGTCTTCTGCTTGTACATCGCGCGGTCGACCTCGTCGGGCGCGAGTTCGTCGAGCGCCGTCATGCCCGCGATGTCGCAGAACCCGCCCGCGGGGATCGCCTTGAGCCCGTACTCGGTCTCCCCGCGCCGGAACGAGAAGATCCGCGGCCCGAAGCCGATGAAGTAGCGCCGGACCTTCATGCCGAGCGCCTTCGCCGTCCACATGTGCCCGGCCTCGTGCAGTGCGATGGATATCGCGATTCCGAGAGCGAACAGCAGCACGCCCAGTGCGAACACCATCGAGAGCTAGCCTTTCGTCTTCCGAGTTCCCCGCGCCGATCACGCCGCGGTCGTCACGCGACGAGCCGGTGCGATCTACGACACGAGAGCCCGCGCACGAGCGCGGGCCCATCGGTCCGCCGCGAGAACGTCGTCCACAGTACTGGGCGTCGCTGAGAACTCCCCTGCCGCCGCGAGAACCTTCTCCACCGTACGGACGATGGCGGGGAAGGTGATCGCGCCGCCCAAGAACGCCTCGGCCGCGACCTCGTTCGCCGCGTTGTACACCGCGGGGAGCGAGCCGCCGCCCGTCCCGGCTGCGCGCGCGAGCGAGACGGCGGGAAAGACCTCGTCGTCGAGCGGCTCGAACGTCCACGTCGACGCCGTCGTGAAATCGCACGCCGCGGCCGCGCCCGCGATCCGGTCGGGCCAGCCGAGCGCGAGGGCGATCGGCAGCCGCATGTCGGGTGGGCTCGCCTGCGCGAGGGTCGAGCCGTCCACGAAGGTCACCATCGAATGGACGATGGACTGCGGGTGGACGACGGTGTCGATCCGGTCGTACGGGACGCCGAACAGCAGGTGCGTCTCGAGGAGTTCGAGGCCCTTGTTCACGAGCGTCGCCGAGTTGAGCGTGTTCATCGGCCCCATCGACCACGTCGGGTGCTTGCCCGCCTGCTCGGGGGTCACCGACTCCAGATCCTCGGCCGACCAGCCGAGGAACGGACCTCCCGACGCCGTGAGCACGAGGCGATCGACCTCGGCCGCCGTGCCGCCGCGCAGGCACTGTGCGAGCGCCGAGTGCTCGGAGTCGACGGGGACGATCTGGCCCGGCGCCGCGGCCGCGGTCACGAGCGGCCCCCCGGCGACGAGCGACTCCTTGTTCGCGAGGGCGAGCCGGGCACCCGATTCGAGTGCCGCGAGCGTCGGTGGCAGTCCCAGCGACCCGACGAGTGCGTTGAGGACGACGTCCGCCTCCGTCTCCCGCACGAGATCCGTCGCGGCATTCGGGCCCGACCGGGCCGGGACGTCGAGCCGCGCCGCCGCCTCGGAGTCGGCCACCGCGATCTCCCGGACCCCGGTCGCGGCGATCTGCTCGGCGAGCAGCTCGATGTTTCCCCCGCCCGCGGCGAGCCCGACGACCTCGAAACGCTCCGGATTCGCGGCGATCACCTCGAGGGCCTGGGTGCCGATGGAACCGGTGCTGCCGAGCAGCAGAACGCGTGTCGGTCGGGTGTCGTCCATGCCGTCATTGTGGCGCACGCGGATCGGCGCGCCCGAGCGCACCCGCGGCTCTCTCAGCGCGGCCGCAGATCCTCGAACACGACGTCCCAGTCGGTGCCGGCGGCGCGATGGCGCAGTGCCGCCCACGAGGCGTCGCGGACGACGGCGGCGTGCGCGGCGTCGACACCCGCCTCGCTACTCGCGGCGACGATCTTGTCGAGGAACGCCGTGCACATGTCGAGCCGCGCCTGGCCGGTGTCGTAACCCCGCGCCGTCGCGTTCGCCGCCAGGCCGGCGAGCGAGTGCCCGAGCGTCCGGGTGATCGTCTCGCCGTAGGGCAGGAACCGCTCGGCGTCGATACCGTTCGCCTCCGCGAGCGCCGTGGCGTGCAGGTACGCGTACATCCCCGCGAAGAAGACGTCGAGCATCGCGAGATCGAGCGCGGGCGGGACCCGATGATCGTCCCCGACGACGTCGACGGTGCCGCCGAGCATCTCGAGGATCGGCCGTGCACGCGCGACGTCCTCCGGGTCACCGGCGTACAGCACGGTGTTCTCGGGCGTCCCGATCAGCGGCGTCGGCACCATGATCGCGGCGGTGACGTACCGGACGCCGAGTTCTCGTGCCCGGGTAGCAGATTCGGCGGCGTCCTGGGGCGTTCCGGTCGAGGCATGGACGACGACCGCGTCCGGCGGCAGCTCGTCCGCGAGCGCCGCGATCACGTCGCGCCCGACGGCGTGATCGCGCACGCACACGACGACGACGTCGGCCGCCGCGGCAGCGTCGGACGGAGTCTGCGCGGCCCGGGCGTCCCCGAGGCCGAGCACGTCGAGCTCCTTCGGCGTGCGGTTCCAGACGGCGACGTCCGCGCCCGCCCCCAGCAGCGCCGCTGCCAGCGCCACTCCCATCGGACCGAGCCCTAGAACGGCCGTGCGGTGGGATGCTGTTGCGACAGCCTCGTTCGTGGCGTTCGTGACATTCGTGGAGTTCGTCATGACTTCACGGTCGCACCGCACGCGGCCGAACAGAAGTACGCACAACAAGGTGCGTACGCACCTCGAGGTGAGGAGGCCCGATGGACCATCCGGACTACGACTGCGGGGTGAACGTCGCGTTCGACGTCGTCGGGACGAAGTGGAAACCGACGATTCTGTGGTGCCTGTCGCAGGGAGCCCGCCGATTCGCGGCCCTCCGTCGCGAGGTCGGCGCGATCTCCGAAAAGGTGCTGGCGCAGCAACTCCGCGAACTCGAACGCGACGGCATCGTCACCCGCACTGTCCACGAGGGCTTCCCGCTCCGGGTCGAGTACACGCTCACCGAGCGCGGTACGCGCCTCGACGCCGCCCTCACGGCGGTCGCCGAATGGGGCGAGCAGAACGTCGATCACGTCGTCGCCGCACGCGCGAGCGCCCACGCCTGAACGGCACGCGCCGCCCCGAACGTGCGGGGCGCGAAGCAACGACACACTGTCGTATGCCACGATATGAGCACCCGTTTCGGATGAGCAGGAGGATCGATCGTGACCGGTACCCAACTGGAGCCGTCCAGCAGTGACCCCGTCGTGGTCGGCAAGGTGGACACGGCGGAGGTTCCGTCGGCGGCATGGGGCTGGAGCGGCGAAGCGCCCCGGTTCTTCCGTTTCCTCGGCTGGTTCTTCTCGCTCTTCCTGCTGGCGATGCTCATCGGCAACCATCACGGACGTGTCGAGGACCTCTACCTCATCGGCCTCGCCGGCCTGATGATCGTGGCGCTCGTGATCGACATCGTGCGCAGGCGTCGGCCGCGGTAGCAGCCGACAGACGACAGACGCGAGTGGGGCGGGCCGATGGCCCGCCCCACTCGCGTTTCTCGTCTCGACCGGCCGGGTCAGCTCTCGGCGGCCAGCTGCCCGCACGCGGCGGCGATCTCCTGACCGCGGGTGTCGCGCACGGTGCACGAGACACCCTGCGCGCGGACCCGGCGCACGAACTCGCGCTCGACGTCCTTGGGGCTCGCGTCCCACTTGCTGCCGGGAGTCGGATTGAGCGGGATCAGGTTGACGTGCGCGTACTGGCCGAGCGCCTTGCGGAGCTTCGTCCCGAGCATGTCCGCGCGCCACGGCTGATCGTTGATGTCACGGATGAGCGCGTACTCGATCGAGACGCGCCGGCCCGTCGAATCGGCGTAGTACCGCGCGGCGTCCAGCACCTCACGCACCGACCACCGGTTGTTGACGGGCACGAGGGTGTCGCGCAGTTCGTCGTCGGGCGTGTGCAGCGACACCGCGAGGGTGACGCCGAGCTTCTCGTCGGCGAGTTTGCGGATCGCCGGAGCCAGCCCGACCGTCGACACCGTGACGTTGCGGTGGGAGATCCCGAAGCCGTCGGGCGGCGCCGAGGTGATGCGCCGCACCGCCGCGACGACGCGCTTGTAGTTCGCGAACGGCTCCCCCATCCCCATGAAGACGATGTTGGACAACCTGCCCGGCCCGCCGTGGATCTCGCCGTCGCGCATCGCGCGCGCCGCCGAACGCACCTGATCGACGATCTCCGCCGTCGAGAGGTTGCGCTGGAGCCCGGCCTGGCCGGTCGCGCAGAACGGGCACGCCATCCCGCAGCCCGCCTGACTCGAGATGCACAGCGTCGCGCGATCGGGGTACCGCATGAGGACGCTCTCGAGCAGGCTGCCGTCGTGGGCGCGCCACAGCGTCTTGCGGGTCTCGCCGTCGTCGCACGCGACGTTGCGGATCTCCTGCAGCAGCGGCGGGAACAGTTTCTCGGCGATCGCGCTGCGGACGCCGGCGGGCAGATCCGTCATCGCGTCGGGCTCGGACTCGAGCCGCGCGTAGTACTGCCGCGCGATCTGATCGGCCCGGAAACCCGGCAACCCGAGCTCGGTCACCGCGGCGCGGCGATCGGCCGGATCGAGGTCGGCGAAGTGGCGCGGCGGCAGGCCGCGCTTGGGTGCGTCGAACACGAGGGGAAGAGGCGATGCCATAACGGATCCATTCTCGCACGAGATGCGTGTCGTCCCACAAAAGCGGACTCGGGTGGGACAAGATCGGCCCATGTCGACAACACCGAACGATCCCTCGTCTTTCCCGGACGACGCCAAGGGTGATCGAATCGACACAGGCGGCGACCACACGACCGCCGGACACCCGCAGCACCGCGGTGGCTACGACGAGGTCCGGCACACTCGCGCCGCGGCGACCTGGACCGGCCTGATCATCGGCATCGTCGTACTGATCGTGCTGCTCATCTTCATTCTCCAGAATCTCGACAGCACTCCCCTGCACTTCCTCGGCTGGCAGACGGAGCTACCGCTCGGCGTCGCGCTCCTCTTCGCCGCGATTGCCGGCGCCATCATCGTCGCGCTCGCGGGCGGCATCCGTATCCTGCAGATTCGCCGAGCCGCCAAGCGGCGCTGACGGGCCCGGCCACCGCCGACCGGCCCACGAGGGCGCGCCGATAAGCTGGAGACATGAGTTCTCCGGCCCGTAGTCACGATCACGCTCCTGCGCACGACCCCATCGATCCTGCGCACGCGCGTTCGTGGCAACTGGTCACCGCCGCCGAGCCCGATCGCTTCGACGACGCCGAACGGGGCGAGGCCGACGCGATCATCCTCGATGTCGAGGACGGCGTGCCCGATTCGGGCAAACACGCAGCACGCGCAGCCGTCGCCGCCTGGCTCGGCGACGGCCACCGAGCGTGGGTGCGCATCAACGCCGCGACGACGGCGTTCTGGGAGGACGACCTCGCCGCGCTCGCCGGGTGCGAGACGCTCGCGGGCGTCATGCTCGCGAAGGTCGAGAGCGGATCGCAGGCCGAGGCGACGGCGGACCGGCTTCGGCCCGGCACCCCGATCCTCGCGCTCGTCGAATCCGCGACCGGGCTCGAGGCCGCCCCCGAGATCGCCCGCTCGCACGCGGTCTTCCGGCTCGCGTTCGGCAGCGGCGATTTCCGCCGCGACACCGGCTTCGACGCCTCGGACGTCGCGATGTCCTATCCGCGGGCACGGCTGGCCGTGACGAGCCGGGCCGCACGCATCGCACCGCCGATCGACGGCCCCACGCTCGGCGTCGACGCCGACGGCCTGCGTCTCGCGTGCGCGACGACCCGCGCCATGGGGATGACCGGCAAGCTGTGCATGCACACCGCCGACGCGGCCGTCGTCAACGAGGCACTGAGCCCGTCGCAGTCGGAGACGCGCTGGGCACACTCGGTCATCGAGCGGCTCGGCCGCGACGGCTCCGGCATCCGCTCGGGAAGCGAGCGGCCGCAACTCGCGGAGGCGCTGAAGATCACCGAACGCGCCGAGGTCTTCGGGATCGCCTGACGCTCAGACCGGTTCGATGCCGCGCGGCCGGCGCCGCCAATGCACGCGATAGCGCACGTCGAGCGCCGTCCCGACGGTCCCGGCCACGGCGCGTGCGGCCGTCCGGGGCGTGAACTCGATCCCCAGCACCGCGGCCAGATCCTCGCGGCTCTCGAACTCCCAGCGCGTGTCGACCCTGCGGCACCCGAACCCCTGGACGTCGAAGAAGGTCTCGACCGCAGCGGGGTCGTACTGCGCGAGATCCGCCCGCATCCACGCGCCGTACGGGTGCGCCGTCGCATCGAGATCGACGACGACGAGGATGCCACCCGGACGCAGGACGCGCATCGCCTCCGCGATGCCGGGGCCGCACCCCGGGCCGAAGAAGTAGGCGGTGCGGGCGTGCACGACGTCGACGCTCGCGTCGGGCAGCGGAAGCGCTTCGGCGCCCGCACGGTGCACCTCCACTCCGGCGAGCCCCGCGATCCGCTCCCGCGCCGCGGCGGCCAGCGGCGGATGCGGCTCGACGCCCACGACCCGCGACGCCGTCGCAGCGAACCTTGGGAGATGAAAGCCCGATCCGCACCCCACGTCGACGACGACGCCCGACCAGTCGGCCAGGTCCGCCAGGGCGGCGAACACCGCGCCGTCGACGTCCTGCGCGCGGTTCTCGATCTCGTAGAGCGCCGGCCAGTGCCAGATGTTGGGGCTCGGGATCGGAGCGCCCGGATCCCGCGTACGACCGAAGCCCGCTCGTGCCCTCACACGCAGCCCGTCACACCGACGCTCCCGTCACACGAGGGCAGCGAGCACGAGCCACGTGACGAACGCCGACGGCAGGAGCGAGTCGAGACGATCCATGATGCCGCCGTGTCCCGGCAGCAGCGTCCCCATGTCCTTGATCTTCAGTTCCCGCTTGACCTGCGACTCGATCAGATCGCCGAGCGTTCCCGTCACGACGAGCACGACGCCCAGCAGCACACCGATCATCGAGTGGGCACCCAGGATGAGCGTCACCGACGCGAGGCTGCCGAGGACCGCGAACAGCATGGAACCGACGAAGCCCTCCCAGGACTTCTTCGGGCTGATCCGGGGCACCATCGGGTGCTTGCCGAAGAGGACACCCGCGACGTAGCCGCCGATGTCCGAACACACGACGGCGATCATGAGCACGAAGACGCGGCCGGCGCCGTCGTCCTCCTGCACCATGAGCGTCGCGAACGACGCGAGCAGCGGAATCCACGCCGCGACGAAGATCGTGACCGCGGTGTCGCGGAGGTAGTTGCGCGGCGTCGCCCCGAGACCGTGATCGAACAAGCGCCACGCCATGCAGACGAGGGCCGTACCGGCGAACCCTGCCAGCGTGCCCGTCGTCCCGAACGGCCAGCCGAGCCAGATGATCGCCTGACCACCGAGCAGCAACGGAATCCGCGGAATCGACATCCCGGCTTCCGAGAGCCGCTTGGTCACCTCCCACGTCGCGATCGCCATCGCGATGCCCACGACCGCGTACCACGCCATCGGTGCCAGCGCGAGCACGAGAATCACGAGCAGGCCGAGGCCACCACCCACGCCGATCGCCGCGGGAAGGTTGCGGCCGGTCCGTGAGGCCGGCTGTGCGGCGGGATCCGCGACGGGCGGAGCGGCAGGATCGCCGGACACCGCCTGCGCGTCGTCCTCGCTGCTGCCGCGCGTCGCACCGTCGCGCTTCTCGTTGTCCGCTGGCAACGTCACCTGTCCCCGTTCGTGTGCGGCGGTCGCTCGACTCGTCATGTCTCGGAAGCCGTGATGTGTGGCTGTAGGTCGAGGCGGAGGCCTCAGACCTCCATCAACTCGCCTTCCTTGTGCTTGACGAGTTCCTCGATCTGCGCGACGTACTTCGCGGTCGTCTTGTCGAGATCCTTCTCGGCGCGGCCGACCTCGTCCTCCCCCGCCTCGCCGTCCTTCTGGATCCGGCCGAGTTCTTCCATCGACTTGCGCCGAACGTTGCGGATCGAGACCTTGGCGTCCTCGCCCTTCGACTTCGCCTGCTTGACGAGCTCGCGGCGACGCTCCTCCGTCAGCTGCGGGATGGCGATCCGGATGACGTTGCCGTCGTTCGACGGATTGACGCCAAGATCCGAGTTGCGGATCGCGGTCTCGATCGCTCCGAGCTGCGACGCCTCGTAGGGCTTGACGACGACGAGCCGCGCCTCGGGAGCATTGATGCTCGCGAGCTGCGTGATGGGCGTGAGCGCGCCGTAGTAGTCGATCGCGATGCGGTTGAACATCCCGGGGTTCGCGCGGCCGGTACGGATCGACCCGAGATCGTCCTTGGCGACGGAGACGGCCTTCTCCATCTTCTCCTCGGCCTCGAAGAGCGCTTCATCGATCACGGCGGATCCTCCATCTCGTGGGTTCGGGCATCTCGTGGATTGTGTCGGGCCGCGCCGGGCGTCAGCTCGAGACGAGTGTTCCGATCTTCTCACCCATCACGGCGCGCGCGATGTTGCCCTCCACGAGCAGGTTGAAGACCATCATCGGCATGTTGTTGTCCATGCAGAGACTGAACGCGGTCGCATCGGCGACCTTGAGTTCCTGCTCGATGACCTCGCGATGGGTGATCTCGCTGTAGAGCACGGCGTCGGGGTCGGTCCGGGGGTCGCCGCTGTAGACGCCGTCGACTCCCTTGGCCATGAGCACGACGTCGGCGCCGATCTCGAGTGCGCGCTGCGCTGCGGTCGTGTCCGTCGAGAAGTACGGCATCCCCATGCCGGCGCCGAAGATGACGACGCGCCCCTTCTCGAGGTGACGCTGCGCGCGCAGCGGGATGTAGGGCTCGGCGACCTGGCCCATCGTGATCGCCGTCTGCACGCGGGTGTCGATGCCTTCCTTCTCCAGGAAGTCCTGCAGCGCGAGCGAGTTCATGACGGTGCCGAGCATGCCCATGTAGTCCGAGCGCGCGCGATCGAGACCGCGCTGCTGCAGCTCGGCGCCGCGGAAGAAGTTGCCACCGCCGATGACGACAGCGACCTGCACACCCGAACGCACGACGCCCGCGATCTGCTCGGCGACCTTCTGCACGACGTTCGGGTCGAGTCCCACGCCGCCGCCCCCGAACATCTCGCCCCCGAGCTTGAGCAGGACTCTGCGGAATCCGGGGCGTTCGGAGTTGGTGTCGGTCATGGTTCTCCCTCCGTTCGGGGCGTACGGCGCGTTCGGGGCGTACGGCGCATTCGGGGCACAGGCGCCTCCAGGGCATGGCGCCGGCGAACCGGGCAGGAACCGCCGGGTCTCATCCTGCCACGGGGTGGGTCCGGGCCGACGGTGGCCGGGCGGACCCGGACACGGGTAGGCCCCGCCGACGATGTCTCGTGGCGGGGCCTACCCGTGGGGTGTCAGTTGGTGCCGACCTCGAACCGGACGAACCGGGTCACGGTCGCACCGGACTCGTCGAGAAGCGCCTTGACGGTCTTCTTCGAGTCCTGGACGGACGGCTGATCGAGCAGCACGACGTCCTTGTAGTAGCCGTTGAGGCGACCTTCGACGATCTTCGGCAGCGCCTGCTCCGGCTTGCCTTCTGCCTTCGCGGTCTCCTCGGCGATACGACGCTCGGTCTCGACGACGTCCGCGGGGACCTCGTCGCGAGTGACGTACTTCGCCTTGAGCGCTGCGACCTGCATCGCGGCACCACGTGCGGCCTCGGCAGCTGCGTCGCCCCCGCCCTCGTACTGGACGAGAACACCGACGGCAGGCGGCAGGTCGGCTGCACGCTTGTGCAGGTAGACCGCGGTCGAGCCGTCGAAGATGGCGTACTTGCTCAGTTCGAGCTTCTCGCCGATCTTCGCCGACTGCTCCTGGACCAGCGTCTCGACCGAGGTGCCGTCGATCTCGAGGGCCTTGAGCGCCTCGAGGTCGGCCGGACGCTGCTCGGCAGCGGCCGTGACGATCTTGTCGGCGAGCGCGATGAACGCATCGTTCTTGGCGACGAAGTCGGTCTCGGAATCGAGCTCGATCAGCGCGCCGCCCTTCGCGACGACGAGGCCTTCGCCCGTCGTGCGCTCCGCACGCTTGCCGACGTCCTTCGCACCCTTGATGCGGAGGGCCTCGACGGCCTTGTCGAAGTCGCCGTCCGCGTCGGCGAGCGCGTTCTTGCACGCCATCATTCCGGAGCCGGTGAGCTCCCGGAGCCGCTTGACATCAGCGGCGGTGTAGTTCGCCATCTGGCGAGCCTCCTTCGGGGGAAGTCTTCGAGAGAAAGACGACTGGTCTCAGGCCTGCTTCTCGGCGTCCGCGACGTCCGCGGGAGCCTCGGCGAGCTTCGAGTCGGCCTCGGCGACGGCCTCACGCGGCGCCTCGGGGCCACCCTCGGTGATGCCGTCGGCGGTTGCGGACTGCGCGAGCAGCTCCTGCTCCCACTCGGCCAGCGGCTCGGCGCTCGCGTCGGGCTTCGCCTCGGCGTCGTTCGAGCGGCCCGCGCGTGCCTGCAGTCCCTCGGCCACGGCCGACGCGACGACGCGCGTGAGCAGTGCCGCGCTGCGGATCGCGTCGTCGTTGCCCGGGATCGGGTAGTCGACGAGGTCGGGATCGCAGTTGGTGTCGAGGATCGCGACGACCGGGATGTTCAGCTTGCGCGCCTCGGAGACCGCGAGGTGCTCCTTGTTGGTGTCGACGATCCACACGGCCGAGGGAACCTTCGCCATGTCGCGGATACCGCCGAGCGTGCGCTCGAGCTTGGTCTTCTCGCGGGTCAGCATCAGGATTTCCTTCTTGGTGCGACCCTCGAAGCCACCCGTCTGCTCCATCGACTCGAGTTCCTTCAGGCGCAGCAGGCGCTTGTGGACGGTCGTGAAGTTGGTGAGCATGCCGCCGAGCCAGCGCTGGTTGACGTACGGCATCCCGACACGGGTCGCCTCGTCCGCGATGGACTCCTGGGCCTGCTTCTTGGTACCGACGAACAGGATGGTGCCGCCGTGCGCGACGGTCTCCTTGACGAACTCGTACGCCTTGTCGATGTACGTGAGCGTCTGCTGCAGGTCGATGATGTAGATGCCGTTGCGGTCGGTGAAGATGAACCGCTTCATCTTCGGGTTCCAGCGGCGGGTCTGGTGCCCGAAGTGTGCGCCGCTGTCGAGCAGCTGCTTCATGGTCACAACAGCCATGGCTGATGTTCTCGCTTTCGTGTTCGGTTGATGCACGTCGTCGGCGACGACGTGCCCTGGCGCCCGCAGGCTGCCGGGCAACTCGGTGGAATCCACCGAGAGGACCAGCCGACAGCCGGATGTGCGCGGACGCGCGAAGTCGGCCCGCTCGCGCCCCTGTCTGCCGTTTCGGGCGGACCGGGTGCGGGACGAGCCGCTGGTGCGGATGCGTGGTGCCCCTCCGGCGCGAGCCGGACGGCGGACACGATCCGCTCGCCCAGTGTACGGCGTCGCAGCCCCGATCCCCAATCGCCCCTGCACATCGCCGCGACTCCCGCAACCGCTGCGGGCCCGGTTGTGGACGGCGACCGCGCTCTCCCCAGTCCCGGACGCGCACCTGCCGCGGCCGCGCCCGTCGCCGACAGTGGTGACGTGCCCACCGACCCGCGGCCGCGAATCCGCCGACGACGTCCGTTCGTGCGCGCCGCCGCCGCAGTGCTCGGCGCAGCCGCACTGCTGGTCACGGTGCCGTCCGGCGCCCCGCCCGCGCGTGCCGCACCCGACCGCCCGTTCGACTGGCCGCTCGCCCCGCGCCCGACGATCGCGCGCGAGTTCGACCGGCCCGAACAGAACTGGCTGCCCGGCCATCGCGGCGTGGATCTCGCGGGCGCACCCGAGCGCGCGGTCCTCGCCGCGGGGGTGGGCATCGTCGCGTTCGCCGGAGACGTCGCAGGGCGCCCCGTCGTCTCGGTGGATCACCCGGGAGGCCTGCGCACGACCTACGAGCCGGTGACCGCACGCGTCACCGTCGGGACACGCGTCGGCAAGGGAACCGTGCTCGGCTACCTCGAGGCCGGGCACACCGGGTGCGGCCACGCCGCATGCCTGCACTGGGGGGTTCGCCGCGGTCGCGAGTACCTCGATCCGACCCGGCTGGTGTGGGTCTCCCCCATCCGGCTGCTGCCGGTCGGCACGGGCGGCGGGCGCGCCCGTCCGTGACCGGGGAGGGTCAGCCGCGCGGGTGAGCCCTGCTGTGGACGGCGCGCAGCCGCTCGACCGAGACGTGCGTGTAGAGCTGCGTCGTCGCGAGACTCGCGTGTCCCAGCAGTTCCTGCACGACGCGCAGATCGGCGCCGCCTTCGAGCAGATGGGTCGCAGCCGTGTGCCGGAGCCCGTGCGGCGCGAGATCCGGGGCGCCCGGAACCGCGCGGGTCACCTCGTGCACGACGCGGCGAACCTGACGCGGATCGAGCCGCCCGCCGCGTGCGCCCAGCCAGAGTGCGCTGCCGGAGGTCTCCGTCGCGAGCGCCGGACGGCCGACCTCGAGCCAGCGGCCGAGCGCGTCCGCGGCCGGCGCACCGTAGGGCACGACCCGCTCACGGTCGCCCTTGCCGATCACGCGCAGAACGCGGCGCTCGTGATCGACCGACTCGAGATCCAGCCCGCACAGCTCCGACACCCGAATGCCCGTCGCGTAGAGCACTTCCACCGCTGCGCGGTCGCGCACGGCGATCGGATCGCCTTCGTCCGCGCCGGCCGCCGCGGCCTGGAGCGCCGCCGCGGCGTCGTCCCGATCGAGCACCGTGGGCAGCGTCCGCTGCGGCCGCGGCGCGCCGAGCCGTGCCGCAGGGTCCGATGCCACACGCCGGGTGCGCACGAGCCACGCGGTGAAGCCGCGCGCCGACGACGCCCGGCGCGTGATCGTCGAGCGCGCGACCCCCGCGTCCGACTGCGCGGCCAGCCACGATCGCAGCGTGTGAATGTCGATGTCGCCGGCGTTCGCCTCGGGGTCGCGCGCACGTAGATGATCGAGCAGCGAGCGCACGTCGGCGGTGTAGGCACGAATCGTGTTCTCGGAGCGGCCTCTCCCGAGTCGCAGATCCTCGGCGTACGCGGTGAGCAGATCCGCGAGCGGCGCGGGCAGCGGTTCGGGGCGGGCGGCGGTCGTCACGGCACCCAGCATCGGGGCACCCGAGGGAATACTTCAAGCGCCGAGCCGATTGACTGTGTTTCGTGACGCGAACGATACGACCGGCCATGCTGCTCGTCCTGGCGCTGATCTCCGCGATCGCGCCGCTGTCGATGGACATGTATCTGCCGGGAATGCCCGCGATGGCCGACGGCCTCGGAACGAGCGCGTCGACGGTGCAGCTGACGCTCACCACGTTCACGGCCGGTCTCGGCCTCGGCCAGTTGCTCGTCGGCCCACTCTCCGACGGACTCGGCCGCCGACGGCTCATGGTGGGGGCGACCACCGTCACCGCCGTCGCGGCGATCGCGTGCGCGCTCGCCCCCACGATCGAGATCCTCGTCGCCGTCCGCGCGGTGCACGGCTTCGCGGGCGGCGCCGCCATCGTGCTCGCGCGCGCCGCGGTCGCCGATCGGGCTACGGGCGACGAGGCGGCCCGGTTGTTCAGCCTGCTCATGGTCATCACCGGAATCGCCCCCATCGTCGCGCCGCTCCTGGGCGGCGCGCTCGTCGGGCCGTTCGGCTGGCGCGGCATCTTCTGGGTGCTCGCGGGGCTCGCCGTCGTCATGGCCGTCGGCGCGATCACCTTCGTGCCCGAGACGCTTCCCCCGGAACACCGCAAGACCGGTGGGCTGCGCGCCCTCGCGTCGAACGTCGCCGCCGTCTCGCGCAATCGGCGCTATCTCGGGTACGCGATCGGGTTCATCGCGTCGTTCGGGGCGATGTTCGCCTACATCTCGGCATCGCCGTTCGTGTACCAGGACGTGCTCGGGCGCTCGCCCGGCGAGTTCTCGATCGCCTTCGCCGTGAACGCCACGGGCATCGTGCTCGCAACGACGATCAATGCCCGCGTCGTCGGCCGCATCCACGCCCGCACGATGCTGCTGGTCGGCGTCTCCATGATCGTCGCGGGCGGATTCGGAGTGGCGATCCTCGTTCTCACGTCGTCCTCCCCCGCATGGTGGGCCGTCACGGCCGCACTGTTCGTGTCGGTATCCGGCATGGGCTTCGTGCTCGGCAATGCGACCGCGCTCGCACAGAGCGAGGTCAGGTACGCCGCCGGGACGGGCGCCGCGCTCATGGGGGCGGGGCAGTTCCTCCTCGCCGCCGCGGTCTCGCCACTCGTCGGGCTCGCGGGCTCGGAATCGGCCGTGCCCATGGCGATCGCGATCCCCTCGTTCGGGTTGCTCGCGCTCGCGGCGGTCCTGGTGCTCACCCGTGGCGGTGCTGCGCACGACGGGACGACCGATCCGGCCGGTGAGGACGCGGACCTGACCGCGCCCTCACCGAGCCGCGAATCCTGACGGCTGCTCAGCCGACGGCTTCACGCTCCGACAGTTCGCGCTTCCAGACGCGGAAGCCTTCTTCGGTCCGGCCCCGGCGCCAGTATCCGGAGATCGACGCACGCGCCGCGGGAACACCGCGCTCCTTGCGGATGTACGGGCGCAGGTTGTGCATGACCGCCTGTGCCTCACCGTGCACGAAGACGTGCGGCTCGCCGGCTCGCCACGGCAGCGACTTCACGGCGCCGACGAGAGGCGCGTTGTCGCCGGCGCGCTCGTCGGTGGCCTCGTCGCTGGACGCGCCGCGATGGACCCAGTGAACCGTGACTCCGGCGGGAGCGGCGAGGTCGATCTCGTCGGCCGTGCCGCCGACCTCGATGACGGCATCACCCACGGCGCTCTCGGGAAGTGCCGAGAGCGCCGCACCGATCGCGGGGATCGCGGTCTCGTCGCCGGCGAGCAGATGCCAGTCGGCCGACGGGTCCGGGGCGTACGCACCGCCGGGACCGCGCAGCGTCAGCGTGTCACCGGGCCGTGCGGCGGTGGCCCACGGCCCCGCGACACCGATGTCGCCGTGGACGACGAAGTCGATCGCGATCTCGCGCCGCTCGGTGTCGACGGAACGGATCGTGTAGGTACGCAGCACGGTCTCGCCGTCGACGTCGAACTCGGCCTTGACGTACATGTCGGTGAACGAGCTGGGCACGAACTCGTCGAAGCCCGGCCCGCCGAGGTACACCCGCACGAGATGCGGTGCGATGCGCTCGGTTCGGAGCACCGTCACGGTCGCGGTCGGTTTGGCCACGAGGCCCCCTTCCAGGGTGGATTTAGGGTTACCTAACCGAACCTACCTCACCCGCGCACACGGCGCCGCTCACCGCACCCGCCGCCACCCGGCGTCCTCCCCGGCCACGAACCCCTCGAGTTCGAGCAACGGCAGTACCGCGCGCACGTTCTCGATGCGCACCCCCGACTCGCGGGAGAGTTCGAGCGGCGAGCACGTCTCGTGCGCAGGCAGTGCCTCGTAGACGAGCAGCGTCTCGCCGCTGAGCACGTCCGTGTCGCGGACCACCGCCGCGTCGTCGCGACTCACGGAACCGAGCGGCGCGACGAGTTCGGCGACGTCCGTCGCGCTTCCGACGAGGATCGCCTCGTTCTCGCGGATCAGCCGATTGCACCCGACCGAGGCCGCGGACGTCACCGGGCCGGGAACCGCCATGACCACCCGGCCGAGACGGCGCCCCCAGCCCGCGGTGTTGTGCGCGCCGCTGCGCCAGCCCGCCTCGACCACGACGACGCCGTCCGACACTCCGGCGACGAGCCGGTTGCGCGCGAGGAACCGGTGGCGCGCGGGTGTCGTGCCGGGTGGATACTCGCTGACGATCGCGCCGTCGCGCGCGATCGACGTCAGCAGCCGGGCGTGCCCGCTCGGGTACGCGCGGTCCACCCCGCACGCGAGGACGGCGACCGTCACGCCGCCGACACCGAGCGCGCCGCGGTGTGCCGCTGCGTCGATCCCGAACGCGGCACCGGAGACGATCGTCCAGCCGTCCGCGGCGAGATCACCTGCCAGCTGGGCCGTCACGTGTGCGCCGTACTCGCTCGCCGCCCGCGTCCCGACGACGGCGACCGCGCGTTCGGTCAGATCCGCCAGCGACCGCCCCCCACGAACCCACAGCCCGATCGGCGCCGCGTCGTCCACCCGGTCGAGCCGGTCGAAGCCGAGCAAGCGCCACTGCGGCCACTCGTCGTCCTCGGGGATGACGAACCGCCCACCCATTGCCGCGATTGCATCGAGATCCGCAGCAGCGGTGTCGATCTCGGCGCGTGCGGCAGTGCGGCCGGAGATCTCGGTGGAGGCCATGCCGTCGCGGATCGCGCGCGCAGCCTCCTGCGCGCCGACTTCGCCGATCAGCGCGCCGACGCGGCGGTCTGGACGGCACAGCACTCGGGACAGATACGCCCGCGCGAGACGATCGGGATCGTGCGTCGTGGTCATCGCAGCCCCCTGCCGCGGAATCCGAGTGCGGTGGTGACGTGATCCCGGGAGGGCTCCGCCGCGCCGGCGAGGTCGGCGACCGTCCAGGCCACGCGCAGCGCCCGGTCCGCTCCCCTGGCCGTGACGACGCCGAGCCGCAGCGCCTTCTCGAGCGGCGCGAGTGCCTCGCGCGGCAGCCGGAAACGTTGCCGCAGCACCGGACCCGGGACCTCCGCGTTCGTGTGCCATCCGAACTCGCGCCACCGCGCTCCGGCCGCGGCGCGCGCCGCCGCGACCCGCGCGCGTACGACCTCCGTCGATTCGCCCGCCTCGCCCATCAACGCGCTCGACCCGACGGCGTGCAGTTGCACCCGAAGATCGACACGGTCGAGCAGTGGGCCCGAGAGCTTCCCGAGGTAGCGGCGCCGCGCTGCCGGCGGACAGATGCAATCCGCCTCCCTCGGCGGTGCGCACGGGCACGGGTTCGCCGCAAGGACGAGCTGGAATCGTGCCGGATAGCGCGCCACGCCGTCGCGGCGCGCGATCCGGACCTCGCCGTCCTCGAGCGGAGTCCGCAGCGATTCGAGCACCTTCGTTCCGATCTCGGCGCACTCGTCGAGAAACAGCACGCCGCGGTGCGCCCTGCTCACCGCGCCGGGTTTCGCGAGACCGCTGCCCCCGCCCACGATCGCGCTGATCGACGCCGTGTGGTGCGGCGCGACGAACGGCGGGTGATCGACGAGCGGACGACCGATCGGAAGGATCCCCGCGATCGAGTGCACCGCCGTCACCTCGAGCGACTCCGCGTCGGTCAGCGGCGGCAGGATCCCCGGAAGCCGTTGGGCCAGCATCGTCTTCCCTGCGCCGGGTGGGCCGGTGAGCATGAGGTGGTGGCCGCCGGCCGCCGCGACCTCCATCGCCCACCGTGCCTCGCTCTGCCCGACGACCTCGCTCAGGTCCGGGCCCGGGACCGCGTCGGCGGGCTCGGGCGGCGACGGCGAGTCGAGTTCGGCCTCACCGCGCAGCCAGCTCAGCACCCGCCGGAGATCCGGGGCGCCCAGCACCTCGATCTCGCCCACGAGACCGGCCTCGGGCAGCGCGGCCGACGGCACGACGACGCGCTGCCATCCCGCGGCGCGCGCGGTGAGGACGGCCGGAAGCACACCGCGTACCGACCGGAGCCTGCCGTCGAGAGCGAGCTCCCCGAGAAAGACCGTGTCGCCCAGACGATCCGGCTTGATCTGCTTCGCGGCGTCCATGACGGCGACCACCAGTGCGAGGTCGTAGACGCTGCCGACCTTCGGCAGCGTCGCCGGTGACAACGCGAGGATCACCTTCGAATCGGGCCACTGCTCACCGCAGTTGGCGGCAGCGGCGCGCACCCGATCGCGTGCCTCCGACAACGCGGTGTCCGGCAGCCCGACGAGATGAACCCCGGGGAGACCCCGTCCGATGTCGGCTTCGATCTCGACCATCTGGCCGTCGATTCCGGCGACCGCGACCGAGTAGGCCCGTCCGAGCGACATCAGAACGCGCCCTTGACGTGGTCGATCCGCGGCGCATATCCGCGCCGGACGAGCACCGACACGACGTCGAAACGCACACTCGCCCACGACCGCTCGCTCGTCCGCAGCCAAGCGACTCCGAGCGCACGGATCCTCCGCTGTTTGAGCGGGGTCACCGCTTCTGCGGGCGTGCCGTAACCGAGACCCGTGCGCGTCTTCACCTCGACGAAGACCGCACACTCCGAGTCCGCAGCGATCAGATCGAGCTCACCCGCCCGCGTCCGCCAGTTGCGGTCGAGGATCTCCATGCCGGACTCGACCAGATATCGCGCCGCCAGTTCCTCGCCGTGCGAACCGAGTTCGGTACGCGCATTCATCGCTCAGCCCCCCACATGATCGCCGTCCCGCACCGGGATTCCGTCGCCGGGACACCCGGTGTCCGCGACGCACGACCATGCTCGCGGCAGGGACCGACGCCGGACCCCGTCGGAGGACCCGGCTGTGGAGAGTCCGTGACCTGTGGATGGACGCCGGACCGGGCTACGACGACGCGGCGAGCAGCGGCAGCGATCTGCCACTGGCGAAGCGCCGAGGCGCGCCGTCGATCGGGTCGACGAACTCGAGTTCGCTCGCGAGCAGCTGCAACGGCCTGGTGAAATCGTCGACGTCGACCTCCCGCACGACCGGATACAGCGGGTCGTCGACGATCGGGATCCCCAGCCCGTTCAGGTGCGCGCGCAGCTGATGCGTGCGGCCGGTGTGCGGTTCGAGCCGATACACCCCGCGCTCACCGAGCCGTTCCTCCAGTGCGATGACCGTGACCGCATTGGGCTCGACCCCGTCGCGCTCGCAGTCCTGGACGTCCACCTGCCACCGCCCCCGCGCCTTCACGATCCGATTGCGCACGGTGCACGGCAACGCGAGCGACGGGTCGACCGGCGCCAGCGCTCGATAGACCTTGCGGACGTCACGGTTCTGGAACAGCGTCTGATACGGCCCGCGCCATCGCCGCTCGGTCGCGAGAACGAGCACCCCGGACGTCACGCGATCGAGCCGATGCACGGGCGAGAGCTCCGGAAGGCCGAGTTCTGCGCGCAGCCGGACGACGACGCTCTGCCGCACGTGCCTGCCGCGCGGAATCGTCGACAGGAACGGCGGCTTGTCGACGACGACGATCCGCTCGTCGCGGTGAAGGACGTCGATCGTGCCGGGGACGTCGGGCTCGTCGCGCAGATCCCGGTGGAACCACACGAACGTGTGCGGCCGGTACCGATCCCCCGCCGCGACGGACGCGCCGTCGTCGTACACGAAACGGGCGCCGCACAGCATGGCGTCGACGTCGACACGCTCGGGCAGCCGCTCGCGAAGCCACTCGCCCATCGTCGACCACGGCGTGCCGCGATCGGGAGAACGGTCGGGGGCGCGCAGCCACGCCGCCGACAACCCGTGCCGCTGCGGCAGCGGCGAACGTGGTGGCATCGGCCCATGATATCTGCGCGTGGCCCGCGGGCCCGCCCCCGACCGGACGGGAACGGCTCAGTCGTCCCGGTCCGCGTCCTTCCGCTTCTCCGGGTCGATGGCGCGCTCGTGCGCCTCCGCGGACTCCTCGAACTCCGGCGTCTCGAACGTCTCGCCGCCGAGCGGGTCCTCCGGGTGGATGTTCTGGGCGACGGTGACCTCGCCGCTCTCCGGGTGAACGTTGACCGCATGCTGCGGCAGATCGTGCACCGCGAGCACCATCGGCGCATCCGGGCCGTCGGAGATGTCGTGATCGAGCGATCGCTGCGGAACGAGGCCCGCGAGGGTCGCCGAGATTCCCGGCCTGCCCTGCCGTCCCCCGCGCGGCGCTGCGGTGGGCTCCGTCGTGACGGCGCCGCCGCCTTCCCGGACCTGCACGCGCACGTACCGGGGAGTCGTCGCGACGTCGTAGTGGAAGGCCTTGAGCATGGCGATACACGCGAGAACCATGATGATCGAGAACGGTACAGCCGTGGCTATCGACATCGTCTGCAGCGCCGTGAGCGAACCGCTGCCACCGATGAGGAGGAGCACCGCGGCGGCGACACCCTCGACCACGGACCAGTACACGCGGGTGATCTTCGACGTCTCGATCTTGCCGCCCGTCGAGAGCATGTCGATGACGAGCGAGCCGGAGTCCGAGGACGTCACGAAGAAGAAGATGATCACGAGGATCGCGAGCACGCTGGTCACGGTCGAGAGCGGATAGTCGCCGAGCAGCTGGAACAACGACGTGTTGTTGTCGACGGAGCCGTCGGCTGCGAGCATGTCGCCCTCGTCGCGCTGACGAAGGATCGCGCTGTCACCGAAGATCGTGAACCAGATCGTGCTGACGATGGTCGGCGCGAGCAGGACTCCGAACACGAACTGACGGATCGTACGGCCACGTGAGATCCGGGCGATGAACATGCCGACGAACGGCGCCCAGCTGATCCACCAGCCCCAGTAGAAGATCGTCCAGGCACCGGCCCAGCCGTCGTCGGAGAACGGAGCCGTCCGCAGCATGAGCTCCGGAAGCGCCTGGACGTAGTTGCCGAGGTTCTGCACCCACGACTGCAGCAGGAAGAGCGTGGAACCGAGCAGGAACACGAACAGCGCGAGCAGCGCCGCGAGCGTCATGTTGATGTTCGACAGCCACCGCAGGCCCTTGCTCACACCGGAGACGACGGAGTAGATCGCGAGCGCCGTGATGCCCGCGATGAGCAGAATGGTGACCCAGTTGTTCACCTCGATCCAGCCGAGGTACTCGAGGCCGGCGGAGATCTGCTGGATACCGAAACCGAGCGACGTCGCGACACCGAACAGCGTGCCCACGATCGCGACGACGTCGATGACGTTGCCGATCCAGCCCTCGATGCGGTCCCTGCCGAGCAGCGGTTCGAGGATCCAGCGCACCGACAGCGGCCGTCCCTTGCGGAACGTCATGTAGGCGAGCCCGAGGCCGATCACGACGTAGATCGCCCAGGCGTGCAGGCCCCAGTGGTACAGCGTGAGCTCGAGCGCCTGATTCGCGGCGGCGTCGGTCTGCCCGTCGATTCCGCCCGCTTCGGGGGGCGTCACGTAGTGCGACAGCGGCTCGGCGACGCCGTAGAACACGAGGCCGATGCCCATGCCCGCGCTGAAGAGCATCGCGAACCAGGACAGCACACCGAACTCGGGTTCTTCGTCGTCGCGGCCGAGCTTGATGTTGCCGATCCGCGACAGACCGCAGTACAGCGCGAAGGCGACGAACCCGGTCGCTGCGAGCACGTACCACCAGCCGACACCGGCGGTGATGCCGGAGTTCAGCCGATCGAACGCGTCGGCCGCGGTACCGGAGTACACGACCGAGAAGACGATGAGGACGAGGATGACGATCGACGCGGGGACGAACACCGGTTTGTGGAGTTCTCGCCAAGCGGACCGGAACACGAGGTGGGAGCCTTCCGTCGGGAATCGGGCAGCGCACACCGCGGCCGAGGACGCGGCGACCGAGTCACCGTAGCGCCGTTGGCCGGTGCCGTGGGGGCAGTTGAGCCTCTACGGCGTCTACGTCAGCGCAATCCGTCGTCCGGCAGGCGCAGCTCGGGCTTGTCGAGCTCCTCGATGTTCACGTCCTTGAACGTGATCACCCGCACGTATTTGACGAACCTCGCGGGTCGGTACATGTCCCAGACCCACGCGTCGGACATCCGCAGTTCGAAGTAGATCTCGCCGTCCGCGTTGTGCGGGATCAGCTCGACCGAATTCGCGAGATAGAAGCGGCGCTCGGTTTCGACGACGTACGAGAACTGCCCGACGATGTCCCGGTACTCCCTGTACAGGGACAGTTCCATCTCGGTTTCGTACTTCTCGAGATCCTCGGCACTCATCGGTCGGTGCATCCTCCTGCTTCTCGTCTGGCGCGATCATGGTGACGATCCATCATCGCGCACCTCCACCCGGTTCCGTGCACGCACCGGGCTCGTTCATCCGACCACACGCCCATCCGGCTACACCGCATCCGTCGTGGCGTGGTCTCCCACGACGTCGGAATCGCCGGTGTACTCCTGGGTTTCCGCGTACTCCTGGGTCTCGGTGTACTCCTGTGTCTCGACCTGGTCGACGCGCGCCCCGTGCACGATCGCGCGCACGTTCGACCACGACATCCGGTGCTCACCGGACGCCCCGAGATCCGAGATCGCGCCCATGTGCCGGCGCGTGCAGTACCCCTTGTGCACCGCGAACCCGTATCCCGGGAGATCCCGATCGAGATCGACCATGATCCGGTCGCGCGTGACCTTCGCGAGCACGCTCGCCGCCGCGATGCACGCGGCCGCCGCGTCGCCACCGATCACCGGCAGGGACGGCGCGGGAAGACCGGGGACGCGGAAACCGTCCGTCAGGACGTATCCCGGCGCGGTGTCGAGGCCCGCGACGGCGCGCCGCATCCCCTCGATGTTCGCGCGGTGCACCCCCATCGCATCCACCTCGGCCGCCGAGAACTGCACGACGCTCCACGCCGACGAGTACCGGACGATGAGGGGGAACAACTCCTCGCGCACCTTCTCGGTGAGCTTCTTCGAGTCGTCGAGTCGTGCGAGCGACGGGAGCGGCCGTGGCGGTAGGACGCACGCGGCGACGACGAGCGGACCGGCACACGCGCCGCGGCCGGCCTCGTCGACACCGGCCACCGGGCCGAGTCCGCAGCGCAGCAGTGTCGATTCGACGGTGCGCAGCCCCGCAGACCGCCGGATGGTGGCACGAGGAGGCCACGCTCCCGGCGCGCGAGGGGATGGTGCGGACACTGGTGGATCGCCTGTTTCCGGTCAGTTCTGGATCTCGGGGGCGGGTACGGAACCCATGCGCGACGGCGGCAGCACGATCCAGCGAGCCTTGCCGATGACGTTGTCCACCGGGATCGTGCCCTGATACTCGTCGTTCACGTGATACCGAGAATCCGCCGAGTTCGAGCGGTTGTCACCCATCATCCACAGGTTGTCGTCGGGAACGGTGACCGGGCCGAAGCAGCGCGGCGACTTCAGATCCGTCTCGCACGTCATCTCGCCGGGAACGAACGGGAAGTCCATCTGCACGTACGGCTCGTCGATGGGCTGACCATCCACCAGGATTCGGCCCTCGTCGTCGCAGCATTCGACGGTCTGCCCGCCCGTCGCGATGACCCGCTTCACGAGATCGTTCTCGTCGGGGGCGACGAGTCCCACGTAGGACCCGACCTCCTGCAGGCCGCGCACGACGACGTTGTCGGAGCGCGTGGACACGAGATCGTGCGACCACGAATCGGGCCCGCGGAAGACCACGACGTCGCCGGGGCGCGGGTCCGAGAAGCGGTACCCGATCTTCTCGACGACGATGCGGTCGCCCGTGCAGCCCGGGCAGCCGTGGAGCGTGGGTTCCATCGACTCCGAGGGAATCAGATACACGCGTGCGACGAAGGTCTGGAGCAGGAAGCTCAGGACGAGCGCGACGAGGATCAGGATCGGCAGCTCGCGCCAGAACGAACGCTCCTTCTTGCCCTCTCCGTCGTCTCCGTCGACCGTCGCGAAGCGCGCGAGCGGATCGTCGTCACCGGCAGCGGGCGGGGGCGTCCCCCTCGGCGAATCTGTCACCGAAACAGAGTAGCCCGGCACCGCGCGAACGCGGTGCCGGGCTACGGCGCGGTGACGTGACCGTCGAGCGGAGGCTCGGCGGCGCAGCCGTCAGCGCTTCTCCTTGATCTTGGCGGCCTTGCCACGCAGGTCGCGCAGGTAGTAGAGCTTCGCGCGGCGAACGTCGCCTCGCGTCGCGACCTCGACCTTGGCGAGGTTGGGGCTGTGGACCGGGAACGTACGCTCGACGCCGACGCCGAACGACACCTTGCGGACCGTGAAGGTCTCGCGGATGCCACCGCCCTGGCGGCGGATCACGACGCCCTTGAAGACCTGCACGCGCTCCTTCGAGCCCTCGATGACCTTGACGTGCACGTTCAGGGTGTCACCGGGACGAAAGTCGGGGATGTCGTCGCGGAGGGACTGGGCGTCCAGGAAGTCCAGGGTGTTCATTTTCCATCCTTGCGTTCTTCGCAGCGAGCAGAGGAACCGAGCGGCGACCCGACGGTGTCGTCGGAGCTCGACTGGTTCGTGCCCAGATCGTGGGATGCCGCCGCGGACGTGTCGGCCGCACGCGAGGCATGCGGAGAACGGACCTGTCCAGGCAACCTCCCCATTGTGCCAGACTCGCCCGTCGCAGGCGAAATCGGCGGCGGGGCCACGGTGACGGCGCGGTCGATGCGGCGCCGGGCCTCCACTCGTGCGCGGTCCTGGTCCGGCCGGCCCGCGACGAGATCCTGCAGATAGATCCGCGCCTCCTCGACCGGTACCCGCCAGCGCTTCTCGTGCTCGATCGCCCGCGCGGCCCTGGCGTCACCGGCCCGATAGAACCATCGTGCCCACGGCGCGGCGGGACGGCCGACGCGGATCGCTCCCACGACGAGCAGCGGCGGCACGAACAACCCCACCAGCCCGGTCCAGATCTTCCCCTTGAGCAGCACGATCACGGCCAGCGCGAGGTTCACGACCGTCGCGACGCCCACCCCGACGCGCAGTCCGACCCCCGACGCCTCCGCCATCTCGGCCGAGCGGATCGCGGCGAGCGGATGCACCCCGATCAGGAAGAGCGCGGTGATCCCGATCGCCGTGAACACGGCGTCCACCGACACCCTGCCCTGCTCGCTCCAGTAGACGTCGCGCAGGTAGAAGATCAGCGCGAACTCGTCGAGGATGAGCGCCGCACCGATCCCGATCGCGCTCGCGAGCGCTGTCGAGGCGACGCGGTTCGCGGACTCGATCGTCGCGAGCAGCGGGACCACCGCGGCGAACACGATGACCACACCGAAGACGGCGTGGTGGATGTGCTGGCCACCCGGCGTGATGTTGCCGGGCCACCACCGCACGTTCGCGCGGATCATGCGGGTGCTCAGCCGGATGAACAGGAACGTCAGCACGAATCCGACGAAGAAGCCGAAGAGCTGGACGTGCCCGTGATCGACGATCTCGCGCTGGAACCACGCGGCCATCCACCCACTATCGCAGCCCGCTCACACCGACCCGGGCCGAATCACCTGCCGAAGCCCGCCTTCCGGAGTGCGTCCGCCATCGACCCGGACGCCGCGGGCGCCGCTGCTCCCCCACGTCCGCCACGGCCGCCGTCGCCGCGGCCCTGGTTCCGTCCACCGCGGCCGCCCTCGGCCCGGCCACCGTTGCCGCGGCCGCTGCCGCCCTGTCCGTTGCCGTTGCCCCTGCCTCCGGCGCCGCCGCGCTTCGGTGCGCCCGGCTCGTCGTCGAGACGCAGCGTGAGGCCGATTCGTTGCCGCTCGACGTCGACCTCGAGCACCTTGACCTTCACGACCTGTCCCGACTTCACGACGGTGTGCGGATCGTTCACGAACGTCTTCGACATCGCCGACACGTGCACGAGCCCGTCCTGGTGGACACCGACGTCCACGAAGGCGCCGAACGCCGCGACGTTGGTGACGACGCCCTCGAGGATCATCCCCGGCTTCAGATCGCCGACCTTCTCGACGCCCGCCGCGAACGTCGCCGTCACGAACTCGGGTCGGGGGTCGCGTCCGGGCTTGTCGAGTTCGCCGATGATGTCGCTGACGGTGGGCACCCCGAATGTGTCGTCGACGAAGTCGGCGGGATCGAGCGAGCCGAGCACCCGTGCGTTGCCCACGATGCCCGTGACATCGCAACCGGTCCGCTCGAGGATGCGATGCACGACGGGATAGGCCTCGGGGTGCACCGCGGACGAGTCGAGCGGATCGTCGCCGCCGCGGATCCGCAGGAAGCCGGCGCACTGCTCGAACGCCTTGGGGCCGAGCCGCGGCACCTTCGTCAGCTCGCGGCGGGACCGGAACGGGCCGTTCGCGTCGCGATACGTGATGATCGCCTCCGCGAGCGACGCCGTGACACCCGAGACCCGCGAGAGCAGCGGCACGGATGCGGTGTTGACGTCGACGCCGACCGCGTTGACGGCGTCCTCGACGACGGCGCCGAGCGAGCGCGCGAGCAGCGTCTCCGAGATGTCGTGCTGGTACTGCCCCACACCGATCGACTTCGGGTCGATCTTGACGAGTTCGGCGAGCGGGTCCTGCAGGCGGCGTGCGATCGACACCGCACCGCGAATCGAGACGTCGAGATCGGGCAGCTCGCGCGACGCGTACTCGGACGCCGAGTAGACCGAGGCGCCCGCCTCGGAGACGACGACCTTCGCGATCCCGCTGCGACCCGACCTGGCGACGAGTTCGGTCGCGAGTGCGTCGGTCTCGCGCGACGCCGTGCCGTTGCCGATCGCGACGAGGTCGACGCCGTGTTCGCGTACGAGGCGGTCGAGCGTCGCCAGCGCGGCGTCCCACCTGTTGTGCGGCTGATGCGGGTGGATCGTGTCGTACGCCAGGACCTTGCCCGTGGCGTCGACGACGGCGACCTTGGTTCCCGTCCGGAATCCCGGGTCGAGTCCCATCGTCGTGCGGGTGCCCGCGGGGGCAGCGAGCAGCAGATCCTCGAGGTTCTTCGCGAAGATCGTGACGGCGTCCTCTTCAGCGGCACGACGGAGCCGCATCCGGGTGTCGATGCCGAGTGTGACGTTGAGTTTCGTCTTCCACGCCCAGCGCACGGTGTCGAGCAGCCACCCGTCGGCGGGGCGGCCCCGGTCGGCGATCCCGAAGTGCGCGGCGATGCGCTCCTCGAAGACGGAGCGCACGGCGTCCTCGGGCTGCTCGGCGTCCGGGACCAGCGTGAGCGAGAGCACCTCCTCCTTCTCGCCGCGCAGCAGCGCGAGGATGCGGTGCGACGGCAGCGACGTGAACGCCTCGCCGAACTCGAAGTAGTCCGCGAACTTCGCGCCCGCCGACTCCTTGCCGTCGCGCACCACCGATCGCAGGCAGCCGCGTTCCCATACGAGCGAACGCAGCTCGCCCACGAGATCGGCGTCCTCGGAGAACCGCTCGACGAGGATCGCGCGGGCGCCGTCGAGCTGCTCGGCGGTGTACGACGCGGGATCGATCGTGGGATCCGAGGCGAGGGCGTCGGCGACGGGCTCGTGGCCGGCTTCGCGCGCGATCTGCGCCTTGGTCCTGCGCTTCGGCTTGTACGGCAGGTAGATGTCCTCGAGCCGCGCCTTGGTGTCGGCCTGCGCGATCTGCGCGCGCAGAGCGTCGTCGAGCTTGCCCTGCTGGTCGATCGACTCGAGGATCGCGGCGCGCCGTTCGTCGAGTTCGCGGAGGTAGCGGACGCGCTCGTCGAGCAGACGCAGCTGTGCGTCGTCGAGACCGCCGGTGGCCTCCTTGCGGTAGCGGGCGACGAACGGCACCGTCGCACCGCCGTCGAGCAGGCCGACGGCTGCGGCCACCTGCGACTCTCGTACGGACAGTTCATCGGCGATACGGTGGATCACGGTCGGCGAGTTCACGAGGCACGACCCTACCGAGCGGGTCCGACCGAGCGACTCTACGATCCTGCCGAGCGCGTCACGCGCCCATCGGCGAAGGGATACAACTCGTGCACGGGTCCAGGCGACGCTCCACGACGGCGCTCGTGGTCGCGGCCATCGCAGCGGTGGTTCTCGGTGCGACGGCGTGCGCCCCGCCGCCGAGCATCGTCGCCGCCGGCACGGGCGCGCCCGCCGAGGCGGCCGCCGTCGCCGATGCGGATTCCGCGGAGGATCGGCTCGACGACGCACGCGAGTACGCGGAGAGTCGCGACGCGGCGCTCACCGCGGTCGTCGTCGATCTGGCGACCGGCGCGAGCACCGGCGTCGATCCCGAAGACCCGATGCTCTGCGCGTCGGTCGCGAAGCTGTTTCTCGCCGCCCAGGCCTTCCACCTCGACGCGACCGGCGAGCACGTACTCGACGACGACCGCGAGTTGCTCCGGACGATGCTGGCGGGCTCGGACGATCTCGCGGCGGGCGTGCTGTGGAACGAGTACGGTCCCGACGTCGTCGCCGACGTCGCGCAACGCTACGCGCTGACCTCGACATCGGCCCCGGTCGACGAACTGTGGTGGAACACGGTCTCGACGCCCGCCGACATCGCGTCGCTGTACCAGGGGATCACGCAGGACCGTGACGGCCTCGGCCCGGACCGAACCGCCGAGTTCCTCGATCACCTCCGGGCATGGACGCCCGTCGCGACCGACGGCTACGACCAGAGTTTCGGGCTGCCCACGGTGCTCGGGGCCCCGCCGGTGCTCGCCCCGAAGCAGGGGTGGATGTGCTGCATCGACGCCCGGTGGGTCCACGTGTCGAGCGCGCTCGTCGGCGACCGGTACGCCGTCGTCGTGTCGGTGAGCGAGGACGTCCGGTACCCGGACGACGACGTGATGACGGGGATCCTGCCCGACACGTCGTGGACCGACGCGCGTGACGACGCGAGTGCAGCGCACGCGCGCGACACGATCACCGAGGTGGTGCGGATCCTGTTCCCGGACGGCGCCGTCGATGCCGCGTGGTCGGAGAGCTAGCGGTCAGTCGAGCAGATCGGGCCTGCGCTCGCGAGTGCGCTCGAGCGCCTGATCACGGCGCCACCGCTGCACCTTGGCGTGATCGCCGGACAACAGGACACCCGGCACCTCGAGGTCGCGCCACACCGCGGGGCGCGTGTAGGAGGGCCCTTCCAGGAGGCCGTCGGAGAACGAATCCTCCTCGTGCGACTGCTGATTGCCGAGAACGCCGGGGATCAGCCGGGCGAACGCCTCGACCATCACGAGGACGGCGGCCTCGCCGCCGATGAGCACGTAGTCGCCGATGCTCACCTCCTCGACACGGACCCGGCGCGCGGCGTCGTCCACGACGCGCTGATCGATGCCCTCGTAGCGTCCGCACGCGAAGACGATGTGTTCCTCGGCGGCCCACCGCTGCGCGGTCTGCTGCGTGAACGGCACGCCCGCCGGGGTCGGCACGACGAGCAGCGGATCGTCGCTGCCGCCGAGCGGAAGGACGTCGTCGAGCGCGGGACCCCACACCGTGGGCTTCATGACCATGCCCGGCCCGCCCCCGTAGGGCGAGTCGTCGACCGACTTGTGGACGTCGTGCGTCCAGTCGCGCAGATCGTGCACACCGACCGTGACGATGCCCTTGTCGATCGCCTTGCCGAGCAGCGCCGCGCGCAGCGGCTCGAGGTACTCGGGAAAGATGGTGATCGTGTCGATGCGCATCGCCGCGGTCACTGCTGCGGCGAGTCGCCGGCGGCGAAATCCGGATCGAGCAGCCCCTCCGGCGGGTCGACGACGACGTATCCGCCCGCCACCGACACCTCGGGCACGATCGCGGTGACGAACGGCACGAGGATCTCGCGACCGCCGCCGTCTCCCCCGACAGCGCGGATCGAGAGCAGTTCGCCCGCCGCCGAATGGAGCACCTCGGTGACGGTTCCGATCTCGTCGCCGTCGACGGTGCGGGCGACGAGTCCTTCGAGTTCGTGATCGTAGAACTCGTCCGGATCGTCCGACGGCGTCAGCTCGGACGAATCGATGACGAAGAGTGTTCCGCGCAGGGCGTCCGCCTCGGTGCGGCCGTCCACGCCACGCAGACGCAGCAGAAGCCGCCCGGAGTGTTCCCGGGCGGCTTCCACCGTGTACTGCGTCGTCTCGCGGGCGCGCGGCGCACGTGCGGTCAGCACGGCACCGGTCGCGAACCGCGCCTCGGGCTCGTCGGTCCTGACCTCGACGACGAGCTCACCCCGGATGCCGTGCGATTTCACGACACGACCGACGACGAGTTCCATGATCGGGACGCGTCAGCGGTCGGTGTCGATGACGTCGACGCGGATGCCCCGGCCACCGATCCCGGTAACGAGGGTGCGCAGCGCCGTCGCGGTGCGGCCACCGCGGCCGATGACCTTGCCGAGATCCTCGGGGTTGACGTGCACCTCGACGGTGCGGCCTCGACGGCCCGACAGCATCTCGACGCGGACGTCGTCCGGATTGGCGACGATACCGCGAACGAGATGTTCGACGGCGTCGGCGACGACGGCGCTCACTTGTCGGCAGCCTCGGCGTCCGCCGGAGCCTCGGCCTCGTCCTTGGCGGCCTTCTTCTTCTTGGGCGTGATCGCCTCGGCGGCCGGCTCGTTGTCGGCCTGCGCGAGGGCGGCCTGGAACAGTTCGAGCTTGCTCGGCTTGGCCTCGGCCTTCTTCAGCGTGCCCTCGGCACCCGGGAGGCCCTTGAACTTCTGCCAGTCACCCGTGATCTTGAGCAGCTGCTCGACGGGCTCGGTCGGCTGCGCGCCGACTCCCAGCCAGTACTGAGCGCGCTCGGAGTCGATCTCGATGAAGGACGGGTCCTCCTTCGGGTGGTACTTGCCGATCGTCTCGATCGCGCGGCCGTTGCGGCGGGTGCGCGAGTCGGCGATGACGACCCGGTACTGCGGATTGCGGATCTTGCCGAGCCGGGTGAGCTTGATCTTGACAGCCACTGCTGCGTTCTCCTTCTTCAGCGCAGGAAACTGCGCATGTCACGTGCAATTCAGCGAAGTGCCCGGATGGCACGACCGGTTTTGCCTCGAACCTGTGACCGTCGCGCGGGCGTACCCGGCTGCGACGACAGCTCACCATTCTGCCAGAACGACCGGCACGACGAGAAAACGGCCGGTCAGCGTCGTGCGTGCACGACGCCGCGCACCATCACGGCGACGGGTTCGGTGAGCGCGCCCGGCTCACGGGGGTCGCGGGAGTACACCGTGAGGTCGGCGCTCGCCCCGGGCCGGAGGGACGTGTGCCCCAGCCATTCCCGGGCCGACCAGCTCGCGGCGGCGAGAGCGCCGGTCGCCGAGAGCCCGGCGCGGCGCAACTCGTCGACCTCGTCGGCGATGCGGCCGTGGCGGATCGAGCCGCCGGCGTCGGTCCCGGCGTGGATCCGCACGCCCGCGTCGTGCGCGGCGCCGATCGTCTCGTAACGGCGGGCGTGCAGATCGCGCATGTGTGCCGCATATACCGGGAACCGTGTCGCGGAGTCGGCGATCTCGGGGAATGTCGCGATGTTGATCAGGGTGGGGACGAGCGCCACGTCGCCCTCGGCCATGGTCTCGATCGTCTCGTCGGTCAGCCCCGTGCCGTGCTCGATGCAGTCGATCCCAGCCGCGAGCAGACCCGGGAGCGCGTCCTCGCCGAACACGTGCGCCGTCACGCGCGCGCCCTCGTCGTGAGCCGCGGCGATCGCGTCCTTCAGGATCGCGTCGCTCCAGAGCGGGGCGAGATCGCCGAGATCCCGGTCGATCCAGTCGCCCACGAGCTTGACCCAGCCGTCCCCCGCGCGCGCCTGCCGCCGCACCTCGTCGGGCAGCTGCGCTTCGTCGTCGAGGTCCACGGGAAGTCCGCGGATGTACCGCTTGGGCGTGGCGATGTGCCGTCCGGCCCGCACGATGCGCGGGAGTCCGGGCATGTCGTCGACGAAGCGCGTGTCGACGGGCGAGCCCGCATCGCGCACGAGCAGGACGCCCGCGTCTCGTTCGATGCGCGCCTGCTCCAGCAGGCCCTCGCGGGTCTCGCCGCCGCCCCCGCCGTACCGGATTCCGATGCGGCAGTGGGCGTCGACGAGGCCCGGCAGGATCCAGCCGTCCGGCGCGAGCGATTCCGCGCCCGGCAGCGGTTCGTCGGTGAACACGCCGTCGTCGGTGACCCAGAGTTCGATCGGGTCACCACCGGGGAGCGTGCGGCCCCGCACGTGCCAGCGCGCCACGACGGGCTACTTCTTCGGCAGCTTGAGCTTCGACAGATCGAATCCCTCGAGCCCCGGCGGCAACTCGTCGAGCCCCTTCGGCATCTGCGAGATGTCGGGCATCCCCGGCATGCCACCGGGCATTCCGCCCGGGAAGCCGCCCTTCACCTTGGGCGGGGTCGGGCCGCGGCCACCCTTCTTGCCCTTCTTGCCCTTCTTCGAGCGCTGGTTCTTGCGCGCCCCGGGCATGCCCATCCGGCCGGCCATCGCGGTCATCATCTTGCGGGCCTCGAAGAAACGGTCGACGAGCTGATTGACGTCGGAGACCTTGACGCCCGAGCCGTTCGCGATGCGCAACCGGCGCGACGCGTTGATGATCTTGGGGTTCTCGCGCTCGGCGGGCGTCATGCCGCGGATGATCGCCTGCACGCGGTCGAGCTGCTTCTCGTCGACGTTCGCGAGCGCGTCCTTCATCTGGCCCGCGCCCGGGAGCATGCCCAGCAGGTTTCCGATCGGCCCCATCTTGCGGACGGCCATCATCTGCTCGAGGAAGTCCTCGAGCGTCAGCTCGCCCGATCCGATCTTGCGGGCGGTCGACTCCGCCTGCTTCTGATCGAAGACCGTCTCCGCCTGTTCGATGAGGCTGAGCACGTCACCCATGCCGAGGATGCGGCTCGCCATCCGGTCCGGGTGGAAGACGTCGAAGTCCTCGAGCTTCTCACCGGTCGAGGCGAAGAGGATCGGCTCGCCCGTGACCTCGCGGACGCTGAGCGCGGCGCCACCACGGGCGTCACCGTCGAGCTTCGTCAGCACGACGCCGGTGAAGCCCACGCCCTCGCGGAACGCCTCGGCGGTGCTGACGGCGTCCTGGCCGATCATCGCGTCGAGGACGAAGAGCGTCTCGTCCGGCTGCACGGCGTCGCGGATGCCCGCGGCCTGGGCCATGAGCTCCTCGTCGATGCCGAGGCGGCCCGCGGTGTCGACGATGACGACGTCGTACTGCTTGCTGCGCGCTTCGGCGACACCTTCACGGGCGACCTCGACGGGATCGGACGCCGAGACACCGAGCTCGTTGTCGCCACCACCCACCGACGTGCCGGGATGCGGAGCGAACACCGACACGCCTGCGCGTTCGCCGACGATCTGGAGCTGCTGCACCGCGCCGGGACGCTGCAGGTCGCACGCCACGAGCAGCGGCGTGTGCCCCTGTGCCTGAAGCCATTTCGCGAGCTTGCCCGCGAGTGTCGTCTTACCGGAGCCCTGCAGGCCCGCGAGCATGACGACGGTGGGCGGCGTCTTCGCGAGCCGCAGCCTGCGGGTCTCGCCGCCGAGGATGCCGACGAGCTCCTCGTTGACGATCTTGACGACCTGCTGCGCCGGATTGAGCGCGCCCGACACCTCGGCGCCCTTCGCTCGCTCCTTGATCTTGGCGATGAAGGCACGCACGACAGGGAGCGCGACGTCCGCCTCGAGCAGGGCGAGCCGGATCTCGCGCGCGGTCGCGTCGATATCGGAGTCGGACAGTCGCCCCTTGCCGCGGAGGTCCTTGAGGGCTCCGGTCAACCTGTCCGAGAGGGATTCGAACACCGAGTGGTCTCCTGGGATCGTGCGTATGTGCCGACGTCCACACTAGCGGTCGGACGCCCGGGGGCACGCGGCGACCGCGAGCCCCGGCGCCCGTCAGCCCTCGTCGGCCCCGGGGCGCGGCTCCGGCCGCGGGCTCGGGACGACGGCGAGCAGCGCGCGCTCGATCCGCTCGCGGGCGGCGCGGGTGTCGGCAGCGGAGAGATCGAGGCAGAAGGAGTCGATCACCGTCGTGCCGAGCGTGCTCACCTTCGCCCACAGGATGTCGGCGCCGCAGGTCTCGAGTGCGCGGGCGAGCCGCGACAGCAGTCCAACGCGGTCCTCGGCACGCAGTTCGAGAATCACCTGGTGCGGCACCGGCGTGTCGAACCACAGCACACGGGGCGGCGCCTGGGCGTAGAGCACGGGCACCGCGTCCGGGCGGTCGCTGCCGAGTTCGAGCGCACGCGATTCCCGTTCCTGCGCGTCCTTCGCGTCGAGCCGCTCGTGGAGATCGAGTTCGCCCGCGTTCGCCCGCAGCAACTCCTGCCGCAGCAACCCGGCCTCGGGTGGCGTGCCGAAGTGCGGCGCGACGACGAACGAGTTCACGGCCGATCCCTCGTGGCTTCCGAGCGATGCCGTCAGCACGCGGAGCCCGTGCAGCGCGAGCACGCCCGCCTCGCGCGAGAGCAGTGCCGCGGAATCCGGTGCGACGACCGTGACGCGCCACGTGTGCGCGGAATCGGCCTGCACGATGTCGACGTGGACACCGCCGTCCGCTCCGCGTGCGACGAGGTCCGGGTCCAGCGGGTCGGGCTCCGGGAGCGTCTCCCCCGCCATGACGAGCCGGCAGCGCCGGACGAGTTCACCGATGAGCGTGGCCTTCCAGTCGCCCCACACGCCGGGCCCCGTCGCGAGCGAGTCGGCCTCGGCGAGCGCGTGGAGCAGTTCGAGCAGCGTCGGATCCCCGCCGATCGCCTCCACGACCCGCTCGATCGTCGCGGGGTCCTCGAGATCGCGGCGCGTCGCGGTCTCCGGGAGCAGCAGGTGATGGCGCACCATGGCGCTGAGGATCGTGACGTCGGACGGCCACAGTCCCATGCGTCGCCCGATCTGCGTCGCGAGTTCTGCACCCACGACGCTGTGGTCGCCGCCGCGTCCCTTGCCGATGTCGTGGAGCAGGGCGCCGAGCATGAGCAGGTCCGGCCGAGACACTCGCGTCGTGAATCCGCTGGCGTAGGCCGCCGTCTCGACGAGATGGCGATCCACCGTCCAGGTGTGGACGGCGTCGCGCGGCGGCAGATCGCGAACCGCGCCCCACTCCGGCAGCAAGCGGCCCCACAGCCCGGTGCGGTCGAGCGCTTCGATCACCGGCACGCTGCGATGGCCCGAGCCGAGCAGCACGAGGAGTTCGCCGACGGCGTCCTTCGGCCACGGCTCCCGAAGTTCCGGCGCACTGTCGGCCAGCCGGGCGAGCGCCCCGGATCCGATCGGCAGGCCCGTCTGCGCGGCGACGGCCGCGACACGGGTGATGAGCGCGGGGTCACGCTTGGGTCGTGCGTCCCTGGCCAGGGCGACCTCGCCGGAGTGCTCGACGACACCTTCGTCGAGAGGGCGCCGCACGGGCGGGCGCCGCAGCCGTCCGAGCCCCCGGCGCGGCAGTGCGTTCGACGCCGTCCTGATCCCGACCTCCACCGCATAGCTGATGGTGCGGGCCGAATCGCTGAGCAGCCGTGCGAGATCGAAGCGGTCGCCGATCCGCAGCGCGGCCCCGATCTCGTCGGCGTCCTGGGCGAGGAGCTGATCTCGGGCGCGCCCTGCGACGCGATGCAGTTCGGTGCGGACGTCGAGCAGTCCGTTGTGCGCGTGGGCGACGCCGCCGCCGGGAACCTCGGGACCGAGCCCGTCGGTGAGCTGGGCCGCCGCGAGCGCGTGCAGCAGTTGCACGTCGCGGAGCCCGCCGCGTCCGCTCTTGAGGTCCGGTTCGGCGCGGTGGGCGATCTCACCGCTGCGCCGCCAGCGCGTCCTGGTCTCCTCGATCAGATCGTCGAAGCGGTCACGGATGTCGGCGCGCCACGCTCGCCGCACGCTTCCGATGAGCTGGGTGGACAGTTCGACGTCGCCGGCGATGTGGCGCGCTTCGAGCATCCCGAGGACGGCCGGGATGTCCGAACCGGCGACGGCGAGCGCCTGTGGCACCGTTCGCACACTGTGGTCGAGCTTGATGTGTGCGTCCCACAACGGGTACCACAGCTGATCGGCGACCGCACCGACGACGTCCGGCGCGAGGTCCTCGTCGTAGAGCAGCACGAGATCGAGGTCCGAGTACGGCAGCAGCTCGCGGCGGCCGAGCCCGCCGACCGCGACGAGCGCGAAGCCCGAATCCGGCAGGATTCCGACTTCCTGGGCCTTGGTTCCGAGCCAGAACTCGTGCAGATCGACGAGCGCCTGACGCAGACCGGCGGCGTCGAGCCGGCGGCCGTGCCCCGACGAACCGGGCGCCCCGCCACGCAACTGGTCCCGGGCCCGCGCGAGGTCCGCCGCAGCATTCGATCCCGGCACCTGACTCACGGTCACTCCTCCTCGATCGCGGCACGGGCCGCGGATTGTTCGCCCGTCGCACCCGACGGACCTCACCAACAGGAACGGCCCCGGCTCCACCACCCGTGACGGCGGCGGAGCCGGGGCCCCTGCTTCACCAGTTGGAACTGTTCACCCGAACGGTGAACGATCAGAGCGCGTCGGCGCCCCGCTCACCGGTGCGGACTCGGATCACCGAGTCGACGGGAGAGACCCAGACCTTGCCGTCGCCGATCTTGCCGGTGCGAGCAGCCTCGACGATCACCTCAACGACCTTGTCGACCGCGGCCTCGTCGACGACGACCTCGACTCGGACCTTCGGTACGAAGTCCACCGAGTACTCGGCGCCGCGGTAGACCTCGGTGTGACCCTTCTGCCGGCCGTAGCCCTGCACCTCGCTGACGGTCATGCCCAGCACGCCCGCCTGCTCGAGTCCGGACTTGACGTCCTCGAGAGTGAACGGCTTGACGATTGCCGTGATCAGCTTCATTTTCTGTCCCTTCCCACGCCTTCGATCGATCCGCTGCGATGTCGGCGCTGTCGTCGCGCCGAACATGTGTCGTGTCCCATCTAACCGCTATGCGAGGTCGTACGCGGTCTCGGCGTGCTCGGATTCGTCGATTCCTCGCTTCTCCGACTCCTCCGAGACGCGCCAGCCGAGCGGCTTCAGCGCGAACGCGATGATCGCGGTCATCACGGCGGTGAAGATCAGTGCGACCACCGCGATCACGATCTGGATCACGAGCTGCTGGTAGTCGCCACCGTAGAACAGACCCGTCTCGGTTCCGAGGAAACCGATCGCGACGGTGCCCCACAGGCCGGCGACCAGGTGGACGCCGACGACGTCGAGCGAGTCGTCGTAGCCGAACCGGAACTTCAGGCCGACGGCGAGCGCCGACAGGATGCCGGCGACGACGCCGAGCAGGATCGAGCCGACCGGGCTCAGCGAGCCGGCGGCGGGGGTGATCGCGACGAGACCGGCGACGGCACCCGACGCGGCGCCGAGGCTCGTGGCGTGGCCGTCGCGGATCCGCTCGGTGAGCAGCCAGCCGAGGATCGCGGCCGCGGTAGCCGTGGTGGTGTTGACCCAGGCCAGGCCAGCGCCACCGTCCGCGGCGAACGCCGAACCGGCGTTGAAGCCGAACCAGCCGAACCACAGCAGGGCCGCACCGAGCATCACGAACGGCAGGTTGTGCGGGCGGAAGGCGGTCTTGCCGAAGCCGAGCCGCTTGCCCACCACGACTGCCAGGACGAACGCGGCGATACCGGCGTTGATGTGGACGACCGTGCCGCCCGCGAAGTCGATCGGCTCGACGGCGGCGACGAGTCCGCCTTCACCGTCGTCGACCGTGCCGAACATCCAGGCCGCGATGCTGTTCTCCGAGCCCGAGAGCAGGCCGCCACCCCACACCATGTGCGCGAGCGGGAAGTAGACCAGCGTGACCCAGACGGCCGAGAAGAGCATCCACGTCCCGAACTTGACGCGCTCCGCGAGCGCACCGCTGATGAGCGCGGTCGTGATGATCGCGAACGTGGTCTGGAAGCCCACGTCGATGATGTTCGGGTAACCGGCGGCGCCGGCGATGAAGTTGCCTTCCTCGTCCATGATCGAGTCCTTCAGACCGAGGAACTCGAACGGGTTGGCGAAGATTCCGCCGATGCTCTCGGTGCCGTAGGACATCGACCAGCCCCACAGCACGTAGATGACGGCGATGACGGCCATCGAACCGAACGACATCATCATCATGTTCAGGACGGACTTCTGGCGGGACATTCCGCCGTAGAAGAACGCCAGGCCGGGGGTCATGAGCAGCACGAGTGCCGATGCCATCAGCATCCATGCCGCGTTGCCCGAGTTGGCCAGCAAATCGTCGGGGCTCAACTTGTCTCCTCCTTGTCGCGCGCTCTGCTGCACGTCGTCAAGGAGCACTCTCATTTCACGATGTTTCCGGCATGGCGCACCACTGTTTCACGCATGTGAACGAATCCGCACATCGTGTTGCATCTGGGTATCACCAGGCGATTTCGCTCACCTGCCGGTCGGTTTCGTGCGCCACGGCCGGCCGACGCCGTGCGGGACGGTCAGCCCAGCAGAGCGTCCACGAACGCGCCCGGTTCGAACGGCGCGAGATCGTCGGCGCCCTCGCCGAGACCGACGAGCTTGACCGGCACGCCCAGCTCGTGCTGAACCTGGAACACGATGCCGCCCTTCGCCGTCCCGTCGAGTTTCGTGAGCACGACGCCCGTGATGTCGACGACCTCGGCGAACACCCGTGCCTGGGCCAGACCGTTCTGGCCGATCGTCGCGTCGAGCACGAGCAGAACGTCGTCGACGGAGGCCTTCTTCTCGACGACGCGCTTGACCTTGCCCAGCTCGTCCATGAGTCCGGTCTTCGTGTGCAACCGGCCCGCGGTATCGATCAGAACGACGTCGACCCCGGCCTCGGTGCCCTTCGCGACGGCGTCGAACGCGACAGCCGCGGGATCGGCGCCTTCCTTACCGCGCACGACCTCGGCACCCACGCGGTCGGCCCAGGTCTGCAACTGATCGGCGGCGGCGGCACGGAAGGTGTCGGCCGCGCCCAGGACGACGCGGCGGCCGTCCGCGACGAGCACGCGCGCCAACTTGCCGGTCGTGGTCGTCTTGCCGGTGCCGTTCACACCGACGACGAGCAGAACCGCGGGGTGATCGTCGTGCGGGAGCGCCCGCACCGAGCGGTCGAGGTCGGGCCGCAGTTCGGCGACGAGCACCTCGCGCAGCATCGCGCGCGCCTGTGCTTCGGACGCCACGCCCCTGGCCGCCATCTCCTCGCGGAGCCGCGTCACGACCTTGGTCGTCGTCGCGGTGCCCAGGTCGGCGACGAGCAGCGTGTCCTCGACCTCCTCCCACGAGTCCTCGTCGAGGTCGCCACCGCCGAGCAGACCGAGCAGGCTCTTGCCGACAGCGTTCTGCGAACGCGAGAGCCGGCCGCGAAGCCGGTCGAGCCGGCCTGCCGTCGGCGCGATCTCCTCGATCTGCGGTTCGGGCGCGGGTTCCGGTTCGGGGGCGGGCGCAGGCTCCGGTTCGGGTGCCGGAGCGGGCTCGGGTTCCGGTGCAGGGACGACTTCGGGTTCGTGGCTCTCGGTCGCGGGCGCGCTCTCCGGCTCGGCGACCGGGGCGCTCTCGGCACGCGGCGATTCGGTGACGGGCGGCTCCGCGGTGACCGGCGGTTCGGGCGTCACGGGAGGCTGGGCCGTCACGGGAGGCTCGGGGGCGACCGGCGGCTCGACCGGCACCGGCGTGGGCTTCCGCGGTGCGGGCGGCGCCACGGTGGGTCCCTGGCTGAAGTTGAATCCGCCACCGGCGGTGTATCCGCCGGAGCGATCCTTCGCCTTCTCCACCTCCGCGGGCTCCGGTGAGGTCAGCGACACCCGGCGACGACGGTAGAGCACTCCGCCGACGACGAGTGCCACGACGAGAACCGCGAGCACTGCCGCGACGATGATCCATGCTTGAGCAGTCACCGGGCCATTGTTTCACCGTGAGGCGCACGGCGAGGGCGCGACCCGCGCGCGTCGTCGGGCCCGGCGAGGACCGGCGGATCAGGCCGAGCGGATGTCCTGCCCGCGCAGCCGCTGCGAGATGACGGTGGTGATGCCGTCGCCGCGCATGCTCACGCCGTAGAGCGCGTCCGCGATCTCCATCGTGGGCTTCTGGTGGGTGATGACGATGAGCTGCGACTTCTCGCGCAACTGCTCGAACAGCCCGATGAGCCGCCGCAGATTCGTGTCGTCGAGCGCGGCCTCGACCTCGTCCATGACGTAGAACGGCGACGGCCGTGCCCGGAAGATCGCGACGAGCATCGCGACGGCGGTGAGCGACTTCTCGCCGCCCGACAGCAGCGAGAGGCGTTTGACCTTCTTGCCTGGCGGACGGGCCTCGACCTCGATACCGGTCGTGAGCATGTCGGACGGATCGGTGAGCACGAGCCGGCCTTCGCCGCCCGGGAACAGCTTGCCGAACACCTGCGCGAACTCGCGTTCGACGTCGGTGTACGCCTCGGTGAACACCTGCAGGATGCGGGCGTCGACCTCCGCGACGACGTCGAGCAGGTCCTTGCGCGCGCTCTTGACGTCCTCGAGTTGCGTCGAGAGGAAGTTGTAGCGCTCCTCGAGTGCCGCGAACTCCTCGAGTGCGAGCGGGTTGACCTTGCCGAGTGTCGTGAGGTCCTTCTCGGCACGCTTGGCCCGGCGTTCCTGGGTCGCGCGGTCGTACGGCACGGGTGCGGGCCGCACGACCTGCTCGCCACGTTCGCGGGCCGCCTCGTACTCGGCGAGTTCCTGTTCGCTGGGCGGAAGCGGAACCTCGGGGCCGTACTCGGCGATCAGATCGGCGGGGGCCATCCCGTGCTGCTCGACGACGGCGTCCTCGAGCTGCTCGATGCGCAGTGCGGCCTGGGCTCGCGCGACCTCGTCGCGGTGGACGGCGTCGGTGAGCGAGGACAGCCGGGCGGTGAGCTCGCGTACGCGCGTCTTCGCCTCGTCCACGGTCTGCGCCCGTTCGTTGCGGGCGCGGGCCAGCTCGTCCCGTTCGGCGCGCGCGGTCTCGACGACGAGTGCCAGTCGTTCCCGGACCCGCTCCCCCGCGCTCGCGACGGCGGTCGCGATCTCGGCGGCGCTGCGGCGTGCTGCGCGGGCGCGTTCGGCACGGGCACGCGCGTCGCGTTCGGCACGGGCCTGGCGACGCAGCGCGTCGGCGCGGCCGCGGACGGCGTCGGCGCGCTCCTCGGCCGTCCGCAACGTCAGCCGTGCGTCGACCTCGACGGCGCGCACCTCGGCGACGGCCGCGGCGGCGCTCTCGCGTTCGAGATCCGTCGACGACGTGGAGCCGTCGTCGTCGTGCGGGCGGTCGGTCTCGGCGAGGCGCAACCGCTCCTCGAGTTCCACGAGTTCGGTGAGGGTGTCCTCGCGGCCGCTCTCGGCGCGTCGCCGCTGATCGCCGAGCCGGTCGGCCTCGGCGCTCGCCGCGCGCGCGGCCTGCCCCAGCCTGCCGAGCTGCTCGTACACGGCGGACAAGGCGGCGTCCGATTCGTTGAGGGCCGCGAGTGCCTGCTCGGCGAACTCGGTGCGGGCGTCGACCTCCTCGCGGGCTCCCGCGAGCGACGCCGCGAGTTCCTCGGCGCGACGTTCGGCGTGCGTGAGATCGGCGCGCGACGCGTCGATCGCGGCCTGGATCTCGATCGTGCTCTGCTGCCGCTCCGCGCCGCCGGTGAGCCAGCCGGGCCCCACGACGTCGCCGTCGCGCGTGACGGCCCGCAGTTCGGGGGCCTGCCGGACGAGGCCGGTGGCCTCGGCGAGCCCGTCCACGACGACGACGTCGCGCAGAATCGACGCGAGCGCACCCCGCAGCCGCCCGTCGCACGTGACGACGTCGGCGGCCCACCGCGCACCGGCACCGCCGGGGACGGCCGAGCGCGGGCTCGGCGCGTCGCCGCCGAAGACCACCGAGGCGCGGCCTTCGTCGCCGGCCCGCAACGCGGCGACCGCGGCGATCGCGGCGTCGGCGGACTCCGCGACGACGGCCTCGGCCGCGGGGCCCAGCGCCGCCGTGATCGCGGCCTCGTAGCCCGGCTCGACGGTGAGGGTGTCGGCGAGTGTGCCAGCGACACCGGAGTCGCTGCGGCCGAGCAGCCAGCCCGCGGCGTCCCGACGTTCGAGGCCGACGGCGAGCGCATCGATTCGGGCGCTCAGCGACGCGACCTGCTGGCCTGCCGTGCGCTCGTCGTCCTGCAGTTGCTGGAGCCGCTCGCGGGCCGCGGCGAGCGCGGCCTGCGCGCGTTCGTGATTCGAGTCGAGGCCGAGTTCACCGGCGTCGAGATCGCCGATCGTGTCCTGTACCTGCTCGAACTCGGCCTGCGCGGTGTCGGCGCGGGCTCGGGCCTCGTCGATGGCGGCGGTGAGGCGCGCGACCTCGGCGTCGGTCGAATCGGCGCGGGTCCGCAGCGTGTCGACGCGTCCCGACAGTCGCGCGAGGCCCTCGCGGCGATCCGCGATCGCGCGCACCGCGGCGAGGTGTGCGCGCTCCGCCTCGGCGGCTGCCTCCTCGGTCGCGGCGAGCTGTTCCTGCGCGGCGTCGAGCGCGGCGCGCGCGATCTCGACACCCTCCGCGAGTTCGGCTTCCTCCTGCGCGACGCGTTCCGCGCGCTCCTCCATCCGGTCCGGGTCCTCCCCGCGCGGCGGTTCCGGATCGCTGTCGAGGTGACGGGCGCGTTCGCTCGCGATCCTGACGGTCGCGCTCATGCGCTCCGCGAGGGCGGACAGCCGGAACCACGTCTGCGACGCCGCCTCCGCGCCGGGCGTCAGTCGCGCCAGATCCTGCTCGTGCCGGCCGAGTTCCGCGTTCGCCTCCTCCAGTTCGCGGGAGACGAGGTCGTACTGCTCGCGCGCAGCCTGTTCCGAAGTCACCTGCGCTTCGAGTTCGCCACGCCGCGTCACGAGATCGTCCGCCGCGAGCCGCAGCCGCGCGTCACGCAGGTCTGCCTGGATCGTCTGGGCGCGCCGCGCGACCTCGGCCTGCCGCCCGAGCGGCTTGAGCTGACGGCGCAGTTCGGTGGTCAGATCGGTCAAGCGCGCGAGGTTGGCCTGCATCGAGTCGAGCTTGCGTACCGCCTTCTCTTTGCGCTTGCGGTGCTTGAGGACGCCCGCGGCCTCCTCGATGAACGCCCGCCGGTCCTCGGGCCGGGATTCGAGGATGGCGGCGAGCCGGCCCTGCCCGACGATGACGTGCATCTCGCGGCCGATGCCGGAGTCGCTGAGCAGTTCCTGGACGTCCATGAGCCGGCACGACGAGCCGTTGATCTCGTACTCGCCCGCGCCGTCGCGGAACATCCGGCGGGTGACCGACACCTCGGAGTAGTCGATCGGGAGTGCGCCGTCCGAGTTGTCGATCGTGAGCGTGACCTCCGCGCGCCCGAGCGGCGCACGGCCCGCCGTCCCGGCGAAGATGACGTCCTCCATCTTGCCGCCGCGCAGGGCCTTCGCGCCCTGCTCACCCATCACCCACGTGAGGGCGTCGACGACGTTCGACTTGCCCGAGCCGTTGGGCCCGACGACGCACGTGATTCCGGGTTCGAACCGCAGCGTCGTCGCCGACGCGAAGGACTTGAAGCCCTTGAGCGTCAGACTCTTCAGATGCATTCGGAGAATCCTACCGGCGCGTCATCGCTCCACGAACCCGGTGAGATCCCCGCGTGGCGTGTCGTACGTGTGGACGACGCGATCGACGCGTCCCGGGGTACCACTGGACTCCAGCATTCCGACGAGAGTGTCGAGCGCGCCGCGCTCTCCCTCCGCGACGACGAGGACCCGGCCGTCGCGCTGATTCGACGCGTAGCCGACGAGCCCGAGTTCGAGGGCCCTCGCGCGCGTCCACCACCGGAAGCCCACGCCCTGGACGGTCCCGTGCACCCATGCGGTGAGGCGTTCGGGCTCCCTACTCATTCGTCGACGGCGATCGAGAGCTCGACCTCGGTACCCGCCTTCAGCGTGCGCCCGACGGTGCAGGCCTTGTCGACGGAACGCTGCACGAGTGTGAGCAGCCGCTCGCGTGCGTCGGCGTCGAGTTCGCTGAGGTCGAGTTCGAGGGTCTCCTCGAGCTTCGGGTACGTCTCGTTGTCACGGTCCGCGGCGCCGGAGACGCGAATGGTCGCGTCGTAGTGATCGCCGAGCCGCCGCGACAACGCGAAGTCGGAGGCCATGCCGGTGCAGGCGGCGAGCGCGATCTTCAGCAGCTCACCGGGCGTGAAGACGCCCTCGACGCTCTCGGAACCGACGAGGACCTCGGCGCCGCGCGAACTGTGCCCGACGTAGCGGCGGGTGCCGGTGCGCTCGACCCACAGCGTGGTGGCGGCGGGAGCGTTCTGCTGGGGCTGTGCGTTCTCGGCGGTGGTCTGCTCGGTCATGTGCCGATTGTGCCACTCGCCGCAGCCGCGGGACGGGGCGCGGGCTGGCAGCGCGGGCAGCTGAACGACGAGCGGTTCGTGAACTTCTGCCGGCGGATCGGGGCGCCGCAGCGCGGGCACGGCCGATCGGCGCGCCCGTACACCGACAGCGAGCGATCGAAGTAGCCCGATTCGCCGTTGACGTTGACGTACAACGCGTCGAAGCTCGTTCCGCCCTGATGCAGGGCGTCGGCCATGACGTCGTGCGCGGCGTCGAGGATGCGCCGCAGGACCGGTCGCGAGAGCCGGTCGGTGAGCCGCGCACCGTGGACCTTCGCCCGCCACAGCGCCTCGTCGGCGTAGATGTTGCCGATCCCCGAGACGACGGTCTGATCGAGCAGCGCGCGCTTGATCTCGGTGTGCTTGCGCCGCAGCGTGTCCACGACGGCGTCGCGGTCGAAGAGCTCGTCCATCGGATCGCGCGCGATGTGGGCGGCCGAGTCGGGGACGGTGTCAGGGCCGTCCGGCGTCGGCACGAGCGGAGCGATCGCCCATCCTCCGAAGGTCCGCTGATCGACGAAGCGGAGTTCGTCGCCGGAGTCGAGCCGTGTCCGGATGTGCAGGTGCTTCTCGTCGGGCGCGGTGCTCGGCTGCACGAGCATCTGCCCGCTCATCCCGAGATGGACGACGAGCGCGAGATCACCCCCGGCTGGTTCACTGTCGCCTGGTTCCCCACCGTCGAGCACGAGCCACAGGAACTTGCCGCGGCGGCGTGCGGCCGTCACGACGCGGCCGGTCAGCTGCGCCTCGAGATCGCGGGCACCCGGGACGTGCCGTCGCACGGCCCTCGGGTGGTTCACCTCGACGTCGGTGATCGTCCGTCCGACGACGAACTTCTCGAGGCCACGACGAACGACCTCGACTTCGGGGAGTTCGGGCACGCGACTACGCGCCGGCGACGTCGGCGGGGCCGCCGCTCAGCTCGGTCCACGCGGTCGCGGCGGCCTTCTGCTCGGCTTCCTTCTTCGTGCGTCCGACGCCGACGCCGAGTCCGCCACCCGCGACGACGACGGTCGCGGTGAACTCCTTGTCGTGATCGGGCCCGGTCGCGGTGATCTCGTACGCGGGGACGCCGAGGCCGCGTTCGGCCGTCAGCTCCTGCAGGCTTGTCTTCCAGTCGAGGCCGGCGCCGAGTCCGGGCGCACGTTCGAGGAGGGCGCCGAAGAGCCGCGACACGACGCCGCGCGCGACGTCGATGCCGTGCTGCAGGTGGATCGCGCCGAGGAGCGACTCCATGCCGTCGGCGAGGATGCTCGGCTTGTCGCGGCCGCCCGTCATCTCCTCGCCCTTGCCGAGCAGGATGTGGGCACCGAGCCCACCGGGGCCCAGCTCCCGCGCGACCTCGGCGAGCGCGTGCATGTTGACGATGCTGGCGCGGATCTTCGCGAGTTCGCCCTCGGGGCGAGTGGGGTGATCGAGATAGAGCCGCTCGGTCACGGCGAGGCCCAGCACCGAGTCGCCGAGAAACTCGAGGCGTTCGTTGGTGGGTAGCCCACCGTGCTCGTACGCGTACGAGCGGTGGGTGAGCGCGAGCGTCAGCAGTTCGGGATCGAGCGTAACGCCGAGCGCGGCGAGGAGGGGCTCATGGCCCTCGTCGCCGCGCTCGGGTGTGCTGCGAGAGTCGGTGTTCACCGGAAACCGACGAATCAGATCGCTGCGGTGACCTGGCGACCCTTGTAGGTGCCACATGCCGGGCACGCGACGTGGGGGAGCTTCTTCTCGCCACACGCGCGGTTTGTGCACGTCACGAGGGTCGGCGCAGCGGCCTTCCACTGGCTCCGACGCGACCGGGTGTTGGATCGCGACATTCTGCGCTTCGGGACAGCCACTTCTACTTCTCCTCGTTCGTGTCGTTCGCCCGGTCGGCGTCGGTACGCGCATCCGGGATGGTCGGATCGTCGTCCAGCGCGGCGGTGTCACCGTCCGCGGTGGCCGTGCCGCCGGAGTCCGTGCCGAACTTGGCCGCGAGGCCCGCCCAGCGAGGATCCAGTATGTCATGCCGATGCCCGGGTTCGGCAATCGCCAGGCGAATGCCGCATTCCGCGCACAGTCCGGGGCAGTCGTCGGTGCACAGCGGACGGAGCGGAAGCTCCAGTCCCACGGCGTCGACGACGGCCTCACCGAGGTCGATGCGCTCGTCCTCGATGCGGTACACCTCACCCTCGTCGGTCGTCTCGTCCGTCGCGCTGGCGGGATACGCGAACAGCTCGGTGAGCCGGATGTCGAGCCGATCGGTGAACGGTTCGAGGCACCGCGAGCACTCCCCCGCGACGTCGGCGGCGACCGTGCCGGTGACGAGGACGCCCTCCGAGACCGTCTGCAGTTGCAGGTCGAGCTCGACGTCCGCTCCCGCCTCGATCGCGACGAGGTCGAGCCCGATCCGCTCGGGCGCCGTCACGGTGCGGCGCACCTCGCGCAGGATGCCGGGTCTGCGTCCCAGGTCCGAGATGTCCAGCACGAAATCGGCGTTCGACGAACGCCGGGAGGTCGTGCGATCCGGGGCGGTGCGATCGGTGGGCAAGAGTCTCGCTTTCACATGTCGTGTTCACATGGTCATGGAGTACGCGCAGCAGCACGGCTGCGGACGGGTGCCGAAAGGGCAACCACACCACGATACGCGAGGCCGCCCGGTGGCCTCAACCAGCGCGCGCGGCTCGACCAGCGCGGGTCGTCAGCGGCGGTGGCCCCGGCCGTACTCCGATCCCGCGTACTCGTAGTCGGGGACGCCGCCACCGGTCCGCAGCTGCTGGCGGCCCTTGCCGACGGAACGCACCGTCGTGTTGAGCAGGTCCTCGAACTCGGCGAGCTTGGAGTCGACGTAGAGGTCGCACTCCGAACGAAGCCGGTCCGACTCGGCGTGCGCCTCGTCGACGACACGCGCCGATTCGGCGTGGGCGGCCTGGACGACCTCGGTCTGCGACACGAGCCGTTCGCGCTCGGCCTGCCCCTCGGCGACCGACCGCTCGTAGTTCGCCTTGCCGGACTCGACCATGCGGTCCGCTTCGTCGCGGGCTCGGCCGGTCACGGCCTCGTACTCGCGGTGCCCGTCCGCGGAGATGCGCTCGGCCTCGGCCTCGGCGTCACCGACGAGTTCGTCGGCGTGCGCCCGCGCCTCGGCGACCATCCGGTCGGCCTGTTCCTTGGCGTCGGCGAGCAGCTGGTCCGCCTCGGCTCGCGCGTCGTCGATCGTGGCGCGCGCCTGCTCGTTGGCGGCGTCGACGGTGTTCGTGGCGGTGGCGCGCGCGTCCCCGACGAGCGAGTCGCGGTGATCGAGCACGTCCTGCGCGTCGTCGAGTTCCCCCGGGATCGCGTCACGGACGTCGTCGAGGAGTTCGAGGACGTCGCCACGCGGCACGACGCAACTCGCGGTCATCGGAACGCCGCGCGCCTCTTCCACGATCGCGACGAGTTCGTCGAGAGCTTCGAATACGCGGTACACGGCAGACCCCTGTTCCATCGAGCGGTGTTCCTCGCGCGAGTCGTGTTTCGTCGCGCGAGCGGTGTTCGTCGAGCAGTCGCGTCGCCCTCCCGCCGGGCGGACGAGGCGTGTCCAGTCTGCCCGAAGACCCAGGCCGGGTGCCGTCAGAGCTTCGGTGTGTCGCGGGACGATCCCCGAGTGTGCTGTCAGTTCGCCGCGGCGGAACGCTCGGCGAGTCGGCTCAGGAGGGCGTCACGGACCGGGTCGGGCAGCATGCCCGTGACGTCGCCGCCGAAACGCGCGACCTCCTTCACGAGCGAACTCGAGAGGTAGCTCAGCGACGGGTTCGTCGCGAGGAAGAGCGTGTCGACGCCGCTGAGCTTCTGGTTCATCTGCGCCATCTGGAGCTCGTAGTCGAAGTCGTTGGCGCCGCGCAGGCCCTTGACGATCGCCGTGACGTTCTCCTGCCGCGCGAAGTCGACGAGCAGGCCGTGCCATGCGGCGACGCGGACTGCGGGCAGGTGGGCGGTCGCCTCCTCGATCATCGCGATGCGTTCGTCGATCGTGAAGAGGCCCTGCTTCTTCTCGTTGATCATGACGGTCACGATCACCTCGTCGAATTGCGCTGCAGCGCGGGTGATCACGTCGAGGTGACCCAGCGTGACGGGGTCGAACGATCCGGGGCAGACGGCGCCAGTCATGGCCGTGACCGTATCAGGACGGCGAGTTCGATCCGGGTGTCGCCGTACGTCCGCGGCTTTGCCGGCTCGTAGCCGTCGGGCCAGTGCGTGAGCGGTGAGCGGGCCGACCGCTCGACCACGACGAGACTTCCCTCACCCACCCAGCCGCCGGCGAGCAGCCGTTCGAGATCGGACTCGACGGCGTCGGTATCGAGCGCGTACGGCGGATCGAGGAGAACGAGGTCGTACTCACGCGGCGCATCGACGGCGAGGACCGTCGCGACGGATGCGCGGCGCACCTCGCCGCCCGGCAGGCCGAGTGCGGCGACGTTCTGGGTGATCACGCGCGCCGCCGTGGCGTCCGACTCGACGAGCAGCACCTCCCCCGCACCCCGCGAGAGCGCCTCGAGACCCAGCGCCCCCGACCCCGCGTAGAGGTCGAGCACCGCGGCGCCGTCGAGATCGAGCCTGCTGTCGATCGCGCTGAACAACGCCTCACGGACGCGATCCGACGTCGGCCTGGTGCCGGCGGGCGGCACCGAGAGTCGTCGGCCTCCGGCGCGGCCCGCGATGATGCGCGTCATGATCGGGAACCTACCGGGCGACGATCGTCCACAGGTCTCGGGCTATCCCCAACTGCGGAAATAGGTCTTGCATCGAACGGGTGTACGAACTAGATTCGTCGCATGGGGTCGGGGGATTCACACACAGCACACGGCGTAGACGCGGTCTGCGTCGAGCCGTGGCAGCTCGGTGACACCGAACTGTCCACCACGGTGCTGGACGTGTCGCGGCAGATCGAGGCGTTGCAGGCCCGGCGGATCACACTGATGGGCGAGCTCGCCGACCGTGGCCTCGCGACCGCAGCCGGCTACCGCGACGCCGGGGCCTGGCTCGCGGCCCACACGATGCTCGAAATCGGTGAGGCACGCGACGTCACAGCGCTGGGAACAAGCCTACGAACCGAGCCCGAGATCGCCGCTGCCGTTGCCGAACAGCGGATTTCACCGCGGCCCGCGGGCATGCTGTGCACGTTCTTCGACACGCCGCCGTCGCTGCTCGCAGCGCTGGCGGACACCGACCCGGACGAACATGCGGCCGTGATTGCGGCCTGCCGGGATGCGCTGTTGGCCGCGGCCGCGCCGGGACCCGAGACCGCGACGAAGTCGGTACGCACTGCGATCGAGACACTGCGGGCGCGCCTCGACACCGACACCGACGGGCCGACGACCCGTGAACGCGAAGACCTCAACACCCTCACCATCTCGAACACCCTCAACGGCCGGGTCGTGCTGCACGGCGACCTCGACGCCCTCTCGGGTGAGATTCTGTCGACCGCTCTCTCGAAGCTGTCAGCACCGCGCCCAGCAGGAGACGGAACGCGTGATCCGCGCTCGGCCGGGCAACGGCGGGCGGACGGACTCATCGAGATCTGCCGACGCCACCTCGACGCGGGCGACAGTGGGCACGAAGCCGCCGAGAAGCCCCACGTGACGGTGTTGATCCACCATCGAGACCTGAAAGCACAGCCGCCGGACCACGACGAGCGGGTGACCGTGTCTGTCACCGCCCTACTCGACGGCATCGGTCTGCCCTGGATGCCGTGGGGCGGCACGCTGACCCCGGAGACGGCGCGTGCGGTGGCGTGCGATGCGCACGTGACACCGATCGTGATCGACGACCACGGCGTCCCACTGAACATGGGCCGCACCACGCGGCTCGTCACCCCCGCACAACGCCGCGCACTCACCGTCCGCGACCGCGGCTGCGCGTTCCCGAACTGCACCGCCCCACCGAGCTGGTGCGAAGCACACCACATCACGCACTGGGCAGACGGCGGACCCACCGACCTCGACAACACAGTGTTGTTGTGCGGCAAGCACCATCGGCATGTTCACCACAGCAACTGGCGGATCGTCCCGACACCGCGAGGCAGACCACGCTTCGAACCACCCGGCACACGCCGCCCGTCCGCGGCGTGACCCGTACGGTCAGGTCTTCTCGAGGTAGTCGATTCGTGAGCCGTCGAGGGCGGCATCGACCATGCGCGCGAGGCCCTCGTGCGCCGTGAGCGCTGGATCCTCGGCGACGACCTCCGTCGCGTACCGGGCCGCCGTCGCGATGACGTCCTCGTGCTCGATGAGCGAGAGCAGCCGCAAGGTGCCACCGACTCCCGACTGCGCTGCGCCGAGGATGTCGCCTTCGCGCCGTGCTTCGAGGTCGAGTTGCGCGAGCGCGAACCCGTCGTTGGTCGCGGCGACGTCGGAGAGCCGCGTGAAGGTCGGGCTGCCCGGCCCGGTCTCCGTCACGAGGATGCACAGGCCCGCGTGCGCGCCGCGCCCCACCCGGCCGCGGAGCTGATGGAGCTGGCTCACGCCGAACCGGTCCGCGTCGACGATCACCATGACGGTCGCGTTCGGTACGTCCACGCCTACCTCGATGACGGTCGTGCACACGAGGACGTCGATGTCGCCCGCCGTGAACTCGGCCATGACCGCGTCCTTCTCGTCGGCCGGGAGGCGACCGTGCAGCAGCCCGACACGCAAGTCCGAGAGCACGTCGCCCGAGAGCGTTCGATACAGATCCACGGCCGCGACCGTCGGGTTCTCCTTCTCGTCTTTCTCTTTCGACGCCCCGCGTTTCGCGCCCGATCCTTTCCCGCGCGCCGGTGGCTCGTCGTCGCCGATGCGCGAGCACACGACGTAGGCCTGCCGCCCCGCACCGACCTCTTCGCGGACCCGCTGCCACGCCCGCGCGACCCACGCAGGCTTCGTACTCGCGGGCACGACGCTGCTCTGGATCGGCGAGCGGCCGCGGGGCAGCTCGCGCAGTGTCGACACCTCGAGGTCGCCGAGCAGCGTCATCGCGATCGTGCGCGGAATCGGCGTCGCCGTCATGACGAGCAGGTGCGGGCTGAGCCCTTCGCGTGCACGCGACCGCAGGGCGTCGCGCTGTTCGACGCCGAACCTGTGCTGCTCGTCGACGACGACCATCCCGAGGTCGAAGAACTCGACGCCCTCCTGGATGAGAGCGTGTGTGCCGACGACGATTCCGGCCTCACCGGTGACGGCGTCGAGCAGTGCCTGCCGCCGCGCGGCGGTCGACATCGAACCGGTGAGCAGGGTGACGCGCGTCGCGTGTCCGGCGGCGCCGAGTTCGCCTGCGATGCCGAGCGGCCCGAGCATCGCGCGCATCGACCTCGCGTGCTGGGTCGCGAGGACCTCGGTGGGAGCGAGCAGCGCGCACTGGTGACCGGCGTCGATCACCTGGAGCATCGCGCGCAGCGCGACGATCGTTTTGCCCGAGCCCACCTCGCCCTGCAGCAGCCTGCTCATGGGGTGCGCCCGAGACAGGTCCGAGGCGATCTCGCCGGCCACCTCGCGCTGGCCCGCCGTCAGCTCGAAGGGCAGTCGATCGTCGAACTCGGCCGCGAGTCCACCGGAGACCGGCGGGCACGGTGGTGCCGCACGGTCGTCGTTGTCGTGACGACGCCGCGCGAGGACGAGTTGCAACGCGAGCGCCTCGTCGAACCGGAGCCGGTGATGCGCGAGGGTGATGTCGCGCTGCGAATCGGGGACGTGCACGAGCCGCAGCGCCTCGTCGAGCCCGATCAGATTCTCGCCGTCGCGGATCGAGTCGGGGACCGGGTCGTCGACGTGGCGCAACCGCGCGAGGGCGAGGAGGACGTACCGCAGGATCGTCCAGCTCTCGATTCCCTTGCCGGCGCGATAGATCGGGAGGTGGGGCAGTGCCATGATCGTCTCGAAGAACTCGCTGTCGCCGCCGGCCGCGCGTGCGAGTCCGGCGAGGGCTCCCGCACCGTGCACGTCGGCGAGCGCGCCCGCGTGCCCGTCCTTCTTCTCACCGGCCGGCAGGATGAGATAGCTCGGGTGCGTCAGTCCCCACTGCCCGCGGAACCACTTCGCCGTCCCCGAGAACATCCCGCGCACGCCGGGCCGGATCACGTGGGAGACCCTGTGGGCCTGGAAGAACGTCGCGTCGACGCTCCGCCCACCCGCGTCGAGGACGACGCGCAGCAGCGACCCCGGCCGGTTCCGCATCTTGACCGGCTTCGCGGAGCGCACCGTCGCGACGACGGTGATGTGGGCGCCCTCGTCGGGTTGTTGTTCGCCGAGATCGCGCCCCTGCGCGGCGTACCGCTGCGGATAGTGACGCAGCAGGTCCTCGACGGTGCGGATGCCGAAACCGGTGGTGAGCGCGGTCCGAACGTCGTCGTCGGACACGACGGCGTCGATCGGATCGGCGAGCGTCAGCGGACGCGGTGTCATCGAATCTCCTGTACGGACGGACGTCACTCCACACCGAGTTGCAGCAGTTCGGCGTGCTGGCCTCCGTTGTAGACCATCACCTCGACACCCGGATGCCGGTGCTCGATGTGCTCGCGGAGCCGATCGCCGAATCCGGGCGGCGCACCACCGCCCACGACCAGCGTCACGAGTTCGCCACCGGTGCGGACGGCGAGGTCGACGAGACGGATCGCGGCAGCCGCACCGTCCTCGTCGATCACCACGACCTCGTGGCCCATGAGTCCGATCGCTTCGCCCGGCTCGCACGGCCCGACGTAGGTGAGGGCGCGTTCGCCCGCGATCCGCACCGATCCCCAGCGGGTCGACGACGCCGCCTCCGACATCGTGTAGGCGTCGTCGAGGAGGCCACGCTCGTCGTCGTGCACCGCGAGCGCGGCGAGTCCCTGGACCATCGACGACGTCGCGACGAGGAGCACCTCGTGAGCGGAGTCGCGGGCCGCCGCACCGACGGTCACGAGTTCCTGGGGTGGCAGCGCACCGTTCGGCAGCACGATCACTTCGGGACGCCCGAGCGAGCGCACCGCTCCGAGCAGGTGCGCCCGCGTGACGGGTTCGTCGCTGCGCAGCACGGTCGCACCTTCGGCCTCGAAGAGGGCGGCGGCGCCGTCCCCTGATGCGATCGCGAGGACGGCGCGTCCCGCCGGACGCCCCGGGCTGCCGCGATGTGCGTCGGGGTTGTCGTGCGACTGCTCCCTGCCCCGGTCGACCGCGCCGTGCCGCCCGCGACGCTCGTCGACGAGAAAGCTGGAGATCCGCACGCGGCTCACGACGCCGGCCGCGAGGCCCGCTTCGACGGCACCGCCCGCGTCCGCGCAGTGCACGTGGACCGACCACGATCCCGCGCCGTCACCGACGACGACGACCGAGTCCCCCAACGCGTCGAGGGTGACGCGCAGCGCCGAGATCCGGTCCGCGTCGGACTCGCCGACGAGGTACATCACCTCGAAGTCGGGCCCGCCCGGACCGGGGTCGTGGTGTGCGTGATGCTCGTGGTCGTGACGGCCGGGTGCCGCGGCGGGCGCGCGGCCGATCTCCCGGCGCGGCGGCTCGCCGCCGAGGACGGCCACCAGGGCGTCGAGCACGACGACGAACCCGTACGCACCGGCATCGACGACACCGCGCTCGCGCAGGACGTCGAGTTGCCCCGACGTGCGGTCGAGCGCGTCGGCGGCGACGCCGGCGATCGCGGACGCTGCGTCGACCAGGCCGGTCGAGTGTGGCAGCCGCGCCGCGTGATCGGCGACGACGCGCAGCACCGTCACGATCGTCCCCTCCACCGGCCGGCTCACGGCGTCGGCGACGAGATTGCTCGCCGCCTGGACCGCTGCGGCGAGGACGGCGGTGTCGAGGACCCGCGACTCGGCGTCGGCCGAGGACGACCCGGAACCGGCCGTCGCCTCGGCCAGGCCACGAAGGATCTGGGACAGGATCACGCCCGAGTTGCCACGCCCACCGGCGACGGCGCCGTGCGCGAGCGCGACCGCGATCCGGTGCACGCCCGGCCTGCCCGCACGCGCGGCGTTCTCGGCCGCGGCGAGTGCCGACCGCATCGTGAACAGCAGATTGGTGCCGGTGTCTCCGTCGGGAATGGGAAAGACGTTGATCTCGTCGATCGCCGCACGGCGGTCGTCCAGCGCTGCGACGGCGGCCCGTGCCCAGTCGAGCAGAACGAGGCCGGACGCGTCTGCGGCGGTGCCCGTCTCGGCCGTCGGCGCGGCGGAGATGCCCGTCCGGTTCGACGACACAGCGGCCACGGCCTTCCCGGAATCCCGAGGCGCCGCCGCATCGGCGGCGGTCTCGCTCTCGGTCGTCATCGGTACGGTCCTCTCGGTGGCACGCCGCTCGCACCGGCACGCGCGGCCGCGCAGTGGCGACCACCCGCCGAACGTGTGCCCGCAAGCCTAGTGCAGCGCATCGGCGGGCGCGGTTTGGCCTTTGCCCCGCGTAACGGCTACCCTTGCAGGGTTGCCTCTGACGAGGCGCACGGTTCGGCATGCTCCGGCGCGGTTCTCCGCGGACGGGAGTTCGCCCGAATCGGGCAGGACAGTACACACCTACGGATTCACCATCCCCATCTCGAAGGAGTTCGCGACATGGCTGCCGTCTGCGACGTATGCGCCAAGGGCCCCGGCTTCGGGAAGTCGGTCTCGCACTCGCACCGGCGTACCAACCGTCGCTGGAACCCGAACATCCAGACCGTTCGTGCGGAGGTCGCCCCCGGCAACACCCGCAAGCTGAACGTGTGCACCTCGTGCCTCAAGGCCGGCAAGGTCGCACGCGCCTGACACGTCCCGCGTCGAAAGGCCCCGAAGCATGCGCTTCGGGGCCTTTCGCGTCTTCACGTTAGAGTGCGGGGTCGTGACTTCACCCGATATCGACAGCGACCGTCCCACCCGGTTCGAGGGATCGGTGCTCAGCATCACGATCGCACGCGCCGACAACGGGTGCTCCTTCGATCCCGAGGGCATCGCCGAGGGCACTCGCGCGCTCGAGGCCTTCGGCTGGGAGATCGGCTCCGTCCTTCTCGTCGGCACCGGCGCGAACTTCTGCGCGGGCGGCAACGTCGCCGCCTTCGGCGCAGCGCCCGACCGCGGCGAGCGGCTCGCGGCGGACGCGGCCCTGCTCCACCGGTTCGTGCGCGCCCTCGCCGCGACCCCCGCGCCGATCGTCGCCGGCGTGCAGGGCTGGGCGGCAGGTGCCGGCATGAGCCTCGTGTGCCTCGCCGACATCGCACTCGGCGGTCCCTCGACCCAGCTCCGTCCCGCGTACTCGTCCATCGGGTTCACTCCGGACGGCGGACTCTCGTGGACGCTCCCCCGCATCGTCGGGCACGCCCGTGCTCGCCAGATCCTGCTCGGCGACGAGACGATCGCCGCCGACGAAGCTGCTCGGCTCGGCATCCTGCACCGGATCGTCGGCGACGAACTCGTCCAGTCCGAAGCACTCCGTGTCGCGCGAACGATGGCGGCGGGCCCCACGAGCGCCTATCAGGGCACCAAGCGTCTGCTGGCGGCATCGCCCGCGGCGTCGCTCGACGAGCAGCTCGACGCCGAAGCAGCCTCGATCGTCGAGGCGGCCGAGAGCTCCGTCGGGCGCGAGGGTGTCGACGCCTTCCTCGCCAAGCGGCGTCCCGACTTCACGACGGCGAAGTCGCAGCCCGAGTCCGGCGAGGTCGTCGAGCCCGGCGAGGCGCCCGCCTGACGCCCCGCGCCGCGGGACCGGCTACGGCAGTCGCCAGTCGACGAGCTCGGCGCCGAGCTCGGTGAGCAGAGCGTTGGCTCGCCCGAACGGCTTCGACCCGAAGAACCCGCGTGAGGCGGACAGCGGCGACGGATGAACGGATTCGATCCGCGGGACGTCGCCGAGCATCGGGGCGAGCGACTGCGCGTCGCGTCCCCACAGGATCGCGACGAGCGGCGTCCCCCGCGCGACCAGCGCCCGGATGGCCTGTTCGGTGACGTCCTCCCAGCCGCGCCGCCGATGCGAGGCGGGCTTGCCGGGCGTCACCGTCAGCACCCGGTTCAGCAGGAGCACACCCTGTTCCGTCCACGGCGTCAGGTCACCGGTGGAGGGCGTCGGGTGACCGAGGTCCGCGGAGTACTCGGTGTAGATGTTGGCGAGGCTGCGCGGGACCGGCCGGACGTCGGGCGCCACCGAGAAGCTCAGTCCCACAGCATGTCCCGGAGTCGGGTACGGATCCTGGCCCACGATCAGCACTTTCACCGATTCGAACGGAACCGTGAACGCGCGCAACACGTTCGGGCCCGACGGCAGGTAACCGCGCCCTGCGGCGTTCTCGGCACGCAGAAACTCCCCGAGTTCGGTCACGCGGTCGGCGACGGGCGCGAGCGCCGCGGCCCATCCGGGGTCGACGAGTTCGGACACGGGTACGGGCACTGCACTCTCCTCCACCTGCATTGCTGACGCGGAAGGACTATATCGGCTACTACGTGAACGACTCCCACGACGGGGAACCCGTCCAGGACACGCCGTCGACGAGGACGCCCGCGTCCGGCGACGCCGCACGCACGGTGCCGATCACAGTCCAGCCGGCCGGCACGGTGCCGTCGGCGAAGGTCGCCGCGAACGCGTGATCCTCACCACCGGTGAGGGTCCAGTCCAGAGCTGCTACCACCCCTCGCTCCGCCGCGACCCGGGCGACGGCGGGGTCGACGGGGACCGCCGCCGAGTCGATGTCGACGACGACGCCGGATGCCGCCGCGATGTGACCGACGTCCGCGAGCAGGCCGTCGGAGACGTCGATCATCGCGTGCGCACCACCACGCGCCGCGGCGAGTGCGCTCGCGTAGGGCGGCGTCGGCACGCGGTGGGAGTCGACGAGCGGGCCGTCCGTAATGCCCTCTCGCAGCAGTGCGTAACCCGCCGCCGATCGGCCCAGCGGCCCCGCGACGGCGACGACGTCGCCGTCGCGCGCGCCGCTCCGTTCGACCGCGGCGCGACCCTCGAGGTCCCCGAGAACCGTGACCGAGACGATGAGCGACGGCGCCTGCACGAGATCTCCGCCGACGACACCCGCACCGAGTTCCTCTGCCGCACTGCCGATTCCGTCCGACAGCTCGTCGAGAACGGACGAGGCGGTCGTGGGAGGGCATCCGATCCCGACGACGAACGCCGTGGGCCGTGCCCCCATCGCGGCGATGTCGGCGGCGTTCTGCGCGACGGCCTTCGCACCGACGTCCCGCGGCGACGACCAGTCGAGCCGGAAGTGCCGTCCCTCGACGAGCATGTCGATCGACATCGCGACGCGCCCGTCCGGGGCGCGGACCACTGCGGCGTCGTCGCCCGGCCCGATTTCCGTCGTCGCAGGCTGGCGACGGCGCGCGGTCGCGCGGTCGATGAGCGAGAACTCCCCGACCTCGGTCACGGTCGGGTCGACGGGCGGTTCGATGAGTGCTCCCTGAAATGTACGGAGTGGGCGGAGCCCGGTAGTTTCGGACGAGTTGGGAGCGACTCTACCGAGTAGGATATCGTGAAGGACGACGAGACGAGCACGGGCCACGGCGACACGCCTGCAGGCCACGGCGACACGGCCGCGGGCCGTGCGGACGAGCAGCCCACCGACACCGGACGCGCGCGTCCGGTGCGCAGTCCCGCCGTCCTCGCGACGGCGGTCGCGCTTCCCGTCGCGGTGATCGTCGCCGTGATCGTCTCGGCGCTGCTCGCGGGCCGGTCCGCAGATCCCGAGCCCGTTTCGCTGGGCCCCGTCCCCGCGCCCGAGTCGGGCTCGCCGCAGTGCGCGTCGCTGCTCGACGCACTGCCCGAGGCCGTCGGCGACTTCGAGCGAGCGTCCCTCGTGGAACCGGCTCCCGAGGCGACCGCCGCGTGGCGGGTCGTCACCTTCGACGACGAGCCGAACGAACCGATCGTGCTTCGGTGCGGCGTCGACCGTCCGCTCGAGTTCGATCAGGCGTCGGCACTGCAGATCGTCGACGACGTGCAGTGGTTCGAGGTGTCGGGCGAGAGCATCGGCCTCGAGTCGAGCAGCTGGTTCGCCGTGGATCGCGGGATCTACGTGGGCGTCACGATCCCGAACGGGTCGGGGCCGACGCCGCTGCAGGTGTTCTCCGAGGTGATGGCGGACACGCTGCCCCCGGCGCCGATCGATCCGGCACCGATCCCGGTCCCGGGCAACTGACGGCGCGTCAGCGAAGCCCGGTGCCGCGGGCGAGCGCCGTCTCGACGAGCGTCGACAGCAGGTCCCGGTACTCGAGTCCGGTCGCCTCCCACATCCGCGGGTACATCGAGATCGGGGTGAATCCCGGCATCGTGTTGACCTCGTTGACGACGGGCCCGTCCTTCGTCACGAAGAAGTCGACGCGGGAGAGCCCCTGGGCGTCGAGCGCACGGAACGCCCGCACCGCGAGTTCGCGGATCTGCTCCGTCGTCTCGTCGTCGAGCTTCGCGGGTACGTCGAACTGGACGACGTCGTCGAGGTACTTGGAGTCGAAGTCGTAGAACGCGTCGCCGTCCTGGACCATCTTGATCTCGGCGACGGCGCTCGCGCGGACGTCGCCGTCGGGGAACTCGAGGACACCGCATTCGACTTCGCGTCCGTCGATACCCGATTCGACGACGACCTTCGGGTCGTGGCTTCGGGCGTGGGCGATCGCGTCGTCGAGCCGAGACCAGTCGCTGACCCGGGTGATGCCGATCGACGAGCCGCCCCGCGCGGGCTTCACGAAGACCGGGAGCGTGAGCGTCGCTCGCTGCTCGTCGGTGAGGGTGGGATCGTGCGGGCGGAGCACGATCTGCGTCCCCACCGTAATGCCCTCGGCGGCGAGGAGTTTCTTCGTGAACTCCTTGTCCATTCCCGCGGCGCTCGCGAGGACACCGGGGCCGACGTACGGCACACCCGCGAGTTCGAGCAGCCCCTGGAGGGTGCCGTCCTCGCCGTAGGCCCCGTGCAGGACGGGGAAGACGACGTCGACGGAGCCGAGGGCGTCCTGTGCGCTGGCGCCGTCGAGAGCGACGAGCTCGCCGGCGCGGGAGGGGTCGGCGGCGAGGGCGAGCCGGGCGCCGGTCGCGTCGACCGCGGGCAGTTCGCGTCCCCTCATGGTCAGCTCGCCCGCATCGGACGGGCCGAGCACCCAGCGCCCCTCGGTCGTGATGCCGATCGGGACGATCTCGTAGCGGTCGGTGTCGAGGTGACCCAGGATCGCGCCGGCCGAGACACAGGACACCGAATGTTCGTTGCTACGGCCACCGAAGACGACGGCGACCTTGGTGCGGGGTGTGCTCACGTCCCAAACCGTACCGGGGAACCGGGGCGATGCGCGCGCCACGGCCTGCGCGATGTCGCGGTGGATCACCAGTCGTGGCGGTACTCCGGTTTGGTGCTACGGCCCAGCAACTGCTCGATGGCCTCCTGCACCGCGAGTCCTTCGTGGCAGACCCGATCGACGGCGTCGGTGAGCGGCATCTCGACGCCGTGGCGCGCCGCGAGTTCGCGGATCGAGCCGCTCGACTTCACGCCCTCGGCGACCTGTCCGTGCGTCGCGGCCTGCGCGGTGTCGAGCGAGCCGCCGCGCCCGAGCCGCTCACCGAACGAGCGGTTGCGCGAGAGCGGCGAGGTGCACGTCGCGACGAGGTCGCCGATGCCCGCGAGTCCCGAGAACGTCGCGGGTTTCGCACCACACGCGACCCCGAGCCGGATGATCTCGGCGAGTCCGCGCGTGATGATGCTCGCGACGGTGTTCTCGCCGAGTCCCACTCCGACGGCCATGCCGCACGCGAGCGCGATGACGTTCTTGCACGCGCCGCCGATCTCGCAGCCGACGACGTCGTCGGTCGTGTACGGACGGAAGTATCCGGTCGCGAGCTGCTTCTGCACGAGCCGTGCGCGGTCGTGATCGGTGCATCCGACGACGGTTGCCGCGGGTTGACCGAGCGCGATCTCGCGGGCGAGGTTCGGGCCCGACAGAACGGCGACGCGACGGGGATCGGCGCCCGTCGTCCCGGCGACGACCTCCGTCATGCGCATGAGCGTGCCCGTCTCGATTCCCTTGGCGAGACTGAGGATCGTGGCGTCCTCCGGAATCAGCGAGCACCAGTCGTCGAGGTTCGCACGCAGCGTCTGCGAGGGAACCGCGAGCACGACGAGGCCCGCGTCGCGCAGAGCCGCCTCGGGATCGTGCGTCGCGCGAATGGATTCCGGCAGCGCGATGCCGGGGAGGTAGTCCGGATTCTCGTGCTCGGTGTCCACGACCCGCGCGAGTTCGTCGCGCCGCGCCCACATCGTGACGTCACCCCCGGCGTCCGCGAGAACCTTCGCGAGCGCCGTCCCCCACGATCCCGCGCCCATCACGACGGCTTCGCTCACATCGCCCCCTCTTCCGCTGTTCGTGTTCCACTCGTCGCGCTCGCCGGCTGCCTTCCGGCTCGCCGGCTCGCCGATCTCGTCGCCCGATGTTCGGTCCGCTGCCACACTAACGCCCGCACACTGGCAAGATCGATGCATGCCGTCCGGCGACACGACCCCACGCGGGAGCGCGGCCACCCCCGATCCTCGTCCACCCGGCGGCGGGGTGCACGTCCTCATGGCCGTCAAGGACCTCGCGATCGCGAAGTCCCGCCTCGATCACGCCGTGGACCCGGGCGCTCGCGCCGAACTCGTCGTCGCGATGTTCGCCGACACGCTCGCCGCCGCGACGTCCGCGCGCGGTGTCGACGACGCGATCGTCGTGACGCCCGACGCCAGAATCGCCGAACGGGCACGCCTGCTCGGGGCGCGGGTGATCGCGGATCCGGCGGCCCGCACGGACGAGGGGCCGCGCGACGGCGCCGGCCCCGACGACGGGCTCAATCGCGCCCTCGCCGCCGCGGCCCACGTGGTACGCGCGTCCCACCCGGAGGCGATGCTCGTCGCGCTCCAGGCGGACCTGCCCTCGCTCACGGGCGCCGAGCTCGACGACGTTCTGCGCCATACGGGCTCGACCCCGCGCGCGTTCGTCACCGATCGGCACGGGACCGGCACGGCGTTGCTGATCCACGGCGATCCGCTGCGGCCGCTCGCTCCCGCGTTCGGGGCGGATTCGGCGCTCCGCCACCGCGCGTCGGGGGCACACGCCCTGGCGGGGGCGTGGCCGGGGCTGCGTACCGACGTCGACACCGGCGACGATCTGCGTGCGGCGGTGCACCTCGGCGTGGGGCCGGCGACGGCGGAGACGCTGTCGCTGCCGGGTGTTCGCCGGCACTTCGCGTCATCGATTGTCGGAGGTGGCGAGAGTCGTGGATGATCGAACCGTGAGTACTTCCGACAGCGTGTCCTCGCGTCCGTCCCGTTCCGCGTCCGGTTCTCGCGCGCGCTCCGCGTCGGGGTCCGATCGCACCGATGGCGAGCAGGCGGGTCCCGTGGTGGCGCCGGTCTCCCCGTCGATTCCGACGGCGCCGCCCGCGGCGACCGTCTCGCTGCCGAGCACTCACACCGCGGATCTCGCCGACGACCGCTATCTCAACCGCGAACTCAGTTGGCTCGACTTCAATTCGCGGGTGCTCGCGCTCGCCGAGGACCCCTCGCTCCCCCTTCTCGAGCGAGTGAAGTTCCTCGCGATCTTCGCGTCGAATCTCGACGAGTTCTTCATGGTGCGCGTCGCGGGACTCAAGCGCCGCGACGAGATGGGCCTCTCGGTGCGGTCGGCAGACGGGCTGTCGCCGCGCGAGCAGCTGGCGCTCATCGCGCGGCGCAATCAGGAGTTGTCGGTCAAGCATGCTCGCGTCTTTCTCGACGAGGTGCGCCCCGCTCTCGCGGATCAGGGAGTCTCGGTCATCGCGTGGTCCGAGCTCGGCGAGAGCGATCGGCGGCGGCTCTCGGTCTACTTCACCGATCAGGTCTTCCCCGTCCTGACGCCTCTCGCGGTCGATCACGCGCATCCCTTCCCCTACATCAGCGGCCTGAGCCTCAATCTCGCGGTGACGGTGAAGGATCGGGCCACCGGCGGCGAACATTTCGCGCGCGTCAAGGTCCCCGACAACGTCGACCGTTTCGTCCGGGTTCGGCGGGACGACTCCCCCGGCGCGATCGACGCCTTCCTCCCGATGGAGGACCTGATCTCGGCGCACCTCGACGTGCTGTTCCCGGGCATGGAGATCGCCGAGCATCACGTGTTCCGCATCACACGCAACGCGGATTTCGAGGTCGAGGAGGATCGCGACGAGGATCTGCTGCAGGCACTCGAACGCGAACTCGCACGGCGCCGGTTCGGTTCGCCGGTCCGGCTCGAGGTCTCGGACGACATGACCGATCACATGCTCGAACTCCTGTTGCGCGAACTGGACGTCGATCCCGGTGACGTCGTGCAGGTTCCGGGACTGCTCGATCTGTCGAGCCTCATGCAGGTGTACGGCGTCGACCGGCCCGCACTCAAGGACGTCCCCTTCGTCCCCGCGACTCCCCCGGCCTTCGGCGAGCGCGAGACCCCCAAGAGCGTGTTCTCGACGCTCCGCGAAGGCGATGTGCTCGTACAGCATCCGTACGATTCGTTCTCGACGAGCGTGCAGCGATTCATCGAGCAGGCCGCGGCCGATCCGCAGGTCCTCGCGATCAAGCAGACGCTCTATCGCACGTCGGGAGATTCGCCGATCGTCGACGCTCTCATCGACGCCGCGTCCGCCGGCAAGCAGGTCGTGGCCCTCGTCGAGATCAAGGCACGCTTCGACGAACAGGCGAACATCCGGTGGGCCCGCAAGCTCGAACAGGCGGGCGTCCACGTCGTGTACGGGCTCGTCGGTCTCAAGACGCACTGCAAGACGTGCCTCGTCGTGCGCCGCGAGGGCTCGCACATCCGGCGCTACTGCCACATCGGCACGGGCAACTACAACCCGAAAACGGCACGCCTGTACGAGGACATCGGACTGCTCACCGCGGCACCGGAGATCGGCGCGGATCTCACCGACCTGTTCAACTCGCTGACCGGCTACTCCCGAAAGTCCGAGTACCGCAATCTTCTCGTCGCGCCGTACGGCGTGCGGACCGGGATCATCGATCGCATCGCGCGGGAGATCGACGCGAAGGTCGCGGGCGACGGCTCCGCCCGAATCCGCCTCAAGGCCAACGCCCTCGTCGACGAACAGGTCATCGATGCGCTGTACCGGGCCTCGCTCGCCGGCGTCCCCGTCCAGATCGTGGTCCGGGGTATCTGCGCACTGCGACCGGGGGTCGTCGGGCTGAGCGAGAACATCGAGGTGCGTTCGATCCTCGGCCGCTTCCTCGAACATTCGCGGATGTTCCACTTCGGCGCGACCGACGAGTTCTGGATCGGCAGCGCCGACATGATGCACCGCAATCTCGATCGTCGCGTCGAAGTCATGGTGCAGGTGAAGGATCCGCGTCTGACGGCGCAGCTCTCCGACATCTTCGACTCCGCACTCGATCCCCGCACGCGGTGCTGGGTGCTGCACGGCGACGGCAGCTGGGTGGCGTCGCCACACGATCGCGACGACGTCCGCGAACATCAGCAGGCGCTCATGCGCAGTCGGATCGACCCGGGCGCCTGACGGGAGGCCGAGCGCGTGGTGAAACAGGTGAAGGCGAACATCTTCGCGGCGGGTTGCGTGGTGTGGCGGCATTCGACGCAGCGCGAACGGGAATTCGAGATCGCGATCATCCATCGTCCGAAATACGATGATTGGTCGTTTCCCAAGGGCAAGCTCGATCCGGGCGAGACCGCGATATCCGCTGCGGTACGCGAGGTTCGCGAGGTTCGCGAGGAAACGGGATTCGACGTACGTCTCGGGCGGTACCTTCGCGCCGAGACGTACCCGGTGCCCGGGCACCGCAAACTCAAGCGGGTGCTCTACTGGACGGCGGAGGCCGTCTCCGGCTCGTTCGTCCCCAACGACGAAGTCGACGAGCTGCGGTGGCTCCCCGCCGCCGAGGCGGAGGATCATCTCTCGTATCCGATGGATCGCAAGGTGCTCCGCGAGTTCCTCGATCTGCCGCCCGACACCTCGACGCTGCTGCTCGTGCGGCACGCGAAGGCCGGGAGCCGCAAGAAGTATCGCGGCGACGATCGGCTGCGCCCTCTGGAATCGAAGGGGCGGCGTCAGGCCGACGCGCTGGTGCCGGTGCTCGAAGCGTTCGGTGCCGAGTACCTGCACTCCGCCGACCGCACGCGGTGCGTCCAGACCCTCGAGCCGCTCTCCATCGTGCTGGGGACGCCGATCGAGTCGGAACCGACGCTGTCCGAGGAGGCCTACGTCGCGGATCCTCGTGCAGCCCATGACCGTCTGCAGGAGATCGCCTCGCTCGGCGAGGGCAGGGTCGTGTGCAGCCAGGGCGGAGTCATTCCGGACGTCATGGCATGGTGGGCGGAACGCGACGGCGTTCGGCTGCCGCCGGCGCGTGGCCTGAAGGCGAGCACGTGGGTACTGTCGCTGCTCGACGGCAAGCTCGTCGCCGCCGACCACATCGATTCGCCACTGCCCAAGACCTGACCGGGGCGCGGAGTCGAACGCGCTCTTCCGAACACACTCCCGTCGAAACACCGACGGCGACGTACCCATCGTTCGATGAGTGCGTCGCCGTCGGTGTCGATCCGGAGGCGGTGCGAGTTACTTCGCGCGCTTCGCGGCGGTCTTCTTCGCCGCAGTCTTCTTGGCGGGGGCCTTCTTCGCCGCGGTCTTGGTGGCCGTGGTCTTCTTGGCCGCCGCGGTCTTCTTCGCAGGAGCCTTGGCCGCGGTCTTCTTGGCCGCCGTGGTCTTCTTCGCGGGCGCCTTGGTGGCCGTGGTCTTCTTGGCCGCCGTGGTCTTCTTCGCGGGCGCCTTGGTGGCCGTGGTCTTCTTGGCCGCCGCGGTCTTCTTCGCAGGAGCCTTGGCCGCGGTCTTCTTCGCTGCCGTGGTCTTGGCCGCCGTGGTCTTGGCCGCCGTCGTCTTCTTGGCGGGTGCCTTGGCCGCGGTCTTCTTCGCCGTGGTCTTCTTCGCGGCGGTCTTCTTGGCGGCCTTCTTGATCGGGGCCGTTGCGCCGCGCTTGACGGCGGGACCCGAAGCCGGAAGCTTCTGGCTGCCGGCGATGACCGCCTTGAACTGAGCCCCGGGACGGAACGCCGGGACGGAAGTCGGCTTGACCTTGACGGTTTCGCCGGTACGCGGGTTGCGTGCCACTCGAGCGGCGCGGCGACGCTGCTCGAACACTCCGAAACCGGTGATGGTGACGTTCTCGCCACGATGCACGGCACGGACGATGATGTCGACGATGTTCTCGACGGCTTCGGTTGCGGTTCGCCTGTCCGAGTCGAGTTTCTCGGTCAGAACGTCGATCAGCTCTGCCTTGTTCATGGATTCCTCCGCGAGATTTCGGCCCACCTCTGGACCGCCTGCTTTCAACAGTGAACCCAAGACTACGGCATGAACATCATGGGCCACGCCAGTTCTCGCACGGCGCGCCCTCGAATGTCCGCTGTGAATTGTATTTACGGTCCTGCGACGTCCGCTCTTTCGGAATCCGCGATGCGTCTACAGTGCTGCGAATCTCAGTTCGTACCGTCCGTTCCGCCACTGCCCGCGATCGTCACCGGTTTCCATGACGGCCTTGCCTTTTCGAACTCCGAAATCGCCTCGACCTGCCGCAATGTGAGCCCGATGTCGTCGAGTCCTTCGAGCAGACGCCACCGCGTGTAGTCGTCAATCTCGAACGCCACCACGGTCGTTCCCGCCGAGACGGTCTTGCTCTCGAGGTCGACCGTCAGCTCGAGACCGGGCTGTTGCTCGATGAGCTTCCACAGCAACTCGACGTCCGACTGCTCCACCTGTGCCGCGACCAGCCCTGCCTTACCGGCGTTCCCGCGGAAGATGTCCGCGAATCGCGCCGAGATCACGACGCGGAAACCGAAATCGGACAGTGCCCACACGGCGTGCTCGCGCGAGGAGCCCGTCCCGAAGTCGGGTCCGGCCACGAGGACCGAACCGCGATCGAACGGCGGCGTGTTGAGCACGAAGCTCGGATCCTGCCGCCATCCGGCGAAGAGCCCGTCCTCGAATCCCGTTCGTGTGACTCGCTTGAGGTAGACCGCGGGGATGATCTGATCGGTGTCGACGTTGGAGCGGCGCAGCGGAACGCCGATGCCGGTGTGAGTGGTGAAAGGTTCCATCTGACTCTCCTGCTCAGTTCGTGCTCGTGCCGGACGCGCTCGCTCCGAGCGTGCCGAGGTCCGCGGGGGCGGAGAGCGTTCCACGGACCGCGGTCGCCGCCGCGACGGCGGGAGACACGAGATGCGTACGGCCGCCCTTGCCCTGCCTGCCTTCGAAATTGCGGTTCGACGTCGACGCCGACCGCTCGCCCGGTGCGAGCTGATCGGGGTTCATCCCCAGGCACATCGAGCATCCGGCCTGGCGCCATTCGGCGCCTGCGGCAGTGAAGATCTCGCCGAGACCTTCGGCCTCGGCCTGGGCACGGACGCGCATCGAACCGGGAACGATGAGCATGCGGACGCCGTCGGCGACCGTCCGCCCGTCGAGGAGTCCCGCGACCTCGCGGAGATCCTCGATGCGGCCGTTCGTGCACGATCCGACGAACACCGTGTCGACCGCGACGTCGCGCAGCGGCGTTCCGGCTTCGAGATCCATGTACGCGAGCGACTTCTCGGCGGCGGTGCGCTCGGCCTCGTCCGCGAAGGACTCGGGATCGGGCACGGCCGATCCCAGCGGTGCCCCCTGCCCGGGATTCGTGCCCCACGTCACGAACGGCGTCAGGGTGGTGGCGTCGATTCGCACCTCCCGGTCGAACTGCGCGCCCTCGTCGGTTGCGAGCCGGCTCCACGCCGCGACCGCGGCGTCCCAGTCCGCCCCCTTCGGGGCGTGCGGACGTCCCGCGAGGTAGTCGTAGGTCGTCTCGTCGGGGGCGATCATTCCGGCCCGGGCGCCCGCCTCGATCGACATGTTGCAGATCGTCATGCGCGCTTCCATCGACAGCGCACGGATGGCCTCGCCGCGGTACTCGATGACGTGCCCCTGGCCGCCGCCGGTCCCGATCTCGGCGATGATCGCGAGAACGAGATCCTTCGCGCCGACGCCCTCGGGGAGAGTCCCGTCGACCGTGATCGCCATCGTGCGGAAGGGCCGGAGCGAGAGCGTCTGGGTCGCCATGACGTGCTCGACCTCACTCGTCCCGATGCCCATCGCGAGAGCGCCGAAGGCACCGTGGGTCGACGTGTGGCTGTCGCCGCACACGACCGTCGTCCCGGGCTGGGTCAGGCCGAGCTGAGGGCCGACGACGTGCACGATGCCCTGATCGAGATCGCCCATCGGATGCAGCCGGACGCCGAACTCCTCGCAGTTGCGGCGCAGCGTCTCGACCTGCGTGCGGGAGACGGGATCGGCGATGGGGCGGTCGATGTCGACGGTGGGGACGTTGTGATCCTCGGTCGCGATCGTGAGATCGGGGCGCCGCAGCCGCCGGCCGGCGAGACGCAGACCGTCGAACGCCTGCGGGCTCGTCACCTCGTGCACGAGATGAAGGTCGATGTAGATGAGGTCGGGGCCACCGTCGCTACCGCGAACGACGACGTGGTCGTCCCACACCTTCTCGGCCAACGTCCGTGGCCGCGCGTTCTCTGTCATGTCCCACTCCAACTCTGCGTGCGGCGCTCCTCGCAGGATGAGCACGGCTGCGCTAGCATCTCACCATGCGAGAATCGAGTATCGATCTATGAGACAGCATAGCGGCATCGGGGTACTCGACAAAGCGATGGCCGTCCTGCACGCCGCCGCCGAATCGCCGTGCAGCCTCACGGAACTGTGTCAGCGGACCGGTCTGCCCCGCGCGACCGCACACCGGCTCGCGGTGGGCCTCGAGGTACACCGTCTCCTCGCGCGCGACTCCGACGGGCTGTGGTGCACCGGCCCGGGGCTCGCCGAACTCGCCTCGACCGCAGACGATCCACTGGTCTCCGCCTCCTCGATGGTACTTCCGCGACTTCGGGAGATCACGGGCGAAAGCGTCCAGGTCTACCGGCGCGAAGGGACGCAACGGATCTGCGTGGCCTCGATGGAGCCTCCGACAGGCCTGCGCGACACCGTTCTCGTCGGCGCGCGCCTCCCGATGAACGCCGGTTCCGGCGCCAAAGTTCTTTTGGCGTGGGCAGATTCACAGATCCAGCGTGCGATCCTTCCGGACGCCTCGTTCACCGAACGCTCCCTGGTCGAGGTCCGGCGGCGTGGCTGGGCTCAGAGTGTCGCCGAACGCGAGCCCGGCGTCGCGTCGGTCGCGGCCCCCGTCCGCGACAGCACCGGCGCCGTCGTCGCCGCGGTCTCCGTCTCGGGGCCCGTCGATCGCATGGGACGACGCCCCGGCGCCCGATGGGCGGCCGATCTCCTCGCGGCAGCCGACGCACTCCACAAGCGCCTCTGACGCTCCGGCGGCAGCCCGGCCGGACGACGATACCGAGTAGACGAACGACGAAGCCGAGTACACGAACGGACGAAGGGACTGGCGTGGGACAGAACAGACGCGCGGAGATTGCGATGACGCCGAGCGAGATCGACGAGTTCGTCGCGGCCCACCGCGTCGCGACACTCGCGACGCTCGGCCCGACGGGAATGCCGCATCTGACGGCGATGTGGTTCGGGGTGCTGCCCACGGGGCCGGACGGTGCCGCCGAGGTCTGGTTCGAGACCAAGGCGAAATCGCAGAAGGCAGTCAACCTTCGGCGGGATTCGCGCGTCAGCGTGCTCGTCGAGGACGGCGACACGTACGACACGCTTCGCGGTGTGGCGATCGAAGGGCGCGGCGAGGTCTCCGACGATCCCGACGTGATGTTTCCCGTCGGCGTCTCGGTGTACGAGCGGTACCACGGCCCGTACACCCCCGAGATGCGTGACGCCGTCACGGCGATGCTGAGCAAGCGCGTCGTCGTGCGCGTGGTGCCGCAGCGGACGCGGTCCTGGGATCATCGCAAGCTCGGCCTGCCGGCGATGCCGGTCGCGGGCAGCACGGCCGGCTGACACCGGGCGCGGGCGCTCGGGGGGACCCCCGAAACGACGAAGACCCCCTCCCACTGGGAGGGGGTCTTCGTGTTGTAGCCCCGACGGGATTCGAACCCGCGCTACCGCCTTGAGAGGGCGGCGTCCTAGGCCGCTAGACGACGGGGCCAGGACTCCCACACCGCAAGGGTGCGAGTCGCTTTCTGGAAGCTCCGCAAGCTTAGCTTGCGGATGTTCGGAGTCAAAATCCGGTGTCTCGGCCCTGCCGGGAACCCGGCGGACGAGACGAGAAACGACTCGAACTTTCCGCTGGGGTACCAGGACTCGAACCTAGAATGGCTGAACCAGAATCAGCTGTGTTGCCAATTACACCATACCCCAATGGCCTGCTCCGAACTGCTCTGCACGGGTGCGCGAGGTGCTGCGCACATGTGCGGGGCGGTCCGTTCCGGGCCGAGGAGAAGATTACCAGCCACCTCACCCGATTTACCAAATCGGCAGGTCAGCGTGATTTCTCGGCCCGGAACGATCATCCGGGCGTGCGGGGTCGGAGCGTGCGGGATCAGGCCGTGCGGTCGCGGGCGGCCTCGAGCCGCGCCATCGACGTCACGCTGCCCAGCAGCTCCATCGACTCGTAGAGCGGCGGACTGATCGTGGATCCGGTGATCGCGACACGAACCGGCGCGAACGCCTTGCGGGGCTTGAGCCCGAGCCCGTCCACGAGGCTCGTCTTGAGCGCCTCCTCGATGGCGGCGGCGGTCCATTCCGGCAGGTGCTCGAGGGCCGAGATCGCGGCGTCCAGCACCGGACGCGCATCCTCGCCGAGGTTCTTCGTCGCGGCCGCCTCGTCGAGTTCGAAGGCGTCGTCCGGCGTGAAGAGGAACTTCAGCAGACCCCACGCGTCCGACAGCACGACGATGCGTGTCTGCACGAGATCCGCGGCGGCAGCGAAGGTCTGCTCGTCGACGTCGACGAGTCCGTAGTGCTCGGCGAGGAACACCCGCAGCCGCTTCGCGAACTCCTCCGGCGCGAGCATACGAATGTGCTCGGCGTTGATCGCGTCGGCCTTCTTCTGGTCGAAGCGAGCAGGATTCGAGTTGACCGACCCGATGTCGAACGCCGCGACCATCTCGTCGAGCGAGAACACGTCGTGATCGTCCGAGATCCCCCAGCCGAGCAGCGCGAGATAGTTGAGCAACCCCTCGGGGAGGAATCCGCGCTCGCGGTGGATGAACAGATTCGACTCGGGATCACGCTTCGAGAGCTTCTTGTTGCCCTGTCCCATGACGAACGGCAGGTGACCGAACTCGGGCGTGAAATCCGCCACCCCGATGCGCTGGAGCGCCTCGTAGAGAGCGAGCTGCCGCGGCGTCGACGACAGCAGATCCTCGCCGCGCAGGACGTGCGTGATCTTCATCGACGCGTCGTCCACCGGATTGACGAGCGTGTACAGCGGGATGCCGTTGCCGCGCGTGAGCGCGAAATCCGGGACGGTACCGGCGCGGAACGTCGTCTCGCCACGCACGAGGTCGTTCCACGTCAGATCGTGGTCGGGCATCCGGAGCCGGATCACGGGCCTCCGCCCCTCCGTTACGAACGCCTTCCGCTGCTCGTCGGTCAGGTCGCGGTCGTGATTGTCGTAGCCGAGCTTCGGGTCGCGTCCGGCCGCGCGGTGACGCTCCTCGACCTCCTCGGGAGTCGAGAAGGACTCGTACGCCTCCCCCGCCTCGACGAGCCGGCGCACGACGTCGAGATGCATGTCACGGCGCTGGGACTGCCGGTACGGGCCGTAGGGGCCCCCGACCTCCGGGCCTTCGTCCCAGTCGAGCCCGAGCCAGCGCAGCGCGTCGAGCAGAGCCTGGTACGACTCCTCCGAATCGCGCGCGGCATCGGTGTCCTCGATGCGAAAGACGAAGGTGCCGCCCGTGTGCCGGGCGTACGCCCAGTTGAAAAGGGCGGTACGGATCAGTCCCACATGGGGCGTTCCGGTGGGCGAAGGACAGAAACGGACGCGAACATCGCTGGTGGTCATGACTCACTCGGGTCGGTGGGCGAGGGACCTCCCCAGGCTAGTCCGCACCGCGCGTGAGCATGTCCGCAGCCGTACTACTGCTTCGCGACGACCGGATTGGTGAGGGTTCCGATCCCGCCGACGGTCACCGAGACGCTACTGCCCGCGCGCAGCGGGCCGACGCCCTCGGGAGTGCCGGTGAGGATGACGTCACCCGGCAGAAGCGTCATGACGCGCGACACCCACTCGATCATCGCGGGGACGTCGTGCAGCAGCAGCGACGTGGAGCTGCGCTGCACGACCTCACCGTCGAGCGTCGTCTCGATATCGAGCTCGCTCGGGTCGAGCGACGTCTCGATCCACGGGCCGAGCGGGCAGAACGAGTCGTATCCCTTCGCGCGAGTCCACTGCCCGTCGGCACGCTGCTGATCGCGTGCGGTGACGTCGTTCGCGACGGTGTACCCGAGCACGACGTCGAGCGCCTTCGCCGCGGGAACGTCCTTGCACGGACGGCCGATGACGACGGCGAGCTCGCCCTCGTAGTCGACCTGCGACGACGACGGAGGCAGCACGATGGGCGCACCCGGGCCGACGATCGAGGTGTTGGGCTTGAGGAAGATCACGGGTTCTGCGGGTGCCTCGCCGCCCATCTCGGCCGCGTGGGCGGCGTAGTTCTTGCCGATCGCGATCACCTTCGTGGCGAGGATGGGCGCGAGCAGCCGGACGTCGGCGAGGGGCCACGACCGTCCGGTGAAAGTCGGGTTCCCGAAGGGATGTTCGGCGATCTCCTTCGCCGTCGCGGCGGAGGCGTCGGTGGGGTCGCCCTCGATACTCACGAAGGCGACACCGTCGGGGCTGGCAACTCGACCAAGGCGCATGGTGCGAGTGTATCCGCCGCCAGGCGGTGGCCCGAACGTTCGGCGTAGTCTTCACGGGAGTCTCAACTATAGGGACGGAGGGCCCAGATCATGGGAACTAGGCCGTGGATCATGCTGGCGCTCGGAATGTTCGCGCAGAGCGCGCAGTCCGTCTTCGTCAACGGCGTGGCCTTCCTCATCCCCGAACTCCGCGACACCCACGGGGGCTCGCTCGGCAACATCGGTCTCCTCGTCGCCGCACCCACCGTCGGAGTTCTCGTGGCGCTCGTCGCCTGGGGCGCCGCGGCCGACCGCTGGGGTGAACGCGTCGTACTCGCCGCGGGACTCACGCTCACCGCTCTCGGTGGTCTCGGCGCCGCACTCGCGAGTTCCGTGTCGCTCGGCCTCGTCGGCGTACTGCTCTTCGTCGGCGGTGTCGGCGCGGCGTCGTCGAACACCGCGAGCGGGCGCGTCGTCGTCGGCTGGTTTCCCGCCGACCGTCGTGGTCTCGCGATGGGCATCCGGCAGATGTCGCTCCCGCTCGGTATCGCGTTCGCGGCCCTGACGTTGCCACCGGCCGGAGCCGCGCACGGCATCGGCTGGGCACTCGCCATTCCCGCCGCCGCGTGCGGGATCGCCGCCCTCGCGTGCGCCGTCGGCATCGTCGACCCTCCGCGCCCCGCACGTGAGGACGCCGCGGGCGCCGGCCTGCTCGACAATCCCTACCGGCAGACGCGGACTCTCGTCCGGATCCACGCCGCCTCGGCACTGCTCGTCGTCCCGCAGCAGATGGTGTGGACGTTCTCCCTCGTGTGGCTGCTCGACCGCCGCGGATGGGACGCCGCCGCAGCGGGGCTGCTCATCACCGTGACGCAGATCGGCGGCGCGCTCGGCCGCATGGCCGTCGGGCAACTGTCCGACAGGATGGGCAGCAGGCTCCGGCCGATGCGCGGCGTCGCGGTGGTCGGCTGCCTCTCGGTCGCGGGGCTCGCACTCACCGATCTCGCCGGATCGTCCTGGTCGGTCGTGTTTCTCGTCGTCGCGTCGCTCGCGACCGTCGCACCGAACGGCCTCGCCTTCACTGCGGTCGCGGAGACGGCCGGGCCGTTCTTGAGCGGCCGCGCCCTCGGACTCCAGAACACCGGTCAGTTCGCCGCAGCGGCGCTCGTTCCCCCTGTCCTCGGAACGCTCATCGGGACCGTCGGATATCCGGCGACCTTCGCACTCGCCGCCGTCTTTCCCGCACTGGCGACGCCGCTCGTTCCCGACGACCGCGGCTCCCTCGACCGCGGGACCACGACCGGCACGGCGTCGTGACGCGAGACACACTAGGGTGATGGACGACCGTCCTGCTCGGCGGCACGGCGGGCACGGCGGGCACGACGGCACCACCGCACGGCACGAGCACGAGCACGAGCACGAGGAGAGCCATGGCAGCCCCGGTCCACGCCTACGGCGACGATGCACTCGGTGAACTCGACGCGACGGGAGTGGCCGAGGCGATCGCCTCCGGCGATATCGGGGCCGAGGACGCCGTCGAGGCCGCCATCGCACGCGCCGAACGCGTCGCCTCGCTCGACGCGTTCGCCCACCGCGGCTTCGCCGAGGCACGCGAGCGCGCGCACAGGCCGGCGGGTGGAGTGTTCTCGGGCGTGCCCACCGTGGTGAAGGACAACATCGACGTCGCGGGTCAGCCGTCGGGACACGGTAGTTCGGCGTTCACTCCGGCTCCGGCCGCCGCCGACGGCGCCTTCACGCAACAGTTCCTCGCGACGGGCGCGGTGTCGCTCGGCAAGAGCCGGCTACCGGAGTTCGGATTCAACGCGACGACGGAGTTCGCCGATGCGCCACCGACGCGCAATCCGTGGAATCCCGACTACTCGTCGGGGGCGTCGTCCGGCGGTTCCGCTGCGCTCGTCGCCGCGGGCGTCGTTCCCTTCGCTCACGCGAACGACGGCGGCGGGTCGATCCGGATCCCCGCTGCCGCATGCGGACTCGTCGGGCTCAAGCCGACTCGGGGCCGGCTGCTCGCCGAACGCGCCGACACGCTGGTCCCGGTCCGCCTCGTGACTCAGGGTGTCGTGACGCGCACGGTGCGCGACACCGCGCGATTCCTTCACGCAGCCGAGACGTACCGGCGCGCACCGTCGTTGCCGCCGATCCGCCTCGTGACGGGTCCCGCCGCGACCCGGCTTCGCATCGGTGTCGTCACCGATTCCCTCACGGCCAGGCCCGATCCGGAGACGCGCGCCGCCGTGGAGGAGACCGCGCACCTGCTCGAGGGACTCGGCCACCACGTCGAGCCCGCATCGCTCCCCGTGGGGCAGGATTTCGTCGAGGCCTTCGAGATCTACTGGGGAATGCTCGCGTTCCTCGCCTCGACGACCGGAAAGAGCCTTGGCCGCGATTTCGACCGCACGAGAACCGATCCGCTGACGCGCGGCCTGTACTCCCTGTACCGCAAGAACATTCGGCGCACGCCGTCGATCGTGTACCGGCTGCGCCGTAGCGCGCGCAGCTACGCCCGCATGTTCGAGTCGTTCGACGTCGTGCTCTCCCCCGTCGTGGCCGCGACGACGCCCGAACTCGGATACCTCGCGCCCTCGGAGGATTTCGACACGATGTTCGCGCGCCTCATCGGGCACGTCGCGTACACCCCGCTCAACAACGCCGCGGGCGGGCCGGCGATGTCGCTTCCACTGCACACGACCGCCGCCGGACTTCCGCTCGGGATGCACTTCTCGGCCGCACACGGCGACGAGCGGACCCTGCTCGAGTTGGCGTTCGAACTCGAGCAGGCCCGCCCGTTCCCGATGCTGGGACGATCGTCCTCCGCGTGACCCTCAGGCCAGGGCGGCGACGATACGGTCGCCGACCTCGCTCGTGACGATCGGTCCGGTGCCCCGGTCCGCGAGATCCGCGGCCACGACCTTCTCGATGCGGTCGGCGTCGTCGCCTCTGCCCTGATGGCGCAGCAGGAGCGCGACCGACAGGATCGCGGCGGTGGGATCCGCGATGCCCTTGCCGGCGATGTCGGGTGCGCTGCCGTGGACCGGCTCGAACATCGACGGGTTGGTGCCCGAGGCGTCGATGTTGCCCGATGCGGCGAGTCCGATGCCGCCGGTGACGGCTCCCGCGAGGTCGGTCACGATGTCGCCGAACAGGTTGTCGGTGACGATGACGTCGAACCGCGACGGGTCGCTGACCATGTAGATCGTCGCGGCGTCGATGTGGCAGTACGCCGTCTCGACGTCCGGGAACTCCGCCCCGACGGTCTCCATCGCCCGCGTCCAGATCGCGCCCGCGAACGACAGCACGTTGGTCTTGTGGATCAGCGTCAGGTGCTTGCGCCGCGTCCGAGCGAGCTCGAAGGCGTACCGCACGACTCGCTCGGCGCCGAACCACGTGTTGATCGAGACCTCGGTCGCGATCTCGTGGGGCGTGCCGACGCGGATCGATCCGCCGTTGCCGGTGTACGGCCCCTCGGTCCCCTCGCGCACGACGACGAAATCGATGTCGGGGTCGCCCGCGAGCGGCGACACGGCGCCCGGGTAAAGCTGTGCGGGACGCAGATTCACGTGATGATCGAGCGCGAACCGCATCGACAGCAGGAGACCGCGCTCGAGGACACCCGGCGTGACCGACGGATCCCCGATGGCGCCGAGCAGGATCGCGTCGTGCTCGCGGATCTCGGCCAGATCGGATTCCGGCAGCAACTCGCCCGTCGCGTTGTACCGGCGGGCACCGAGGTCGTACTCGGTGGTCTCGAGTCCGGGAACGAGGACGCGCAGGACCTTGAGGGCCTCCGCGGTGACCTCGACTCCGATGCCGTCGCCGGGAACGACCGCGAGCTTCACGAGAGATCCACCTGCGCGACACGGGAATCGAGCGACGACACGATCTCGTCGACCTCGGAGTCGCCGACGACCTGGCTCACGCGCAGGATGACGGTCGCGCCTTCGCCCTCGGCGTCCTGGCTCAGCGCAGCGGCCTGGATGTCGATCGCGGCGTTGCCCAGCACCGTGCCGAGGGTGCCCAGCACACCCGGCCGGTCGGTGTAGTGGACGACGAGGTTGTGGCCCTCGGCGCGCAGGTCGAAGCTGCGGGCGTTGATGTTCACGATCTTCTCGACCCGCTGCAGGCCCGTGAGTGCACCCGTGACGCTCGTGACGCCGCCGTCGGCGGTGACCGCACGAACCTCGACGGCGCTGCGGTGCGTCGACGCCTCGGAATGCGTCTCGACGGACACCGTGACGCCGCGCTGCTCCGCGATCGTCGGCGCGTTGACGAACGTGACGGCCTCGTCGCTGCTCGCCGAGAACACGCCGCGCAGTGCGGCGAGTCCCAGGATGTCGACGCTCTCGGCCGCGAGCTCGCCGGTCGCGACGACCTGGACCGTCTGGACGGCCTCGGGCGACAGGGTTCCGGCGAGCAGGCCGAGCTTGCGGACGAGTTCGAGCCACGGTGCGACCTCTTCGCCGACCGGGCCGCCCGAGACGTTCACGGCGTCCGGCACGAACTCACCGGCGAGGGCGAGGAGGACGGACTTCGCGACGTCGATGCCCGCGCGATCCTGGGCCTCGGACGTGGAGGCACCGAGGTGCGGTGTGACGACGGTGTTCTCGAGGTCGAAGAGCTTCGAGTCGGTGCACGGTTCGGTCGAGAAGACGTCGAGGCCGGCGCCGCGGACCTTGCCGGACACGAGCGCGTCGTAGAGCGCGTCCTCGTCGATGAGCCCGCCGCGTGCGGCGTTGACGATGATGACGCCGTCCTTCGCCTTCGCGAGCCGCTCGGCGTTGATGAGACCCGCGGTCTCCTTGGTCTTGGGGAGGTGGACCGAGATGAAGTCGGCCCGCTCGACGAGCTCGTCGATGTCGACGAGCTCGATGCCGAGTTGCGCGGCGCGCGCGGGCGGGAGGTAGGGGTCGTACGCGATGAGGTTCGTCTCGAAGGCGGCGAGGCGGGCCGCGAACAGCTGGCCGATCCGGCCGAGGCCGACGACACCGACCGTCTTGCCGAGGATCTCGGTGCCGTTGAAGCTCGACCGCTTCCAGGTGTGCTCGCGCAGCGTGCGGTCGGCGGCAGGGATCTGGCGGGCGGTCGCCATGAGCAGCGCGACGGCGTGCTCGGCGGCGGAGTGGATGTTCGACGTCGGCGCGTTGACGACCATGACGCCACGCTCGGTGGCGGCCGGGATGTCGACGTTGTCGAGCCCGACGCCCGCGCGGCCGACGATCTTGAGGTTCGGGGCCGCGGCGAGGACCTCGGCGTCGACGGTGGTCGCCGAGCGAACCAGCAGCGCGTCCGCCTCGGGGACGGCGGCGAGCAGGGCAGGCCGATCCGGCCCGTCGACCCAGCGCACGTCGACGCCGTCGCCGAGGGCGTCGACGGTCGATTGTGCGAGCTTGTCTGCGATCAGGACTACGGGGCGGCTCACGTACTGACTCCTGTGGGAAAGCGGGTGCGGATCGGGGGTGATTCTAGAGCGCGGGCGGTGGCCGTGGTCGGCCACCGCCCGCACCGGTACGTCAGGCCGTTTCGGTGATCGGCCGGTCGACCCAGCTCATGAGTCCGCGCAGCTTCTGCCCGGTGACCTCGATCGGGTGCTCGGCGTTCTGCTTGCGCAGCCCTTCGAGCTCCTTGTTGCCGCCCTCGACGTTGGCGACGAGGCGCTTGACGAAGGTGCCGTCCTGGATGTCCGCGAGGACGGCCTTCATGCGCTCCTTCGTGCCGGCGTCGATGACGCGCGGGCCCGAGAGGTAGCCGCCGAACTCCGCGGTGTCGGACACCGAGTAGTTCATGCGCGCGATGCCGCCTTCGTACATGAGATCGACGATGAGCTTGAGCTCGTGCAGCACCTCGAAGTACGCCATCTCGGGCGCGTAGCCGGCCTCGACCATGACCTCGAAGCCCGTCTTGACGAGTTCCTCGGTACCGCCGCACAGCACGGCCTGCTCGCCGAAGAGGTCGGTCTCGGTCTCTTCCTTGAACGTCGTCTTGATGACGCCGGCGCGGGTGCCGCCGATGCCCTTCGCGTAGGAGAGTGCGAGCGCCTGGCCCTCGCCCTTCGGGTCCTGATCGACGGCGATGAGCGCGGGAACGCCCTTGCCGTCGACGAACTGGCGGCGCACGAGGTGGCCGGGGCCCTTCGGAGCGACCATCGCGACCGTGATGTTCGACGGCGCCTCGATGAGCTTGAAGTGGATGTTGAGGCCGTGCCCGAAGAACAGCGCGTCGCCGTCCTTCAGGTTGGGCGCGATGTCCTCGGTGAAGATCTGCGCCTGCGCGGTGTCCGGCGCGAGCAGCATGATGACGTCGGCCCACTCGGCGACCTCGGCGGGCGTGCCGACGGCGAGCCCCTGCTCCTCGGCCTTGGCGCGCGACTTCGAGCCCTCCTTGAGGCCGATGCGCACCTCGACGCCCGAATCGCGCAGGCTCAGCGAGTGAGCGTGCCCCTGGCTGCCGTAACCGATCACCGCGACCTTGCGTCCCTGGATGATCGACAGATCGGCGTCGTCGTCGTAGAACATCTCGACTGCCACTGTTGTTACCTCTCGTCTTTCGGTGAATTCGGTTATGAGGGTGAAACTTCGATGGGATCCGGGACGGTCACCGCGTCGCGGTGATCGACTTCGGTCCGCGGCCGACGGCGACCACACCCGACTGCACGATCTCACGCACGCCGTACGGATCGAGCATGCGCAGCAGCGCTTCGAGCTTCGAGCGCGTGCCCGTCGCCTCGATGGTGACCGACTCGGGTGCGACGTCGATGACCTTCGCGCGGAACAGGTTCACGGTCTCGATCACCTGGGTCCGGACGGTCGCGTCGGCACGCACCTTGATGAGCACGAGTTCGCGTGCGACGGACGACTCGGCGTCCTGCTCGACGATCTTGATGACGTTGATCAGCTTGTTGAGCTGCTTGGTCACCTGTTCGAGCGGGAAGTCCTCGACCGTCACGACGATCGTCATGCGCGAGATGCCCGGAACCTCGGTTCCGCCGACCGCGAGCGACGAGATGTTGAACCCACGCCGCGAGAACAGCGACGAGACGCGCGCGAGCACGCCCGGCTTGTCCTCGACGAGCACGCTGAGGGTGTGGCTGGTGCTCACTGGTCGTCCTCTCCGGCTGCGGCCGCACCTGCGGCGGCTTCGCGTTCCATCGCTTCGTGGATGACGGCCGGCTCGGCCGCGGCCTCGTCGTCGTCGAACAGCGGGCGGATGCCGTGGGCGTGCTCGATCGAGTCGTTGCTCATTCCGGCCGCGACCATCGGCCACACCTGGGCGTCGGCGCCGACGATGAAGTCGATGACGACGGGGCGGTCGTCGATCGACTGCGCCTCGCGGATCGCGGCGTCGACGTCCTCTTCGCGCTCGACCCGGATGCCGTGGCAGCCGAGGGCCTCGGCGAGCTTGACGAAGTCGGGGATCCGCTTGGTGTGCGTCCCGAGATCGGTGTTCGAGTACCGCTGGTCGTAGAACAGCGTCTGCCACTGCCGGACCATGCCGAGGTTGCCGTTGTTGATGAGCGCGACCTTGATCGGCACGCCCTCGACGGCACACGTGGCGAGTTCCTGGTTCGTCATCTGGAAGCAGCCGTCGCCGTCGATGGCCCACACCTCGGTGTCGGGGCGGCCCATCTTCGCACCCATCGCGGCGGGAACCGCGTAGCCCATCGTTCCCAGGCCACCCGAGTTGAGCCACGTGCGCGGCTTCTCGTAGCCGACGAACTGCGCCGCCCACATCTGGTGCTGGCCGACGCCCGCGACGTACACGGCGTCGGGGCCGGCGAGCTTGCCGACCTGCTGGATGACGAACTGCGGCGACATCGTGCCGTCCGAGGGACGGTCGTAGCTCAGCGGGTAGCCGCGGCGGATGTCGTCGAGCAGTTCGCGCCACTGCACCAGGTCGATCGTCGTTCCGGTCGCGCGGTCGGCCTTGATCGCCTCGATCAGCTCGACGAGGACCTCGCGGCAGTCGCCGACGATCGGGACGTCGGTGTGGCGGTTCTTGCCGATCTCCGCGGGATCGATGTCGGCGTGCACGACCTTCGCGTCGGGCGCGAACGAGTCGAGCTTGCCGGTGACGCGGTCGTCGAACCGTGCTCCGAGCGTCACCAGCAGATCGCTCTTCTGCATCGCGGCGACCGCGGCGACGGTGCCGTGCATGCCGGGCATGCCGTAGTTGAGCGGATGACTGTCCGGGAACGCACCCCTCGCCATCAGCGTCGTGACGACGGGGATACCCGTGAGCTCGGCGAGCTCGAGCAGCTCCTCGGACGCCTCGGCCTTGATGACGCCGCCGCCGACGTAGAGCACCGGCCGGTTGGATTCGGCGATGAGCCGCGCGGCTTCGCGGACCTGCTTGCCGTGCGGGCGAGTCACCGGCCGGTAGCCGGGCAGCCGCATCTCGGGCGGCCACGAGAACGTCGTCGCGCCCTGCAGGATGTCCTTGGGGATGTCGACGAGCACCGCGCCGGGCCGTCCGCTCGACGCGAGATGGAAGGCCTCGGCCAGCACGCGGGGGATCTCGTCGCCGTCGGTGACGAGGAAGTTGTGCTTGGTGACGGGCATCGTGATGCCCGCGATGTCGGCTTCCTGGAAGGCATCGGTTCCGATGAGCCCGCGACCGACCTGGCCGGTGATCGCCACGATCGGGACGGAGTCCATCTGGGCGTCGGCGAGCGGCGTCACGAGGTTCGTCGCACCGGGGCCCGACGTCGCCATGCACACACCGACCTTGCCGGTCGCCTGCGCGTATCCCGTCGCGGCGTGGCCTGCGCCCTGCTCGTGCCGAACGAGGACGTGGCGCACCTTCTGCGAGTCGAAGAGCGGGTCGTACACCGGAAGTACGGCGCCACCCGGAATGCCGAATACGGTGTCGACACCGAGCTCCTCGAGAGCTCGGACGACCGACTGGGCGCCGGTCACGCGTTCGGGGGCTGCAGGCCGGCGGCCCTGCGCGGCGGCCGCGGGCGTCGGGACCGCCTGCCCGGGCTTGCGCGGCGTGGGCTGGGGCCGTGCTGTTGGTGCGCTCACTTGGACATTCCTCTGTGATTCCGGTGTGTGATTCGGATTCCGGTGTTGTTCGCTTGCCGCCCGGACCTGTGTGGATCACGCCCCGGGCAACAAAAACCCTCGCCAGCACGGTGGCTGTACGAGGGTGGCGCGTCGATCTGTGAGTTGAAGGTGAATCGACTCAGGCGACGACGCGCCGGCCGATTACGAGCAACCCATTCTGTTTCACGCGCTCGACGGTAGGCGCGCGTGGTGCGAACAGTCAACTTGTTGAGCAGGCTGTCCCAGAATCTGAGATGCAACGGTCGCGATGCAAAGATGGTGTGGTGTCAACTTCGCAGCAACCCGTGCCACCGGAACCATCATCCCACACGCTCGATGCGTCTCGACAGGTCATCCGGACGACACCGCTCGCGTACCTCGCGTGCGCGTTCCTCCTCTTCGCGGTGACCTTCCCGATCTTCGGCAACCCCGCCGCGTTCGGCTGGCTGATCCTCGCGCCGATCGTCGCGGCGTACGCCGTCGCCCGTGTCCGGACGGTGGTGACCCCCGAGAAGATCACGACCCGCTCGATGTTCCGGAGCGACTCGATCGACTGGGACGACGTCACCGGATTCCGGTTCGCCGAGCGCAAGCCCGCTCGGGCGGTCCTCACCGACGGCACCGAACGCGTCCTGCCCATGGTGACGTTCGGCCGTGCCCCGCAGCTCGCCGCCGCGAGCGGTGGCCGCATCACCGATCCCTACGAGGCGGCGGTCTCGGCCTGGCGTGAGGACGAGGCCGCCGAGGAGGCCGCTGCCGCCGAGACCGACGCCGACGAGAACGCCGCCACCACCGGCGAGACGACCGTCGATGCCGAGCCCGCGGCGTCGAGGACGCCGTCGCGCGGCGACGACCCGCGCGAGTGAGCACCGCGACACCGGCGTAAATTCGGCCGTGCCGGACTCGCGCGGACGACGCACACGCCGCGACACGCCCCGGCCGGCCCACCCCCGCCGCCAGCCCCGCACCACCTCCCCCCGCCGATCGAGGATCAGCCCATGCCCCCGCTGAGATCACGCACCACGACCGCCGGCCGCAACGCAGCCGGAGCGCGCGCCCTGTGGCGCGCGACCGGCATGACGGACTCGGACTTCGGCAAGCCCATCGTCGCGATCGCGAACTCGTACACGCAGTTCGTGCCCGGCCACGTTCATCTCAAGAACGTCGGCGAGATCGTCGCCGACGCCGTCCGCGCCGCGGGCGGCGTCCCCCGCGAGTTCCACACGATCGCCGTCGACGACGGCATCGCCATGGGCCACGGCGGAATGCTGTACTCGCTGCCGAGCCGCGAGATCATCGCCGACTCCGTCGAGTACATGGTCAACGCGCACACCGCCGATGCGCTCGTGTGCATCTCGAACTGCGACAAGATCACCCCCGGCATGCTCAATGCCGCGATGCGCCTGAACGTTCCGACGGTGTTCGTCTCGGGCGGCCCGATGGAGGCCGGCAAGGACGTCGTCGTCGGCGGTGTCGCGCAGGCGCCCACCGACCTCATCACCGCGATCTCCGCGTCCGCGAACGACGCCGTCTCCGAAGAGGGCCTCGACGAGGTCGAACGCAGCGCGTGCCCCACGTGCGGATCGTGCTCGGGCATGTTCACCGCCAACTCGATGAACTGCCTCACCGAGGCACTGGGCCTCGCGCTCCCCGGCAACGGTTCGACGCTGGCGACCCACGAGGCACGCCGCGCACTCTTCAGCCGTGCCGGAACGACCGTCGTCGAGGCCGCGCTGCGCTACTACCGTGACGAGGACGAGTCGGTGCTGCCACGGAACGTCGCCTCCCCCAAGGCGTTCCGCAACGCGATGGCGCTCGACGTCGCGATGGGCGGATCGACCAACACGGTGCTGCACACGCTCGCCGCCGCGCAGGAGGGCGAGGTCGACTTCGATCTGACGACGATCGACGAGATCAGCCGCCGCGTCCCGTGCCTGTCGAAGGTCTCGCCGAACTCCGATTACCACATGGAGGACGTGCACCGCGCGGGCGGAATCCCGGCGATCCTCGGCGAGCTGCGCCGCGCCGGGCTGCTCGAAACCGATGTGCAGACAGTGCATTCCGAGTCCTTCGAGTCGTGGCTCGACACGTGGGACATCCGCTCCGGTGTCGCGTCCGACGAGGCCGTCGAACTGTTCCACGCCGCTCCGGGCGGCGTCCGCACGACCGAGCCGTTCTCGACCGACAACCGCTGGTCGTCGCTCGACACCGATGCCGAAGGCGGCTGCATCCGCGATCTCGAGCACGCCTACACGGTCGAGGGCGGGCTGTGCGTGCTGCGCGGCAACATCGCCGAGGACGGCGCGATCCTCAAGACCGCAGGCATCGACGAGGACCTGTTCTCGTTCGAGGGCCCCGCGGTCGTCGTCGAGTCGCAGGAGGAGGCCGTCTCGGTGATCCTCCAGAAGAAGATCCAGCCGGGCGACGTGATCGTCGTCCGCTACGAGGGCCCGAAGGGCGGCCCGGGCATGCAGGAGATGCTGCATCCCACCGCGTTCCTCAAGGGCTCGGGTCTGGGCAAGGTGTGCGCTCTCGTCACCGACGGCCGCTTCTCGGGCGGCACGTCGGGCCTGTCGATCGGCCACATCTCCCCCGAGGCCGCCGCCGGTGGCGTCATCGGCCTCGTCGAGAACGGCGACCGGATCCGCATCGACGTCACGACGCGCGCCCTCGAACTGCTCGTCGACGACGACGTGCTGGCCGAGCGCCGAGCGAAGATGGAGGCGTCGGAGCGGCCGTGGCAGCCGGTCGATCGTGACCGGAAGGTGACGACCGCGCTGCGTGCGTACGCCGCGCTCGCGACCTCCGCCGACAAGGGCGCCGTCCGCCACGTCCCGTAGGCACTTCGCCGCTCGTGCGTGAGTTTCCGGTGCAGGGACGGGAAAGTCACGCACGAGCGCGGAGCGGCTATACCAGCGGGTTCGCGCCGTTGAGGAGGACCCACACCGCGACGCCGGCGGCGATGCCGATCGCCGCCAGCAGCAGCGACCCCACGAACGGCCTCGTCGCCCAGCCGCGGCGGCCGTCGAGCGCGATCCGGCCCGGCCCCGTCAGGACGATCACACCCGCGCACACTCCGAGCAGCGTCTCGTACTCGATGCCGTCGGGCGCGAAGAACTGCAGTCCCGGCTCGGCCGCCTGCCGAAACGCCCACGCGTTGATCATCAGCGCCAGCGCACCCGCGGCCGCCCACGGCGTCAGCAGGCCCAGGATCAGCAGCGCACCCGCCGCGGTCTCACCGGCGGCGCCCACGATCGCGAGCACCCGCGCCTGATCGAAGCCCGACTCGGCGAGCGCCTGCTCGTAGCCGTCCAGGCCCGGCCCGCCCCACAGCCCTGCGAGCTTCTGCAGCCCGTGGACCAGCAGGATCGCACCGACCGCGACACGCAGCGCGAGCAGTCCCAGATCGAGCGTGCCGCGCCGGGCCGGAAGCCGTTCGCGATCGACAGGGACGGGCGCCGCGGGCGTCGGGTTCGTCGTGTCCTGTTCGCGCGCCGCGGCAGCGTAGGCCTCGGGCGTTCCGGACGTGGGCAGCACCTCGGTCGGCCCGGTGCCGTAGATCGGAAACTGCTCGGTGGGCGCGGCACCCACCGTCGCGACCCGCTCGGTCGGCTGATCGTCGTACGGGCTCGGGCCCTGCCGATCGAAGCCCGCAGCGGAATCCGTGCGGCTCGGCCGCGAGGACGTGGAGTCTTTCGGATTTTCGCTCACAGCGAAAATCGTAGGCCGCCCTCGCGCTGCTCCACGGGATCCGGACCGGCGTGGCGAGGCGAAAGCCGCTTCCGTAACGTCTGCGGCATGAGGACGCCGTCATGAGAGCTCGTCCGGCCGGACCGATGCGCCCGCGCATGCTGCCGCGCATCGTCGCGGTGTCCGCCGCGGTCCTCGTCGCGGCGGGATGCGCACGGTTCGACGACTCGGCGTCGTCCCCCTTCACGCCGGAACCCGCGGACGCCCCCATCGGTGAGGTGCAGCCCGAGAGCCCGCCGGCACCCACGACGACGCCCGAGCAGAACACACCGCCCGGGCCGCTCGGCCCGTGCGAGGACGCCGATCCGTCCGTCGTCGCGACGTGCCTCGAACCGACCGGCGGGCTCGTCGTGCTCCACGACGGCGAGACGGCGCTGGTGGCCGAGCGCACGACGGGACGCATCCTCCGGGTCGCTCAGGGCAGCGAGCCCGTCGAGACCGCCCGCGTGGACGTGGACTCGGGCGGCGGCCTGCTCGACATCGCGCTCTCGCCGACGTACGAAGAGGATCGGCTGATCTACGCCTACGTCGCGACGGCGAGCGACCATCGCGTCGTCCGGATCGCGCCGGGCGACGTCCCCAAGCCCGTGCTCACGGGGATCCCCCGTGGCGGCGAGGCGAATTCGGGCGGACTCGCGTTCGCCGGGCCCGGCGAGCTCATGGTCGCGACGGGAGATGCGGGCGATCCCGCGGCGGCCGCCGATCCGTCGTCGCTCGCGGGCAAGGTGTTGCGGGTGCGTGCCCTCACCCCCGGCACGTCCGAGCGTCCCGAGATCGTGACGACGGGGCTCGCCGCCCCGGGCGGAGTGTGCACCGAACCCGGCCTCGCGACGTGGGTGACCGATCGCGGCGCGCTCGAGGACCGCCTGATGCGGATCGGCAGCGACGGGGCCGTCGCGGGATCGGTGTGGACGTGGCCCGACCGGCCCGGCGTCGCACACTGCGCCGCCGCGGGCGGGGTCGTCGCGGTCTCGCTCGAACACGGCAGGGCCCTCGCGGCCCTCGGCGTCGACGGCAGCGGCGCCGTCACGACCGCACCGGGCCTGCTCGCGCAGAACCGCTACGGCGCGCTGAGCGGCGCCGCGGTGTCGCCGACCGGCGAGATCTGGGCCGGCACCGTCAACAAGCTCGCTGCCGACCCGACACCGACCGACGACCGCGTCGTGAAGATCCCGCCACCGTCCGGCGGCGGCGGGTTCGACTGATCAGGCGCCGCAGGCGGCGAGCACCAGTTCCTTGACGCGGGCGGGATCGGCCTGCCCGCGCGTCGCCTTCATGACGTCGCCGACGATCTTGCCCGCGGCCGCGACCTTGCCGCCGCGGATCTTGTCGGCGATGTCGGGGTTCGCGGCGAGCGCCTCGTCGACGGCGGCCTGGAGCTTGGTGTCGTCGCGCTCGACCGCGAGACCGCGCGCAGCGACGATCGCCCGCGGATCACCCTCGCCGTCGAGCACGAAGTCGACGACCTGCCGCGCGACCTTGTTGTTCAGTGTCCCGTCCGCGACGAGGTCGACGACCTCGGCGACCTGCACCGGCGTGATCGCCAGCTCCACGAGCTCGACGCCGCGCGTGTTCGCCTGCTGCGTGAGGTACGAGACCCACCACGACCGCGCGGCGTCGGCGGGTGCGCCGGCCTCGGTCGTCGCGATGACGAGTTCGAGTGCGCCCGCGTTGACGAGGTCGCGCATGACCTCGGCGGAGACCCCCCACTCCTCCTGGATCCGTGCGCGGCGCAGCCACGGGAGCTCGGGAAGCGTCTCGCGCAGTTCCTCGATCCACTCGGCGTCGGGCGCGACGGGCTCGAGATCGGGCTCCGGGAAGTACCGGTAGTCCTCGGCGGTCTCCTTCCGGCGGCCGGGCGACGTCGTGCCGTCGCCCTCCTGGAAGTGCCGCGTCTCCTGGATCACCTCGCCGCCGCCGCGCAGCACCGCGCCCTGACGGCGCATCTCGTAGCGCACCGCGACCTCGACACTCTTGAGCGAGTTGACGTTCTTCGTCTCGGTGCGGGTACCGAATTCGCTCGCTCCCTTGGGCATGAGCGAGACGTTCGCGTCGCAGCGCAACGAGCCCTGGTCCATGCGCACGTCCGAGACCTCGAGCGCGCGCAGCAGGTCACGCAGCGCCGTGACGTAGGCGCGGGCGACCTCGGGAGCACGCTCCCCCGCCCCGGTGATCGGCTTGGTGACGATCTCGACGAGCGGGACGCCCGCGCGGTTGTAGTCGAGCAGCGAGTGGGACGCGCCGTGGATGCGCCCGGTCGCGCCGCCGACGTGCAGCGACTTTCCGGTGTCCTCCTCCATGTGCGCGCGCTCGATGTCGACGCGCCACGTCGTACCGTCGTCGAGGACGACGTCGAGGAAGCCGTCGTGCGCGATGGGCTCGTCGTACTGCGAGATCTGGTAGTTCTTCGGCTGGTCCGGGTAGAAGTAGTTCTTGCGCGCGAAACGGCCGCGCGGCGTGATCGAGCAGTTCAGCGCGAGGCCGATCCGGATCGCCGACTCGACCGCCGCCTGGTTGACGACGGGCAGCGCACCCGGCATCCCGAGACACACCGGGCACACCTGGGTGTTGGGCTCGGCGCCGAACGCCGTCGGGCAGCCGCAGAACATCTTGGTCTGCGTTCCGAGCTCGACGTGGACCTCCATACCGAGCACGGGATCGTATGCGGCGAGCACGTCGTCGTAGTCGAGGATCTCCGGAGCATCCAGCGCAGTCATGTGCCCGAGTTTATTCTCCGGCCGCGGCCGGGGGTAACGCGGTCACGCGAAGAGCGCCACCGACTCGGCGTACCGCTCCCGTGGGACGGTCTTGAGTTCGCGCGTCGCGTCCGCGAGCGGGACGAGGTCGATCGACGTCCCGTGGAGCGCGACCATGGTGCCGAAGTCGCCCGCATGGACCGCATCGGTCGCGTGGAGGCCGAACCGCGTCGCCAGCACGCGGTCGTAGGCGGTGGGCGTACCGCCGCGCTGGGTGTAGCCGAGGACGGTCGAACGCACCTCCATCCCGATCCTGCGTTCGATCTCGTCGCCCAGTTGCTGTGCGACGCCGGTGAAGATCTTGTGCCCGAACTCGTCGATGCCGCCCTCACGGAACTGCATCGACCCGGCGAGCGGCATCGCACCCTCGGCGACGACGCAGATGAAGTGCTTGTCGCCGCGCTCGAAGCGCCGTGCGATGCGATCGCACACGTCCGCCACGTCGAACGGCACCTCGGGGATCAGCGTCAGGTGCGCGCCGCCGGCGAGCCCGGCGTGCAGCGCGATCCATCCCGCGTGCCGGCCCATGACCTCGACGAGCATGACGCGCTGATGCGATTCCGCCGTGGTGTGCAGGCGATCGATCGCCTCGGTCGCGACGGTGAGCGCGGTGTCGAAACCGAACGTGACGTCGGTGCGGTCGATGTCGTTGTCGATGGTCTTCGGCACGCCCACGACGGGCACCCCGGACTCGGCGAGCCAGTGCGCGGCCGTGAGCGTTCCCTCGCCACCGATCGGGATGAGCGCGTCCACGCCGTTGTCCTGCAGCGTCTTGCGGATCTGTGGCAGTCCGTCGCGCAGCCGTTTCGGGTTGACGCGCGCCGTCCCGAGGATTGTGCCGCCGCGGGTGAGGATCCGGTCGATCCGTTCGTCCGCCGCGAGTTCGCGATGGCTGTCCTCGAGCAGCCCCCGCCACCCGTCGCGGAAGCCGACGACGCTGCTGTCGTACTCCTGCGCTGCGCGCCGCACGATCGAGCGGATCACCGCGTTCAGGCCCGGGCAGTCGCCGCCACCCGTGAGGACTCCGATACGCATGTGCTCTCCTCGCTCCCGGACAGTGTCGGACGCCGACGGGCCCCGTCGGCCGATCCCCTTGCCTCACGAACCTAGTCGGTCGGCGCGGTGCGCGTCGAAGGACGACGGGGCCGACGGCCGGGGACGAAGTGCTCGTCACCCCGGGACGACGAGCCCCGTCTCGTACGCGACGACGACGGCCTGAGCGCGGTCACGCAACCCGAGCTTCGCGAGCACCTTCCCCACGTGCGTCTTCACGGTCTGTTCCGCGACGAACATCTCGGCGGCGATCTCGCTGTTGGAGAGCCCCCGGGCGATCGCTTCGAGGACCTCGCGCTCGCGGGGGGTGAGAGCATCGAGCCGCCGGGTGTCGAGCCGGTGTCCGGGGTGCCGCGACACGACGTCCGCGATGAGCCGGCGCGTGACTGTGGGCGCGAGCAGCGCGTCGCCCGCCGCGACGACCCGCACCGCGCGGACGAGTTCGTCGGCGGGCGCGTCCTTGAGCAGGAACCCGCTCGCCCCGATTTCGAGTGCGGCGTACACGTATTCGTCGATGTCGAACGTCGTGAGCATGAGCACACGCGGCGCGGGGTCGAGATGCGCGGCGAGGATCGCGCGTGCCGCGTCGAGACCGTTCGTCCCGGGCATCCGGACGTCCATGAGGACGACGTCGGGTCGCAGCCGCGTCACTTCACGGATCGCTTCGGCGCCATCGGCGGCGTCCCCGACCACCGAGATGTCCGGCTGCGCCGCGAGCAGCGCGCCGAAACCCTGCCGCACCATCGCCTGGTCGTCCGCGATGAGCACCGTGATCGTCACTCGTCACACTCTACGAAGCGGCGTCGCGGCTCGGTGCGGCGACACCGACCACACCACCCGACGGGATCGACGCCGTGACCGCGAAACCGCCGTCACCCGTGGGCCTCGCGATCACGGACCCGCCGACGGCGCGCGCCCGTTCCTGCATTCCCTCGATTCCGGTACCGCCGCTCGTCCCCGGTTGTGCGGGAACGAGTCCCGGGCCGTTGACGACGCGGAGGTGCACGCCGTCGTGACCGAAGTCCATCGTGACGTCGATCCGGGCTCCCGGCGCGTGCCGCGCACCGTTCGCGAGCGACTCCTGGACGATCCGGTACACCACCATCCCGGGCGCGTCCGCCATGACCGCCGGATCACCCGAGATGTCGGCGTGGACGTCGATTCCGGCGCGCTTGCTGCCCTCGACGAGCGCGGGAACGTCGAGCGCGGACGGCTGCGGCGCGTCCTCGGGGTGCTGGCCGTCGCTGCGCAGTACGCCGAGCATCCCGCGGATCTCGTCGAGCGCCGCCCTGCCGGACGAGCCGATCGAGTCGAATTCCGCTGCGATCTCGTCGGTCACGCCGTCGAGCCGGTACCGCGCGCTCTGCGCCTGGACGACGACCATCGACATGTGATGCGCGACGACGTCGTGCAGGTCCCGTGCGATACGGGTGCGTTCTTCGAGGATCGCGCGCCGGGCCCGTTCCAGTTCGCCGATCTCCTCCTGCACGGCAAGCTGTTTGCGCGAGCGCGCGAGCCACCGCACGAGCAGCGAGAACGCGACGAGCACCGACAACCCCACGGCCCAGCCCGGACCGTCGGCGCCGGGTACGTAGAGCCAGAAGAGCGCGCCCGTCGCGAGCCACACGACGCCGACGACCGGGAGCGCTTCGCGCGCCGCGACCCCGGCGACGAGCACGAGCAGCGCGATGATGTGGACGACCTGCCACGGATACGCGTACATCACGGCATCGGTCGTCGGGAACACGGTCACGTACACGAGGGCGGCGAGCGCGGACGCCGCCCAGCCGAACGCCGGCGCGGTGCGCGTGAACACCACCGGCCCGGCGACGGCGAGCGCCACGAACGGCTGCACCGGATACGGCACCGAGTGCGTCAGGTGCATCGTCGACCACGACACGATGTAGAGCACGAGCGCGGTGAGGGCGAACAGCACGTCGATCCACCGGACGATGCCGAGCCGGCCCGCCCAGGTCCTGACGGCGCCGATGCGCGACCCGGTCCGCTTCCCGCCGTCCCGGTTCCGCTCGCGTCGTGACGTCGTGCCCCGACGCAGTGGTGACTTCATGCCTCGACACTAGAGTTCGCGGCCGCTCGCGTCGTCGTACTCGGGAGTGAGATCACGCCCCTACGGTGGGGTGACACCGTCGTGCGGGCACACCCGGCGGGGCAGTCCGGAACGGCTCTCGGAGCCGATGTGACCTGGTGCCGGGCGTTCGTAGCGTCCCGTTCATGACCACAACGAAGCGATCGGGATCGCGGGTACGCAGGCCGTCACGTCATCGCGGCGCACTCGTGCTGGGCGGCGTCGCGGTCGTGTCGGCGGCCGTCGCCGGCATGTCGAGTGCGAGTGCGGCCGCGCTGCCGAACACGCCGGCGGCGACGGCGTCGTTCGACGCCGTGATGGGCTACTCCCCCGAGATCGACGGCGGTCGCCTCAGCAATCCCACGGGCTCGTGCTCGTCACCCGTTCCGCTGCCCGAGGCCTTCGACGCGAGCTGCCGCAGGCACGACTACGGCTACGACTACCTGCGCTATCGTGCCGCGGTCGGAACGCCACCGCCGCAGTCGGTCCGGCAGGGCTACGACGCCGCGTTCGCCGACGACCTCGCGGCCGTGTGCTCGAATCCCCCCGAGGGCCTGTCGGGCACGACCTGCCGCGCTGCCGCGGCCGTCGCCACCACCGCCGTCGAGGCGAACTCCTGGCGGCAGGGCTACGGCGTCCCGGTCGACGAGTCGAAGCAGATCGCGCTCGTCACCGGAGTTCTCGCGTCGGGCGCCGTGGTACTGCTGGGGCGCCGTCACCTGACGGGAGGCCGGGCGTGACACCGCCGCGGGTGACGACGAGTCTCGCCGCCGCGGCGGCGCTCGCCACCGCACTCGCCCCGTCGATGCTGCCCCGTCCCGCGATCGTCGAGGGCATTCTGCTCGCTCTCGCCCTCGTCGTGGCGTTCGCCGTGTCCGCGGTGGCACGGCGGGTCGTCACGACGACACCACCGCAGGGCCTGCGGTTCGCGGTCGCCGTGGTCGCGCTCGCCGTCGTGACGATCTCCGCGGCGCGAGCAGTCCGGTGGCACAACGGCCTCCGCTCGGCGATGGAGATGCCCGCAGCGGGCGCGGCCCACTGGCTCGTCGCCGCGGCGACCGCCGGCGCGGTGACGGCGCTCGCGCTGGGTGCGGCACGAGCCGCAACGTCGCTCGTACGCCGCTGGGGAGCCGTACGCGCCGTCGCCGTCGCGGCCGCGACGTCCGTCGTCGTGGCGATCGTCGGCGCACCCACTGCCGTCTCCGCGAATCCGGCCAATGCCGCTGCAGCGGAGGCGGCCTCGACCTACGTCGCGCTCGCCGAGGCACCCACAGCGAGTACCCGCGCGTCGCTCGCGGTCGACGAACTCGAGAGGTCCGGCGCACTCGAGCGCTCTGCGATCGTCGTCGCGGTTCCCACGGGCTCCGGCTGGATCGACGCCGCGGCGCTCGCCGGGATCCGGCAACGCTTCGGCGGCGACGTCGCCGTCGTCGCGACGCAGTACACCGACACCCCGAGCTGGTACAGCTTTCTCACGCAACGCGATTCGGCGGAAAAGAGCGCACGCGCCGTCCTCGACGCGGTCGCCGCGCGGCTACGGCTGCTCCCCGTTGCCTCGCGCCCGTCGCTCCACGTGTACGGGCAGAGCCTCGGTGCACTCGGGGGTGCGCGCGCCGTCGCGTCCAGCCCGTACCGCGCTGACGTGTGCAGCGCGGTGTGGGTGGGCCCGCCGCCCGGGACGCCGCTCTCGTCCGGCACCGTTCTCGCCAACGGATCCGATCCCGTTCCGGTGTGGTCGGCCGATCTGCTCGTCCGGCCGCCGGACGCGGCGGCCACGACCCACGATGCTCCGGCCCCGCAGTGGATTCCGGTGGTGAGCTTCGTGCAGACGACGGTCGATCTGCTCGTGTCGCTGAACGTTCCGGCGGGCCACGGCCATCGCTACGACGAACGGCAGGGCACCGCGATGGCCGAGTGCCGTCGCGATGCCCTGCCGTCGCAGCAGAGTGACGTCGTTCAGAGCGCGGGCGCCGCCATCGGGCCGCGCGCGACCTCGTACGCCGCGCCGACGCGGTAGAGCCGCTCGTCCGCGTGCGCGGGCGCCATGATCTGCAGCCCGACTGGCAGGCCGTCCTCCTCGGACAGGCCCGAGGGCACCGACATCGCGCAGTGACCGGCGAGGTTCGTCGGCAGCGTGCACAGGTCGGACAGGTACATCGCGAGCGGATCGTCGACCTTCTCGCCGAGCTTCCACGGCGTGAACGGGCTCGTCGGCGCGACCAGCACGTCGACCTGCTCGTAGGCCCGCTCGTAGTCGCGAGCGATGAGGGTGCGCACCTTCGACGCCGAGCCGTAGTAGGCGTCGTAGTAGCCGGCCGAGAGCGCGTACGTCCCGATCATGATGCGGCGCTTGACCTCCGGGCCGAAGCCCGCGGCACGCGTCGCCGCCATGACCTGCTCGGCGCTCATCGAGCCGTCGTCGACCCGCAGCCCGTAGCGCATCGCGTCGAACCGGGCGAGGTTCGACGACACCTCGCTCGGCAGGATCAGGTAGTACGCCGCGAGCGCGTGCACGAAACTCGGGCACGAGACCTCGATCACCTCGGCGCCCAGATCCTTCAACGTCTGCACCGCGGTGTCGAACGACGCGAGAACGCCGTCCTGATAGCTGTCGGAGTGCAGTTCCTTCACGACGCCGACGCGCACGCCCTTCAGCGAACCCGTCGCGCCCTCACGAGCGGCGGCCACGACCGGCCGCACCGGGACGTTCGCCGACGTCGAATCGCGCGGATCGTGCCCCGCGATGATCTCGTGCAGCAGCGCGGTGTCGAGCACCGAGCGGCCGCACGGGCCGGCCTGATCGAGCGACGACGCACACGCCACGAGGCCGTACCGCGACACCGTGCCGTAGGTCGGCTTCGTCCCCACCGTCGCGGTCACGGCAGCGGGCTGACGGATCGATCCGCCGGTGTCGGTGCCGATCGCGAGCGGCGCCTGGCGCGAGGCGAGAGCCGCGGCGCTGCCGCCACCCGAACCACCCGGGATCCGCGAGGTGTCCCACGGATTGCGCGTCGGGCCGTACGCGGAGTTCTCCGTCGACGAGCCCATCGCGAACTCGTCGAGATTGGTCTTGCCCAGGATCGGGATCCCCGCGGCGCGCAGCGACGCGCTCACCGTCGACTCGTAGGGCGCGGTCCAGCCCTCGAGGATCTTCGAACCGCACGTCGTGGGCATGTCCGTCGTCGCGAAGATGTCCTTGAGTGCGAGCGGAACACCCGCGAGCGCCGACGCCGGGCGCTCCCCCGCGGCCACGGCGTCGTCGACCTGCTTCGCGGTGACGAGCGCCTGCTCGCCCGCGACATGCAGGAACGCGTTGATCTCGCCGTCGACGTCAGCGATCCGGGTCAGATGTGCCTCGGTCACCTCGACCGAGGACACCTCACCCGCGTGGATTCGCGACGCGAGTTCCGCCGCGCCGAGCGTCGTCAGTTCGCTGCTCATTCGCCCTCTCCCAGGATGCGCGGAACCGAGAACCGGCCCTCGTCGACGGCGGGCGCGCCCGAGAGCGCGTCGTCCTGCGTGAGGGACGGCACGATCTCGTCCGGCCGTGTGACGTTCGCGACCGCGTTGGGGTTCGCCATCGCGGGAACGTCCGCGGTGGCGACCTCGCTGACGGTCTTGACGTGCTCGAGAATCGCATCGAGCTGACCGGCGAACTCGTCGAGTTCGGCGTCGGACAGCGCCAAGCGGGACAGCCGCGCGAGGTGCGCGACCTCGTCGCGGGAGATGGCAGGCACCGCTGGGCCCCTTTCGCATCGTGTTGCTGAACATCGTGTCGCCGACGGTTCGTCAGGCTCTCGCCGCCACATGTGGATCCGGCGAGCCTCTCCAGAGTAGTGCGTGGCCCACCGCTCACGCGCACAGCCCGTACTCGACGGTGTGCGGTGTGAGCCGACGCCGCCGAGTCGGCTGGGCTACCGTGAGATCCCGTCACGGCGGGGGCAGTCGACTCCCGCACCGGGTGAAAGGCTTCGTGTGTCGTACCTGCTTCGCGTTCAACTCCCCGATCGACCCGGCAGCCTCGGGTCGCTGGCAGTCGCGCTCGGGTCGGTCGGCGGCGACATCCTGTCTCTCGACGTCGTCGAACGCGGGGCGGGATTCGCGATCGACGATCTCGTCGTCGACGTCGAACCCGGCAAGCTGCCCGACACGCTCATCACCGCGGCCGAGTCGCTGCCCGACGTCCGCGTCGACTCGATCCGCCCGTACAACGGCATCCTCGACACCCACCGCGAACTCGAACTGATCGATCAGGTCGCGGGCGCACCGCGCGACACCCTGCAGATCCTCGTCGACGGCGCGCCCCGGGTACTGCGCGTCGGCTGGGCCACCGTCGTCGCACAGGGCGAGACGGGGGCCTACCGCATCGTCGGGAGCCCGGGGGCGCCGGAGACCCACGCGACGGACGTCCCGTGGCTTCCGCTCGAGAAGACCGTGGCGCTCGACGGCCAGGCCGACTGGGTGCCACCGATCTGGCGCGAGATGGACACCGCCCTCGCTGCCGCGCCGCTCGGCGTGCCCGAGAAGGCGCTCGTGCTCGGCCGCCCCGGTGGACCCGAGTTCCGGCCGTCGGAGATCGCGCGGCTCGGCTACTTCGCGGGGATCGTCGCGACCGTCCTGGACTGACGGTTCACGGCCACCGCAGCACCAGAATCTCGAGGTCCACGCGCCCGGGACCGGGCTCCAGTCGCGCTCGGACGTCCGGACGAAACCGAGCCGCTCGTAGATTCGCCGCGCGTCGGCCATCACGGCTTCGGTCGAGAGCGCGACGCCACCGAGACCGCGGGCCCGAGCTGTCTCGACGACATGCTCGACGAGCCGGGATCCGGCGCCCGTACGCCGTGCGAGCGGTGAGACCGCGAGCATCCGGAACTCGAGTTCGTCGTCGCGGGCGACCTGGGCGTACACCGACGGTGGCTGCGCGATCGTGACCGATCCGACGATCTCACCGGCGATCTCCGCCACCACGATCTCGGCGGCCCGCGACCGCGCGGCGCAGTCGCGCAGCACCTCGACGTAGGTGCCCTCGGGATCCACGAATCCGCCCTGCACGTACACGTCGACGGTCAGCCGGGCGATGCTCGGGAAATCCGCGGGCGTTGCAGAGCGGATACGCACTGTGCCGTTCTCCCGGACCGATGCCACCGTCACTGCTCGCCCTCCGTCGGAGCCTCGAGCGGCGTGACGGCGTCGGGGCCCGCGTCGAGCAGCACCTCGAAACCGGCCTCGTCGAGAACCGGGACCCCGAGATCGACGGCCTTGTCGTACTTCGAGCCCGGCGACTCCCCTACGACGACGAACGCCGTCTTCTTCGAGACCGACCCGGCGGCCTTACCGCCGCGCGCCAGGATCGCCTCCTTCGCCCCGTCACGCGAGAAGCGTTCGAGCGAGCCGGTGACGACGATCGACAGCCCTTCGAGATTCCGCGGAATGGAGTCGTCGCGCTCGTCTTCCATCCGCACGCCGGCCGCGGCCCACTTGTCGACGATCTCGCGATGCCAGTCCACGTCGAACCACTCCGTGACAGCGTTCGCGATCGTGGCGCCGACCCCGTCGACGGCGGCGAGTTCGTCGGCGGACGCCTCCCGGATGCGGTCGAGCGACCCGAACTCCGTCGCGAGCGCGCGTGCCGCAGTCGGGCCGACGTGCCGGATGGACAACGCGACGAGGACGCGCCAGAGCGGCTTGTCGCGGGCACTCGCGAGATTCGCGAGCAGGCGGCGGCCGTTCGCCGAGAGCGCGCCGTCGTCGTTGCGGAACAGCGACGTCCGGAGCAGGTCGTCCTCGCCGAGCGAGAACAGGTCGCCCTCGTTGACGATGACGTCCGCGTCGAGCAGCGCCGTCGCCGCCTCGTAGCCGAGCGCCTCGATGTCGAACGCCCCTCGACCGGCGACGTAGAACACGCGCTCGCGCAGCTGGCCCGGGCACGAGCGGCCGTTGGGGCAGCGGATGTCGGCGTCGCCCTCCTTCGCCGGGGCGAGTTCGGTGCCGCACTCGGGGCAGTGGGTCGGCATGACGAACGCGCGCTCGTCGCCCGTCCGGACGTCGACGACGGGCCCGAGCACCTCGGGGATGACGTCGCCGGCCTTGCGGATCACGACGGTGTCGCCGATCAGGACGCCCTTGCGGACGACCTCGGAGGCGTTGTGGAGGGTCGCGCGTGCGACGGTCGAGCCCGCGACCGTCACGGGTTCCATGAACGCGAACGGCGTCACCCGGCCCGTGCGGCCGACCCCGACCCTGATGTCGAGGAGCTTCGTCGTCGCCTCCTCGGGCGGATACTTGTAGGCGATCGCCCAGCGCGGAGCACGGGACGTCGACCCGAGCCGACGGTGGAGCGACATTTCGTCGACCTTGACGACGAGACCGTCGATCTCGTGCTCGACGTCGTGCCGGTGTTCGCCCCAGTACCGCATCCGCTCGACGACGGCGTCCGCACCCTGGACCCGCACGGTGTGCGAGGACACGGGCAGCCCCCACGCCGCGAGCGCGACGTACGCCTCGTACTGCGATGCCGGATCGAAGCCCTCGACCGCGCCGAGTCCGTGGCAGATCATGCCGAGCCTGCGCCGCGCGGTGACGGCGGGATTCTTCTGCCGCAGCGAGCCGGCGGCCGAGTTGCGCGGATTCGCGAACGGGGGTTTGCCCTCGGCGACGAGCGAGGCGTTGAGCGCCTGGAAGTCCTCGAGCCGGAAGAACACCTCGCCGCGAACCTCCAGCAACGCCGGCACAGCGAATTCTTCCGTGGCCGTGAGCGTTTCGGGAATGTCGTCGATGGTACGAGCGTTGAGCGTGACGTCCTCACCAGTGCGGCCGTCGCCACGGGTGCCCGCGCGCACGAGCCGTCCGTTCTCGTACACGAGGTCGATCGCGACGCCGTCGATCTTGACCTCGCACAGGTAGTGCAGGTCCGGCCCCGTCTCCTGTTCGACGCGCGAAACCCAGGTGCGCAGCGACTCCTCGTCGAAGACGTTGTCGAGGCTGAGCATCCGCTCGAGATGGTCGACCGCGGTGAAGTCCGTCGCGAAGCCGCCGCCGACGAGCTGCGTCGGCGAGTCGGGGGTCCGCAGATCCGGGAACCGGTTCTCGAGATCGTCGAGCCGTCCCAGCAGTTCGTCGAACTCGCCGTCCGAGATGATCGGCGCGTCCTTGACGTAATAGCGGAACTGATGGCCCCGGACGAGCTCGGCGAGCTCGTTCCACTGCTCTCGAACGTCGTCGGGGGCCGCGGCGGGCGCGGGTTCGGCGCCCTGCGCACCGACGCCCGAACCCTCTGCAACGGGCCCGGTCGCCTCGGTGCCGGTGACGTCGTCGCGGTCGGCCGCTCGGCTGGTATCGCTCACCCGATCAGCCTATCGACTGCGGCGGACACGCCGTCGTCGCGCGAACACATCTGTCCACATCTGCATGGATGCGCGAGGGCGAACGGGAACCGGGGTGGTGACGGCATCCCTGCGCGGCCGAACCGAGCGCGACATCGCCCCAACCGGCTATCCGACTGTTCGACCCCTGTCGACGAGATGACGCGCCCCCGGAGCCCAGACGTGTGCGTGGCGCCGTCGACCTACGCACTCGAGACTGCTTTCTCGACAGTCCGCCGTGACACCCCCTGCGTGCCACGACGATTCTCTGCCGGTCCGCTGCGACAGTTCGGCGACGGGTTCAGGCTGTCCAGCGGCCGCCGGACACGCGTTCTGCGCACGCACGACAGGCACGAGACCCCCGGGGTGGAGTGTCGTTCTCACCCCCTACAGCTCGGTGCGGTGGGGCAACACCCGAAGTGGGACAATGCCTCGACTCTGCGCGGGCCGCGAACACCGGCTCGGACCCACGCGCTGCGATACGACCGCGTGGCGGGCCAGGCCTAGAGGTACCCGATCGTTCACGTCGGCCCGAACACCGGATGGTCGACCAGCACGTGGAGTGCCTTGCGGGAAGCGAACCGTGTCGCTGCGGCGAACGCCCGCGATTTCCGGGGCAGACCGATTGGCGACACAACTCGAACAACTGTCCGGGTGGCACGGATCGGGTCGTCATGGTTCCTCCAGATGTAGTCGACCGACGCACGCGAACGACATGCGCAGCCGAAAGGCAGTGCCACATCTGGGGCCGACGACTCAAGCCTCAGGAAGCCCCCACTGGAGGTGCGGGCTGGAATCTATCAGAGCGTCCCCGCATCCCGCGACCCGGAGTCCGCGGCGCTAGCCGTCGCCACTGCTCGCACCTGGACGCGTCGGTGATGGGTTGTCGCGCATGTCGTCTCGGGCAGCAGCGTCCACGTGTACCAGCACGAGCTTGTCTCCCAGCGGACCCGGATACGGCTGGATGTGGAGATCGGCGAGAACCCAGTCACACACACCTCTCAGACGTGCGACAGCGGCATGCGGTACCACGTCGCCGCTCCGGAACGACTTCAGCGCCTCGCTCAGCACGTGCGCATCGTCGGGATGAACGACGTCGTTCGCTCCTGCGACGTTGCGCCACTGCACCCATGCCGGCGTCTCGGCGAGCCACATCGCCAGGATCGCCCGATCAGCCTCGAACACTGCTGCGTGTACGCCACTTGCCTTGAGGCTCTGCTGCATTCCGAGCTCGTGCAGTGTCGGAGTTTCGGGCGCGCGAGTGTCGGTGACATCGTGCCAGAGCAAGCGGATGCCGATGTTTCCGCTGTCGGTCCGGCCCTTCCCCCAGCAGTGCCAGTTCATGATGTGCGCGTCAGCGTGCAGCACCGACATCGGGGATTCCCATGCGCGTCCGTGGACGGGGTCGAGAGCGAGCTCGAACAGCGAAGCGGACCCGTCGAACTTGACGGACTTCGCGATGTACTCGGCTGGAGTCCTTGTCGGGACATGATCCTCGGGTTCGACTCCGGACATCATCGATGCTTCGAGCGTTTGGGCGATCGACATCGTCTCGAGATGCCAGGCGATGCCGGAGACGATACGGGCGGGAGAACCACAGCATCGGGCTCGCCTACCCACACCTGCACGCCGTGGGTCTCACCGGACGGGCCGAGAACCGGGATCGCTTCGATGTGGAATGACGAACGCGGACCGGTCCGAGACGTCACGTCTGCGACGACCTTGCGACGAGTGTCCCGTACCCGCTGGATGATCGATTCGACGTCGACGTCACGAGCCGGCTGAACGTTTCGACGCACCGAAGCCCACTCGCGAAGATTACCGCCGCAGCTGATCACCGACATTTCTCCGGGGCACAGCGTTTCCACGAGCATCCACTCGTTCAATTGCACGCCCATTGCGCTCCCCTCGCTCGCCGCGTCGCTCCGTCAGGTTGTCGACGGGGCACGCCTCTACTACACACGCGTCGGACGCACTCGCAGTCCGCGAGGTTTGAGCGTGATGGCTTCGTGCACGTCGAGGGTGTAATCCGGGTCCGGCGCGATCTCGTACCGCCGCAGGATCGAGGCCAACGCGAGGACGGCCTCGTGGAGCGCGAACTGGCGGCCGATACACGCACGTATCCCGGTTCCCCACGGCTTGTAGATGTGCGGGGAGCGCTCCCTGACCGCTGCAGGGAGGAATCGGTCCGGGTCGAAACGCTCGGGGTCCGGACCCCAGGCGGGATCCCGATGCAGCTGCGGAAGAAGGACGAACACCCACGATCCGACGGGCATCGCGTGCTCGCCGAGCGTCGTGTCCGCCCGAACCTTGCGGAAGTATCCCGGCGCCGCAGGCCACAGCCTGAGCGTCTCGTCGACGATTCGCCGGACCTTGCGGAGTTTCCCGATCTGCTCGTACGCCAGCGGGCCGTCGGGACCGGCCACATCGAGCACCTCGGCGCGCGCCGCCGCGGCGATCTCGGGATGGCTGCTGAGAAAGTGCAACGCGAAACCCAATGTCGCGGAGGTCGTCTCGTTGCCCGCCACGAGGAACGTGAGCACCTGGTCGACCACCGACTCGCGCGTGAGTCGCTCCCCGGTGTCCGGATCGGCCGTGTGCAGCATCAGATCGAGCAGGTCCGATCGTCGGTCACCGGACGCTTCCCTCTCGTCGACGATCCTGGCGACGGTCTCTCGCATCAGCGCGATATCGGCGTCGTGCTGCGCTCGCCGAGCACGCCCGAAGAGCGTGCGGAGCAGCGGGATGTCGTTCGAGGAGCGATTGACGTATTCGAGCGCCCTGCCCATGGCCCCCACGAACGGGTCCGGGGCGTCGCGCGTGAAGCTGCCGAAGTCGTAACCGAACCCACATCGGCCGATGACGTCGAAGGTGAGGGCGGTCATGGATCGCCCCACGTCGACGTACTCACCGGATTCGGCCGCGTGATCCCAGCTCGTGAGCAGTTCGTCGACGACGGCGCACATCGACTCGTGATACCCGCGCATCGACGTCTGACTGAACCCCGGACCCAGGATGCGGTGCGCTCGCCCCCAATTGGGTTCGGAATTGAACGCGGTGAACAGCCCGTCCCCGGCGATGACACGGAGCTTGCGCAAGGGCAGCCCGAGGAACTTCGCCCACTTCTCCTCGTCGTTGACCTCGGCGACGAGGTCCGCTCCGGACACCACGATCACGCGATGCGCGATGATCTTGCGCTCGAAGATCCCACCCAGTCTCCGGGCCATCTGCATCTCGCGCTGCACCGGCTTCGCCACGTCGATGCTCAGCAGGTCGCCGAGGAGGGGCAACCGAAATGAAGGAGTCGGGATGGTGGGCGAATGGGTGGCAGAGTTGGTCGGTGACGTGTCCCCGCCCGACCGACTCGCAGTGTTGTGGGACGCCATGCCGCCAGTGTGCCGCAGGACGGTCGGGCTGACCCACCCGGCCGACTCCTGGACACGCCGCGCTCGAATCCTCCCTGTTCGTCGCACCGGCGAAGTTGCGTCAACTCTTGTCGGCGCGGCCCTTCCGGTCGGCTCCGACGATCTGGTCGAGCAGGCCGGGGAACACGGCGTCGAGGTCGGAGCGGCGAAGGCTCGTGAGCCGGCCGTTTCCCACGTCACGCTGGCGGACGAGGCCCGCCTCACGAAGGACACGGAAGTGATGGGTGCGCGTCGACGGCGCCCAGGGAAGCCCGAAGACGGTGCAGAGTTGCTCGGTCCCGTCCGGCTCCTCGGCGAGCTGGACGATCACACTGCGCCGGTTCGCGTCCGAGAGCGCGTGCAGGATCGACGACAGATCGAATTCGTCGCGGTCGGGGTGACCGTCCTGATCAGCCATTCCGGCACGGTTCCTTCCGCTACACGGCACTGCACGACATCTTCGCGCTCACTGCACGATGCACTGCCGATCATCGTACGCACCACCGACGCGCACGCCCCGCTACCGACGGGAGCGATCACCACCGAGACCCTGACATCACTCTCCCCCATACCCTTTCACCGGACCGAACCACGAACACGGCGAACGACAGCACGACGAGCACCGCCACGACACCACCGACGGTGACAGCGAAGGCATCCGCGTAGACGTCGGCATGCCCGGGCATGCCCGCAGCGGTCTCGGCAGCGGCAGTCCCCATGAGCCGGTGATCGACCACACTCGACAGGACGAATGCGTACGCGGCGACGAAGGCCGCCTCGCTGCCGATCCGGCAGAAGTTCAGCACCCCGGCCGCGCGCCCGGTCTGCTCGGGTGGCACCACAGCGAGAGCGTGGCCGTCGACGAGCCCGATCGGAAGCCCGAACCCGAACCCCAACAGGATCATCGGCAGGATCACCCAGGCGATCGACCTGTCCGGCGCGAGCAGCAACATCCCGCCACTGCCCAGAACGAGGGCGACGAGGCTCACGTGGACGACGGAGCCGACGGTGACGCGAGACACCGAGCCGACCAGTGCCGCGACGATCGTCGGTGCCACGAGAACCGGGACCGTCATCACCAGCATGAGCGGACCGGCAGCGCCCGCCGACAGTCCTTTGATCCCGCCGAACGCCGACGGCAGGTACGTCAGGAGGGTGACGAAACCGGCCGAACCGGCCATCGGCACGAGACACATCGCGACGAACTCACGGTTGCGGAGCAGCGAGCCACGCGAGGCGGTCCGCACCGCGTCGCGGATCCCGGGTGCGACCACCGTGCGGGGCAGCGCACGCGAACCGAGCACCGCGAGCGCGAGAAGCACTGCCTGCACGGCGAATCCGCCGCGCCACCCGATGGCCGCCACGAGCACGCCCGAGACGGTCGGCCCGAGCGCGAGCCCCAGCCCGTTGACCGTGCCGAAGAGCGCGAAGCCCTTCGCCCGTGCGGCACCGTCGAAGGCGTTCGACAGCAACGAACTCGCACCGGTGAGGATCGCTGCGGCACCGACACCCGCGAGGACACGGGCCCCGTCGAGAATCACCAGAGACGGTGCCGACGCGCTCACCGCGCTTCCCGCCGCGAATGCCGCCGCCCCCACGGTGAAGGTCGCGCGATGGCCGATCCGATCACCGATCGGTCCCCAGATCAGGGTGCTCAGCGCGAACGCGACGTTGAAGCCGTTGACCACCCACTGCAGCGCGGCCGGCTGCGACCCGAGATCCGCCGAGATCGCCGGAAGCGCGATGGCGGTACCCGCGATCGACAACGGAGTGACGAACTGCGCGACGAGAACCACCGGCAGCGTCCATCGGCTCGGCGGGGCAGACACCACGCCGGCCGCAACTATCGCTAGATCATTCGTAGGTTCCATATATCTAGTAGGTACTAGACATGTGAAACCTACTGAAGAGGCCTCTGGCCCCGGTCGTACGGCCTCATCGGGAGAAAAGGCGGATCGGTGAGGAAGCAGACGCGGTCAGCGAGTCAGCGAGTCAGCGAGTCAGCAGCGACGGATCGTCCGCCATCGCCCGCGCGGCGTCGCGGACCGTGGTGAGCGCACGCCGCGCCCACTGCGGCGATGCACCCGCGAGTCCACACGCCGGCGCGAGACCGACGCGGGCAGCGAAGACCTCGGGCGCGAACTGCAGCCGGTGCGCGAGCCTGCCGAGATCGCGCAGCACGTCATCGACCCCGAGCGGCCGCTGCGGATCGGTCGTGGGCACCGCGCCCACGAGCAGTTCGGTGCCACCGTCGAGGAGCGTTCCCAGACCGTCGAGGCTCGCCGTTCGCACGGACTCGAGGTCGAATGCCAGTGCGGCGACGCGACTCTCGTGCGCGATGTCCGTAGGAACCTCCGCCGAGCACGCATGCAGGATCACGTCGGCGGCCGACGCGGCGACGACACGATCGAGTGTCTCGACCGCGACGGGAGTGGCGACGGCGGGAATCGACTCGAGTCGGCTGCGGCCCGTGAGCCGTCCGGCACGCACGTCGGTGAGCAGCGGTTCGTCCAGCTGGACGACGACGCGCGCACCACCACACCGGCGCGACACGTCGGCGGCGTGCGAGGCGAGCCCGTCGCCGAGCGAATCCGCGAGATCGCGCACCGCTCCGCGGTCGAGCAGCAGGCGCGCTCCCCCGGCGAGTTCGAGCGACGCCGCGAGCGTCCACGGACCGGGCGCCTGCACCTTGACGGCGCCACCGGGCCCCTTGCCTGCGATCTCCCACGCCTCCTCGAGCGCGTCGAGATCGGCCGACAGCAGACCTGCGGCGCGGCGCGCGATCACCGATCGCCGTGCACCGGTGCGGTATCCGGTGGTGGAGGTGTCGATGGGGAAGTCGGTGAGCAGAGCGGCCGCGCGGCCGATCGTGTCGGCACCGAGACCACGGCCCGGCAGCTCGACGAGGTGCGGGAGCCCGGGCAGTTCGCCGACGACGGTCGCCGCCGCCTCCCGCGGATCGGTGCCCGGCCACGAGCCGATTCCGGTCGCGTGCCCCGCGACGAGCGGCGTCACGAGGCGACGCGCGCGGACGTGCCGGCGATCGTGCCGCTGCCGAGCACGAGGTCCCCCTGGTCGGCGTCCGGCCGGTACATCACGACCGCCTGTCCCTTTGCGACACCGGTGAGCGGCTCGCGCAGTGCGATCCGGATGCCGTCGCCGACGGGCTCGGCGACGGCGGGCGCCGTGCCACCGTGCGCACGCACCTGCACGACGCACTCGACGGGCCCGGTCGGCGCCGTTCCCGACGTCCAGATCGGTCGGGTGGCGTCGATCGCGTCCACCTCGAGATCCTGTGCCGAGCCGACGCGGACCGTCCCGGTGTCGGGTTCGATCGCGGTGACGTAACGCGGCTTGCCGTCCGCGGCGGGCCCCGCGACGCCGAGCCCCTTGCGCTGGCCGATCGTGAAGCCGTGCACGCCGTCGTGCTGCGCGAGCACCTCACCCGACGACGAATCGACGACGGCGCCGGGCCGCACGCCGATCTTCGCGCCGAGGAAGGCGCGGGTGTCACCGGACGGGATGAAGCAGATGTCGTGGCTGTCGGGCTTGTTCGCGACGGCGAGCCCGCGCTCGGCGGCCTCGGCGCGGATCTCGTCCTTCGGGGTGTCGCCGACGGGGAACATCGCGTGCGCGAGCTGCTCCGCCGTCAGGACGGCGAGGACGTACGACTGGTCCTTGTCGGCGTCGACCGCGCGGCGCAACTCGCCGTTCTGCAGCCGCGCGTAGTGGCCGGTGGCGACGGCGTCGAAGCCCAGCGCGAGTGCGCGATCGGCGAGCGCGGCGAACTTGATCTTCTCGTTGCAGCGCAGGCACGGGTTCGGCGTCTCGCCCGCCGCGTACGCGGCGACGAAGTCGTCGATGACGTCTTCCTTGAAGCGATCGGCGAAATCCCACACGTAGAACGGGATACCGAGCATGTCGGCCGCCCGCCGCGCGTCGCCCGCATCCTCTTTCGAGCAACAGCCCCGCGCGCCGGTCCGGAGCGTGCCGGGATCGGTGGACAGCGCGAGATGCACCCCCACGACGTCGTGTCCCGCGGCCACGGCGCGCGCCGCGGCGACGGCGGAGTCGACGCCGCCGCTCATCGCTGCCAGTACTCGCATGGGTGCTTCTCTCCTCGGCGGTGCGCCGTGTCTCGGGTCGTGTGGTGCGGCTCGGGTCGTGTGGTGCGGATGGTTCAGATCGCGCGTGCGACGGCGCGTCCGGCCGCACGCGCGCGTTCGAGTACGTCGGGCAACGCCTCCGCGAGTGCCCGCACGTCTGCTTCGGTCGTGGTGTGTCCCAACGTGAATCGCAGCGATCCTCGCGCGAGTCCGGGGTCCATGCCCATGGCCGTGAGGACGTGGCTCGGCCGCGCGACGCCCGCCGTGCACGCCGACCCGGTCGAGCATTCGATACCCGCGGCGTCGAGCAGCATGAGCAGCGAGTCGCCGTCGCACCCTGGGAACGTCACGTGCGCGTTGTTCGGGAGGCGCGACGACCCGGTCGGGCCGTTGACGATCGCGTCGGGGTCGATCCGGAGGACCTCGTCGAGCAGCAGGTCTCGCAGCGCGCGCACGCCGTCGCGGCTCGGATCGGAGCACACCGCGCGCAGTGCCGCCGCGGCTCCGACGATTCCGGCGACGTCGTGGGTGCCCGAGCGCAGGTCGCGTTCGTGACCGCCGCCGTGCAACTGCGGTTCGCAGCCGACGGTCCGCCCGATCACGAGGGCTCCGACGCCCTGCGGGCCACCGAACTTGTGTGCGGCGAGGCTCAGCGCCGCGACGCCGCTCGCCGCGAAGTCCACGTCGAGATGGCCGACGGCCTGCACGGCGTCGGTGTGGACGGGGATGTCGAACTCGGCTGCGACCGAGGCGAGTTCACGGATCGGCATGATCGTGCCGACCTCGTTGTTCGCCCACATGACGGAGACGAGCGCCACATCGGCGCCGTCACCGATCGCCTCGCGCAGCGCGCCCGGCGTCACTCGGCCGTCGGCGTCGACCGGAATCCAGGTGACGACGGCGTTCTCGTGCCGTTCGAGCCATTCCACGGCGTCGAGGACGGCGTGGTGCTCGACCGCGCTCACGACGAGCCGGGTGCGGTGCGGATCGGCACCGCGGCGCGCCCAATAGATTCCCTTGATCGCGAGATTGTCGCTCTCGGTTCCCCCGGAGGTGAACACGACCTCGGACGGCCGCGCCCCCAGATCGGCGGCGACGGACTCGCGTGCCTCCTCGATGCGGCGGCGTGCTGCGCGGCCCGATCCGTGCAGCGACGAGGCGTTGCCCGTCGTCGTCAGGGTCGCCGTCATCGCCCGGACGGCGGCATCCAGCATCGGAGTGGTGGCGGCGTGGTCCAGGTACACGGGTGACGCGGTGGTGCGTGCGAACGACATGACCCGACCAGGATAACTCAGACCGCGGTGACCTCTTCGCTCGTGCGAGCCGGGCCCGCGAGGCCACCGACGTCGGCCGGGGACCGGGCGTCGAGCAGGGCACGTTCGGCAGCGGCGGCGAGATCGCGGCGCCCGCCTGCTCCGGTCCGCGCCGGATACAGCGCCGGCCTGGTCTCGACGACCGCCGTGAGCTCGCGGGCACCCGCGATCCGCAGCACCGACGAGCCGATCGAGTCCTCGCCGACGAAAGCGGCGAGCGTCGTCGGCCCGTCGTCCCGGCGATAGTGCAACCGGAGCGGGACGACGGGAACGTCCGCCTCGACCGCTGCCTGGAAGAACGCGGGGCGGAGCCGCCCGTGCGCGCGGCCGCACCACGTCGTTCCCTCGGGGAAGACGACGACGGTGCGCCCCTGGGCGAGCCGGTCGCGCACCCGGTCGACCGCATGGGGCAGCGACCGCAGCCGGGCCCGATCGACCGGCACGACGTCGACCGCGCGGGCGAGCGCACCGAGCACCGGCCAGCTCACGAGGTCGGCGCGGGCGACGAAGTCCGCCGGGACGACGGCGGCGAGCGCCACGACGTCGAGCCACGACGTGTGATGCGCGACGACGAGCGCACCGCCGGTGACGGCCGCGGGCTCGCCCGACAGCGCGAGCCGGACACCGAGTGCCCGCAGGAGCGCGCGTGCGGCGCGCCGCTGCGTCTCCCCCGCCGGGCCGCCTCCCCGCCGCAGGGCGAACGGTCCCGCGGCGAGGAGCGCCGCTCCCGCGGCGGTGCGGCGGACGGCGCGCACCCCGGTCGCGGGCCGCTCCCGCGGAATGCACCCGAGTCCGCAGGGACTCGCCGGCGCCCAGGCGTGCTCGGTCACGACCGCACCGCGTCCGCGGCGCCCCGGAGCCGCTCCAGGTAGCGCCGGTCGGCGTCCGCGAGCGCGAGTACCGTCACGAAGTCCGCGACGTCGAATTCGGGGTCGAACGACGGCTCACCGCACACCCGCGCGCCGATCCGGAGATATCCGCGCATGAGCGGCGGAACGGCGGTGCGCGGCGGCGGTGCGATCTCGTCGAGCGTCCGGCCCCCGACGACGACACGCCGGCGCGGCGTCACCACGCCCGGCTCGTACGCGTGGCGACTGCGGACGAGATCGCGGACCCCGCGCACGTCGCCGCCGCGGTCGGTTCCCGGCCGCTCCATCGGCACCGACACACAGCCCATGACGACGTCGTGGCGGGTCAGTTCGAGATAACCGAGGATTCCGCTCCACATGAGCGCGACGACGGAGCCCGTGCGGTGCTCGGCGGCGACGCAGGCACGCCCCATCTCGACGATTCGATTGCGATGGGGCGCGAGTCCCGTGAGATCGAACTCGTTCGCGCTGTAGTACCCCCCGGCGCGCTCGGCGGCGTCGGGCGGCAGCATCCGATAGCACCCCACGACCTCACCGGTCGGCTCGTACCGGACGAGCAGGTGATCGCAGTGGTCGTCGAACCGGTCGGCGTCGCGGCCGTCGCGGCTCGCGGCGTCGTCGGGAAGCCGGAACCCGGGTTCGGCGGAGAAGACGCGGTGGCGGAGCCGCTGCACGGCGACGCGGTCGCGGCGGTCGGTGGAGATGGTCAGGGAGTAGAGCGCGGGCCGCGCGGACGTGGCCGCGCGTGCGAGTGCTGTGGCCATGCCCACAGATGTAGTGCGCCGGGAAGGCCGTGCGGCGTCGGTGCGGTGACGCGTCGAGGTGGACGACGTGAACGTTGCACCACGCGAACGGGCCCCGCTCTCGTGCGAGAGCGGGGCCCGATCGGCGGGTGGGGTGTCAGCCCTTGTGCTTCTTGACGGCTTCCGTCAGCTGCGGCGCGACGTTGAACAGGTCGCCCACGATGCCGAGGTCGGCGATCTCGAAGATCGGTGCCTCTTCGTCCTTGTTGACGGCGACGATCGTCTTCGAGGTCTGCATTCCGGCGCGGTGCTGGATGGCTCCGGAGATGCCGAGCGCGACGTACAGCTGCGGCGAGACGGTCTTGCCCGTCTGACCGACCTGGAACTGGCCCGGGTAGTAGCCCGAGTCGACGGCGGCGCGCGAGGCACCGACGGCCGCACCGAGAGCGTCGGCCAGCGGCTCGACGACCTCGTGGAACTTCTCCTCGGAACCGACGCCGCGGCCACCGGAGACGACGATCGTCGCCTCGGTGAGCTCCGGGCGGTCGCCGCCGACGATCGGATCGGCGGAGGTCACCACGGTGACGCCCTCGTCCTGCGCGGGGACCTCGACGGTGACCTTCTCGCCGGCACCGGCCTGCGGCTGCGCCTCGACGGCACCGGGACGAACCGAGAGGACCGGCACGTCGCCGTTGGCCTTGGCGTCGACGGTGAACGCGCCACCGAAGATCGAGTGGACGGCCGAGCCGTCGGACTTGATCTCGACGACGTCGGAGAGCAGGCCCGAGCCGATGCGCGCCGCGAGACGTCCCGAGACCTCTTTGCCCTCGAAGCCCGCGGCGGTGACGACGGCGGCCGGCGAAACCGACTCGACGAGGCCCGCGAGGACGTCGACCTTGGGCGTCACGAGGAAGCCGTTGGCGGCGTCGGACTCCGCGACGTAGATCTTCTCGGCGCCGGCCGCGGCGAGCGCGTCGGCGATCGCGTCGGTGGTGCCGGGGGCGTCGACGACGACGGCCGACGGCTCACCCAGTGCGCGGGCGGCGGTGAGCAGCTCCGTGGTGACCTTCTTGAGCGCACCCTCTTGCTGCTCGACGAGCACGAGTACTTCTGCCATTGCTGAAAATCTCCTCTGAAAGGTTCTGCTGGTGTGCTGGGTGCGGTGCGATCAGATGATCTTCTGCGCGACGAGGTACTCGGCGACCTTGGTGCCGCCCTCGCCCTCGTCGGTGATCCGCTCGCCGGCAGTACGCGGAGGCTTCGGGGTGGAGGCGGTGACGGTGGTGCCCGCGTTCGCGACGCCCACGGTGTCGGGGTCGACGCCCAGATCCGCGAGCGTGTAGGTGGTGACTTCCTTCTTCTTCGCGGCCATGATGCCCTTGAAGGACGGGAAGCGCGGCTCGTTGATCTTCTCGTTGACCGAGACGATGACCGGCAGCGGAGCCTCGAGGCCGAAGACGCCCTCGTCGGTCTCGCGCTCGCCCGAGGCCTTGCCGTCGGCGATCGTCAGCTTGCGTATGTGCGTGAGCTGCGGGATACCGAGGTACTCGGCGATGATCGCCGGGACGGCGCCGACGCGACCGTCGGTCGCCTCGTTGCCCGCGATGATGACCTCGGCCGGCTCGCCGTTGTCGAAGGTGATCTGGCCGAGGGCCGCGGCGAGCGTCCAGCCGGTCTGGATCGCGTCGGACCCGTGCAGCGCCGGATCGTTGACGTGCACGGCCTTGTCGGCACCCATCGACAGCGCCTTGCGGATGGCGTCGGTGGCGCGATCGGGACCGGCGCTCAGCACGATGACCTCGCCGCCCTGAGCCTCCTTGATCAGCAGCGCCTCTTCGACGGCGCGCTCGTTGATCTCGTCGAGCACGGCATCGGCGGCCTCACGGTCGAGCGTGAAGTCGCCGTCCGAGAGCTTGCGCTCGGACCACGTGTCGGGGACCTGCTTGATCAACACAACGATGTTCGTCATGGGTCTTCGTCGACCTCCTGTGTGGATTTCCGGGTTGTGCGTTAGATTACCCCACGCCAAGTTACCGATGAGTAACTTGCGTGGCAAGCCCCTCGACCATACGAAACCGGCACCGGCAACGGGGAAGGACGGTCACTCGTGGACCGACACTCGATCGCAGAAGCCCAGGGCACTACCCTCGCAGCGGTGGACGACTCACTCGCCGAATCCGCCGTGGCCCCGGACGCTCTCCGGTCGACGGACGCTCTCCCGTCGACCGGGACGCTCCCACTGACCGGAGAGCGGACGGTTCCGGGCATTCCGGAGGAGAACTACTGGTTCCGCCGCCACGAGGTGGTCTACGAGGTCCTGGCGACGCGCTGCGCCGGCCGGGTCGTGCTGGAAGCCGGCCCCGGTGAGGGCTACGGCGCCGACATGATCGCGAATCACGCCGCCGAGGTCGTCGGGGTGGACTACGACGAGAGCGCGGTCGACCACATCCGCCGCCGCTACCCGCGCGTGTCGATGGTGCACGGCAATCTCGCCGCGCTGCCGATGGACGACGAGTCGATCGACACCGTCGTCAACTTCCAGGTGATCGAACACCTCTGGGACCAGGCGCAGTTCCTGCGCGAGTGCCACCGCGTCCTGCGCGACGGCGGCGAACTGCTCGTGAGCACACCGAACCGCATCACCTTCTCCCCGGGCCGCGACATCCCGCTCAACCCCTTCCACACCCGCGAACTCGATGCCCGCGAGCTCGCGGAGCTGTTGACGGAGGCCGGTTTTCGCGTCGAACGCATGCTCGGCGTGCATCACGGAGCCCGGCTGGCCGAGCTCGACGCCACGTACGGCGGTTCGTTCATCGACGCGCAGATCGAGCGTGCGCTCGCGGGCGAGCCGTGGCCCGAGCAGTTGTGCGCCGACGTCGCGGGCGTCACGACCTCCGATTTCACGCTGCACGACGAGCACATCGACACGAGCCTCGACCTCGTCGCGATCGCGGTGAAGGACACCGCCGAGTGACGACGCAGCGCGCGACCGCCGAACCGGGCATGTTCTGCCTGGTTCTGCATTCGCATCTGCCGTGGCTGCCGCACCACGGCAGGTGGCCCGTCGGCGAGGAATGGCTGTACCAGTCGTGGGCGAGTTCGTATCTGCCGGTGTTCGACGTCCTGCGCGAGCTGGCCGACGAGGGCCGGGAGAACCTGCTGACCCTCGGGATCACGCCGGTGCTCGCCGCGCAGCTCGACGACCCGTACGCGCTCGACGGCATGCACCACTGGCTCGGCGACTGGCAACTCCGGGCGCACGAGGCCGCGGCCGATCCCGCGCTGGGCGACCTCGGCGCGCGGGAGCATCGCGGCGCGGCCCGCGCGCTCGAGACGTTCGAGACCCGCTGGCGTCACGGCGCGTCGCCGCCCATCCGCGAACTCGTGGACGCCCGCACCGTCGAACTGCTCGGCGGGCCGCTGGCCCATCCCTTCCAGCCGTTGCTGCACCCGCGGCTGCGCGAGTTCTCGCTCACCGAGGGACTCGCCGACGCCCGGCAGCGCTGGGGCAGCGCACCGCGCGGAATCTGGGCGCCCGAGTGCGGCTACACCCCCGGCCTCGAGAACCTGTACGCACGCAGCGGCGTCGAGCACTTCATGGTGGACGGCCCTGCACTGCACGGCGATTCGGCTCTGGGACGACCCGTGCGCGAGTCGGGTGTCGTCGCCTTCGGCCGCGACCTGCCCGTGAGTTATCGGGTGTGGTCGCCGAAGTCGGGCTATCCCGGCCACGCCGCGTACCGCGACTTCCACACCTACGACCACGGCACCGGGCTCAAGCCCGCGCGAGTCACGGGGCGCCACATCGCCTCCGACGCGAAGGCGCCGTACGACCCGCTGCTCGCCGAACGCGCCCTCGGACGCCACGTCGACGACTTCGTCGAGACGGTCCGCGCCCGGCTTCGGGACGAATCGGAGCGGCTCGGCCGGCCGGCACTCGTCGTCGCGGCGTTCGACACCGAACTGTTCGGGCACTGGTGGCACGAGGGGCCGCAGTGGCTCGGGCAGGTGCTGCGCGCACTCGGCGACGCCGGCGTGCGGATCGGCACCCTCGCGCAGGCACGCGACGACGGATACGTCGGCGCCCCCGTCGATCTCGAGGATTCGTCGTGGGGCTCGGGCAAGGACTGGCGCGTGTGGGCGGGCGATCAGGTCGCCGACCTCGTGACGCTGAACTCCGAGGTCGTCTCCACCGCACTCGATTCCGTCGACAAAGCCTTCGATTCTGCGGCGGCGCACGGACACTCGCGCCTTCGCGACCGCGTCGCGGATCAGATCCTGCGCGAGGCGCTCCTCACCGTCTCGAGCGACTGGGCGTTCATGGTCAGCAAGGACTCGGCTGCCGGATACGCGCGGGACCGCGCGCACAAGCACGCCCACGCGACACGTGAGATCGCGGACGCCCTCGCCCGCGGCAAGCGGAGCCAGGCCGAACGCCTCGCCGCCGGATGGCATCTCGCGGACGGACTCTTCCCGGGCCTCGACGCCCGCCGGCTCGGCTCACGCGGAAGCGGTGATCTGTGATGCGCATCCTCATCGTCTCGTGGGAGTACCCCCCGGTCGTCGTCGGCGGCCTGGGGCGGCACGTCCACCATCTCGCGACGGAGCTCGCCGCCGCCGGACACGAGGTCGTCGTGCTCTCCCGGCAGCCGACGGGAACCGACGCCGCGACCCACCCGACGGCGAGTCGCGTCGAGGACGGCGTGCTCGTCGTCCAGGTAGCCGAGGACCCCGCACATTTCGTGTTCGGCGAGGACATGCTCGCGTGGACGCTCGCGATGGGACACGCGATGGTCCGCGGTGGACTCGCCCTCGCGCGTCCCGGCGTCGGGAACGGCTGGACACCCGACGTCGTACACGCCCACGACTGGCTCGTCGCACACCCCGCGATCGCGCTCGCCGAGCACTTCGACGTTCCGCTCGTGTCGACGATCCACGCGACCGAGGCCGGGCGTCACAGCGGCTGGGTGTCGGGCCGCGTCAACCGCCAGGTCCATTCCATCGAGTGGTGGCTCGCCAACGACTCCGACGCCCTCGTGACGTGCTCGGCGTCGATGGAGGACGAGGTCGCCCGCTTGTTCGGACCGGACCTCGCCCCGATCACGGTGATCCGCAACGGAATCGACCTCACGGCGTGGCCGTACCGCGACCGCGCGCCGCGGGTGGGCCCGCCACGGCTGCTGTTCGTGGGGCGGCTCGAGTACGAGAAGGGTGTGCACGACGCGATCGCCGCGCTGCCGCGCATCCGTCGCTCGCATCCCGGCACCACGCTCACGATCGCCGGCGCCGGAACCCAGTTCACGGCGCTGCAGGAGGCCGCCCGCACACACCGGGTCGCGCGAGCGGTGCACTTCGTCGGCAACCTCGACCACGACGACCTGCTGGGCTGGCTGCACGCCGCCGACGCGATCGTGCTGCCCAGCCGATACGAACCGTTCGGCATCATCGCCCTCGAAGCGGCAGCGGCAGGGACGCCGCTCGTCGCGTCCACCGCGGGCGGCCTCGGCGAAGCGGTGGTGGACGACGTCACGGGCCTGTCGTTCCGTCCCGGCGACGTCGCGGGACTAACGTCCGCGGTGCGCGAGACGCTCGACGATCCCGCCGCCGCAGCGCGGCGCTCACGGGTCGCGCGGGAACGGCTCACGGTGGACTTCGGGTGGGGCGGCGTCGCGGAACGGACCGCGACCGTCTACGCCGGAGCGAAGCGGCGGGTCCGCCATCCGGTCGGGCGTCCCGTCATCGTGCAGCGGCCCCTGCCGGAGCGGTGAGCGCGGGGGCTCAGCTGCTCCCCGACGCCTTCTTGCGGGCGATGTCCTCGAGCGCCGCGATGTACTCGGCCCGCTGCGCTGCGCCGGCCTCCCAGTCCTGCTTGCGGTTCCGGACGGCCTTCGCGGGCGAGCCCACCGCGATCGAGTAGTCCGGAATCTCGCCCTTGACCACGGCGTGGGCGCCGAGGACGCAGCCACGTCCGACACGCGTACCGCGCAGCACCGTGACCTTCGCGGCGATCCACGTGTCCGGACCGATCCGCACGGGCGACTTCACGATTCCCTGATCCTTGATCGGCATCGTGACGTCCTCCGTCCGATGATCGAAATCGCAGATGTAGCACCAGTCCGCGACGAGCGTCGACGCGCCGATCTCGATGTCGAGATACGTGTTGACGACGTTGTCCTTGCCGAAGACGACCTTGTCGCCGATGCGCAGCGAACCCTCGTGGCACCGGATCGCGTTGCCGTCGCCGATGTGCACCCACCGGCCGATCTCGAGCCGCGACAGCTCCGGCGTCGCGTGGATCTCGACGCGCCTGCCGAGAAACACCATTCCCCGCAGGACGACGTGCGGATTCGCGAGCTTGAATCGCGCGAGCCGGACGTAGCGCACGAGGTACCACGGCGTGTACGCCTTGTTGCGCAGAACCCATTTCAGCGAGGCGAGGGTGAGGAAGCGGGCCTGGTCACGGTCGCGCAGCCGCGATCCCTTCCAGCGGCTGCTCAGCGGTGCGCCCCACATGCTCGTCATAGCCGTTCAGGGTACGGACCTGCGCGCCCGGACCCGTCACGGCCCTGTGACCTCGCACAGGGATAGTCTGTTGCCTCGGGTCACCGGGACACGAGCCCACCGGAACACGGGGCCACCAGGACACGAGCACACGGAGGACGGATTCGATGCGACGCGCCCTGCGATCGGCGTCCACACGACGGTCGTCGATCCTCGCGGTGACGATGTCGGCGCTGCTGCTCGCGGCGTGCGGCGGTTCCGGCGACACCCACCACGACGTCTACGCCGAGGGCGGCTGGCAGGGTGTGTACGCGGACGGCCGCAACAGTGCGTCCACCACCCGCGAGGCCGCCGCCGATCCCGCGTTCGACTGGTCACGCCCGCTCGGCGGCACCGCGTCCCGGCCGCCGACCGTCGCACCCAACGGGCAGATCTATCAGACGGCCGCCACCGAGACCGGCTGCAACATGTTCTCGTTCCAGATCACGAGCGAGCGCAAGCGGTGGTGCACACGGCTCGCGCCGTCGGTCGCCGACTCCGCGCCGCTGCTCGACGGCGTCGCGAACGCCTACGTCGGCGACGGCGGGACCCTCGTCTCGTTCACCGAACACGGCCAGACCCGGTGGCGCACTCTCGTCGACGGCACGCCGTTGCCCGCGCAGTTCACCGGCGACGGCAACGTCCTCGTCGTCACGCATCGCGGCCAGGTGCAGGTGCTCGACACGCAGACCGGTTTCGCCGTGACGCCGCCGCTCTCGCTGCTGCCGCAGCCCACGGGCGGCCCGGCGGCGACGCCGCCACCGGGCGAGAACCTCGAGGCGTGCTTCCTCGGCACCGACGCGTGCCCCGTCGCGCTCGCTCCCGCGGTCGACGGAGCGAGCGGCCGGGTCGTCGTGTCGGTGTTCACTCCTAGCGCACCCGCGCCGATCCTCGTCGGGCTGCGCTATTCCGGTGGCGATACGCCGTCGCTCGTGCAGGAATGGGACAGCGGCGCGCTGCCGAGCGGTCCCGCGTCGGCTCCGGTGCTCTCCGCCGACGGCGAGACGATCTACGTCCACGATCGGGAGGGCACGCTGTGGGCGCTCTCGGCGGAGGACGGCACGGCGCGCTGGCTGCACGACGTCGGCTATGTTCCCGCCGGCTCACCCTCGGTCGCGGACGACGGCACGATCGTCGTCGCCGGCGGCGAGTCGGGCGCCCTGGTGGGCCTGCGCGACGCCGGTGACGACGCCGAGGAACTCTGGCGCCGTGACGATGTGGTGCATCTGGGCGTTCCTGCCCAGTCGTCCGGCGGTGTCGGGCACACCGTCGTTCGCGACACCGAGTCGGGCGACGAGGACGGCCTGGCCCTGCTGACGTTCGACACCGCGAGCGGCGAGACCCGTAGCACCGCAGCACTTCCCGGTGGTCGCGGCTTCTCGGTCGGTACTGCCGTAGGCCCGGACGGCGAGATCGTGACGACGACCGCGATCGGCGAGGTGTTTGTCTTCGGCTCCCCCATCGACTGACCCTTGTGACGCGGTCTACGGAGCCGCCACGACGCCGTGCTCGCACACGAACGCCACGGCATTGCGGCCCAGCCGGGTCACGACGACCGAGCGCGGCGTCGCGCCGTTCGTCTTCATCCGCACCCGCAGCGCATCCGGGTCGACGTCGACTCCGCGCACGAGGATCTCGACGGCACCGGCGTCGTGCCGCGCGAGCGCACGACGTAATTCCTTGTCCGAGAACTTCACCCGGTCGAGAATCCGGAATCCGCGCACCCCGGCGGGCACCGCGTCACCGGTGAGATAGGCGATGCGCGGATCGAGTTGCCACAGCCCGTGCCGGGCGGCCCAGTGCCGGACGAGACCCGCGCGCACGATCGCGCCGTCGGGATCGACGATCCACTCCCCCGGTTCGCCGTCCGGAACGTCGTCGGGTTCGGCGTCGGTGATCTCCTCGGTGTGAACGCCACTGGCGTCAACGCCTCCCCCGGAGACGGTGCGCAGCACGCTCGCCCGGCGCGTGACGCCGGGTTCGGCGAACCCGGCAGACCACAGGCACGCTTCGCGCACACCGCCGTCGAGCGAGACGACCTCGATCTCGCCCGCGAAGTCCAGTGACGAGAAGTCCAGTCCGGGAGCACATTTGACGACGAGATCGCGTCCGCCGTAGACGTCGAGCAGGGCCGGTAGCGGCGGATCGAGTGCGGCGGGATCGTGCTTGCGCCGTCCTCCGGCACGCCGCCCGGGATCGGCGACGACCGCGACGTCCCGGGTCGCGGGACGCAGCGCGTCGGCCCGCAGCACCGCGGCGCCGGGCACGTTGTGGCGGGCCATCGCGGCCCTGACCGGATCGAGATCACTGCCGACGACGAGCGGCGACACCTGCACGAGCTGCGCGATCTCGCTTCCGATCGAGCACGTGACGTCGTGCACGGGCCGCGCCCCGATGCGCCGCGCGCGCCGCGCCGCGACGGGAGTCGCGGTCGCCTGCTGCACGGCGTCGTCGGTGACGAGCCACTCCGCCGCACCGTCGAGCTTTCCCGAGGCACGACGGCGCGCCAGTACCGTCTCGATCAGTGCGCCGGCACGAGCACCGAACTCGCCACGCGCCCATGCGGTGTCGGCGAGCAGCGTCTGCCGCGTGAGCGGCCGGTCCGACACCCGCCGGAGAGCGTCACGACCCTCCGGCGAGGTCAGCACGACCAGATCGTCGTCGGTGAACGAATAACCCACGACGAGGTGCGTCAGTTCGCGGGCTTGGTGCCCGTGATCATCACGTTGTAGAAGAAGCTGCGCGGCACGACGTGCTTGAGCACGGTCTCGTCGAGCCAGGTCAGCGCCTTCCAGCCGCCGAAGGCGAACTTCGCCCAGTTCCAGCCGAGCTTCTCGGGCGGAACCGCGGCCTCGAAGGTCCGCACCGGCCAGCCGAGGAAGGCCGCCGCGAATTCCTCCGTCTCGGCGTGCACGTCGACGGCACCGGCGGCCTTGGCGATGTGCTCGAGTTCGCTCGGATCGAACGTGTGGATGTCGACGACCGCCTCGAGCGCCGCGGCACGCGAGGACTCGTCGAGCTCCTCCTGCGGACGGCGCCAGCTCGCGAGGGCGGGCAGCCGCGTGATCCGGGTCGTCGTCTCCCACGTCGCACGCCCGAGCCACCGCGCGTAGAAGTCGCCGATCGTCGACGGCTCACCGGCGAACACGAACCGTCCACCGGGCTTGAGCACCCGCAGCACCTCGCGCATCGACTGTTCGACGTCCGGGATGTGGTGGAGCACCGCGTGCCCGACGACGAGGTCGAAGGTGTCGTCCTCGTACGGGATCGTCTCGGCGTCCGCGACGCGCCCGTCGACGTCGAGGCCGAGGTTCTCGGCGTTGCGCAGCGCGACCTTCACCATGCCCGGCGAGAGATCGGTGACCGAGCCCTTCGCCGCGACACCCGACTGCATGAGGTTGAGCAGGAAGAACCCGGTACCGCAGCCGAGCTCGAGGGCACGCTCGTACGGCAGGTCCTGCTCGCCCGCGGCGGCGTCGAAACGTCCCCGTGCGTAGTCGATGCATCGCTCGTCGTAGGAGATCGACCACTTGTCGTCGTAGGTCTCCGCTTCCCAGTCGTGGTAGAGGACCTGGGCGAGCTTGGTGTCCTGACGTGCGGCTTCGACTTCGTCGGCAGTGGCGTGCGGACGTGGTGCCGGGTCGTTCGGGCTTGCTGTCATGGAGGCGATCCTACTCATGGGTAGCCGGTGGGTGAACGGACCGGTGACGTCGCTGCCGAGGCGCCGGGCCTGCTCATTCGCCGACGAATTCGGCCTTACCGGGACCGTTCTCGATGAACGACGCGATACCGATCTCGCGGTCCTTGGTCGCGAAGAGCGACGCGAACTGCGCGACCTCGATGCGCAGGCCGGTCGTGAGGTCCACGTCGAGGCCCTGATCGATCGACGCCTTCGCGGCGGCGAGGGCGCGCGACGCCGCACCGGTGAACTGGCCGGCCCAGGCACGCGCCGCCTCGTAGACGTCGTCGGGAGCCACGACCTTGTCGACGAGGCCGATCGCGAGCGCCTCGTCGGCACGGACGTGGCGGCCCGTGAAGACCATGTCCTTCGCCTTCGACGGGCCGATCAGGCGGGCCAGCCGCTGCGTTCCGCCGCCGCCGGGGATCAGCCCCAGCAGCGTCTCGGGGACGCCGAGCTTCGCGTTGTCGCCGGCGATGCGGTAGTCGGCCGAGAGCGCGACCTCGAGTCCGCCACCGAGCGCGTAACCCGTGATGGCCGCGACGGTGGGCTTCGGGATCTCGGAGACCGCGCCCAGCGCGGACTGCAGGTCCCCGGCGACGGCACTCATCTCGGCGAACGACATCTCCGACATCTCCTTGATGTCGGCGCCCGCCGCGAACACCTTCTCACCGCCGTACACGATCACGGCCTTCACCGCTGCGTCCACCGTCGCCGCGCGCGACGCGGCCCGCAGCTCCTCCTGCACCTGCCGGTTCAGCGCGTTCATGGGCGGCCGCGCGAGCCGGATCGTGCCGATACCGTCTTCGACCTCGAGAGTCACGAATTCAGCCATGCGCGCTACGTTAGCGTGCGCGGCGTCGCGACTGTGCCCCGAGTCACCGCGGCCGGGCCACGCCTTCAGCGAGCCGCCCACGGGTGCGTGACGGCGGAGTAGTACTCGTCCTGGTCGGGGAAGTCGACGCGGATCGCGCCGGGCTCGCCGACGAGCGTCGGCATGATCGGCTCGACGGCCCGATCCTGCGCAAGCACGTCCTCGACGGCACCGAATTCGGTGAGATCGCGCAGCTGTCGCCACGTCGGGGGCAGCAGCACCGTCTCCCCCGCGCGCCAGGTCTCGAGCGCGTCGCCCGCTGTCGACCAGCGGACGTCGTCCGCCTCGCTCGTCTCCCCGTCCGCGATCTGCCCTTCGGGAACGGCCGCGACGAAGAACCGCGTGTCGTAGCGGCGACGCTCGCCGACGGGCGTGATCCAGTTCGCCCAGGGCCGCAGCAGGTCGGAACGAAGAACGAGATCGTGCCGCGTCAGAAACTGCGCGAACGACAGCTCACGGCGCTCGAGCGCGCGCCGATCGTCCGCGAAGGGCCGGGTGTCGTCGACGGTGCTCGACTCGGTGTGCCCCGCCAGCAGTACGCCGCACTCCTCGAAGGTCTCGCGAACCGCCGCGCAGACCAGCGCCTGCGCACGCGGTTCGTCGACCCCGTATCGCCGCGCCCACCACGAGACGTCCGGGCCCACCCACGCGATGTCGGCCTCCGCGTCGGTGGCGTCGACACCCCCACCCGGGAACACCGTCATCCCGCCGGCGAACTCCATCCCGGCGGCCCGGCGGAGCAGGAAGACCTCGGGCCCGCCGTCCCCGTCACGAAGCAGCACGACCGTCGACGCATCCTTGACCGGGCTCATGCGCGAAACCTACACCCGCCGACGAGACCCAGATCACTCGACCGTCAGCGGCGGTGCCGTCCCGGCGTGCGGGCGCGGCGCGCGAAGAAGCGGTCGTCCGCGCGATCGAGCAGGATCTCCTGCTGGAACGTCGTGCTGAGATTCTCTGCGGTGACGACGTCGTCGAGCAGTCCCTGCGCGACGACGGCGCCGTCGCCGAGCAGCATCGCGTGGGTGAAGCCCGGCGGGATCTCCTCGACGTGGTGCGTCACGAGAACCGTCGCGGGCGAATCGGGGTCGGCGGCGAGATCGGTCAGCCGTGCCACGAGGTCCTCGCGCCCGCCCAGATCGAGGCCCGCGGCGGGTTCGTCGAGCAGCAGCAGTTCGGGGTCGGTCATGAGCGCACGGGCGATGAGCACACGCTTGCGCTCGCCCTCGGACAGCGTGCCGAAGGTGCGCTCCGCCAGGTGCTCGGCGCCGAGGCTCTCGAGCATCTCGATCGCACGCTCGGTGTCGAGGTCGTCGTAGCGTTCGCGCCACCGGCCCAGGACCGCGTAGCCGGCCGAGACGACGAGGTCGCTGACCCGCTCGTCGGCGGGCACCCGCGACGCGAGCGCCGACGACGACAGCCCGATGCGCGGGCGCAGTTCGTTGACGTCGACACGGCCCAGCGTCTCGGCGAGCAGATGCGCGGTGCCCGAGGTCGGATGGACCTCGGCAGCGGCGATCCGCAGCAGCGAGGTCTTGCCCGCACCGTTCGGGCCGAGGATCACCCACTTCTCGTCGAGCTCCACTTTCCAGGAGACCGGGCCGACGAGAGTGTTGCCGCCACGGCGGAGCAGGACGTCGTCGAATTCGATGAGGAGATCGGGATCTGGTTGCGCCACGACCCCATCTTCTCTCACATTCCCGGCGCCGTTGCACCAGGATCGGTAGCCGTGGCCGTACGCAGCACACCCGAGCCGAGCTCGCCGTTTCCGCTCGGGTCGACCTACTCGCGAGTAGCCGGCGGCGGCGCGACACGGTTCGCCGTCCACGCGCCCGACGCCGATGCCGTCGACGTCCGCCTGCTCGGTGACGACGGACGCGAGGAGCGCGTCGCACTGACAGAGCAGACGTACGGCGTGTGGCACGGCGTCGTCGAGGGCGTACGTCCCGGACGGCACTACGGCTACCGCGCACACGGCCCGTGGGAGCCGCGGCGCGGCGTCCGGATCGCGCCCGCCAAGGTGCTCCTCGATCCGTGGGGCCGGCGCGTCACGGGACGGATCGGCGACCGGGCGGCGCTGCGCGCGTACGCGGGGACCGATCCGTTCGGCGAACGCAGCGACGTGAATTCGTGGGGGCACACGCCGCTGTCGGTCGTCGCCGAGCCCGATACACCCGCCGAGACGACCCACCCGCGAACTCCGTGGGAGGAGACGGTGATCTACGAGCTCCACGTCGGCTCGTTCACCGCACGCCGCACCGACATTCCCCGCGAAGTGCGCGGAACGTACCTCGGACTCGCGCACCCGGCCGTGATCGAGTACCTCGTGGGGCTCGGCGTCACCGCCGTGGAACTGATGCCGGTGCACGCGATCGTGACCGAGGAATCGGTCCACCGTCGCGGGATGCGCAACCACTGGGGTTACTCGACCGCCGGCTTCTTCGCACCGCACCCCGGCTACGCGGTGCGTCCCGGCGAGGAGATCGGCGAGTTCAGGGCGATGGTCGCCGCGCTCCACCGCGCGGGCATCGAGGTGATCCTCGACGTCGTCTACAACCACACGTGCGAGGAACGCACCGACGGCATCTCGCTGAGCTGGCGCGGCCTCGACTGCCGCGGCTACTACCTGCTCGACGCCGACGGCGCCGACGTCGATCTCACCGGGTGCGGCAACACGATCGACGCGAGTTCGCCCGTGGCCGTGCGCATGATCACCGACAGCCTGCGGTACTGGGCCACCGTCATGGGTGTCGACGGCTTCCGTTTCGATCTCGCGACGGCCCTCGCCCGGCGTGGCGGCGCGAGCGTCGATCCGCGCGGCGCCCTGCTCACCGCGATCACGACGGATCCCGTTCTGGCACAGTGCAAGCTGATCGCCGAACCGTGGGACGCCACCGGGACCGGTTACGGGCTCGGCGCGTTCGAGCCGGCGTGGAGCGAGTGGAACGACCGCTACCGCGACACCGTGCGCAGGTTCTGGAACGGCGAGCAGGTCGTCGGCGAGTTCGCCTCGCGCGTCGCCGGTTCCGAAGACATCTTCGGCCATCCTCGACGGGTCGGCCATCTCGGCGGACCGCTCGAACCGTGGGGTGGCCGCCGTCGCCCCTGGGCGTCGATCAACTTCGTGACGGCACACGACGGCTTCTCGGCCACCGATCTCGTCTCCTACACCCGCAAGCACAACGAGGCGAACGGTGAGAACAGCCGCGACGGGACGGATCACAATCACTCGGTGAACCACGGAGTCGAAGGCCCGACCTCCGATCCCGCGGTCGTCCGCGCACGCGGCCGGCACGTCCGGGCGCTGCTCGCGACGCTCGTCTTCTCGACGGGAACGCCGATGCTGCGTGCGGGCGACGAGTTCGGCGCCTCGACGGGCGGCAACAACAACACGTACTGCGTCCCCGAGGAGACACCCGTCGCGGATGCGTGGCCGCTCGACTGGGAGGCCGCCGACGACGGCCTTCTCGACTTCGTCACGCGCGCACTCGCGTTGCGCCGCGTCTCCCCCGCGCTGCGTCAACCGGAGTTCTTCTCCGGCCGCGCCGCACCGGACGCGCGTCCCGACCTGGTGTGGTTCGACCGCGACGGCGTCGAGATGACCGACGCGTCGTGGCACTCTCCGGGTGCCGTGACCGTGCAGAGCTGGATCGAGTGTGCGGCGCCTCGCGCGGCATCCGACGACGACAGCAGGCTCGTCGTCGCACACGCGGGTCCCGCGGCCGAGGTGCGCACCGGACGGCCCGAGTGGTTCGACGGCACGCTGGTCCCGGAGTTCGACTCCTCGACGGCCGACGGCGTGCCCACCTCCCGTGATGCGCTTCCCGCGGGGAGCGTGATCCACCTCGACGGACCGACACTCCTGGTGCTGCGCGTCGTGGGCCGTCCGCCCCGAAACGCGCCTCGTCCGTTAGGGTGATCCGGACCCGTACGGCGAGGCGACGCGAAGGGATCACGAATCCTCATGCACGACAACCGCTCCAGTGCCCCTCCCCGCACTCTGCCCCTGTCACGACGACCTGCGGCGGCGGTTCTCGTCGGTGCCCTGCTCTCCGCCACGGCCGTCGCCGTGGCCCCCGCTGCCTCTGCCGCACCGGTACCCGAGCTGTCCTGGGCACCGTGCCCCGCCGAGTACGAGATCGATCCGGCGACCTCCTCGTGCACGAGCGTTCCCGTTCCCCGTGACTACGCGAATCCCGACGCCGGAACGATCGACGTCATGGTGACACGCCACGCGGCGACCGATCCCGGCGCGCGCAGGGGCGTGCTGTTCACGAACCCCGGCGGCCCGGGTGGTGACGCGATCGGCTCGAACGCCATGATCGCGCAGGCACTTCCGAGCGAGGTCCGGTCCGAGTGGGACGTCGTCGGCGTGCAGCCACGCGGCCTCCCGCATGCCGGTCCACTCGACTGCGCCGCAGGCGACGAACTGGCGCTCGCGACGGCGGTCGGCTTCGGCGGCGGCGCGACGCGCGCTGCGTGCGAGGCGAGCGCACCCGGCTCGACGTCCCACCTGACCACCGAGAACACCGCGCGCGACTGGGACGTCGTTCGCCAGGCTCTCGGCGAGGACACGATCGACGTGTACGGGCTCTCGTACGGCACGATCCTCGGCTCGACCTACGCCACACTCTTCCCGCAGCACACCGGCCGGATGGTCCTGGACTCCGCCGCCGACCAGAATTGGCTGTGGAACGACGTGCTGTGGCATCAGAACGACGGCTACAAGGGCCGCTTCTACGACCTCATGGACTGGATCGCCGCGCACGACGACGTCTACGGTCTCGGCACGACGCCCCTGGCCGTCTATCAGCGGTGGTCCGATCGCATCGTCGAGGAGGCCGGCGGAAATCCGACGATCGCGCCGCCGCCCGCGCAGATCGGCGACGTCCCCCCGGGTCTCGAGGCCGTCGCCGACGCCTACCGCGCCGGTGTCGATCTCACCGGCCCCGCGCGCGTCCGGTTCGAGGCGTTCGTGCGCATGCTCGCGAACCCGGAACACATTCAGCTGTCGTCGAGCGTCTACGCCCTCACCCGCCAGCTGCTCCCCGGCCGCAACAACTGGCCGACGCTCGCGCGGGCGGTCCGCGACGGCGAACTCCCCGAAGGAGCCTCACCGGCGGACATGAGCGAGGCCGAACTCGATGCGGTGGCCCAGGCACAGACGATGCAGTCGCTGATCCTCTGCAACGAGAACATCGTCGCGCCGCGGCCGGATCGCCTTCCCGGCTGGCTGTTCTCGACGTTCCTGCAGGGCGATCTGTTCGACATGATCGGCTACACGTACTCGTCCGGTGTCTGGTGCGCGGGTGCACCGCCGGTCACCGCGTTGCCACCGCTCACCGGCGCCGCGCTCGACGATGCGCCGCTCGTACTGCAGAGCCTGCGCGACCCGCAGACCCCGTACGACGGCGGCGTGCGGCTCGCGGAGCAGATGAGCGCCCATCTCGTGACCGTCGGCGGTGGCGATCACGGCACGGCGATCCAGGGCGGCAACACCGTCGTCGACACCGCGATTACCGAGTACCTGCGCACCGGCTCGACCGCGATCACCGAGGCACCCGAAGCGCCGATCAGCGCTCCACTCTGATCCTCCGCCACTCGACACCCCCGCCGTTGCGGCGAAGCAAGGGATGGATCGGAGCGGCCTCACGGTCGGGGTGTGGCGATCACCGTCGTCGATCCGGGCGCGACCTCGGTGAACCCCGCGTCGCGCACGCCTACGGCCTCACCGGAGTTCATGCGCGCGCGCACCGCCTCCCACTGCTGTGCGTCGGCGTCACGCACCGAACACGCGAAGCCCCGCTCCGCCCACGCCAGCGCATCCGGCGCGCTCATCGCGCCCGCGAGGATCATCGCGGCGTGCCCGACCTGGGCCGCCGCCTTGCCGACCGTCATGTCCAGACGCGAATCCACCCACAGCACGGGGAGTTCCGGATCGGGTGGGCCGGGCTCGTCGTGCTCCAGCTCGGTGCCACCGATCTGGAGTTTCCGGATTCGGGGATCGAGCTCACCGACCGGTCCCGGCACGAATGCCCTCGCCAGCGCGCCGTCGACATCCACCGTCACGCCCGGCACGTCCTGTGCAGCGAGCCACTGCGCACCGCGAGCGCGCCGCGCGACCTTGCGGATGCGCGCCGACGTCCAGGCGAGATAGTTCGCGCGCCACGGGCCCGGCTCCCCCGATTCCGCGTCGACGTCGACCCGTGGGTCGAAGCACACTCCGAGGACCGACTGCGCAGCAGCTGCGAGCACCGCACTGCGCGCGGGCGGGTCGATCTTGGGGAGGTGGAGCACCATCGGCATCGCGAGAACGCGATCGCGATCGGCCGGGTCGGGACGGTCCCCGTAACCGCGGGCCAGAACCGCGTGCAGATCCTCGAAACTCATCGGAGCCACCCCGTCACAGTGTGCGCGGGACCGGAGCGTCCAGCGGAACCCGGCGCCCCGTCCCGTCGAGTGCATCGGCGGCCTCGACCTCGTCGCGCGTGACGCCCAGCACGAACAGCACGGCGTCGAGGAACGGGAACGACAGTGCGGTGTCGGCGATCTCGCGCAGGGCGGGCTTCGCATTGAACGCGACGCCGAGGCCCGCGGCGTTGAGCATGTCGATGTCGTTCGCGCCGTCGCCGACCGCCACCGTCTGCGCCATCGGAATCCCGACCTGCGCCGCGAACTTGCGCAGCGCCGTCGCCTTCGCCGCGCGGTCGACGATGTCGCCGACGACGCGGCCGGTGAGCTTCCCGTCGATGATCTCGAGGGTGTTCGCCTGCACGAAGTCGAGTTCGAGATCGTGTGCGAGGCCCTCGATGACCTGCCGGAACCCGCCCGAGACGACGCCGCAGTGATAGCCGAGCCGGCGGAGCGTCCTGATCGTGGTCCTGGCGCCCGGCGTCAGCTCGAGCTCGTCCGCGACCTCCTGGATGACGGACTCGTCGAGCCCCTCGAGCGTCGCGACGCGCTGGTGCAGCGATTCGGCGAAGTCGATCTCGCCGCGCATCGCCGACTCGGTGACCTCGCGCACCTGATCCTCGACACCGGCGCGCGCCGCGAGCATCTCGATGACCTCGCCCTGCACGAGCGTCGAGTCGACGTCGAAGACGATGAGCCGCTTGGCACGGCGCGCGAGTCCCCCGTGCTCGACGGCGACGTCGACGCCCTCCTTGACCGCGACCTCGGCGAGGGCCGTGCGCAGTTCCTTGTCCGCGGCGACGCCCGACTTCGCGGCGCTCACGAGCAGCTCGAGTCCCGTGAGCGGGTAGTCGGCGATGCCGCGAATCGTGTCGATGTTCGCGCCGAGCGCCGCCAACGCGCGCGCGATCGACTGCATCGCTCGCGCACTCACCGGACTACCGAGAACGACGACGACGTGCGTCGACACCGAGGGGCGTCCGGGATCGGCGCCGATCTCGACGTCGACGTCCATCCCCACCGTCGCCATCGCGTCCTCGAGATCCTCCTGCAGCCGCTCGCCGTCACGAGCACCGCCGAGCAGGACGCCGAGCGTGAGGCGGCCGCGGATCACGACCTGCTCGACGTCGAGCAGGCTGACGCCGTGCCGAGACAGCACTGCGAACAACGCGGATGTGACACCGGGACGGTCGGGACCGGTCACGGTCACGAGAACGACGGCGTCGGTGGCAGCCACGAACGTCAACTCCGATCTGTTCGTCCCGCACCGATGACCGTGCGGGTTCCTGTCGATTCTGCCAAGCGAGAAGCCCCGCCCGGTGACCGGGCGGGGCTTCGTCGCAGCGATCGAGTCGCGACCGTCAGTGAGCGCGGTTCGAGGTGGTACCCGCGCCGAGCATTCCGCCCGGGGCGCCACCGCTGTGACCGCCTCCCACATGCGCTTCGTCGCGCATCCGTTCGACCATGTGCGGGTAGTGCAGCTCGAACGCGGGCCGCTCGGAGCGGATGCGCGGCAACTCGGTGAAGTTGTGCCGCGGCGGCGGGCAGGACGTCGCCCATTCGAGCGAGTTGCCGTAGCCCCACGGGTCGTCGACCGTGACGACCTTGCCGTAGCGGTAACTCTTGAAGACGTTCCAGATGAACGGCAGTGTCGAGGCACCGAGTACGAAGGCACCGATCGTCGAGACGATGTTGAGCGTCGTGAACCCGTCCGACGGCAGGTAGTCGGCGTAGCGGCGGGGCATGCCCTCGGCGCCGAGCCAATGCTGCACGAGGAACGTCGCGTGGAAGCCGAGGAAGGTCATCCAGAAGTGGACCTTGCCGAGCCGCTCGTCCATCATCCGGCCCGTCATCTTGGGGAACCAGAAGTAGATGCCGGCATAGGTGGCGAACACGACGGTGCCGAACACGACGTAGTGGAAGTGCGCGACGACGAAGTACGAGTCGGTGACGTGGAAGTCGAGCGGCGGGCTCGCGAGGATGACGCCCGACAGACCACCGAAGAGGAACGTCACGAGGAAGCCGACGGAGAAGATCATCGGTGTCTCGAACGTCAACTGGCCCTTCCACATCGTGCCGATCCAGTTGAAGATCTTCACACCCGTGGGCACGGCGATGAGGAACGTCATGAACGAGAAGTACGGGAGCAGCACCGCGCCGGTGGCGTACATGTGGTGCGCCCACACCGCGATGGAGAGCGCCGCGATCGCGAGGGTCGCGTAAACGAGGCCGCTGTAGCCGAAGATCGGCTTACGGCTGAAGACCGGGAAGATCTCCGACACGATGCCGAAGAACGGCAACGCGATGATGTAGACCTCGGGATGGCCGAAGAACCAGAACAGGTGCTGCCACAGCATGACGCCGCCGTTGGCGGGATCGAAGATGTGGCCGCCGAGATGGCGATCCATGTAGAGGCCCATGAACGCGGCGGTCAGCAGCGGGAAGGCGAGCAGGATCAGGATCGCGGTGATGAAGATGTTCCACGTGAAGATCGGCATCCGGAACATCGTCATGCCGGGAGCGCGCAAGCAGATGACGGTGGTGATGAAGTTGACGCCACCGAGGATCGTGCCGAGGCCGGCGACCGTGAGGCCCAGGACCCACAGGTCCGCGCCCAAACCGGGCGAGTGCAGTGCGCTGGTGAGCGGCGCGTACGCCGTCCAGCCGAAGTCGGCAGCGCCGCCGGGCGTCACGAATCCGGCAGTGACCATGATGCCGCCGAACAGGTACAGCCAGTAGCTGAACGAGTTCAGTCGCGGGAAGGCGACGTCGGGCGCACCGATCTGCAGCGGGAGAATGTAGTTCGCGAAACCGAACACGACCGGGGTCGCGTACAGCAGCAGCATGATCGTGCCGTGCATCGTGAACAGCTGATTGAACTGCTCGTTCGACAGGAACTGCAGGCCGGGCACGGCGAGCTCGGTACGCATCAGCAGGGCCATGAGTCCGCCGATGAGGAAGAACACGAACGACGTGACCAGGTACATGATGCCCAGTACCTTGGGGTCGGTCGTCGTGATCGCCTTGAAGACGAACGAGCCCTTCGGTCCCTGCCGCTGCGGATAGGGCCGGGCAGCAGCTGTCTCGGGGACTGGCTGAGGCGCTACGGCAGTCAATGATCCTCCTGAATGCGCGTCCACCCCGACCAGGGGGAAGACGGTCTTCTCTGGCTTGCGCTCTCCGGAATCGTAGACCGTCCGAATCGGGGCCGACGACTCGGTCCTACCCTGTGTCGTACTCGGCCCTCGCGCAACCGCTGGACCCTCGCTCTCACCTGCACCGTTCCCGGGCACTTCGTCCCGTAATCGGCACTCGCACAGGGCGCGTCGAATGCAAAGATGTGATGCGCATCACCGCAGCGGCAGAATCGGGGTGTGCGCTGGGCGGCGGCTAGGCTGAGTCCGCTCGATCCACGTCCGCTCGACCCACGTCCGCTCCACTCACGAGGGTCCGTCGAAGAGAAGGCCGTCGCACATGACTCTGCGTCCCGTGTTCCGTCCACGAGACCTGTCCCGCTCACGAGCGACGCCGGCCGTCGCCGCGCTCGCGCTCGGTGTGCTCGCAGTGGGCGGTTGTTCGGCACCCGCGGACGATCCGGCCGACTCCATCGTGCGGACGACGACGAGCATCGCCGGTGCCGCCGTCGTCGGAATCGAACGCGACACCGCCACCGCGTGCCCCGACCCCGTGCCCGCCGACCGGCCGGGTGGCGGCGTCCATCCCGTCGAGCACGCGGCCGGCACCACCGACGTTCCGGACGATCCCGCGCGGATCGTCGTGCTCGACCCGGCCGCGATGGACGCCGTGTGCGCACTCGGGCTGTGGGAGAGCGTCGTGGGAGCCGTCACCACCGACGGCCCCGTCGCGCAACCCGCCTATCTCGGGACGGGAATCGCCGAGATCCCGTCGGTCGGCGTCGGCACTGCCGATCCGGCACTCGTCGAGGAGGCGGCACCCGACGTCGTCATCGGTTCCGCTCCCGAGGCCGTCACCGCGCTCGGCACCGAGGCGCCCGCCGTCGCGATCGGCGAAGACTCCGTGCAGTGGAAGGACCGGTTCCGGCTCGCCGCTGCCGCGCTCGGACGCACGGCCGCGGCCGACGCCGCGATCGAGGCGTACGAGAACGAGGCACGCGGGACCGGCGAAGCGCTCGTCGCATCGCAGACCGAGGCATCCGTGGTGAACTTCGCTGGCGACACCCTCGTCGTCGAAGGCCCGGCGAGCTTCGCCGGCCAGGTGCTGGCCGACGTCGGGGTGCGTCGTCCCACGCAGCAGCGGCTCGAGGACGCCGTCACCCACGACATCACGTCGGACGTCGCGGCCGCCGAGGGCGACATCGTCTACGCGATCATGGACGACGCGAGCAAGGAGCACGCCGAGTCCGTCATGACGGGCGAGGACTGGGAGAAACTCGAGGCCGCCGTCGACAATCGTGTGTTCGCCGTAGAGACGTCGGTGTGGACCGGCGGCGGACTCGTCGCGGCCCGCGCGATGTTGACCGATCTGCAGAACACCCTCAACGGATACGCGAGCTGAGCCGTGGCCGTACCCGACTTCGTCAAGGAATTGCGATCGCACATCGGCCACGAGCCGCTCTGGCTGTCCGGCGTCTCCGCCGTCGTCGTCGACGACGGCGGCCGGATCCTGTTGGCGCGGCGCGTCGACAATCTCGAATGGGCCGTCGTGAGCGGCATTCTCGAGCCCGGCGAGGAGCCGGGCGACGCCGTTCGCCGCGAGATCGCGGAGGAGACCGGCATCGAGGTCGAGATCGACCGGCTCACGAGTGTCGACGTCACTCCCCCGATCCACTACCCGAACGGCGACGTGACGCAGTACCTCGATCTGTGCTTCCTGGCGCGCTGGACGTCCGGCGAGCCTCACGTCGCCGACGAAGAGAACATGGACGTTCGGTGGTTCGAACCGGATGCATTGCCTCGCAAGCTCGCCGACTCGTCGCGGCTCCGCATCGAGAAGGCGCTCGCCGGCGACGAACGGGCATGGTTCCGGCGGTGAACCGAGCCGTCCGAGGTTCGCGGTCACCTATCGGTTAACCTGATCGGGATCGAAAATCGCTAGGGGGGCCAGTGCCGGGGGAAGATCTCTATCTGGATGTCGCAGCGTTCGGTGTACTCATCGACACGCTCGACTCCGCAGCGGATGACATGAAGGCGGCGAACGATCGTCTCGCGGACACGAACAGCGGCGATCTGGGCAACGTCGGCCTGGACGCCGCCGCCGGAAAGTTTCGCGACAAGTGGCAGTACGGGATCGAGCAGATCGCGAAGTCCACGGCATCGATGGCCGACGGATTGCGGACCACACGTGACCTCTACGTCGCACAGGAGCAGGCCACCGCGGATTCGATCACGGCGGTCGGCAGCGCGATCCCCGACGTTCCCGCCGCTGGCTCGAGCCTCAACCTCTGATGACTCGGCCCGCATTTCCGGCACTCGGCTTCGACCCGTCCCCCGGCAATCCGTCCAGGGTCGCGTCCCTGTCCGACGAGATGGGCGCCGTCGCTGCGCGCCTGTTGTCGGCCAAGGAAGCCCTCATCCGCGTCGGGTACTCCGACGGGATCTGGCGTGGGCAAGCGGCGGACGCCTTCCGCAGCAAGATCGGCGAACTCCCCTCCTATCTGGACACTGCGGGCACCGCGATGCGGCGGGCGTCGGACGCCCTCGGCGTGTGGCGAGACGATCTTGTCTCGATGCAGCGTGATGCAGACCGACTCGAGGCCGAAGCGGCGATCGCGCGGCGCAATCTCGAGGCAGCGCAGTCGAATCCGGGTCTGAACGAAGCCGGTCGCACCTACGACGACGCCGCCTCGCTCGCCGCCGCACAGGCGCGTCTCGATGCCGCTGTCGCCCAACTCGCCAAGGCCAGGGACGAACTCGAAGCACTCCTCGACCGCGCGAAGATGCTTTTTGCCCGGCACGAAGAACTCGCGGATCTCACCGCGCGGCTACTCCGACAAGCCGCCGACGAAGCACCTGAACAGAGCCTGCTCGACAAGATCATCGACGCGCACAAGGCTCTGCTCGACGGAATCATCGACTTCCATCTCGAGATCTGGGAGTTCATCAAGGAAAACGCCGATCTGATCAACGAGATCTCGAACACGCTGTCGACCCTCAGCACCGTCTTGGGTACGGCTTCTGCGCTCACGCTCGCTTTTCCTCCACTCAGCGGCGCACTCGGAACAGCGTCATTGGCGCTCGGCGTTGCAGCTCTCGCTGGTCACGCTGTGGCGATGAGCGCAGGCTCCGAGAACGTGACGTGGACAGCGATTGGGATGGATGCGTTCGGTGTTGCCACCGGCGGGGCCGGAAAGATCATCGGGCTCTACGCCGAGTCTGCGACCGCAGCAGGCAACTTGGCACACAGTGCCGGCAAATTCGCCGAGAGCGGTGCACTTCTCGCGCAAGCTGACAATCTCATTGCTGTGGGAACCGATCTCACGAAGATGAGTGCATCCGCGTCACTCGCCACACCGGTTGGAATGAAGGCCTTCGGCGTGGAGGGAGCCACGACCATCGTCGACGACATCGGCGAGTATCTCGTCCCCGAGACTCCCTCGGAGCTCGCAACAACAGCATTGACTGGGCCGATCGTCGGCCCGGTCATCAACGTGGTTCGGGGAGACCGATGACCCTGGCACTATCGGTCCCTTCTGGCTTCATTCCTCTACCTGTAACCGGTGACAGCGAACAACGGCATGCCGATGCCTCGCTGATCGCGAGCTTGGCAGGCTTCACCTCAGGGCATGTGAGCGAGGCGATACTCGGGCTATCCGAAAAGCTTCACGAGTCGGGAGTCTTCTTTGCAGGCCAACTCGTCATCCCGGAGCTGGAGCCCGAGCACTACGCGTGCTTCACTATCGCCCGCACGAGTCTGGGCCATCGCAGACTGGATGTCGAGGACTCCGAAGAATCGGCGAGCGAGATGGCACAGGCAATCGGCTCTTCTCTCATGAAGAGCAATCCCGCCGCGGTGGTTCAGTATCGCGACCTCCCGTGCGGCCCGACCGTTCTCGTGCTCCGCTCCGGACGGATCGCGGCCCCCGACGCTGCATCGGGAGTCCGAAAAGAAGTCGCAGCGCCCGATCCAATCACGACAGACACGCTGCAAGCCCTGATTCCATCCCTAGTCTGCCAGGAGATTCTCGTCGCCAGCGTCGGCAGTTCATCGCGAGAACATTGGCCGACCTTTCTGAAGTACGCACTACAGATGATCTCCTCGATCCGGTGGGATCCACAATCGACCGAGAGCGAATCACCAGAAAGCGCGGGTTCACGATGACACACGTCCGCTCTTCCGATTCAGGACTTTTCGATGGGCGCGACATTGTGATCGCCACCCCAGGGCTCTATTCTTCACCGCAGGAGCTCGCAGAAGTCGCGTATCAGCACGGCTACGTGTTCGCGTGGGGCCAGCGCCACGGCCAATTCTCCGACATCACGCTGTACTACTTCCGGAACCTGTTCACGAACCAATGAGAACCGAAACAATCATCCTCGCGGCCGCCTCCGGCGGGTCACCTTCGGGAATTTTCGTCGCACTCGGAACAATCGCGGCGATCTCACTTCTCGTCGTGGCGAGAAACCCCCGGAACCGAGCTCGAGTAATTCGATGGCGAACCCACAGACGGCCTGTTTCCTACAGCACAGCCGAGGAACGGTTTCACTCCAAGTTCGACGGACGACCGATCGTCACTGCCGACCCCCGCCGCACGACTATCGCCGTGTCCAGGATGAACGCGATCGCGAACGGGTACGGATACTACTATATCGGCGAGAACGGTCACCTCGGCGTGAGCACCGAAGTTGCGTTTCAGAAGCTGCCTGGACCGCCGCCCATCCGCCTCCCATCCACTACGAATCGATGGAAGCCGATGGAATAGCGACTTTCCGACTTGTTCGGCAGCCACAACACTGCCGCATCCTCCCAGAGAAGCTCATATATGACCACACCCCGACCTTGGCCGTATTCGGATCCGACCGGGATCTACCATTACGAACTCTTCTTCGATGGCCGTGACGAGGTCGCTCTGATCGCAGATCCGAGGCTTTCTCCCGCCGAAGTCGCCGATACGGCGCGTCGGCACGGCTACGAATTCTCTCGAGGTAAGCGATCAGGGCGTTACGGGCAGGCCGAATACTGGCTGTTTCGGCTCTTGTACCCTGCAACGGGGATAATCACATGACGGACCACGGCACCGTTTCGGCTGCCAGCGGGTCTAGCGATTTCGCAACATTACTATCCGTCCTGGCGGTCACTATAGCAACTATGATCGCCACCGGAGTATTGCTCAGCCACCCGGTTCATCGACTCAAGATTGCCACACGCCGCCTGCGCGCGGGGAATCGTGGGCATCAGTTCAAACGAATCGACTCGAGGTTCGGGGAGGATCGCGTAGTCGCGATAGACCCTAGGAACTACACGATTCGGATTTATGAAATGAACCAGATCGCGAATCAACATGGCTACTTCTATGCTGGCGAAAGGGGAAACTCCGCCGGTGCAACACGCGTATTCTTCAACCGTAGGACAACTCCGCCACCGCCGCGAATCCCCAACATGGACACGCCTTCTTGGCGAGCAGTTCGAAGATTACGCGAAGGAATTCGGCCCAGATGAGTCCCCTCTGCTCTCTGGTCAACAGGTGACTTGGACGAGAGTCTCAGCGCCACCTCCGCGTGAAAAACCTCTGACGTGCTGGTCGCGCCCGACCACGGCTCGCGAGATTCCGTCTGCGGGAATCTTCACTCGGCGGTTGGGGATCCGATCGGGCGGTGGTACCGATCGACAACGCCGCCACAATTGCTGTCCATGGATTTCGGAATGCAACGCAAACAGGATATGGAAAACCTGATAGCACTCGCATTTGCGATCATCGATCGCCTTGATGTCGGTGATCCGATTGTCCAGGAGGGCAGACGATGAACCACCCGCCCCGAGCACCTCCCGCCCTACGCGCACTGGTTCGACGGCAGCGCCCTGGTCGAGTTCGGAGCCTCGCACCATATCCACCCCGAGGTGCTCGCACGTGTCGCCTATGAGTGTGGATACGTGTTCGCCTACGGGACGAGACGGGGCAGCAACGGACTCGACGTCAGTACCTACTATTTCCGCCGACTGTTCCCAGCCGATTGAGAATGAACCGACACATGCACATACTCCTGGATCCCGCTGTCGTCACGTTGGCGTCGGAAGCCCGCCAGGGCAGTGGGGCGGCTGCAGTCACAGTCGTAATCGTCGGGTTCGCAGCGTCGACGCTCCTCGCTTTCCAGATCGCTTTTCGCCTCGATCACCGAATCATCTGCTGGTGGGGCCGTAGACGCGCCGCCGGAGAGGACGAACAGATCCGCCGGATCGACGCAAAATTTCACGGTAAGGATGTCGTCGTCATCGATCCGCGATTCTACACGATCTCCGTCGCCTGTATGAACGCCATCGCTAACTCGCACGGCCACTATTACATCGGCGAGAGAGGCAACATCGTCGGGAGCACCCAGGTGGCTTTCCAACGACTGTCCGGGCCTCCCCCGCTACGAATACCTGCCGCCCCCAGCCGATGGCGCCCGCTTGATGCCTAATCAAGCTCGCACATAAGGATGGCGAATGACCGATCGGAGTTTCGGTACCGTTCCCGTTCGACCTTGCCCCGAATTGCTTTTCGACGGACGCGACGAGGTTTTGCTGCTCCCCGACCCGAGACTGGACGCCGCTGAGGTCGCCCGGGTCGCGAGATTGCATGGATACGAGTTTGCACGCGGAAAACGGTCTGGCCGCTATGGTACGTCCGATTTCTGGTGCTTCCGACTCCTCTACCAGCGCCCGGAGGCTCACCGATGACCGCCATGTTCGCAGCCGGGTCCGCCGGCGAGTCAGCGAGCTTTCTCGAGGTACTGGGCTTCGCGCTGCTCGGCCTCGCCCTGTGCACCATCGCGGTAAGCAATCCCATCCATCGCCTCAAAATCGCAACTCGCCGCCTGCGCGCGGGCTCCGAGGCGAGCCAGCTCAATAATCTGGACAAATTGTTTCGGACAGAGCAATATCGTTGTCGTAGATCCGCGCAACTTCACCGTTCCGATATATACGATTAATTGCGTCGCAAACAGGAATGGGTTCTACTACATCGGTGAGCGCGGAAATCGACGTGGAGCGACCCGTGTCGGGTCCGAACGAATGCCCTCACCTCCTCCACCGAGAATTCCAACAATGGATTCGGAAAGCGTGCAGTTCATCCTCCATACTAAACGCTTCTAAGGTCGATTCCGGACCGGGTTGACCTAGTAGCACGGTCACGTATGGGATCTCGAAACACTGTTCTAGGAGTCCTCTTGTATCTACCACACGAGCAAAGCAATCCGGGAACATTTGCCGCTTATCGTTCGCGCATCGCAGCAAGATTCAACGGTGATGACCTCGTCGAAATATACTCGGAATCGCTTCCTCCTCACGAACTGGCGTTGATCGCCGCGACAAAGGGATACGCGTTCGCATGGGGTATGCGCGGGAAATACCAAAGGACCGGAAACTTCTATTTTCGAAAGACCACACTCGACCGATGATGCAACGCGATTCGCTAGGAAGACCGTGGCATTCCGATTTCGTGACCGTCCTCGCCAATGCGGCTGATTCGGCGCCGGCCAACACTGCAATTCAGTTCGCTTTCTGGGTTCTGCTGATTCTCGGCTTCGCGGCGCTCGGCCTCTTTCCGGTCCACCACCGACTGAAGGTGTGGTATCGGCGTAAGACAGCCGCCCCCACTGACATCCAGAAGAGCCGCATCAGCGAACTGTTCAACGGCCGTTCGATAGTCACCGTGGATCCGCGCAACTACACGATCAGCGTTGCCGAGATGAACGCCATCGCCAACAGCTTCGGCTACTACTACATCGGCGAGACGGGCTACACCTTCGGAAGCGTCAAAGTGGCGTTCCAGATGCTTCCCTCGCCTCCCTCGCCTCGACTTCCCACACTGCGTCACCGGTGGTCCGCATACCCGACTCAGCTGCGATGACAACTCCTGATCGGCAGGTGCCCGGTGCCTGAAGACGCCACGTGGTCACCGTTCGTCCTGTCGCTGGTCGCGTTCGTCGCTCTGGCCGCCCTGGGTGCAGTGGCGATCTCGGCCCTGCGCGGGCGATTCCTATCGCACGAGGACAAGGCTGCGCGGTTCGCCCGTCGGTTCGACGGCGAAGACTGGGCTTTCGTACCCATCCTCCGCACCGGGCTCGACCCGACCGTCATGGCGCAGATAGCTGCTTCCTACGGATACGTGTTCGCTGCGAACCACTTCGCAGTCGGCGGACCGTCGTATCACGCGTTCGCCCGGGTACTCGCACCGCCGAACACCGGCCGCGAACTCCGGTTGGACGACGAACTACGGCTCCACGTCATGGAGCAGTTCGACAGCGGACGAACGCGCCTCGAATTCGTGAACCGCACGTTCGCGGCCCTCCCGATCGTGGCGATCGCACGTCTGGCGAACGAACGCGGACTCCTCTTCGTGAGTGCTGAGGTGCTCCCGTACGGCGGTCTGGCGGTGTCGTTCGCTCCGGCGACCGCGATGCCTCAGTTACCGATTCCCGTTGGGTTCTGGACCGGCAAGCGCTGACCCGCCCGATGAATCACCGAAGCCCTCGATCACACCGTAAACGCCCCAGACGACCGGCCTTCCAACTCCAAGGTGCGCACCAGAACGACTGCGCCTTCGCGCGGCACATGCCCCTGGAATCCGAGCGCACGGTAGAAGGCGACTGCTCCTTTGTTCTCTCGTCGAATCACCGCACGCAATGCGTCGAGCCCTGCCTGTCGCGCGGCGGCGAAAGTGGCATCCGCCAATTGCTTCCCGATTCGGGAGCCTCGCGCACCCTTCGCGATGAAGGTTCCGATGTCTGCGGTTGCGGAGGGCAGGTCGTCGTGAAACCGCTCGGTCGTCTGGAACCCGAGCGCATGCCCGTTCTCGTCGACCGCAACCATGCAGGTGACGCAGTGTGGACCGGACATGAACCACTCCGCCAACTCTTGTGGGCTCAGCGGCCCGTCGATCGCGGTCTTGCCGCCTTCCTCGATGATCGCATTCAAAATCGTCGCGAGCGCCTCGGCATCGGCCTCGGTAGCGTGCCGGATCGTCATCGAGACTCACTCTCTGCTCGTCGAGCCGCCTTGTCGCGCGGCCGAATACAGCGGACACGAAAGGCCCGAATCTGCGGTTGCTCGCGGATCCGGGCCTCCCGTCAGCACTACGAGTTGCAGCGGCAGCAGGGTGTCAGAAGTCCCAGTCCTCGTCTTCGGTGTTGACGGCCTTGCCGATGACGTAACTCGAACCCGAGCCCGAGAAGAAGTCGTGGTTCTCGTCGGCGTTCGGCGACAGCGCCGACAGAATCGCCGGGTTCACGTCCGTCTCGTCCTTCGGGAACAGGCCCTCGTAGCCGAGGTTCATCAGTGCCTTGTTCGCGTTGTAGCGCAGGAACTTCTTGACGTCCTCGGTGAGGCCGACCTCGTCGTAGAGGTCCTGGGTGTAGTCGACCTCGTTGTCGTACAGCTCGAAGAGCAACTCGAACGTGTAGCCCTTCAGCTCTTCTCGCTCGGCCTCGGTGAGCTGCTCGAGCCCCTTCTGGTACTTGTAGCCGATGTAGTACCCGTGCACCGCCTCGTCGCGAATGATCAAGCGGATCATGTCGGCGGTGTTCGTGAGCTTCGCGCGCGACGACCAGTACATCGGCAGGTAGAAGCCCGAGTAGAACAGGAACGACTCGAGCAGGGTCGAGGCGACCTTGCGCTTGAGCGGATCGTCGCCACGGTAGTAGTCCATGACGATCTTGGCCTTGCGCTGCAGGTTCGGATTCTCCTCCGACCAGCGGAAGGCGTCGTCGATCTCGCGCGTCGAGCAGAGCGTCGAGAAGATGCTCGAGTACGACTTCGCGTGCACCGACTCCATGAACGCGATGTTCGTGAGGACGGCCTCCTCGTGCGGCGTGACGGCGTCCGGGATGAGCGAGACCGCACCGACCGTGCCCTGGATGGTGTCGAGGAGCGTCAGGCCCGTGAACACGCGCATCGTGAGCTGCTGCTCGTGCGGGGTCAGCGTCGCCCACGACTGGATGTCGTTGGACACCGGCACCTTCTCGGGCAACCAGAAGTTGCCGGTGAGGCGATCCCACACCTCGGCGTCCTTCTCGTCGGGCACCCGGTTCCAGTTGATCGCCGAGACGCGATCGATCAGCTTGATCGGGGCCCCGTCCGCGGGTGAATGCGGTGCGGCAGTCATGACACTTCCTCTATTCGGTCACGGATTGTTCGGTGGTAGGTGCGCCTGATGTCACAACATGCACGAAACGCAATTTTCCACCTCGGTCCCCTCGAGCGCCATCTGGCGCAGGCGGATGTAGTACAGCGTCTTGATTCCCTTGCGCCACGCGTAGATCTGGGCCTTGTTGAGATCGCGGGTCGTCACGGTGTCCTTGAAGAACAGCGTCAGCGACAGCCCCTGATCGACGTGCTGCGTCGCCGCCGCGTAGGTGTCGATGATCTTCTCGTACCCGATCTCATACGCGTCCTGGTAGTACTCCAGGTTGTCGTTCGTCAGATAAGGCGCCGGGTAGTAGACGCGACCGATCTTGCCTTCCTTGCGGATCTCGATCTTCGACGCCACCGGGTGGATGGAGCTGGTGGAGTTGTTGATGTAGGAGATCGACCCGGTCGGCGGGACGGCCTGCAGGTTCTGGTTGTAGATCCCGTACTCCTGCACCGACGCCTTCAGCTCACGCCAGTCGTCCTGCGTGGGGATGTCGATGCCGGCGTCGGCGAACAGCTGCCGCACCTTCTCCGTCTTCGGCTCCCACACCTGATCGGTGTACTTGTCGAAGTACTCACCCGACGCGTACTTCGAGTCGGGGAAGCCCGCGAAGTACGTGCCGCGTTCCTTCGCGATCGCGTTCGACGCCCGGATCGCATGGAACACAACGGTGTAGAAGTAGATGTTCGTGAAGTCGACACCCTCGTCGGAGCCGTAGTGAACACGCTCGCGAGCGAGGTAGCCGTGCAGATTCATCTGCCCGAGTCCGATGGCATGGCCCTCGTCGTTGGCCTTGCGGATCGACGGAACGGAGTCGATGGACGTCTGGTCCGCGACGGCGGTCAGTGCACGGATCGCGACCTCGACGGCCTGACCGAAATCATCGGAGTCCATCGCCTTCGCGATGTTCATCGAACCCAGGTTGCACGAGATGTCCTTGCCGATCTTGCTGTAGGTGAGGTCGTCGTTGAACTCCGACGGCGTCGACACCTGCAGGATCTCCGAGCACAGGTTCGAGTGAGTCACCTTGCCCGCGATGGGATTCGCGCGGTTCACGGTGTCCTCGAACATGATGTACGGGTAGCCCGACTCGAACTGCAGCTCGGCGAGCGTCTGAAAGAACTCGCGCGCCTTGATCTTCGACTTGCGGATCCGCTTGTCGTCGACCATCTCATGGTACTTCTCGGTGACGTTGATGTCGGCGAACGGAACCCCGTAGATACGCTCGACGTCGTACGGCGAGAACAGGTACATGTCCTCGTTCTTCTTCGCGAGCTCGAACGTGATGTCCGGGATCACGACGCCGAGCGAGAGCGTCTTGATGCGAATCTTCTCGTCCGCGTTCTCGCGCTTGGTGTCGAGGAAGCGGTAGATGTCGGGGTGGTGCGCGTGCAGATACACCGCACCCGCGCCCTGCCGCGCGCCGAGCTGGTTGGCGTACGAGAACGAGTCCTCGAGCAGCTTCATGATCGGGATGACGCCCGAACTCTGGTTCTCGATGCGCTTGATGGGCGCGCCGTGCTCACGAATGTTGCTCAGCAGCAACGCGACTCCGCCGCCGCGCTTGGACAGCTGGAGCGCGGAGTTGATGGCGCGGCCGATCGACTCCATGTTGTCCTCGATGCGCAGCAGGAAGCACGACACGGGCTCGCCGCGCTGCTTCTTGCCCGAGTTGAGGAAGGTCGGTGTCGCAGGCTGGAAACGGCCCGAGATGATCTCGTCGACGAGCTTCGTCGCGAGCACCTCGTCGCCGGCGGCGAGGGTGAGCGCCACCATGCACACGCGATCCTCGAACCGCTCGAGGTAGCGCTTTCCGTCGAACGTCTTGAGCGTGTAGGACGTGTAGTACTTGAAGGCGCCGAGGAACGTCGGGAACCGGAACTTCTTCGAGTACGCGTGATCGATCAGCGACTTGACGAAGCTGCGCGAGTACTGCTCGAGAACCTCGGGCTCGTAGTAGTTCTCCTCGACGAGGTAGTCGAGCTTCTCGTCCAGGTTGTGGAAGAACACCGTGTTCTGGTTGACGTGCTGCAGGAAGTACTGACGCGCCGCCGCGACGTCCTTGTCGAACTGGATCTCACCGTTCGGCCCGTACAGGTTCAGCATCGCGTTGAGGGCGTGATAGTCCAGGCCCTCGTTCACGTCGATACGAGAGGTCTTCACCTCGGTGTCGGTGATGGTCGGTGCCATTGCTGCTCCTGATCACGGGTCTGGATGTCGCGGTCGCGGGATTCGATGTCGCGCCAGCCCCTCCCGGACCCGCTCGACGTCCTCAGGGGTGCCCATGAGTTCGAAGCGGTACAGGTAGGGGACCTTGCACTTCTGGGAGATGATGTCGCCTGCCATCCCGAAAGATTCGGCGAAGTTGGTGTTGCCGCCCGCGATGACACCGCGGATCAGCGAACGGTTGTGCTCGTTGTTGAGAAATCGGATGACCTGCTTGGGCACGTAGTGGGTGTCGCGGCCCGTGATCGTCCAGCCGCCCCCGTAGGTGGGGACGATCAGGACGTACGGTTCGTGCACTTCGAACGTGCCCTCGCGATCACGCAGTGGAATCCGCGTGGCAGGCACTCCGAGCTTCTGGACGAATCGGTGTGTGTTCTCCGACGTGCTGGAGAAATACACCAGCGAGGTCATCGGCTCTCACCAGGTTTCCTGCTCTGTGTTGCTTGTCCGGTGTCACCGCGCGGGGTTGCTTGTCCGGTGTCACCGCGGGAGTCGGTCCGTGCGTCTCGGAGGGTCTTCCCCAAGCTCCTCCGCCGCCGCCGTACCGGGCCGGTCGCCCGCTCGAGTGGGCTCGCCTGCCGTTCAGGCAGCGGCGACCGTGAGCGCCTTGATGCGATCGGGACGGAAGCCCGACCAGTGATCGTCACCGGCGACGACGACGGGCGCCTGCAGGTACCCGAGCGCCATGACGTAGTCACGGGCCTCGTCGTCCTGCGAGATGTCGATGGAGGTGTACTCGATGCCGGCCTTGTCGAGGGCCTTGTAGGTGGCATTGCACTGGACGCACGCGGGCTTGGTGTAGACGGTGATGCTCATGGTGTGCCTCTCTCCCCTGCCTGACGCAGCTGACGAACTCTGTGCTGTCTGCTCCGAGTGCTGTGCTCGGCGCCCCGATCGGCCGGTTTTCGCTGGCCCGCCGCCTCGGCCTCGCCGTTCGGTGTCCGTCGAAGCCCTTGTGGTCTGTCGGTGTCCCAGACACTACACCTAGTGGCCGACGCTTTTACCGAAACCCATGATGTTGTGAACGACAATCGTGAAATTTCACCACCCGGAGTCCTGCGAGAACGCCACGAACCCCAGGTCGAGGCCTGTGCGCGGGCTCACCGATTCGTGGCGTGTCGCAGCCCGTCGGCGTGTCGCGGACCCGGAAGTAACCAGTGGGTTGCCAGAGCCGTCGAACGGTACCTCTTCAACGCCCGATCGAGCCGTGAGATTCCGTCGTCCGCGCCCGTCACCACGGCCACCCCGCCCCCGAACACGACGACGCCGCCGGTGCACTGTGCACCGGCGGCGTCGAGGAGAGCTGCGGGTCAGACGGTGGCGAGCTGACCCGTCGCCTCGACGAGGCTGCGCACGACCGCCTCGACCTCACCGACGACCTGAGCGTCGTCACGCGGGTGGGTCTCGGCGAACTTGCCCATCGTCTCGCCGATCGACAAGCTCGCGTCCTCGACGACCTTGCCACCCGCGATGCCGACGGCCTTGACGGTGTCGTCGTGCGCCCACTTCGCGGCGTTGGGGCTGATCGACGAACTGATGATCGCGACCGGCTTGTCCTTGATCGCGCCCGCGCCGTAGGGCCGCGAGAGCCAGTCGATGGCGTTCTTGAGCACGGCCGGGATGGTGCCGTTGTACTCGGGCGTCACGAGCAGGAAGCCGTCGGCCTCGCCGCCGGCGGCACGCAGCGCGCGCACGGCCGGAAGGTCGGCGCCCTCGACGTCGAGGTCTTCGTTGTAGAACGGCAGGTCCGCGAGACCCTCGTGGATCGTGAGGTCGGCGTCCTCGAGGTGCGTTGCGCCGGCGATCTCCGCGAGCTTGCGGTTGATCGACTCGGTGCGGAGGCTGCCCACGAGAACGAGGATGTTGTTGGCCATGTGTGACGAGTCCTTCGATAGTCGAGCTGTGCACCGCGAATGTAGTCCCGAACCGGACTGTGGTCCACATGTACGTCCGACGCGGTAAGATGTCGGCGTGTCTCTCGACAACATCTCCCTCGGCGCTCCAGCACCGCGCGAACGAGGCGATGCCGCACGAAACCGCAGGCTGTTGCTGGACGCCGCCGCCGCGCTCGTCACCGAACTCGGTGCGTGTGCCGTGACGATGGACGCCGTCGCCGCCCGCGCAGGTGTGGGCAAAGGCACAGTCTTTCGCCGCTTCGGCAATCGCGCCGGGCTCATGCGCGCCCTCCTCGATCAGACGGAGACAGACCTCCAGGAAGCGTTCCTCACCGGGCCGCCGCCGCTCGGCCCCGGGGCCCCGCCCCTCGACCGCCTCGTCGCGTTCGGCCGCGCGCGCCTCGCCGTCATCGACGTCCAGGGCGAGGTGGTCCTCGAAGCCGACGAGTCGCCCACCGACCGGTTCGCCGTTCCCGCCCGCTTCGTCGCCCTGACCCACGTACGCATGCTGCTCGCCTCCGCGGGCGTCCGCGGCGACCTGCACCTGCTCGCCGAATCCCTGCTCGCGCCGCTCGACGCCGCGCTCGTCATGCACCAACTGCGCGAACGCGGGATCCCGCTCGACCGCATCGCACAGGGCTGGGCGGACCTGGTGCAGCGCGTCGCCGGCTCCCCGGAACCGCGCACCACCGTGGGCATCGACGCTGCAAACGAGCAGTAACGATTGGGTGCGACCCGCCCTGTTCGCCGCGTTCGCGGCTTACCTTCGGCTCCATGCGCCCGCTGCGTATCGCCTTCGTGCTGTCGACGCTCGTCGTCGCCGGCACGGTGACCGCGTGCGTCGCCAACAGCGACGCGAGCCCGCCCGACCCGACGGGTCGGACCTTCGTGTCCACCGCGGTGGACGGCGACCCGATTCCGGGCGGCGGGCCGCTGACGCTCACCTTCGGCGACGACGGCAGGCTCGCCGCCGACGCGGGCTGCAACCGTGGCTCCGCGCCCGTCGACTTCTCCGAAGGGCGCCTCGCCACCCGCCCGTTCGCGATGACGATGATGGCGTGCCAGGGCGAGCGGGCCGATGCCGATCACTGGCTGACGGCCCTCTTCGACGCGCAGCCGTCGTGGTCGCTGACCGGCGACACGCTCACCCTCACCGCCCCGGGCACCGCCGTCCATCTCGCCGAGCCACCGCCCGAGCCGGACCGCTCCGTCACCGGCACCCGCTGGATCGTCACCGCGCTCACGTCGCCCGACGCCGTGACGAGATCGGTCGCCCTCGAGACGTCGCCACCCGAGATCACGGTCTCGACGGACGGGACCGTCACCGGGAGTACGGGATGTCACCGGCTCCGGGCCGACGCCGAGATCGGCGACACGGGCATGGTCGTCGGCGACGCCATCACCACGGACGAGCCGTGCCCGCCCGAACTCGCCGAACTCGAGCGCGCCGTCCTCGATGCCCTCGCCGGTCACGTCACCGTGACGGTGGAGGGCACCAGCGCGCACTGGGTCAACGATCGCGGCCTCGGCTTCGAACTCCGGGCGTGGCCGCTCTAGCCGAACCGACCGGTGAGCCACCGCGCGAGTTCGCCCGCGCTCGCATCGACCACCTGCGCCCACGAGAGCGCCGATTCGTCGGCGCCGTCGCTGACGTGCTTGACGAGCCGGCACGGAACACTCGCCCGCGCACACGCCCACGCGATCGCGAATCCCTCCATGTCGACGAGATCCGCGCGACGCGCGAGTTCGTCGCGCACCGCGGCCTCCGACACGAACACGTCACCGGTCGCGAGCACCGAGCCGTCGCCGCCGGCGACGTCGAGCGTGTCCTGCGCGTCGTATCCCATCGAGCGCAGGACGTCCGCGCTGATGTCGTGGTTGAGCACACGCGACGGCACGAACATGCCGGAGTGGTGCGCGTGCAGCGCGCCCACGGTGCCGATGTTGACGACCCACTCGGGTGGGGTGTCTCGCGACGCGAGGGCGGCGGCGACGGCACTCGCCGACGCGACCTTGCCGATGCCCGTGACGAGGACGTCGTAGCCGTCCGGAACGTGGGCGGCCTCGGCGGCTGTCGCACTCACCACCAGCACATCGCGTCGCGTCATGGCGCCGAACGTACCTTCTGCGGCGCGCGATCTCGCTCGCTAGAGTCGGGATCATGACGACTCTGCGTGCCGAGATCATCGACGAACTGGCGGTGAAGGCGTCCATCGACCCCGCCGAGGAGATCCAGGATCGCGTGCGATTCCTCAAGGAGTACCTGCGCACGACCGGTGCGAAGGGGCTCGTCCTCGGCATCAGCGGCGGCCAGGACTCGACGCTCGCGGGCCGGCTGTGCCAGCTCGCCGTCGACTCGCTCCGGCAAGAGGGAGGCGAGGCGTCGTTCCTCGGGGTCCGGCTGCCCTACGGGTCGCAGTCGGACGAGGACGACGCGCAGGTCGCGCTGTCGTTCATCGAGCCCGACCGCTCGATCGTCGTGGACGTCGCGCCCGGTGCCGACGCGACGGCCGCCGAAGCAGCGAGGGCGCTCGAGGACGTCTTCGGCCACACCGGCCGGCTGCGCGACTTCGTGCGCGGCAACATCAAGGCGCGCGAGCGGATGGTGCTGCAATACGCGATCGCCGGACAGCTGGGCTTTCTCGTCGTCGGCACCGATCATGCCGCCGAGGCCGTCACCGGGTTCTTCACCAAGTACGGCGACGGCGGCGTCGACCTCACCCCGCTCACGGGCCTCACGAAACGTCAGGGTGCCGCGCTACTGCGCGAACTCGGCGCACCGGAGAGCACGTGGAAGAAGGTGCCCACGGCCGATCTCGAGGACGGCCGTCCCGCGCTGCCCGACGAAGAAGCACTCGGCGTGCGCTACGAGGAGATCGACGACTATCTCGAAGGCGCGGACGTCGAGCCGGAGGTGGCGGAGAAGATCGAGGGCATGTTCCGCGCGACGCGGCACAAGCGCACCGTCCCCGCTGCGCCGCTCGACACGTGGTGGCGCGAGTGAGGTGCACACGGTGACGCGACCGACGTGAGCACCGCGGTCGTCGTCGGCAGTGGCCCCAACGGGCTCGCTGCCGCGGTGCATCTCGCGCGCAGCGGCGTCGCCGTGACGGTGCTCGAGGCCGCCGAGACGATCGGCGGCGGTGCGCGCTCCACCGAGGCGACGCTCCCCGGGCTCGTCCACGATCACTGCTCGGCGATGCATCCGCTCGCGACGGCGTCACCGTTTCTGCGCACGCTCGATCTCGCCCGTCACGGACTTCGGTGGCGCACCGCCGAGGTCGACTGCGCGCATCCCTTCGACGACGCACCGCCCGCGTTGCTGTATCGCTCGATCGCGGCGACCGCACGGGGACTCGGCCCCGACGGGAGCCGCTGGCGTCGTCTCGTGGGCCCCGCGGCGGCCGACCTCGACCGGCTCGCGCCCGAGATCCTGCGGCCGGTCCTCCACGTTCCCCGGCATCCGGTGTCGTTGGCCCGGTTCGGGATTCGCGCTCTCACCCCCGCGGCCGTCACCGCGACGGTGTTGCGCACCGAGCGTGCTCGCGGACTGTTCGGCGGCCTCGCGGCCCACGGCTTCGCTCCGACGACGGCGCTCGCGTCGGGTGCGGCGGGGCTCGCGATCGCCGCCGCCGGCCACCGCCACGGCTGGCCTGTAGCCGAGGGCGGGTCCGGTGCGCTCGTCGCGGCGCTCGTGGCGGAGTTGCGCGCCGCGGGCGGACGGATCGAGACGGGGCGCAGGATTCGCGACCGTCGCGAACTGCCGCCTGCCGATGTCGTTCTGCTCGACACCGCACCAACCGCCGCGGCGGAGATCTACGGCGACGCGCTGCCCCGCCGGATCGCACGGGCGATGCGCGCGTGGCGGCCCGGCCCCGCGGCCTTCCGGGTGGACTACGCCGTCGCCTCGGGCGTCCCCTGGACGGACCGCGACCTCGCGCGCGCGGGGACGGTGCACCTCGGCGGGACGTTCGCGGAGATCGCGGGAACGCTGCGCAGTACCGCACGCGGGGTGATGCCGGAGCGTCCCTTCGTACTCGTCGGGCAGCAGTACGTGGCCGACCCGACCCGGTCGCACGGCGACGCCCATCCCCTCTACGCGTACGCCCACGTGCCGACGGGCTACGACGGTGACGCCACCGAGGCCGTCACGGCACAGATCGAACGCTTCGCCCCCGGATTCCGCGAGCGCGTTCTGGCGGTCCGGACGACGGCTCCCGCCGAACTCGAACGCGAGAACCCCGCTCTCGTCGGAGGCGACATCGTCGGTGGTGCGACGGCCGGACTCCGGACGCTCGTGCGGCCACGGCTCGCACTCGACCCGTATTCACTCGGTGTGCCCGGCGCCTATCTGTGCTCGGCCTCGACACCGCCGGGCGCGGGCACCCACGGCATGTGCGGATTCAACGCCGCGGAGTCGGCGTTGCGATACCTCGCGCGCTGAGGCGGCTCAGCCGCCGGCGAACGGCGGCAGGACGTCGACGGCGGGCCCGGCGAGTACCGTCCGGTCGCGGGTGAGGTCGTCCTCGACGAGGAACGCCGCGACGGACAGGACGCGTCGCATCCGGTCGCCGTGGCGCTCGACGATCACGGACTCGAGGTCTGCGAGACTCGCGCCGGCGGGCAGATCGAGCGTCTCCTTGACGCAGCCCGCGGCGTCCGACGCGGCGGCGAAGTACCGCACCTGCACTGCAGTCGTGTCAGCCACCGATCGCTCCCATGCTGCGTTCGGGCGGAGTGAAGTCCGCCGCGTCGATGCCGTGTCCGGCCCACTTGTTCCACATCGCTCCGCGCCACAGCTGCGCGAGGTCGTGATCGGTCGCGCCACCGCGAAGCGCGGCGCGCAGGTCCACTTCGCTGTCGCTGAACAGGCACGACCGCACGGTGCCCTCCGCGGTGAGCCGCGTGCGATCGCAGTCGGAGCAGAACGAGCGCGTCACGGACGCGATGATCCCGACCGTCGCGGGACCGCCGTCGACGAGCCACGTCTCGGCGGGCGCCGACGGATCCTCCCGGCCCGCCTCCGTGAGATCGAAGCGGGCGCCCAGCACACCGAGAAGCTGCTCGGCGGTGACCATGTTCGCGCGCGCCCACTCGTGATCGGCGTCGAGCGGCATCTCCTCGATGAACCGCAACTGCGCGCCCTCCGCGACGCACCATTCGAGCAGATCGGCCGCGCCCGCGACCGTCTCCGGCATGAGGACGGCGTTGACCTTGAGGGGGGCGAGCCCGGCCTCGGCCGCCGCGCGAATGCCCGCGAGCACGGACGGCAGCCGATCGCGACGGGTCAGCCGCGCGAAGTGTTCGCGATCGATCGAGTCGAGCGAGACGTTGACGCGGGTGAGCCCCGCCTCCGCGAGCCGCTGCGCCCGATGCTCGAGGCCGACGGCGTTCGTCGTCATCGCGAGCGGAATGCCGGGGACCTCACGGACGCAGCCGGCGAGAATGCGCTCGAGATCCGCCCGCATGAGCGGCTCGCCGCCGGTGAACCGGACCTCGCGAACTCCCAGTTCATGGACGGCGATACGCACGAGCCGCACGATCTCGTCGGCGTCCAGGAGATTCTGCGCGGGGATCGGCGGCAGGCCCTCCTCGGGCATGCAGTACGTGCAGCGCAGCGAGCACTTCTCGGTGATCGACACCCGCAGATCGCGCGCGATCCGCCCGAACCGGTCGACCAGTTCGGGGGTGTCGGGCCGCCCGTCCAGGGACGCCGCAGCGCGCACGGCGGGCACTCCGAGTGATACCGACGTCACCGTGGGACTCGCTCCTTCATGCGTCCCAGTATGCAGGCCCGGGCGCTCGCCGTCGCGAGTACAGGCGGCCCCGTCGCTCTAGGATCGGGTGGCACGGCAGACACTCGACACCGAAGGACGACGTGAGCGCACAGCACGACGAGCGGCGGACCGTCGCCGAGCACGCCGAACACGTGACGGAACTGCTGGCGGGGCTCACCGAGCTCGGCCACGACGACGTACGGCTCACTGCCGCGCTCGGGCGCGCGACGGCCACCGACGTCGTCGCCTCGATCGACCTGCCGCCGTTCCGCAACTCGCAGATGGACGGTTACGCCGTGACCGCGGCGTCGGTGGCGGACGCCCCCGTGACGCTGCCGAGCACGGACGTCGTGCCCGCCGGGCCGGGCGCTCCGCTGTCGCTGGCTCCGGGCACCGCGATCCGGATCATGACGGGTGGCGTGCTGCCCGACGGCGCCGACGCCGTGATCCCGGTCGAGGACACGCATCGCGCGGGCGACGCCGTCGAGATCCTGCGCGGACGCGCCGAGGGCGAGTTCGTCCGCGAACGGGGCAGCGACGTCACGGCCGGAACGGTGCTCCTGCCCGCGGGCACGCTGCTGGAGCCGCGTCACGTCGCCCTGCTCGCGGCGGTCGGGCTGAGCACCGTCGCGGTGCTGCGGCGGCCACGCGTCGCGGTGCTCACGACGGGTGCCGAACTCGTCCCCGCCGGCACCACGCTCGGGCCCGGCGAGATCTACGACTCGAACGGCACCGCACTCGCCGCGAGCGTCCTCGCGAACGGCGGCGAGGTGGTGCTGCAGACCCGCAGCAGCGACGAACCGGCCGAGTTCGCGGCCCTGCTCGCCGAAGCGACCCGGTCGGCGGATCTGGTTCTCACGTCGGGCGGCGTCTCGATGGGCGATTTCGAGGTCGTCAAGGACTCGCTCGCGCCGCGCGGATCGTGGTTCGGGCACGTCGCGATGCAGCCCGGTGGTCCGCAGGGCAGCGGGATGATCGACGGCGTCCCCGTCCTCAACTTTCCCGGCAACCCGGTGAGCACGCTCGTGTCCTTCGACGTGTTCGCGCGGCCCGTTCTGCGCGCGGCGGCGGGACTCCCCCCGATCGACCCGCGACACGCGCTGCTGGCCGTCGCGCTGCGGTCCCCCGCGGGCAAACGGCAGTTCCTGCGCGGCCGCTGGAGCGGCGGGCGCGTCGAGACGGTCGCGGGGCCGAGCTCGCATCTCGTCGCCGCGATGGCGTGGGCGGACGTCCTCATCGACGTTCCCGCCGACACCACCGAACTCGCGGCGGGCGAGTCCGTCACCGTCCTCCCCCTCTCGCCGGCCGTCCCGTCCCCGACACGTCAGGAGTCCTCGTGACCGACCTGCCCGGAAGCCTCACTCATCTCGACGGCGAGGGCCGTGCACGCATGGTCGACGTCGGCGCGAAGCCGGAAACCGATCGCGTCGCGCTCGCGGCGGGCCGGCTCGTCACGACCGCCGAGGTGATCGCGCTCGTGCGTGCCGACGACATGCCCAAGGCCGACGTGCTCGCCACCGCGCGCATCGCGGGAATCTCGGCGGCGAAGAAGACGTCCGAACTGATCCCGCTGTGCCACCAGGTGCCGCTGTCGTCGGTGAAGGTGTCCTTCGGACTCGACGGCGACGCCATCACGATCGAGGCGACAGCGAAGACGCGAGGCGCGACGGGCGTCGAGATGGAGGCGCTCACCGCCGTCGCCGTCGCGGGACTCACGCTGCACGACATGGTCAAGGCCGTGGATCCCGCCGCGAGCCTCACCGACGTCCGGCTCCTGGAGAAGACGGGCGGCAAGCGCGGGCACTGGACCCGGTCGGGCCGGTCCGACGAGGCGGATACGGGCGCAGTCCCGAACACCGCCGCGGTGCTCGTCGCGTCTACCGGCTCGGCGTGCGGCACCCGCGAGGACACGACCGGCCCCCGGATCGCCGCGTGGCTCGCCGAACGCGGTTACGACGTGCGCGGCCCGCTCGTCTACGCCGACGCCGACATCGCCGCCGGGTTGCGGGACGCGCTGTCGACCCGTCCCGCCGTCCTCGTCACGACGGGCGGCACCGGCGTCTCCCCGACCGACGCGACTCCCGAAGCGACACGCGCGGTGCTCGACCGCGAGATGATCGGTGTCGCCGACGCCGTCCGCGAGCGCGGCACCCACGCCACGCCGCACGCCGTGCTCAGCCGCGGTGTCGCCGGCGTCGCGGCGGGCACGTTCGTCGTCAATCTCCCCGGGTCGCCCGGTGGCGTGAAGGACGGCCTCGCGGTACTCGATCCCATCCTCGACCACGTCGTCGCGCAGATCGCAGGAGGAGGAGCGCACGCATGACCGACGCCGCACCCGACACCCGTCTCGCCCGCATCTCGTCCGAACCCCTCGATCCCGCATGGGTCGATTCCGCCGTCGCCGGAGCGCATTTCGGTGCCGTCGTGACGTTCACGGGCGTCGTACGCGATCACGACGACGGCCGGGACGTCCGAGCACTCGAGTACTCGTCGCATCCGGACGCCGAGCGCTTCCTCGCCGCGTGCTGCGACGACGTCTCGGCGGCGTCGGGACTGCCCGTCGCCGCGGTCCACCGCGTCGGTGATCTCGCGATCGGCGACCTCGCGATCGTTGTCGCCGTCGCCGCCGCTCACCGGCGCGAAGCGTTCGTGGCGTGCTCGGAACTCGTCGAGCGCATCAAGCACGACGTCCCCATCTGGAAGCGCCAGCATTTCGCTACGGGCGTATCCGAGTGGGTAGGACTCTGACGGAGCGGGTAGACTCGCACGGTCGGTCGGCGTTCGCGCCGCCGCGCGTCGTAGATCGCATCGGCCTTCTCGGGCATCAAGCGCACCTCTTACGGCGACCACCACGTCCGGACCGCGTGCGCAGCGCACGTCGTCGCCCCGTGCCACCGAAAGGCTTCACCGTGTCGTCACCCTCGTTCGCCGATCTCGGCGTACGTCCCGCCATCTCCACCGCACTCACCAACGCGGGCATCACCGCACCCTTCCCGATCCAGCGCGACACCCTCCCCGATTCGCTGCAGGGCCGTGACGTCCTCGGCCGTGGCCGCACCGGCAGCGGCAAGACGCTCGCGTTCTCGATCCCGCTCGTGCAGCGGCTCGCCGAGACACCCTCGCGCCGGCTCCGGGCAGGCCGTCCGCGCGCTCTCGTCCTGTCGCCGACCCGCGAGCTCGCGACACAGATCACCGCGGCGCTCGAGCCCATCGCCGCCGCCGAGAACCTCAGCATCACGACGATCTTCGGTGGCGTGTCGCAGAACCGTCAGACCGCCGCACTCGCCAAGGGCGTCGACATCGTCGTCGCCTGCCCCGGCCGGCTCGAGGACCTCATGCGCCAGCAGTACGTCGACCTCGGCGGTGTCGAGGTGTCGGTCCTCGACGAGGCCGATCACATGGCCGATCTCGGCTTCCTGCCCGGTGTGACCCGCATCCTCGCGGCCACTCCCCCGTCGACGCAGCGTCTGCTGTTCTCGGCGACCCTCGACGGTGGCGTCGACAAGCTCGTCAAGCGCTTCCTCACCGATCCCGTCCCGCATTCGGTCGACGGCGCGCACTCGCCGGTGGCCGCGATGACGCACCACATCTTCGCCGTCGACGGTGCGGACTCGAAGAAGCAGCTCATCGAGGTGCTCGCGTCCGGCACGGGCCGCCGAATCCTGTTCATGCGCACCAAGCATCACGCCAAGCGGCTCGCGAAGCAGCTCACTGCGGCGGGAATCCCGTCGGTCGATCTGCACGGCAATCTGTCGCAGAACGCCCGTGACCGGAATCTCGCGGCGTTCTCGAGCGGCGACGCCCGGGTGCTCGTGGCGACGGACGTCGCGGCGCGCGGCGTGCACGTCGACGACGTCGAACTCGTCGTCCACGTCGATCCGCCCGCCGAACACAAGGCGTACCTGCATCGTTCGGGCCGTACGGCGCGCGCGGGAAGTGCGGGCGACGTCGTCACCGTCGTGCTGCCCGAGCAGCGTCGCGATCTGGCCGTGCTCATGCGCAAGGCCTCGATCACCGCGAAGCCGGTCGACAGCAACGCCCGTTCGACGCACGTTCTCGACCTCGTCGGTGAGACGGCCCCCCGTGTCACTCCGGTCGCCGTGCCGGAGCCCGCGGAGGCAGGACGCCGCGCCCCGGCGGGGTCGGGACGCGGCGCGCGCCGGACCGACGGTGGTGCGAACCGCGGCCGCGGGACCCGCAGCGAGGGTGCTCGTGGACGTGGCCGGAGCGAAGCGGGCCGCAGCGAAGGCCGGCGGGGCGAGAACGGCGGACATCGCGGCGGCGCGTCGCGCACCGGCGGCTCGGCCGACGCACGTCGCGCCGGTCGCTCGGGCGGTGGCCGTCGCACCGGCGCCCCCGCGCGCCGCGGTCGTCAGGGCTGATACTCGCGGCGTCCGCCGCTACATCGCGACGGTGTAGCGGTGGACGCCCAGCATCGCGTTCTCGTCGGCGGGCTCGTCTCCCACGACGCAGCCACGCAGGCGCGTGAGGACGTCGTGCTCGTCCACTCCGACGCCGATGACGACGAGTTGCGTCCTGCGCTCCTCGCCGGCGTCCCAGCGCCGTGACACGAACCGGATGTGCGGACCGACCGTCTGCACCTCGAACTTGCGCGTCTGCCCCGGCACCGCGAAATGCACGAATCCCTTGGCGCGGTAGACGCCTTCGGGCCGGTCCTCGAGGAGGGACACCAGCGCACGCGGATTCAACGGGGCGTCGGACGTGAACTCCAGCGCCGTGTAGCCCTCGTGGAGATGGTGATGTGCACCGTGACTCTCGTCGGCATCGTCTGCCTCGGCGAGAAGGCGGTCGAGCGTGAGCTGTTCGCCTGGCGACGGTTCGGTGGGCCGCTGAGCGTCGAACAGCAGCGCGGCGTCGAGCCTGCCCTCCGACACCGGAACCACCGGGGCGCGAGAGTTGAACTCGCGGAGCAGTTCCCGGATGTCGAGCACGACCTCGTCGGAGACGAGATCCGTCTTGTTGAGGACGACGAGATCGGCGAGACCGACATGCCGGCCGATCTCGGGATGCTGGGCGAGCGTGTCCCCGAAGGCCGCGGCGTCGACGACGAGGACCGTACCGCCGTAGGCGACGCGAGGATTCTCGCTCGCCCGCACGAGCCGGATCATGTTGTGCGGCTCCGCGAGTCCGCTCGCCTCGATCACCACGACGTCGAGATCGGAATCGGGCCGCACGAGCCGGTCGAGCATCCCGTCCATGTCCTCGGTGTCGACGGCGCAACACAGACAGCCGTTGCTCAGCGACACCATCGAGTCGACCTGGCCCGCCACCATCATCGAATCGATGTTGATCGCGCCGAAGTCGTTGACGACGACACCGATCCGCACGCCGCGATTGCGTCGCAGCAGATGGTTGAGCATCGACGTCTTTCCCGCGCCGAGGAAGCCCGCGAGGATCACCACCGGGACACTGCGTCCGGCCACGGCGGACCTCCTCTCGCTCACGTCAGGGCGCTCATCGTACCGACCCCTGCCGACCGGCCGGTCGGCCGTCCTGCGCTCTCACCCAGTGGACCTCCGAGACCCGCAGCGCTGAACGAGCACCCATCCTGAGGCGACCCATCCGACAGGAGGACGTTCGTGACCGTGTTTCTCGCCTCCGTACCCGTGGCCGAACAACTCGCGTGGCGCATCGAGATCGAAGCGCTGTTCGCGGCGCGCCTGCGGGCCATGGACACCAAGCAGTGGCATCGCTATCCCGAACTCCACACCGAGGACGTCGTGAGCGAGACGTTCGACTTCTCAGGCGAGGATCACAGCCACCTTCCGCCCGCGGAACGTCCGGGCGCGGTCGTCGGCACCGATGCACTGACGACCGCGATCAGGACGTTTCTCGACGGCCCGGTCCACGTCACGTCCGCGCACCACGGCCACAGCCCCGAGATCACCTTCACGTCCGAGACGACCGCGTCGGGCATCTGGGCGATGGAGGACCACCTGTGGTGGACCGACGGCGAGATCGAACAGACCCTGCACGGCTGGGGCCACTATCACGAGGAGTACCGGCGTGTGGACGGCCGCTGGCTCATCGGCTACCGCAACCTCACCCGCTTGCGGGTCGATCACACGCCGGGCTTCTACTCCTACCGCGACCGCGGCTGAGCAGATTCCAGGCGTGACAGGATGATTCGCGCGATGTCGTCCGGGGCCGCGTCGTCGCAGTCGAGCGGCTCGAACTCGTCGCCGATCCACGACTGCTGCACGAACCGACCGAACTTCGCCAGGCGCCAGCGCGCCGCGCCGGGCTCGTCGCGATCGGCGAGGACCCGCCGTTCGTGCACGTTCTTCGTGAGCCGCAGCACGATCGGCAGCACCGGACGATCGCCGTTCAGATTCTCGACGATCTCGTGCCAGTACTCCCGCGACGACACAGTCTGCGGCACGATGATCGGCGCGTCCGTCTCCCCGGCCACGGCGTCGAGCGCGCCGGCGACGAGCCGCCGCCATGCGGGCCAGTCCTGGAAGTCGTGCACCGGCTTCGAGCCCTGCAGGACGTCGCGAAGAAACCCGCCCAGCAGCTCCGGGTCCACGATCACGCTGCCCGGGACCGACGCATGCACGATCCGCGCCACCGTCGTCTTCCCTGCGCCGAACGGGCCGTTGATCCAGACGATCGTCACGTCGCCACCTCCCCCGCAGCGCATTCTGGCACCCGCCGCCGGGTCAGGACGAGCGGCGCGCCAGGTGCTCCGATTTCGTGCGGCGTGGGACGCGATCGGGCGACACGAACGCCGCACCGATCTCGCGCGCGTGTCGCAGTCCGTCGTCGCGGTTCGGCGCGTTGTGGTCGCCCTCGACATCGAAGATCAGGTGGCTCTCGACGTCGTCGATGCCGCAATACGCGAACGTGCCGACGTCGATCTGGGTGCGCATCGCGTCGTCGTACCCGTACTTGGAGTAGGTCGGCTCCTTGGAACCGCCGACCCCGAGGAGGGCGGTCGGAATGCTCGGCAGCAGCGCGTTCAGCGGTTCCTTTCCGCGATCCCCGACGCCCGTGCCGTACTGGTAGGCCCAGCCGCCCGTGAAGACGCGCTCGATCCAGCCCTTCATGGTCGCCGGCATCCCCCACCAGTAGACGGGGAAGACGAACGCGAGACGGTCCGCGGCCTCGACGCGGCGGTGCATCTCGGCGATGCCGTCCGGTATCGGGCCTCCCCAGAAGTGGGCGTGATCGGCTTCGGTGAAGCGCGGATCGAAGCCTTCGGCATGCAGGTCGAGGACGTCGACGGTGTGCCCGGCGGCGCGGATCGGTTCGTGGAAGGCGTCCCGAACTGCTGCGGGGTAGCTGCCGGGGATCGGGTGGGAAAACACTGTCAGCACATGCATTCTCGGTGATTCCTCCGTTCGTTCGAGTGGCGTGGCCGAGCTCAGCGCTCGGCCCGCACCACGGTGGCGGCCGCGTGGCGCGCAGCGTCGATCGCGTCGGTGCCGAGGTAGGAGGCTGCCGACGTCGCGCCCTCGAAGAGCACGAGGATCTGATCGGCGAGGGCATCGTCGGTGCGGCCGATCTCGGTGGCGACGAACCGCGCGATCGCGTCGCGCAGTCGCCGCCGGTAGCCGTCGACGACGGCCGAGACCTCGGGCGTCTCACCGCCGGTCTCGCCCTGGGCACGCAGGAACAGGCAGCCCCGCGCGCCTTCGGCGGCGGTCCACTCGGCGAGGGCGGCGAACAGGCCGTCGACGCTGCTCACGCCCTCGACGCGTTCGGCGAACCGGATCGCCCGCGCCTCCAGAACGGCGGCGACGAGACCCGTCTTGCTCCCGACGTGCTTGTACAGGGTTCGCGTGGAGACGCCTGCGGCCTCGGTGAGCCGGTCCATCCCCGTCGCCGCGAACCCGTGACGGTCGAACACCTGCTCGGCGCTCGACACGATGCCGGTTCTCGTCGTGGACATGGCCGCCACCGTACAACGATCGTTGTACATGTGCCAGGCTCGCCGAAACCCGGGAGCCTCACCGCCGCGGCAGCGACAATGATTCCGACAGCACCGTTCGCGTCGAGAGGACACCCGTGAAGGCCTTCGTCATCGACCGATACGGCGGCGACCTGCACGAAGCCGACGTGCCCGAGCCCACCGTCGGAGCACGCGACGTGCTGGTCGACATCCGTGCCGCGAGCGTCAATCCGCTCGACGTCAAGGTCATGGAAGGCCGTTTCAAGCAGATCCTCCCGTACCGGCCGCCGTTCGCTCTCGGCCACGACCTCGCGGGCGTCGTGACGGCCGTCGGCCCCGAGGCCACCGGATTCGCCGTCGGGGACGCCGTGTTCTCGCGGGTCCGGGACCATCGCGTCGGCACCTTCGCCGAGCGCATCGCGGTCGACCATCGCGATCTGGCACACACGCCGTCGTCGGTCACGTTCGCCGAAGCCGCCTCGCTCGCGCTCGTCGGGCTGACCTCGTGGCAGGCTCTCGTCGAGATCGCTCGTGTGCAACCGGGAAATCGCGTGCTGATCCACGCCGGCGCGGGCGGTTTCGGAACCTGCGCCGTCCAGCTCGCAGCACACCTCGGCGCACAGGTCGCGACGACGGCCACCGCCGGCGACGCCGATCTGCTGCACTCGCTGGTGCCCGGCATCACCGTGGTCGACCACCGCACCGAAGACTTCGCCGAACTGCTCCACGACTACGACGTCGTGCTCGACACCGTCGGCGGCGAGAATCTCGAACGGTCGCTGCGTGTGCTCGCGCCGGGCGGCACCGTCGTCGGCCTCGTCGGGCCACCGACGCCCGAGTTCGCGAAAGATCAGGGCATGAATCCTTTTCTGCGGCTGGCGATCTCTGCGATGAGCGCGAAGGTGCGGCGACAGGCACGCAAGCGCGACGTCGACTACCGATTCCTCTTCATGCGCGCGGACGGCGCACAACTCTCGGAGGTCTCCCGGCTGATCGAGTCGGGCGCCATCCGTCCCGTCGTCGGCGCCTCGTTCGCATTCGAACGCACTCCGGACGCACTCGCCGCGCTCACGGCCGGGGGCGTGCAAGGGAAGGTCGTCGTCACCCGCGGCTGATCGCCGTCAGCCGGATGTCGCCTCGCTCCACGAGGCGGTCGAGGACGGGCGCCCGCAACCGGGGGCCGACCTCTGCGATCACCGTCTGCACCGACCGCGGGCGAGCGCCGATCCGCTCCCATTGTTCGGCCAGGAACGGATCTGCGGGTGGCGTCGTGTCCGCCGTCGCGACACGTCGCCCCTCGACGGTAACCTTGCCGCTCCGAGCCAACTCGGCGAGGATCGCGCCGCCGAGCGTGTAGAACAGCGTTCCCTCCCCCGCGATCGTGCCGGAGCGTGGATCGAACAGAAGCAGCAGCAGATCCTCGGCGAGGGTGGGTGTCGCGGCCATCGATACTCCTCGATTCGCGGTGCTCGGCTGCGGTCCACGGCACCGATGCGGGTGCGCGGCGAGTCCGATGTCGAGAACCGTCGAGCGGTTCCGTCCCAGAGATGCCGGGAGACGCCGCGGCGGAAGCGCGGCGGACCCGGCGCCGAGGCGTCCAGAATGGGCGTCACCAGAGCCGAGGAGAAGACGATGAAGTATCTGCTGCTCAAGCACTATCGCGGCGCGCCCGCGTCCGTCAACGACATCCCGATGGATCGATGGGAACCCGACGAGGTCACGGCGCATGTCCGGTACATGAACGACTTCGCGGCGCGGCTCGAGGAGAGCGGCGAGTACGTCGACAGTCGCGCCCTGTCGCCGAGTGGGACCTTCGTTCGCTCCGACGGCCCCGGCCGCCCGCCGGTCACCGACGGCCCGTTTCCCGAGACGAAGGACCTCGTCGCCGGCTGGATGCTGATCGACGTCGACACCTACGAACGAGCACTCGAACTCGCAGCGGAGCTCTCCGAAGCTCCCGGCGCCGGCGGCAAGCCGGTCCGGGAATGGCTCGAACTCAGACCGCTGCTCGGCGAACCGCCCACCGTCACCGAGTGAACGTCGAGAGCCTGCGGCGACTCGTCCCGGCCGTCATCGGAGTCCTCGTCCGGCGCGGAGCGGATTTCGCGTCGGCCGAGGACGCCGTGCAGGAAGCGCTGATTCGCGCACTCGACACCTGGCCGGACGACCCGCCGCGTGACGAGAAGGCATGGCTCGTGACGGTCGCGTGGCGGCGCTTCGTCGACGCCGTCCGGGCCGATGGGGCCCGGCGAGGACGCGAACTCGTCGTCGAGGGCGAACCCCACAGTGGTCCCGTGCCCGCGGCGGACGACTCGCTGTGGCTGTACTTCCTGTGTGCGCACCCGTCGCTCTCACCGGCCGCTGCGACCGCGTTGACGCTGCGAGCCGTGGGAGGCCTGACGACGCGTCAGATCGCCGCGGCACACCTCGTCCCCGAAACCACGATGGCGCAACGGATCAGCCGCGCCAAGCGGAGCCTCACGGGGGTGCGCCTCGACACGCCCGGCGATCCGGCCACTGTGCTGCGGGTGCTGTATCTGGTGTTCAACGAAGGCTACGGCGGGGGCGTCGATCTCGCGGCCGAGGCGATCCGGCTGACACGGCAACTCGCCGCGGCCGCGAACGACCCCGAGGCATCCGGACTGCTGGCGCTGATGCTGCTCCACCACGCCCGCCGTGCGTCTCGTGAGGATGCGAGCGGAAGGCTGGTTCCGCTCTCTCGTCAGGATCGAAATCGTTGGGACACAGAGCTCATCGCCGAGGGCGTGACGATCCTGCAGAGGGCATTGGCCCGCGATCGACTCGGCGAATACCAGGCACAGGCGGCGATCGCTGCGCTGCACGCCGATGCGCCCACCGCCGCCGAGACCGACTGGGCGCAGATCGTCGAGTGGTACGACGAACTGCTGCGTCTCACCAAGAGCCCTGTGGTGCAGCTCAACCGCGCTGTCGCGGTGGGAGAAGCCGACGGCGCTCGCGCGGGGCTCGCCGCACTGGACGCCGTTTCTGCAGATCTTCCGCGCTACGACGCCGCGCGCGCCTACCTGCTGGAGCGGGTGGGAGAGCTCAAGCAGGCGGCGGATCTGTACGCGGCGGGGGCCGATGCCGCCACGAGCGAAGCCGAACGCGATCACCTCATCCGTGAAGCAGCCCGGGTACGACAGATGCTCTGAGAGACCCGGGATCTCAGCGTCCGGCGGCAGTGTCGAGCAGCGCCGCATGAGCTGCGCGGCGATACTCGGGGACCTCACCTGTGCCGTGGCCGCCCGTCTCATCCACCATGAGCGTCGACGAAGGCCATGCCCCGTGCAGACGCCAGGCGGTGTCCAACGGCGAGGAAATGTCGCGGCGACCGTGAACGAGGAAGCCTGGGATAGCGCGCATCCGTTCCATACCGTCGAGAAGCGGTGGAGTGCAAAACCCATCGTGCGACCAATAGTGCGTCGTCAGCCGCACGAAGGCGATTCGGAAGCGATCGTCGTTCCAACGCGGGTCCCTGGCAAGGGATCCCCGACCGAGCGAGACATGGGTGTCCTCCCACAACGCCCACTCGTGTGAGGCGGCGTCACGAATCATGGGATCCGGCGATGCCGCCAGATCGGCGTAGGCCTCGACGAGCCGATCGATGCCACGTCGGTACCCGATGTCCGCTCGCTCTGCGTAAGATGCGAATCGATCCCATGCCTCCGGGAAGATGTGTCCCATTCCTTCGGTGATCCAGTCGATTTCGCTTCGACTGGTGGTGGACACCGCCCAGAGCACGAGACCGAGCACACGATCGGGGTGCGCTTGCGCATAACT
>NZ_BCXD01000008.1 GCF_001894925.1 Rhodococcus rhodnii NBRC 100604 | reverse complement strand
GGCGCGTGACGGGGTGTGCCGCTTCCCGCACTGCCCGGTCCCGGCGCCGTCGTGCGATATCGACCACACGGTCCCGTTCGACCACGAGAACCCCGACCAGGGTGGCAGGACCGAGGAAGCGAACCTGGCCTGCCTCTGCCGACGCCACCACCGCGGAAAACGCAGGGCCGCATGACTCTCCGGCAACTCGGCGACGGGCTGCTGCGCTGGACCATGCCCGACGGCACCGTTTACGACACCGAACCCGACTCACCCGCGTTCTGGGCGGCGGGAGCCTGACGCACCGACGCCGGATCGACGGCAGGGCCGGTGAAATAGTGCTCGCCGTCGAACGCGGCGGGAAGCCCGGCGGCGAGATACGTGCCGATGCCGGGCTGGTCGAGTTGCGCGAACAAGGGGTTCGCGGTCACGGCATCGCCGGCGGCGACCTCGGCGAACCCGCGGTACTGCTCGTGCAGGACGGCCGTCTCGGCGAGCGCGGTGCGGACGTCGTCGGTACTGCGTTCCCGGAACCACGGCGAGAACAGTGCGGTGAGGATCTCGCGGTGGCGGTACCGGTCTTCGTCGCGAGCGAAGTCGGCACCGAGCGCCTTCTCGACGGCCGCCACGGCGTCGTGCGTACCCGTGACCGACACGAGGTCGCGGAAGTGCCGAGGCGTCAGCGCGACGATCATGAACCGGCCGCCGTCGGCAGTCACGAAATCCGTACCGTACGTGCCGTAGACGTCGTTGCCCGTCGCATCCCGCTCCGCGCCGTTGACCTGCGGCTCGGTGAGGTATCCGAGCGTGCTCGCGATCGACAGCGCGACGTCGTCGAGCGGAAGCGTGACGTGCGAGCCGAGACCGGTCCGCTCCCGCCGGCGTACGGCCGAGGTGACCGCGAGCGCGGCGTACAGTCCGCATGCGACGTCCCACGCCGGCAGTGCGTGATTGACGACGCCCGCGTGCTCGCGCGGACCCGTGATCTGCGGGAAGCCGAGTGCGGCGTTCACCGTGTAGTCCACTCCCGGCCTGCCGTCGCGGCGCCCGAGGATCTCCACGGTCACGACGTCGCTGCGTAGCTGCGACAACGTGTCGTGCGAGAGCCATTCGCGCCCGGCCTGATTCGTGACGAGGATGCCACCACCCTCGCCGGGCGCGGTCACGAGGTCCTGGACGATGCGCTGCCCTTCGGCACTGCGCAGATCGGCGACGACCGACCGCTTGCCCTTGTTCAGTCCCGTCCAGTAGATGGACGTTCCCTCGGCCGTCGTCGGCAGCCGCCCGATGTCCGCGGCGCCACCGATCGGGTCGACCCGCGTCACCTCGGCGCCGAGCTGCGCGAGCGTCAGCCCGCACAGCGGCGACGCGACGAAACTCGACACCTCCACGATGCGGAGTCCGGCGAGTGGACGGGAATCGGGAGTCGTGGTCATGACGCGCACCTTTCAGGCCATCAGCGCGGTGAAGCGCCAGTCGAGTACCGGACGGGTCGAGCCGTCGTCGTCGTGCGCCGACACGAGCGAGCGCAGGTCGACGAGTCCGCCCGACGGGCATTCCGTGACCGACTCGACGTGCACCGTGCTGCTGAGCGTGTCGCCCTCGTGGACGGGACCGGTGTGATCGCACGACTGCCACGCGAGCACCGTCACGAGCGACGGCAGCGCCCGCGTCGCTTGCGCGAGTGCGAGGCCGATCGTGTGCCCGCCGTACACGAGTCGCCCCGCGGAACCGACCCGCGCATCGTGGTGTGTGGCAGCGATGTTGAGGGTCAGCCGGGCGAGTTCCGGTGCACTCGAGACGACGTCGGCGCTCGTCTCGAACACCGCTCCCGCCAGATCCGGCGAGAAGTGGCGGCCCCGCGCATGGGTGCGCAGCGGCGCGAGATCCCACTCGGGCACGAGCGGCGCGGGCGTGTCGTCCCCGGCGATCGCCGCCATGTCGTCCCCGGCGACCGCCGCCATGTCGTCACTGTGGACGACGCGGCCGGGATCGGCGCCGGGGCTCAGCGGCAGCATCGCGCAGCGGTGGAAGTCGAGGACGGTCGCGCCGTCCTGATCGACCGTGCGCATGCGCAGGGCCGCGAGTCCGGTCGGCGGACGCCCGGGCTTCGCCGAGTTCTCGCGTAGTCCCACGACTTCCGTTGTCGTCATGAGAGTGTCGCCGATGTGCGGCCAGGCGAGGAAGCGCAGTCCCCGGTAGAAGAGATTGGCCCGCACGTGATGGGTCGCGAGCGTCGACTGCCCGATCGCCACGTCGCACACCAGGCCGGGATGCGCGAGCGCGGTGGTCCGCCCCGTCACGGCGCGCGTGAGATGGGCGTCGAGCGGCAGGCGCAGCCGGTCACCGACGATCGACTGGTGCACCGCGGCCACGCCGTCGGTGAGCGTCATCGACGGGGCGTCGTCGAACACCTGACCCACGGTGAGCGCGTCGAAGTACGGTCCCCCTACGCGGACGGGCGCCGTCACGCCGTCGCCTCGGGAGCGTTCGCCAGAACGCGGCGCGCCGAGACGGCGAGCGCTTCGTCGAGCATTCGGCCGTCCAGTTCCGCTGCACCGGAGCCGCGGTCAGCGGCCTCCGCGAGCGCGGCGAGGACCCGGTGCGCGTCGGCGACGGCTTCCGGGGTGGGAGTGAAGACGCGAAGGGCCGTGTCGATCTGGGCTGGGTGGATCACCCACGTGCCGTCGAAGCCGAGATCGCGCACCCACGTCTTCGCGGCCGCGAAGACCTCGTCGTCCGCGATGGTCAGGTGCGGGCCGTCGATCGCCTGGATTTCCGCGACGCGGGCGGCGAGCAGGACGGCCTCCTGCACCGTCTGCCATGTCGTGTGCGGCAGGCCCGGGCTCCGGCCCAGGGCCGCAGCGAGATCCGCGTAGCCGATCACGAGCGCGGCGAGCCGGTCGGAGGATTCGGCGATCGCGCTCACGTCGCGGATGCCGCGTGGCGTCTCGACGAGCGCCTGGATGCGCGCGCTCGAGTTGCCGAGGGCGGCGTCGATCGACCGGATCTGTTCGGGTGTCTCGGCTTTCGGCAGGACGATCGAGGCGAGGTGGTCGGCCCGTGCGCAGGCCGCGACGTCGTCCCGATGCCACACCGTGTCGGCGCCGTTGATGCGGATCGAGACCGCACGCTGCTCACCGAACTCGGCCACGAGCGCGAGGGCGGCCTCGCGGGCCGAGTCCTTGCTGCCGTCGACGACTGCGTCCTCGAGGTCGAGGATCACCTCGTCGGCGTTCGACGCGAGGGCCTTGCGGGCCTTGCGTTCGTCGGAGGCCGGCGCCACGAGCGCGGCGCGGCGGCGTCGAGTGTCCACGTCTGTCTGTCCTCCGGGCGGTCGTCGAGCGGATCGTCGTGCAGCGAATCGGCCGTAAATGGTCGGCCAAATGTTGCGTCTTCGGTCCTACCAGATTCGCGCTCATTGCAAAAGCGGTCTTGACAAGCCGGGAACGTCGGGCCGAATATGGCCGTACAAATCCGAGAAGCGAGGTGCCGTCCCATGACCAGGCTCAACGACGAAGAGACCTTTCTCGTCGACACCGTGCGCGCCTTCGTCGATCGTGACGTCAAACCGACGGTGCAGCAGGTCGAGCACGCGAACGACTATCCCGAGAAGTGGATCGAGCAGATGAAGCAGATCGGGATCTACGGCCTCGCGGTGCCGGAGCAGTACGGCGGGACGCCCGTATCGATGCCGTGCTACGCGCAGGTCACCGAGCAACTCGCGCGCGGCTGGATGAGCCTCGCCGGCGCGATGGGCGGGCACACCGTCGTCGCGAAGCTGCTGACGCTCTTCGGAACCGACGAGCAGAAGCAGCACTATCTGCCGCGCATGGCGACCGGCGAGATGCGCGCGACGATGGCGCTGACCGAGCCCGGTGGTGGATCGGACCTGCAGGCGATGAAGACAGTCGCCCGCGCCGACGGCGACGACCTCGTGGTGAACGGCGCGAAGACGTGGATCTCCAACGCGCGCAGGTCGGGCCTGATCGCGTTGCTGTGCAAGACCGATCCGGCCGCGACGCCGCGCCACCGCGGCATCTCGATCCTGCTCGTCGAGCACGGCCGCGGGCTCACCGTCTCGCGGGACCTGCCCAAGCTCGGGTACAAGGGTGTCGAGAGCTGCGAGCTGTCGTTCGACGACTTCCGCGTCCCCGCGAGCGCCGTCCTCGGCGGGACTCCGGGCAAGGGCTTCTCGCAGATGATGAAGGGCCTCGAAACGGGGCGAATCCAGGTCGCGTGCCGCGCGCTCGGCGTGGCGTCGGCAGCGCTCGAGGACTCACTCGCCTATGCGCAGCAACGAGAGTCGTTCGGGAAGCCCATCTGGAAGCACCAGTCGATCGGCAACTATCTCGCCGACATGGCGACCAAGCTCACCGCGGCGCGTCAGCTCACGTGGCATGCAGCCGAGCGCTACGACCGCGGCGAGCGCTGCGACATGGAAGCGGGGATGGCGAAGCTGTTCGCCTCCGAGATCGCGATGGAGATCGCGCTCGACGCCGTCCGTATCCACGGCGGCTACGGGTACTCGACCGAGTTCGACGTCGAACGGTACTTCCGTGACGCACCGCTCATGATCGTCGGCGAGGGGACCAACGAGATCCAGCGCAACGTGATCGTCGGCCAGCTCGTCGAGCGCGGCGGCGTGTAGCCGCGTCGGCGCACGTGACACGGCAGACGTGACATTAGGATCGGTGACGATGACCGACCGTGACGCTCCACCCGAACCCGCGTATCGCGCGCTCGCCGCGACGTTGCGCGCCCGCATCGCGGACGGTCGGTTCCGCGGCGGCGTCCGGTTGCCGACGGAATCCGAGCTGTCCGAGGAGTTCGGGCTGAGCCGGCAGACCGTGCGCCGTGCGTTCCAGGATCTCGTCGCGGAAGGTGCGGTGTACCGGGTACCGGGGCGCGGGACGTTCGCGACCGAGTCGAGCGGCCGTTACCTCCGGCAGCTGGGGTCGATCGAAGACCTCATGAATCTCTCGGACGACACCACGATGGAAGTGCTCGATCCGCCGCGTCGCGGTGTCGACGTCGACGTTGCCGGACGGTTGCGGCTCGACACCGATCTGGTGTACCGCATGGCATTTCGGCGCTTCCACGACGGCGTGCCTTTCGTCGTCACCACGGTGTGGTGGCCCGAACGCATCGCCCGTCTCGTCGTCTCGGCCCCCGAGGTGCAGGCGGGCGCGTCGAGCGCCTACACCATGATCGGGCTGCTCGAACCACGCCTGACGAGCCCGATAGTCGAAGCAGCACAGTCGATCACAGTCGGCGCCGCGAGTGCCGACGTCGCACGCCGGCTCGACTGCCCGGAGGGGCATCCGATGCTTCGGGTCGACCGCCTCTACAGCGACGCCACCGGCGATCCTGTCGAGCTCGCCGTCAGCTACTTCCTTCCCGAGCACTACACGTACCGCGTCACCCTACGGAGGTCGTGACGCGGCCATCACGAACGAAAGGACCCTTCCCATGCGAGTATTCGCCACGATCGACGACGTCGCCGCTGCCGTCGGCGAGAAACTGGGCCACGGCGAGTGGCTCGAGGTCACCCAGGAGCGGGTGAACCTGTTCGCCGACGCGACCGGCGACCATCAGTGGATCCACGTCGATCCCGATCGCGCCGCCGCAGGCCCGTTCGGCGCCACGATCGCGCACGGCTATCTCACGCTGTCGTTGCTGCCGCTGCTGGGTGGCGAACTGCTGAAGGTCGAGCAGACCTCGATGTCGATCAACTACGGACTCGACAAGGTGCGCTTCCCGCAGCCGGTGAAGGTGGGGTCGCGGGTGCGCGCGACGGGGGAGATCACCGGGTACGAGGGCACACCCAAGGGCGCCCGCGTCGTCGTGACGATGACCGTCGAGATCGAGGGCTCGGACAAGCCCGCCTGCATCGCCGAGACGATCCGGGTGATCGTGCCGTAGGGCGCCGTCACGACAGGTGAGCGCGGGCCTCGCGGACGGCGCGCTCGGCGGCCTTCACCTGCTCGTTCGCGGAGGTGAGGGCGGCCCTGGCGAAGCGTGCGTCGTGCTCGGCGTGATCGAGTTCGGTACGCAGCCGAGCGACCTCGTCCGTCGCGTCGCGCACGCGGGCCTCGGCGGCCTCGCGGACGTTCCGGGCGTCCGCCGCCTCCTGCTCCGCGTCGGCGAGTGCCGCGCGTGCTGCCGAGTCGTCCGGAGCCGCAGAAGCGGGCTGTGGTTCGGGCGCCGGCTCGGGACGGCGCTCGGGCACCGCCGTGAGCGGCGCGGCAGGCCCGAACCCGCTGTACTCGACGGGGTGGGTGAGGTGCCCCGCCCGCACCTGGCGCGCGACGTCGGGGTCCGCTATCGCGGCCGTGAGTGTCGAACGCACCTCGAGCGCAGCGGATTCGGTGAGGCTCCGGCCCCGGTCGGCCGCGAGCGAGATCACCCGGTCGGTGAGTTCGGTGACGAGCCGCGCGCGCTCCGCGGACAGCGACCGCAGTTCGGGGCCGTCTCCCGACGACTGCGCCGCCCGCATCGCATCGCCGAGCCGCGTCAGGTCGTCGGCGCTGCCGGGATCGGCGCGCACGAGCAGATCGACGGCCCATGCCGACAGTGTCGGCTTACGGAGCGCCGTGATGCGCTTCGCGAGCGACCGGTCGCCCTTGGCTCGCGCGTCGTCCGCGGCTGCCCGCCGAACCCGCACGAAGTCGCGCGGATCCGCGCCGTACACCTCGTCGGCGACGGCATCGAGGTCGTCCTTCGCGTCCACGGATCGAGTGTGCCTCGCCGTCCGCCGGTTCGGGCCGCGATCGTTCGGTACGGTGGAGGCATGGCCGGACTTCTCTACCAGTAGGCAGCGCTCCGACGATCGCTCACGTGCCCACGGCGCGTGAGCATCGTCACCGAGCCCTGTCCACACCTCCACTGCGCGCTGCGGGTGGAGTGTTTTTCGAGCGAGAAGTGATGTCCGCAATTCTTCCCGCGCGCTCTCGCGCGCACATGTCCGCCCGTTCCCTCGTCGTCACGCGAGGTGGCCGACGCCTCGTCGACCGACTCGATCTCACCGTCGCCCCTGGCTCCCGGATCGGCATCGTCGGCGAGAACGGAGTGGGTAAATCCACTCTGCTGCACACCCTTTCGGGTGATCTACCGTCGGAGTCCGGGTCCGTCGCGACGACCGGCGCCGTCGAGGTCGTCGAACAGGAACTGCACACCGGCGATGCCACGACAGTCGGGGATCTCGTCGCCGGCGCCCTCGAACCGGCCCGCGCAGCGCTGGACCGGCTCGACTCGGCCGCCCTCGCCCTCGCCGACCAGCACGAGGATGCAGGCGACCGGTACGCCGACGCCCTCGCCGCGGCCGAGGCGCTCTCGGCCTGGGACGCCGAGCGCACCCTCGACGTCGCTCTGGGTGCCCTCGGCGCCGAGACAGACCGGAGCCGCCGCCTCGCCACGCTCTCCGTCGGGCAGCGCTATCGCGTGCGGCTGGCGTGCGCACTCGGTGGCGGCGCCGATCACCTGCTGCTCGACGAACCGACCAATCATCTCGACGCCGGCGGCCTCGAGTTCCTCACGACGAGCCTGCGTGCCCGCGCCGGCACCGTCGTGGTGGTCTCCCACGATCGTGCGCTGTTGCGCGACGTCGTCACGACGATCGTCGATCTCGATCCGACGCCCGACGGCCGCCCTCGCGTGTGGGGCGACGGATGGGACGGCTACGTCGAGGGGCGGCGCGCCGAGTTCGCCCGATGGGAACAACTCCACGCCGCCCAGCAGCGTGAACACCGGGCTCTCGCAGAGGATCTCGAACGATCACGGTCGCGGCTGCAGGATTCGTGGCGGCCGGGCAAGGGGACAGGGAAGCATCAGCGGGCGACCCGCGCGGATACATCGGTGCGTGCGGTGCATCGGCGCGTCGAAGCGCTGGAACGGCACGAGGTGTCGGCACCCGAGCCGCCGCTGCGGTTCACGCTCCCCACCACGGCGGTACGCGGCGGTGTCGTGCTCGATGCCCACGGCGTCACGCTCTCCGGACGCCTCGACGTGCCCGTGGATCTGACGCTGACGTCGGGCGATCACGTGCTTCTCACCGGACCGAACGGCGCGGGCAAGTCGTCGCTGCTCGCCGTCCTTGCGGGCGCCGCGGAACCGACGTCGGGAGTCGTCGCCACCCGCACGCGCAGGATCGGGTGGCTGCGGCAGGAGAGCGAGTTCGCCGAATCCGGCACGGCGCGGGCGGTGTACGCCGCGCACGTCGCACGGTCGGTGTCGACGGGAGTGATCGACGCGTCGGAGCAGTTGCCCGTACGTACGTTCGGTCTGCTGGCCGAGGCCGATCTGGCGACGGACGTGGCAGCGCTGTCCTACGGGCGGCGACGCCGTCTCGCGCTGGCGATGGTGCTGGCGACGCGTCCCCACGTGCTGCTGCTCGACGAGCCGTCGAACCACCTGTCACCCGCACTGGTCGGCGAACTCACCGAGGCACTCCGCGAGACGGCGACGGCCGTCGTCGTCGCCACCCACGACCGGGCGATGCTGCACGATCTCGCCGACTGGCGGCGCGTGGAACTCGGCGAATCTCAGTGCCACGTGTGATCGACGAGGGGTGTGCGGGGGCCGCGTTTCGGTTTGTACGCGGCCCCGCTCACCATGAGCAGCCACACGGCGCGATGCCGGTGGGGGCGCAGGTGATCGAGGTACTCCACCATCTCGGCGTCCGCCATCGCGCGGCCCTCGAGCGTCCAGCCGACGATGTCGGGGATGTTGTAGTCGCCGATCGCGAGCGCGTCGGCCGCGCCCAGCGCGCGCTGGGCGGTGTGCGCGGCCGTCCACACCCCGACACCGGGGAGTGACGTGACGCGGCGCACGAACTCGTCGTACTCGGCGGTCGCGGCACGCTCCAGGCTGTCGGCGACCTCGGCGCACCGCACGAGGGTGCGCGAGCGGCTCGGATCGACCCCCGCACGGTGATACGCCCAGGACGGGATCGTGCGCCACGTCCGGGGCTCCGGCGGGACGAGCAGGTCGCGTGGGGCCGGACCGGGCGCAGGCGACCCGTACCTGCGGACGAGCCACGCCCACGATCGATGCGCCGCGATCGTGTGGACGCGCTGCTCGAGGACGGCGGGGACGAGCGCCTCGAAGACCCGGCCCGTGCTGCCGATCCGAAGGTGCGGATGACGGCGATGGGCCTCGACGAGCAACGGATGCCGCGGTGCGAAGGTCGACGCGTCGTCGTCGGCGCCCACGAGATCGCGGGCACGAGCCAGGACGTCCGCGGCGCCGGGGCCCCACGCCTGCACGCGGGCGGTGTGCCGTCCGGGCTGGGTCACCCGGTACGTGACGGGCCCGCCCGGCTGCCGGGACGTCCGCCACACGGCGCCGTCGGGTGTGCGCCGCTGCGTGGGATCGCGCGGGCCGCGCCCGTGAGGCGCGAGGGTGAGTGCGACGTCGAGCGGCCGCTCCGACTCGACGGTCACGGAGTCGCCGACCGCAGACGCGCCGCTCACGTCGAACGGTCGGTCCGCGTCCACGGACCCCAGCGGGTCACTCACGCGACCGAGACTACCGTCGGGTTACGACACGGCGCCGCCGCACGTGAGCACGCTCGCACCGGCGAACTAGAGTCGACAGCCATGATCATCGTGAGCACCGACGGGTCCTGTCTTCGCAATCCCGGCGGTGCGATCGGCTGGGCATGGGTCGAGCACGACGGCGAATCCGCCTCCGGCGGCGGGGCCAGCGGAACGAATCAGATCGCCGAACTGTGGGCACTGCTCGAAGCGATCCGCTCCCACCCCGGCGAGCAGCCGCTGCTCATCGAGTCGGACTCGCAGTACGCGATCAAGTGCGCCTCGGAGTGGCTCGCGGGCTGGCGCCGCAAGGGCTGGAAGACCGCGACGGGCAGTCCCGTCAAGAACGTCGAACTCGTCCAGGCCATCGACGCCGCGATCTCGGGCCGCTCCGGTCCGGTCCGCTTCCGCTGGGTGCGCGGTCACGTCGGCAACGAGTTCAACGAGATCGCCGACACCCTCGCGGGCGTCGCCGCACGCGCCGTCCGCGACGGGACGCTCGCCCCCACCTCGCCCCGGACCTCGGCAGCGCAGACGTCCGCACCCCGAAACGCCGCACCGTCACGCCCAGCCGCAGCCGCAGCCGCCGACGACGTCATGACGCTCTTCTGAGGGGCGGCCCCATGACCGAGGCCGACGACGTCGCGGCGGTCCGCGCATTCTGGACGCAGCGCGAGCTTCCCGGAATCGTCGACGTCCACACGCATTTCATGCCCAAGAACGTGATGGACAAGGTGTGGCGGTACTTCGACTCGGCCGGACCGCTCACCGGCCGCGAGTGGCCGATCACCTACCGGCACGACGAGGACACCCGCACGGAGTTGCTCCGTGCGTTCGGGGTGCGGCGGTTCACCGCGATGATCTACCCGCACAAGCCCGACATGGCTCGGTGGCTCAACGCGTGGGGCACGCAGTTCGCCGCCCGCGTCCCCGACTGCGCCCACACGGCTACCTTCTACCCCGAGCCCGGCGCCGCCGAGTACGTCGGCGAGGCGATCGAGGCGGGTGCCCGCATCTTCAAGTCGCACATCCAGGTCGGGGACTACTCCCCGGCCGATCCGCTACTCGACGACGTGTGGGGGACCCTCTCCGACGCGGGCGTCGCGACGGTGATCCACTGCGGTTCCGGTCCGGCACCGGGCCGGTACACCGGTCCCGGACCGGTCGCGGACGTCCTCGCACGCCACTCGCGGCTGCGCCTCGTCGTCGCGCACATGGGGATGCCGGAGTACACCGAGTTCCTCGATCTCGCCGACTGGCACGCGGGCGTCATGCTCGACACGACGATGGCGTTCACCGATTTCGTGGAAGCGGACATCCCGTTCCCGCGCGAGGACCTGCCCCGGCTCGCGGAGCACCGCTACCGGATCCTGTTCGGCAGCGACTTCCCGAACATCCCCTACGGCTATCGCGAGGCGCTCGACGCCCTCACGCGTGTCGCGCCCGACGACGAGTGGATCCGCGCCGTCGTCCACGACAACGGTGCCGCGCTCCTCGGCCTCGGCGACGACGGGCCGTAGCCCACCGTCGGTGCACCACGCCCGGTCAGTGGCCGTAGTCGCGGAACGTCATGACGAACCCGGTGACGCCGGCCGCGACGGCGGCGAGGTACACGAGGATCTGCAGCCACGTCGGGGCATCGACCCGGTACACGGCGAGGGAGCCGAGCATCGCGGCGACGATGAGCAGAACCCCGTAGAGCGGGGTCCGCTGCGGATGCTCACCGCGTGCCACGATGCCTCACTCCCGCGGGTACTTGTAGAAGCCCTCGCCGGTCGCGACGCCGAGCTTCCCCTGATCGATGAAGCGCTCCTTGAGGATTCGCGCGAACTCCTGCTGCGCGGGATCGGGGGAGGCCGCCGAGATGTTGTACGCCGTCGTCAGGCCGACGACGTCGTAGATCTCGAACGGCCCCGCCGGTGCGCCGGTGCCGATCCGCCATGTCTTGTCGACGGTCTCGGGGTCGGCGATCCCCTGCGCGTAGAGCTGCGACGCCGCCTGCAGGAACGGGACGAGCAGCGAGTTGAGGACGTACCCCGCCTTCTCCTTGTGGATCTCGATCGGCACCATGCCGATCTCCTCCGCGAATCGCACGACGCTTCGGAACACCTCGGGATCGGTCTTCTCGGTGCCCATCACCTCGGCGGTGTTGAACTGCCACACCTTGTTCGCGAAGTGCAGCGCCAGGAACTTCGCGGGCCGCCCCGTGAACTCCACGAGCGAACTCGGCAGCAGCGTCGACGAATTCGTCGCGAACACCGTGCGCTCGGGGGCCGCCGCCGCGAGCTTCTCGTACGTCTCCTGCTTGATCTCGAGCTTCTCCGGAACGGCCTCGATCACGAGATCGGCGTCCGCGACCGCCTCGGCGAGATCCGACGAGTACGTGATCCGGCCGAGCGCCTCCTCCGCCTTGCCGTCGCCGCCGCCCGCGACGTCTTTCGCGTAGAGATCCGCGAGCTTGGTGAAACGCTGTCTCGCGGCGTCCAGCGCGGCGTCGTCGATGTCGTAGGCCACGACGTCGAATCCGCTGAAGGCCGTTTGATAAGCGATCTGTGAACCCAGCACGCCGGTGCCGAGCACTGTGATCCTGGTGAATTCGCTCATGTGCCGAACACTACGTCTCCGCGCGGCCGCCTCGTAAGGGTTCAGCCCGCCACGGTCATCGCGACGAGTGCGACGTTGAGCGCGATGACGGCGCCCGCGGCGGCCCACGCAGCCGTCGTCGTGAGCGCGGCGTTGCGGTATCCGCGCATGAGCGTCGCGCGCGAGGTGAACCGGACGAGCGGGACGAGCGCGAACGGAATGCAGAAGCTCAGCACCACCTGGCTGAGGATCAGCGCGAGCGTCGGATCGACACCCACGGCGAGGACGGCCAGCGCAGGGACCAGCGTCACGAGGCGTCGGAGTACCAGTGGAATGCGGGTCCGCAGCAGGCCGTGCATGATCTCCGCGCCCGCGGCGCTGCCCACCGCCGTCGACGCGAGGCCCGACGCCAGCAGACCGACGGCGAACACCACACCGACCGCGGGCCCCAGCGCGTTCTCGATCGCGGCGTGCGCGCCCTCGATCGAGTCGGTGCCCGGGGCACCGGGCAGGGCCGACGCCGCGAGCAGCAGCATCCCGATGTTCACCGTGCCCGCGACGGCGAGCGCCCCGACGACGTCCCAGCGCGTCGCCCGCAGCAGCCGGTCGAGCCGTGGTCCCGGCGTCTGCGGGCCGAATCGGTCGCGGGTGAGCGCCGAGTGAATGTAGATCGCGTGGGGCATCACCGTCGCGCCCAGCATGCTCGCCGCGAGCAGCACGGTGTCGGTACCGGCGAACCGGGGCACGAGCCCGCTCAGCGCGTCGCGCGGCGAGACGTCCGTGAAGAGCAGTCCCGACAGGAAGCCGACGGTGATGATCGCGAGCATCGCCACGACGACGAACTCGAACAGCCGCCCGCCCCCGCGATTCTGCAGGAGCAGCAGGCCCATCGAGATCACGCCGGTGATCACGCCGCCGACGACGAGCGGGAGCCCGAACAGCAGGTGCAATGCGATCGCGCCACCGATGACCTCGGCGACGTCCGTCGCGATCGCCATCGCCTCGGCCTGCACCCAGAACGCCCGGCGCGACCGCGGACGCAGCCGGTCGCCGAGCAACTCGGGCAGCGACCGTCCCGTGACGAGACCGAGCTTGGCCGACAGGTACTGGATGAGCACGGCCATGACGTTCGCGAGGACGAGCACCCACACCAGCAGATAGCCGTACTGGGCGCCTGCCGACAGATTCGCGGCGACGTTCCCCGGATCGACATACGCGACGGCGGCGACGAAGGCGGGCCCCAGCAACGTGACGACGCGCGGCGTCGCGGTCCGCGTCCCGGCCCGTGAGCGCGTCATGCACCGTCCCGTCGTGCGATCTCCGGCTGTTGCTCCGGACGACAACCGTAGTCCTGGAATGGCGGCCGTGGCCCGTGGACGTGACGCGCACGACGACGGCCCGGGTCGGCACCTACCCCCAGTGAGGTGCCGACCCGGGCCGTCGCGTTCGTGCTACCCGGTGATGCGAGCCGCTCGTCAGAGCAGGTGCACCGCCTTGTAGAAGCGGGTCGTCCAGCCGCCGACGAGGCCGACGCTGTCGAGGAACTGCATGAGCTTCGTGCCCGACGTGCGGACGGTGTCCTTGTAGTGCTGGTTGCCGGCGGCCTCGCGCAGCGCGCGGTCGGCGTCGAGACCGGCGTTCGCGTACACGTCCTTGTGGATCATGCTCTTCATGACGAAGTACACCGTGAACGCCGTCGAGAAGCGCTCGAACGCCATACGGGCACGCGACGCGCCGTCGAGCCGGCGGGCGACCTCCTCGCGAGCGAAGCGGATGTGACGCGCCTCTTCGAGGACGTGGATCTTGCTCACCGTGCGGGTGACGGGCTGCACGCGCTCGTCGCGCATGAAGTCGCGCTGCATCATGTCGAGGATCTCCTCGGCTGCCATGACCGACGCGTACGCGTTGCCGCCGCGGAAGAAGTTGCCCCAGACCTTGCCGAGCTGGTGGATGAAGCCCGTCGGCCCGTATCCCGGCATGTTCATGTGCTCGCCCGCACGCGCGAACATCACGGAGTGACGGCACTCGTCGCCGACCTCGGTGAGCGCGAACTGGACATGACGCGAGTGCTTGTCGCGGCTGTAGACGTCGCGCAGCAGCATCTGCATGAGCAGGATCTCGAACCACAGTCCGGTGCTCGACACGGACGCGGCCTCGTGCTTGGTCAGTGCGACGCGCTGCTCGTCGGTGAGCTCCTCCCAGTACGGCGTGCCGTAGAGGGTGCTCCACTCGGGCGTCATGCCGAACTTGTTCTGCGGGATGGGAGCTTCCCAGTCGACCTCGACCACGGGGTCGTACGACTTGCGCGCCGACGAGGCGAGCAGACGTGCGGCGGTCTCTTCCCGGTCCGACAGCTCCGGGCGGGGAGCCTGGATCGATGCGGTCATTGGACTGCAGCCTTTCGGTGTGGGCGGACCGTCGGTGGGCCGGTGGGACCTGGTGTGGTCGGTGGGCCAATGTCTGTGACGGTCGGTTACTGGTACCGAACGATACAATGACGGCGGTCACATGCGCAAGCACCGCGCCACTTCGTCAGGCCCGGCGCACCACGAACTGCTCGAGCCGTGAGATGCCCCGAACTCGGCGGGGGCGCAGGTGGCGCAGGGTGAAGCGCTCGTCGTCGGCAACGGCATCGGCGACCGCGCGATCGACGAGGATCGAACCCGGCCGCGCCGATCCGGTGAGACGCGCGGCGGTGTTGACGACGGAGCCGTACAGGTCGCCGAACCGCACCAGCGTCGGGCCCAGCGCGAGGCCGATCCGCATCGTGGGATCCGACTCCTCCACAAGCACCTGCTCGTGCAGCCGCAACGCGACCTCGACCGCCTCCGCCGGATCCTCGACCGCGAACATCACCTCGTCACCCACCGTCTTGACCACCCGACCCCGGTTGCCCGTGATCACCTCGGTCGACGCCGACTCGAACCGTTCCAGCAGTTCGCCGAGCCCGCGGGCGCCGAGCTTGCGGGTGAGCGAGGTGTATCCGACGATGTCGGCGAATCCGACCGTGAGGACGCGACTCGCACCGTCGCCCTCCGGCGTGCCGACGGTGTGACCCGTCGCCGAGGCGACGTGCCGGCGCCACACGTAGCCGTGCAGCGCCTCGACGGCGGGAAGGATCTCGGCGTTCAGTTCGGCCACCCGCGCGCGGACGCGCGCGGGATCGGTCTCACCGGAACCTGCGATCACTTCGAGGATGTGCGTGCTCACGAGCGCCACCTGCCACTCGGCGAGCCGCGACATCGCCTGTCCCACCGCGCGGGCCGCGGCGACCTCGCGATCGGCGGTGATCACCCCCGTCTCGACGAGCCGCGCGATCCCCGCCAGCGCGTCGACGTCGCTGTCGGTGAACATCACGGCGTCGGGGTCGAGGTCGAGCGCGAAGCCCATCGACACCCACAGCCGGTCGGCCCATTCGCGCGTGACGCCCGCGCGCTCGGCGACCTCGTGCTGCGTGTACCGGGGCGGGCCACCCAGCAACGACTCCTCGAGCTCGGATTGGATGTCGCGCATCAGCGCGTCGAACGCGAAGTCGGGCACGCGCGTCAATGTCGCACACCCGTGACACGCACGGGGCAGATGTGCGAGCCGGACCACTCGAGCGGGACGCCGTCGGCCGCGTGTGCCACAGTGACACTCACTCACCTGTTCGAAAGGATGTCGTCATGCCGCCCCGCACCCGGACCACAGGCCGGCCACCGACGCTGACCCGCGACGAACTCGACGCACTGTCGGCCGCACTCGCCGAGGGGCGGCGCGCGACCGTGTATCTGCGGGATGCGATCACGAGTCTCGGCATCGAGGCGGGGACGTCGGCGAAGGTCGTCTCGATCGACGGCACGTCCGTGCTCGTCCGGCCCAAGGGTGTCGACGACGAACTGCCCTTCGAGCCCGACGAACTCCACGCGCGGCGGCCGGCCGCGCCACAGCAGAACGCGCGCGCGAAGGCCGAACCGGCCGCGCACCAGGAACTCGAGCCGGCACCGAAGAAGCCCGCTTCTCCGAAACCCGCCACCCCGAAACCTGCCGCCCCGAAACCTGTCCCTGCGGCGGCAGCGAGCACCCCCGCGCCGCGTGCGGCCCGGCGCAAGGCACCGGCGAGCGTGAGCGTCACCATCCACGCCGATGCCGCGGGCGAATGGAGCGTCACCGTCGCGCAGGGAGCGAAGCGGCCGAGCAAGGCGACACCCGTGTCGCCCGACGCCGTCGAACGCGCGATCGGCGAACTCGACGTGCCGGCGGTCGCCGATGCGGTCGCCGACATCCTCGCCGCGGCACGCAACGCCGCGGCGCTGAAGGTCGACGAACTGACCGAGCAACTCGAGCAGGCGCGACGGGCGCTCGATGCTCTGGGCGGAAAGTCTCAGGCCTCGGCACAGTGATTGCGACGAAGCACCCCGCCCCGGCGCGAAGTCTGATAGGGCTTGTGTCGTAATCCACAGGGGTGAAAGGACGTCTCGATGTTGAGAAGATTCGCCGCGGTCGTCGCGGCATCGGCGGCGATCGTGTCGGGGCTGCTCACGGGCACCGCACACGCCCAGCCCGCGCCGGCCGTCCTCGGCGGTGGATCGGGCATCGTCGTCGACGACGAACTGGTCTGCTCGATCACGACGATCGGCAACGACTCCGCGGGCCGGCTCGTCGGGCTCACCGCCGGACACTGCGGCGACGTCGGATCGACCGTCGCGCCCGAGTACAAGATGGACTCGGGTGTCGTCGGGCGCTTCGTCGCCGTCGACAACACCCTCGACTACGCCGTGATCGAGTTCGACCGCGCGAAGGTCGCGCCCGTGAACCGCGTCGGCAACGTCACGATCACCCAGGTCGGCGATCCCGCTCAGTTCCCGCAGATCGGCTGCAAGGAAGGCCGGACGACGGGCAACACGTGCGGAGTCGTGTGGGGCGACGTCCTGCAGACCCAGGAGACGTGGACGCAGGCGTGCGTGATCGAGGGCGATTCGGGGGCCCCACTGGTCGTCGGGACGACGCTCGTCGCGATGGTCAACGCCTACCTGCTGGTGCCGTGCATCGGTCCCGAGGTGGGAACGAACATGAACCTCGTCATGGATGCGATCGACGCGAGCGGTGGTCCGGGATCGGGCTTCCGCCCGATCTAGTTCGGCCGACGGTCTAGTCGCACACGGCGCCCTCGGACGCCGAGCCGACGAGCTTGGTGTACTTCGCGAGCACGCCACGGGTGTAGCGAGCCGGTAGGGGCTCCCACCCGTGGCGCCGCTGCGCCAGCTCGTGATCTTCGACGAGGAGATCGAGCGTTCCGCTGCCGACGTCGAGCCGGATGCGATCGCCGTCGCGCACGAACGCGATCGGCCCGCCGTCGACCGCCTCGGGAGCGACGTGACCGACACACAGACCCGTCGTGCCGCCCGAGAAGCGGCCGTCGGTGAGCAGCAGGACGTCCTTGCCGAGCCCGGCCCCCTTGATCGCCCCGGTGATCGCGAGCATCTCGCGCATCCCCGGACCGCCCTTGGGCCCCTCGTACCGGATCACGACGACGTCGCCACCCGTGATCGTGCCGTCCTCGAGCGCGTCCATCGCGGCGCGCTCGCGATCGAAGACGCGCGCCGTCCCCTCGAACACGTCGTCGTCGAATCCCGCCGACTTCACGACGGCACCGCCCGGCGCGAGTGAGCCCTTCAGGATCGTGATGCCGCCCGTCGGGTGGATCGGCGACGTGAGCGCGCGCAGCACCTTGCCGTCGGGATCGGGCGGGGAGAGCGATTCGAGGTTCTCGGCCATCGTGCGGCCCGTGACGGTGAGGGCGTCGCCGTGCAGCAGGCCCGCGTCGAGCAGTGCCTTCATGACGACGGGGACGCCGCCGATGCGGTCGACGTCGGTCATGACGTGGGCGCCGAACGGCTTGACGTCCGCGAGGTGGGGGACGCGAGCGCCGATGCGGCGGAAGTCGTCGAGGGTGAGGTCGACGTCGGCTTCGTGCGCGATCGCGAGCAGGTGCAGGACGGCGTTGGTGGAGCCGCCGAACGCCATCACGACGGCGATCGCGTTCTCGAAGGCGTGCATCGTGAGGATGTCGCGGGCCGTGATTCCCTGCCGGAGCAGTTCGACGACGGCCTCGCCGCTGCGCCGCGCGAACCCGTCACGCCGGTAGTCGCTCGCGGGGGGTGCGGCGCTGCCGGGCAGCGACATGCCGAGCGCTTCGGCGGCACTCGCCATCGTGTTCGCCGTGTACATCCCGCCGCATGCGCCCTCGGCGGGACAGATGTTGCGTTCGATGATGTCGACGTCCTCGCGGCTCATCAGCCCGCGCGCACATGCACCGACCGCCTCGAAGGCGTCGATGATCGTGACCTGACGCTCGCTCCCGTCCGTGAGCTTCGCGGTGCCCGGCAGCGTCGAGCCCGCGTAGAGGAAGACCGACGCGAGGTCGAGCCGGGCGGCGGCCATGAGCATGCCGGGCAGCGACTTGTCGCACCCGGCGAGCAGCACCGAGCCGTCGAGCCGCTCGGCCTGCATCACCGTCTCGACGCTGTCGGCGATCACCTCGCGGGAGACGAGCGAGAAGTGCATCCCCTCGTGGCCCATCGAGATGCCGTCGGAGACCGAGATCGTCCCGAACTCGAGCGGATAGCCGGAGGCGGCGTGCACGCCGTCCTTGACCGCGCCGGCGAGCCGGTCGAGCGAGAGGTTGCACGGAGTGATCTCGTTCCACGACGACGCGACACCGATCTGCGGCTTGGCCCAGTCGTCGTCGCCCATCCCGACGGCACGCAGCATGCCGCGTGCGGCGGCGCGCTCGAGGCCGTCGGTGACGTCGCGGCTGCGTGGTTTCATGTCCGCTGTTCGCTCGCTCATGCACTAGAGCGTAGGAAGCCTGCGCGCACCCTGCTGGTCATTGGCTCGGGTCGCGGCCCGTCAGGGCGAGCAGCCGGTCCTGGACCGGGGCGTCGTCGGGGACGGGGACCGGCGGTGCGAACAGGCCGCTCGCGGCGAGTGCGTCCGCCTGATCGCGCAGGTCCTCCCACACGGCGGCGGCGAGGACGGGGTCGAGTGTGGTGTCGCCGCCGATCGCGCGGGCGAGGTCCCACGCGTGCACGGTGATGTCGCTCGTCTGCTGGCGCAGGTAGAACTCCGCGGTGACCGTGCCGAAGGACAGATGCACGGGATTCTCTGGCGGGGTCGTGGCCCATGCGTCGGTCGCGGCGCTCGCATACCGTTCCCATTCGCGGCTGAGGTCGCCGTGCAGCGGAGCGATCTCGCGGCGGGCACGGGCGACGGTCCGTCCGGCCAGCAGCGGCGGAACCCACTGCTGTTCGGTCGTGACGTGCACGGCGAGGTCGAGGACGGTCCAGTCCGTGTCGGGGGTGGGGGCGTTCCAGTCGGTGACGGCGTCCAGGCGACGGGTGAACTCGTCGCGCGCGAGAGTCTGCAGAGAGATCCAGTCGTATCCCACGGGGTCCACGGTAGGACGGCGACCGCGTTCCGAGGCGTAGATTCATCCCACGATGAAACGTGTGTGGTGGGTGTGGGGCGCGGGAATCTTCGCGTACGTGATCGCCGTGCTGCACCGCACGACGTTCGGCGTCGCGGGGATCGAGGCGTCCGAACGGTTCGCGATCGGGCCCGGCGTGCTGTCGAGCTTCGTCGTGCTGCAGGTCGTCGTGTACGCGGGAATGCAGATCCCGGCGGGTGTTCTGCTCGACCGGTTCGGGTCGCGCACGATGATCGCGATCGGCGCGCTCATGATGGCGATCGCGCAGACGGTCCTCGCCGTCACCGAGTCGTTACCGCTCGCGATCGCCGCACGCATCGTCGTCGGCGCGGGCGACGCCTTCACCTTCATCTCCGTCCTGCGGCTCGTGCCGCAGTGGTTCGCGCCGCGCCGGGTGCCGCTCGTGTCGCAGCTGACGGGCATCACCGGGCAACTGGGGCAGGTGCTGTCGGCCATCCCGTTCACCGCTCTGCTCACGAGCGCCGGGTGGCCGACGGCCTTCGGCGCCGCCGCTGCGCTCGGGGTGCTCGCGTTCGTGCTGTCGCTCGCCGTGATCCGCGATTCGCCACCCGGCAACGAGGTCGTCGCCGCCCCCGCGGGGGTGCGCGACGTCGCGAGGCAGGTCAGGGCGGTGTTCTCGAATCACGCCGCACGGCTCGGGTTCTTCACCCATATGGGGACGCAGTTCTCGATCACGGCCTTCTCGTTGCTGTGGGGCGTCCCGTATCTGACGACGGCGCAGGGGCTCACGCCGTCGCAGGCGGGCCTGATGCTGACGCTGTCGGTCGTCGTCGCGATCGCGTCCGGAGCGGTCGTCGGTGTGCTCAGCGGCCGTTATCCGATGCGGCGTTCGCTGATGGTGCTCACCGTGATGGCCGCGAGCGCCGTGATGTGGACGATCGTCCTCGCGTTGCCCGGGCCTGCGCCGGCGTGGTTGCTGGCCGCGCTGGTCGTCGTGATCTCGGTGGGCGGGCCGGGCTCGATGATCGGGTTCGACTTCGCCCGGATGCTCGTCCCGACGACGAGCATGGGAACCGCTCAGGGCCTGGTCAACAGCGGTGGATTCTTCGCGACGCTACTGGTCCTGCAGTCGATGGGCATGATCCTCGACGCGATGGGCGGTTACACGTTCGAGGCCTTCCGCGTCGCGTGGTGTGTCCAGTACGTGATCTGGGCTGTCGCGGCCGTCGGTGTGCTCGTCTTCCGCCGGCGAACTCGTCGCGAACTCGGGGTCACCGTTCGGCCACTTCGGCACGCTGTACGCGAACGTCGTCGGCGCTGACGCCAGGCAACGAAAAGGTAACGGCAGCCGAGATGTGCTGCGGAAATGTTTACGAATCCCAGGGATGAAAGTGACATCAGTTACTCAATACATCCGTATGTGACGTCATCCACGATTGCTTGAAGATTGCGGGTGATCGGCTGTTACCTGGTTGAGACCTTCCCGTGATCACCGGGTGACGCTCGAGTATCGGACCCGTTCCGAGATCGAACTTCGACGGTGCATCTGTCTCGACCGAGGCCACACGTGGTGGCCGATCTTGGAGAAACTCGTGCAACACCCTGACTACAGCGTTACCGGCCGTGACGAGGCCACCATGTCCTCCGACGCCGCGTCGCCGCTGCAGCGCACCGCCGCCGGCGCGCGCCACTGGGTGCGGCGGATGCCCACCAAGGCACGTTACCTGGGCGTGACGGCTCTTGCCGTCGCCGGACTGTCCGTGGGCAATCTCGTCGTCGGTGTCGACTCCCCGCCGGCCCACGCGGATCTGCCCTCCTACGCCAACCCGTCGCCCGAGGAGGCCGCTGCGATGCTGTCGTCGCTGGACCTCCCCGTGGACGCCGAGGGCGCCACCACGACGAGCGATGCGCCCGCAGCAGAGGGTGCGGCACCGGCCGAGCAGGTCGCTGCCGCACCGCAGGCGAGCCCTGCCCCCGAGGCCGCTGCCGTTCCGCAGCCCGCCCCGGCGCCCGCCGCCGAGCCGGCTCCGGCTCCGGCACCCGCTCCGCAGCTGCTCACCGTCGAGCAGCTCACCGCGATCGTGCCGTTCATCCCGCACGAGAACGCGGTCGCCTACATCGAGCCGCTCAACCGCGCGCTCGCGAAGGCACAGATCGACAACCCCTTCCGGATCGCGGCGTTCATCTCGCAGCTGGTCGTCGAGTCGGACTCGTTCCGTACCTTCGAGGAGTACGCCTCGGGCGCCGCGTACGAGGGACGCGCGGACCTCGGCAACACGCAGGCAGGCGACGGTCAGCGGTACAAGGGTCGCGGCGCGATCCAGGTGACGGGTCGCCACAACTACCAGCAGGTCAGCGACTACACGGGCATCGACTTCGTCGCGCATCCCGAGCTGATGGCCTCGACTGAGCACGCGTTCGAGACCGCCGCGTGGTACTGGCAGTCGCGCAACCTCAACGCGACGGCCGACGGCTCGAACATCGAGTCGGTCTCGCGCCTCGTCAACGGCGGCACGCACGGGCTCATCGAGCGCATCGCGAGCTTCCAGCGCGGACTGAGCGTCCTGCTCCCGCACTGACGACGTTCGGGTTCGCCCGAGCACCAGGGGCACATCACGGAGTGTCTCCACACGAGAAGATGTCGGAAGCGTCACGGCGCGACCGGCACCGGCCACCGCGGTCAGTAACCGCGCAGCCGGTGCAGGTCGCGCCGTTCGCGTTTGGTGGGGCGGCCGGTGCCGCGATCGCGCACCGGGACCGCGGGCCGCGACTCGCGGGGCGGCGGCGCGGGCGTGTGGTCGATGTAGCAGGTCACCGCGACGGGGGCGCCGACGCGTTTGGTGATGGTCCTCGTGACCGTGACGAGCCGCTCGGTGTCGGCCGTCCTCACCCGCACGACGTCGCCGGGCGCGACGTGCGTCGAGGGTTTCGCGGCGGTGTCGCCCACCCGGACGTGGCCCCCACGGCACGCGGCTGCTGCCGCCGAACGGGTCTTCAGCAGCCGCACGGCCCAGATCCAGCTGTCGACCCGCACCGATTCGGTGCCGGTCGGTCCTGCGGTAGCCACGGCCGCGATTCTAGGTGCCGCCGTCGCGGGCGGCCGGGGCCGGCGCGATCGCGGGGCCCGTGACGTCGCACCGCGGCGCCGTCGTCACGGCACTGGCCGGCGGCGGTGACGACGGATTGCGGATCAGCACCGCGGCCACGACGGCGCCCGTCACCAGCAGGCCGACGCAGATGAGCATCGCGATACGGAAGCCCGACGAGAACTCCTCCGGCTGGCCGACTCCGATCCCGCTCAGCCCCGCCAGCGGCGGCAGCGCGGCGACCGCGAGCAGTTGGGCGGTGCGGGCGATCGCGTTGTTCACGCCCGATGCGATACCGGACTGCACGACGGGCACCGAGCCCAGCACGGCGGCCGTGAGCGGGGCGACGAGCGCCGACAGGCCGAGACCGAACAGGACGACGCCGGGCAGGACGTCGACGACGTACGACGCGTCCGGGCCGATCCGCAGCATGAGCAGCAGACCGAGTGCCGCGATCGCGGGCCCGATCGTCATGAGCAGGTGCGGGCCGTGCTGCTGCGCCCACCGTCCGGCCCGCGCCGACAGCACGAGCATGAGCAGCGTGACCGGGATCGTCGCGGCGCCCGCGGCGATCGGCGAGTATCCCGCGACGATCTGCAGCTGCATGAGCAGCAGGAAGAAGACGCCACCCAGCGCGGCGTACACCGCGAGCGTCACGATGTTCGCCGCCGTGAACACGCGGGAGCGGAACAGCGACGGCGGGACGAGCGCGTGCGGCGAGCGGCGCTCGACGACGACGAAGAACACCATCGCGACGAGACCGGCGATCGCGGCGAGCGGTTGCAGTTCGATGAGCCCGTAGGTGAGCAGTCCGAGGCCCGCGATCGCGAGCGCCGATCCGACGTAGTCCATCTTCGCGGGGGCGTCGGGGTCGTTGCTCTCGGGGACGTGACGCAGCGCGACCCACACCACCGCGACGGCGAGCGGCAGGTTGAGCAGGAACACGGCGCGCCACCCGACGGCTTCGACGAGCCAGCCGCCGATGAGCGGGCCGATCGCGCTCGCGACACCGCCGAGTCCCGACCACAGCCCGATCGCGGCGCCTCGGTCGTTCTCGTCGATCGACGCGTTGATGATCGCGAGACTGCCGGGCGTGAGCAGCGCGGCACCGATGCCCTGCAGGATCCGCGCGACGATGAGCATCGCGATCGTCGGTGCGAGCGCGCACAGCACGGACGCGACGGCGAACCACACGGTGCCGATCACGAACATCCGCCGCCGGCCGAGCCGGTCGCCCAGCGAGCCCGCGAGCAGGATGAGCGATGCGAGCGAGAGGGTGTAGCCGCTGAGCACCCACTGCAGGCCCGACATCTGGGCGTCGAGCGACGACCCGATGTGCGGGAGTGCGACGTTGACGATCGTGCCGTCGAGCATCGCCAGCGACGAGCCCAGGACCGTCGCCGCCACGATCCATCTGCCCCGAGTGGATTTCAGTGCGATGGTGGGGGTGGTCATGCCCTCATGGTGCGCTCGGCGGTCGCGCGGGCGGGCCGGTTCCGGCGCGAGCGCGCACGGGGAACGGGGACGACGGGCCGCGGAAGGGGATGCTCGTGGGCATCGACAACGACGTGTACAACCGCAAGGGGCACACGTGGTGGGATTCCGGCAACCCGCTGAGTTTTCTGCACGGCAGCCTCGGGACCGGCCGCTTCGACTATTTCGCGTCGGTCCTCGCGCAGTGGTGGGGTGACGACGCCACGGGTCGCAGCGCCGTCGACGTCGGGTGCGGTGGGGGTTTTCTCGCGGAACGGTTCGCGGAGCTGGGGCTCGGCGTCGTGGGCGTCGATCCGTCGGAGGTGGCGCTCGCGGCGGCCCGCGATCATGCCGCGGGTGCCGGCCTCGAGATCGACTATCGCGTCGGGTCGGGGGAGGCGCTGCCGGTCGAGGACGCGAGCGCGGATCTCGTGTACTGCTGCGACGTCCTCGAACACGTCGACGACGTCGATGCCGTGCTGAGCGAGACCGCGCGGGTGCTGCGCCCGGGCGGGCTGTACGTGTTCGACACGATCAACCGCACCGCGGTGAGCTGGGTCGTCGCGATCAAGATCATGCAGGAATGGCGGCTGACCAGGATGTTCGACACCCCGATCCACGACTGGTCGATGTGCATCCGGCCCGGGGAGCTCACGACGCTCATGCATGCGCACGGCATCCGCAGCCGCGAGATCGTGGGGTTGGGGGCCGCGTTCGAAGAACCCGTTGCGCGTCGTGGACATGGCGCGGGCGGCGCGGGGCCGGTTGCCGTTCGAGGAGGTCAGCCGGCGGCTCGACTTCGGGCAGGTGAGCTCGACCGCGATCTCGTACATGGGTACGGCGTCAAGGAGTGACGCACGAAGACCCCGGCGACGCGGTGCGCCACCGGGGTCTCACGAGCGGGATCTAGCTGTAGTCGTAGAAGCCCTTGCCGGCCTTGCGGCCGAGGCGTCCCGCGTCGACCATGCGGCGCAGCAGCGCCGGCGGTGCGTAGTGCGGTTCGGCGAACTCGTCGTACAGCGACTGCGCCGCGTTGAGCGTGATGTCGAGGCCGACGGTGTCGATGAGCGTGAGCGGGCCCATCGGGTATCCGGCACCGCCCTTCATCGCGGCGTCGATGTCCTCCTTCGTCGCGTAGCCCGACTCGAGCATGCGGACGGCCGACGTGAGGTACGGGATGAGCAGGGCGTTGACGATGAAGCCCGCGCGATCGCCCGCACGGACGGCCGTCTTGCCGAGGGTGTTCTTCACGTAGTCGAACACCGCGTCGGCGGACTCGGGCTCGGTCGTGAGCGCCGAGATCACCTCGACGAGCGGCATGACGGGGACGGGGTTGAAGAAGTGGACGCCCACGACCTTGCCCGGGCGCTTCGTCGCCTGCGCCATCTTGATGACGGGGATCGACGACGTGTTGGTCGCGAGGATGCCCGACGGCTGCACGACCTCGTCGAGCCGCGCGAAGATGTCGGTCTTGATCGACTCGACCTCGGGTGCCGCCTCGACGACGAGGTCGCGGTCGGCGAAACGCTCGATGTCGAGGGTCACCTCGATCCGGGCGAGCGCCGCGTCTGCGTCCTCCTGCGAGAGCTTGCCCGCCTTGACGCCGCGGGCGATCGACTTCTCGACGCGCGCGGTCGCGGCGTCGGCGAACTCCTGCTTCGTCTCGAGGACGAGCACCTCGCTGCCGGCCTTGGCGCACACTTCGGCGATACCGGCACCCATGGTGCCGCCGCCGACGATTCCTACCCTCTGCATTTCGGTACTGGCTCCTTCGAGCAGCTTGCTGCCTACGTCTGGACTTACTTGCCGAGGAGGGCGCGCGACATGACGACGCGCTGAATCTGGTTGGTGCCCTCGTAGATCTGCGTGATCTTGGCGTCCCGCATCATGCGCTCGACGGGGAAGTCGGTGGTGTAGCCCGCGCCGCCGAACAGCTGGACGGCGTCCGTCGTGACCTCCATCGCGACGTCGGACGCGAAGCACTTCGCCGCCGACGAGATGAACCCGAGGTTCTTCTCGCCGCGCTCGGCGCGTGCCGCCGAGGTGTAGACCATGAGGCGCGCGGCCTCGACCTTCATCGCCATGTCGGCGATCATGAACTGCACGCCCTGGAACTTGCTGATCGACTGGCCGAACTGCTTGCGGTCCTTGGTGTACTCGATCGCGGCGTCGAGTGCGCCCTGGGCGAGGCCGACGGCCTGCGCGCCGATCGTCGGACGGGTGTGGTCGAGCGTCTCGAGCGCCGTCTTGAAGCCCGTGCCCTCGGCGCCGATGATGCGATCGCCGGGGATGCGGCAGTTCTCGAAGTAGAGCTCGGCGGTCGGCGAACCCTTGATGCCGAGCTTGTGCTCGAGCGGTCCGACGACGAAGCCGGGGTCGTCCTTGTGGACGATGAACGACGAGATGCCGCTGGCGCCCTTGTCGGCGTCGGTGACGGCCATGACGGTGTACCAGGTCGACTTGCCGCCGTTGGTGATCCAGCACTTGGAGCCGTTGAGGATCCAGTCGTCGCCGTCCTTCTTGGCGCGCGTGCGCATCGACGCGGCGTCGGAGCCGGCCTCGCGCTCGGACAGCGCGTAGGACGCCATCGCCTCGCCCGACGCGAGCGTCGGCAGCACCTGCTGCTTGAGCTCTTCGGAGCCGTTGAGGATCAGGCCCATCGTGCCGAGCTTGTTGACGGCGGGGATGAGCGACGACGAGCCGCACACGCGCGCGACCTCTTCGATGACGATGCACGTCGCGACGGAGTCGGCGCCCTGGCCGTCGTACTGCTCCGGGACGTGGACGGCGTTGAAGCCCGAGTTCACGAGCGCCGTGAGGGCCTCCTCGGGGAAGCGGGAGTTCTCGTCGACGTCCTTCGCGTAGGGCGCGATCTCCTTCTCGGCGAGCGCACGGATCGCGGCGCGGAGCTCGTCGTGCTCCTCGCCGAGCTTGAACAGATCGAAGTCCGGGTTACCGGCCATGGGGGATCGCACTCCTCGGTGTCGTGATCGATCGGGTTTGTCGGGATCGGTCGTCGTGGCTGCCGGTTGGCGGCGGAACGTGGCACTCGGTGCCAGGTGCTGCGGCGGGCCGATGCTCAGGGCTGGACGAATCCACACCCACTCCATCCAGTCAACCAGGGCACTCAGTGCCAGTCAAGGAGAACGAGTGGTGATGCGCCAGGTCACCGGCCCCAGCTTCCGCGCACGGCCGCGGCGACGTCGTCCGGGGCGGTGCCGGCGGGGAACCGGACCACGACGATCTCGTCGTCGTGGCCTTCGGGACGAGGTGCGACGCGGTAGGTGTGCCGCAGTTCGACGAGGGCGTCGTGCAGCGCGGGGGCGGTCGCGCTGGCATCCCCGCGAATCATCGCGCGCAGCAGATGGTTGTGGCACGCCGTGACGGCGGCCGCGAATCCGACGACGTGCAGCACCGGCTCACCCGGCAGTGCCGAGCGCAGGTAGTCGGTGAACAGCCGCTCGTAGCGGTAGCCCGTGACGAGTTCGCGCTCGCGGAGCGCGGGTGCTTTCTGGACGACGCGATAGCGCCGGAGCGACAGATCGCGGCCGTCGCGGAAGTGGGCGAAGACCATCTCGGCGGCATCGCACACCGCGGCCCAGGGATCGGCGTGCACGCTCGTGTGCAGATATGCCTCGATGTCGGCGAGCAGCGCCTCGTGATCGGCGAAGATCACATCCTCCTTCGACCGGAACTGCCGGAAGAAGGTGCGCCGCGAGACGCCGGCGGCCGCGGCGATCTGATCGACCGTGGTCGATTCGTAGCCGTGTTCGGAGAACAGTTCGATCGCCTGCCGCACGACGTGCACGCGAAAATCGGTGCTGTCCTCGGCCCGCTCGGTCACGTTCTCCAGTCAAGCACAGCGCCGTTCGGGGCCGGGCGGCTCAGGGCTCGCTCACCCACTCGACGAGCTGCCACACGATGCCGTTGGGGTCGGCGAACTGGCAGTAGCGCTCGCCCCACGGTTCGGTCTCGGGTTCGGTGACGACGCGCGCGCCGGCGGCGGCGATACGCGCGTACTCGGTGTCGAGGTCGTCGACGACGAACGCGACGAGCATGCCCGTCCCCGCCGGTCCGGCAATGGATTTCGGCTCGAAGCTCTCGAGCCCGGTGCGCAGGAACACGATGTTCGGGGCGCCGTCGGGGTGGGCGAGGGAGACGAAGCCGTCGGCGGCCATCGCCTCGGTGAAACCGAAGTGGCGCTGCGCGAAGTCGGCCGAGGCGGCGACGTCGTCGACGTTGAGCGAGAGGGCGGTGTCGAGGATCTTCAACGGGGCTCCTGGGATCGTGCGAGGCTGACTATGTACAGTGTACATAGTTCAGTGGAGGAGGAGGGGTCGTCGATGGCGCGTGATCTGGTCGATCTGCTGTGGCGGGAGCACCCGGCCGCACCGGGGCCGTCCCGCGGCCCGCGGGCGAAGGTGACGACGACGGACGTCGTCGACGCCGCGATCGCGCTCGCCGACACGGGTGGGCTCGCCGCCGTCAGCGTGCGCAGGCTCGCGGCGGACGTCGGGGTCACGACGATGTCCGTCTACACGCACGTCGGCTCGCATGCCGACCTGCTCGTGCTCATGGCCGACGCCGTGCACGGTGGGCAGGAGCGGTCGCCGTGGCCGTCGACGCGGTGGCGCGAACGCGTAGCGGCCGTCGCCGGCGACGACATGACGATGCTGCTCGCGCACCCGTGGCTGCTCGACGTCACCGATCAGCGGACGGCGCTCGGGCCGGGGACGATCGCGAAATACGACCACGATCTGCACGCGTTCGACGGCACCGGGCTGGGCGACGTCGACCGCGATGCGGCGCTCACCTTCGTCCTCGACTACGTGCGTGCGGCGGCACGCGCCCGTGTCCCCGATCCCGGAGCGCCCGACATGGCGAGCGTGTGGGCCGAGTCGAGCGAGCGGCTCGCGCACTATGTGGGCGACGAGTTCCCGCTCGCGCAGCGGGTCGGCGCCGCAGCGGGTGCGGAGATGAACGCGCCCCACGATGCCGATCGCGCATGGCATTTCGGCCTGGGGCGCGTCCTCGACGCGCTCGAGCCGTTCGTGGAGCCGCGGTAGGTCCGTTCGGCTTTTCCGGCGCCGCATCCGCGCGGAGGTGCCACTATGGGCGAGTGGACCTTCCGGTGATGCCGCCCGTCGCCCCGATGCTGGCGAAGGCCGCTGCCGCCGTGCCCGCGCAGCCGGAGCCGGGCGACGAATGGTCGTACGAGCCGAAGTGGGACGGCTTCCGCGCGATCGTGTTTCGCGACGGAGACGACGTCGTGATCGGCTCGCGCGGTGGCAAGGATCTCGCGCGCTACTTCCCCGAACTCGTCGCGGCCGTGCGCGACGAGTTGCCGGCGCGGTGCGTCGTCGACGGCGAGATCGTCGTGCCGTGGGAGGTGGACGGCCGCACCCGGCTCTCGTGGGATCGGCTGTCCGAGCGGATCCATCCCGCGGCGAGCCGCGTCGAGATGCTCGCGGAGGCGACGCCCGCACAGTTCGTCGGCTTCGATCTGCTCGCCGCGGGCGACGACGACCTGATGTCCGCACCGTTCGCGGATCGGCGAGCGCGGCTGCTGGACACGGTCGGCGACGGCCCGGTCTGCCACGTCACGACGGCGACGCGCGACGCCGCGACGGCGCAGCGGTGGTTCGCGGCGTTCGAGGGGGCGGGGCTCGACGGCGTCGTCGCGAAGAAGCTGGCGGGCACGTACGTTCCGAACAAGCGGGAGATGCTCAAGCTCAAGCACTCTCGGACGGCGGACGTCGTGCTGATGGGCTACCGCATGCACAAGAGCGGACGTGGTGTCGGGTCGCTGCTGCTCGGGCTGTACACCGACGCGGGCGAACTCGCGATGGTGGGCGGTGCGTCGGCGTTCAGCGACAAGCGGCGCCTCGAACTCGAGGAGGAGATCGCGCCGCTGCGCGAGGGCGACGGCGCGCCACGGGAGGGGCAGCCGACGCGGTGGCGTTCGGGGGCCGATCACAGCTGGATTCCGCTGCGCCCGGAGCGCGTGCTCGAGGTCGCGTACGACCAGATGGAGGGGTGGCGGTTCCGGCACGTCGCACGGTTCGTGCGCTGGCGACCCGATCGCGATCCACGCGAGTGCACGTACGAGCAACTGGAGGTCCCCGTGCGCTACGACCTCGCCGACGTTCTCGCCGGTGGTCACTGATGTCGGGAGGTCACTGATGGCGAGCCCGGCGGAGGAACTGGACGTCGACGGCACTCCGGTGCGGCTGTCGAGCCCCGACAAGGTGTACTTCCCGGCGCTCGGCGACGGCGGATCGAAACGCACCGTGGTCGAGTACTACCGCACCGTCGCGACGAACGGTGCGCTGCTGCGGGCGGTGCGGGACCGGCCGACCCACCTGCAGCGTTTCCCCGACGGCGTCGAGGGCGAGGAGGTGTACCAGAAGCGGATCCCCGCGCGGCATCCCGATCACGTCGAGACCGCCACCGTGAGGTTCCCTTCGGGCCGCACCGCCGACGTGCTGCGTCCCGTCCGCGCCGCGGATCTCGTGTGGGCCGCGAACCTGGGCACGATCACCTTCCACCCGTGGACGTGCCGATGCCCCGACGTCGACCGGCCCGACGAGTTGCGGCTCGACCTCGACCCGCAGCCGGGGACCGACTTCGCCGACGCCCGCGATCTCGCGCTGGGCGTCGTGAAGCCGCTGCTCGACGAACTCGGCATGGTCGGCTTCCCCAAGACCTCCGGCGGGCGTGGGTTGCACGTCTACCTGCGGATCGCGCCGCAGTGGGAGTTCCTCGAGGTGCGGCGCGCCGGGATCGCGCTCGCGCGGGAGATCGTGCGGCGCAGCGACGACCGCGCGACGACGGCGTGGTGGAAGGAGGAGCGCGGGCAGCGCATCTTCCTCGACTACAACCAGAACAACCGGGACAAGACGATCGCGGCGGCGTACTCGGTGCGGGCGACGCCGATCGCGACCGTCTCCACGCCGCTGACCTGGGACGAAATCGCCACCGCCGAGCCCGACGAGTTCACGATCGCGACGGTGCCCGGCCTGCTCGCCGAGCGCGGCGATCCGATGGAGGCGATGGACGAGCACGTGGCCGACATCGCACCGCTGTTCGAGATGGTGGAGCGCGACGCCGCCGACGGCCTCGGTGACCTGCCGTATCCGCCGAATCATCCCAAGATGCCGGGTGAGCCGAAGCGCGTCCAGCCGAGCCGGGACGCCGACCGGCCTCGGTGAATCCGGCCGGAGCGCTCCCGGGACCGTATTCTCGGACGCCGGAGGTGGATTTCGGATGGTCACGTGGAACAGCGGAGTGCGCGGTGGTGCTGTGGCAGCGGCCGCGGTGGCGGTCGTCGCAGGTGCCGGCAGCGCGCTGCCCGCGGCCCCGGCCCAGGCAGCGGTGCTGTGCCCCGCCGGTCCGGGAACCGACACGACGCAGCTCGCGCCCGCCGAAGCGTGCCGAGCGGGTGCCGACGCGACGAGCGTCGCGGGCGCGGTGTCCGAGCGTGCGGTGTCGGTCGCGACGGCCCGGGGTGGCGCGGTGGCCGGTGCGTTCGGTGCCGCGGGCGGCGTCGCCGGGGCCGAAGCCGCCGACGGAGCGGTGTTCTCGGTGTCGCTCGGGCCGGGTTCCGTCGCGCTCGCCTCGGCGCCGGGAGGCGTCGGCGGGATCGTGGTCGCGGGGCCGGGTGCGAGCGCTGCCCTCGGCGAGGACGGCGTCGTGTGCTCCGGTGGTGCCGCGCTCGCGGTGACGTTCGTGGCGGGCGGGTCGTGCCTGACGCTGGGCGATGCGTCGTTCGTGTGGCCCTGACGCTCGGAGAAGGCGGCCCTCGTGTAGCTCGCCGTTAGCGGTGTGGCCTACTGTGATTCGGACATCTCCGTCTCGCGTGAGCAGTAGGGGGCACGCGACCTGCCGAGTGGAGCGTGGAACACATGAAGATCCGGACCCGTGGGGGGCGTGCAGTTCGGCGTGCTCCTCGTCTCGCGGCGGTCGCCGTCGGCGCGCTCGTGTCGTTCTCCGTCGTCGCCGCGCCCGCGAACGCCGTGCCGCTGTTTCCCGGTGGCCCGGACATTCCGTTGCCGGCATTGCCTGCGCTTCCGCCGCCGCCGGAGCTGCCGCAGCTGTTGCCGCCGTTCGTCCCGCCCGAGCCCGAGATCGGGCCCGCGAACTTCGCGACGCCGTCGATCAACCCGTCCGCGGGTGAGACCGTCGGTGTCGCACAGCCCGTCGTCGTCCGGTTCGACGCGCCGGTGGCCGATCGCGCCGTCGCCGGGCGCGCGATCCGCGTGACGGCCGAGCCCGCCGTCGACGGTGAGTTCTACTGGATCAGCGACAGCCAGGTCCGCTGGAAGCCGTTCGAGTTCTGGCCGGCCCACACGTCGGTGACGGTGCGCGCGGGTGACGCGACGTCGACGTTCCGGATCGGCGAGTCGGTGATCGCGTACGCCGACGACGACACGAAGCAGATCACCGTCAGCGTCGGCGGTGAGGTCGTGAAGACGATGCCGACGTCGATGGGCAAGCCGGGCCACGAAACCCCCAACGGCACGTACATCATCGGTGAGAAGCACCGCGACATGTACATGGACTCGTCGACCTACGGTGTCCCGGTCGACTCGCCCGAGGGTTACCGCACGTACGTCGAGTACGCGACGCGGATGTCGTACAGCGGCATCTTCGTTCACGGCGCACCGTGGTCGGTCGCGCAGCAGGGCGTCACCAACGTCAGCCACGGCTGCCTCAATGTGAGCAACGAGGACGCGAAGTGGTTCTACGACACGTTCCGCAAGGGCGATGCCGTGATCGTGAGCAACACCGACGGTGGAACTCTTCCCGGCTGGGACGGCCTCGGCGACTGGAACAGGTAGGCGGCGGAGCCGCTCGTGCGTGACTGTCCGGCCCCCACACCGGTAATTCACTCACGAGCGGCTTGCCCCCTACGAGCCGTTCATCGGGAGTTGGAGAAGGCCGGACACACTCCGGCGTGTGAAAGCTGCCTCGGAACGAGTCCTCGCGGTCGGTGGCCGGCCGTGGCGTGACCGCGTTCTCTTCGCGGCGCTGCTCGCGCCGAATCTCGCCCTCCTGGCGGTCTTCACGTACCGACCGCTGATCGACAACATTCGCCTGTCGTTCTTCGACTGGAATCTCGCCGAAGCGCAGGCGCGGTTCGTCGGGCTCGCGAACTACCGCGAGTGGTTCACCCGCTCGGACACGTGGCAGATCGTCGGCAACACCGTCGCCTTCACGGTGGTCGCCGTCGTCGGCTCGATGATCGTCGGTCTCGCCCTCGCGAGGCTGCTCGATCGCCGACTGCGCGGCCGCAACCTCGTCCGCTCGGCCCTCTTCGCGCCGTTCGTGCTCTCGGGAGCGGCGGTCGGCGTCGCCTTCCAGTTCGTCTTCGACCCGAGCTTCGGTCTCGTGCAGGATCTGCTGCACCGAATCGGCCTGCCGGTGCCGAACTTCTACCAGGAACCCGCCTGGGCGATGGCGATGGTCACCGTCGCGTACCTGTGGAAGAACATCGGATACACGTTCGTCATCTATCTCGCTGCCCTGCAGGGTCTTCGGGCCGATCTCCACGAGGCGGCCGAGATCGACGGTGCGAGTGCGTGGTCGCGATTGCGCAACGTGACGCTGCCGCAACTGCGTCCGACGACGTTCTTCCTGTCGATCACGGTGATGCTCGCGTCGCTGCAGGTCTTCGACATCATCAACGTCATGACGCGGGGCGGTCCGCTCGGTACCGGGACGACGACGATGATCTTCCAGGTCTATCAGGAATCCTTCGTCAACTTCCGTGCCGGATACGGCGCGACCGTCGCTACGATCCTGTTCCTCGTGCTGCTCGCGATCACCGTCTATCAGGTGCGCATCATGGATCGAGGTGACCGGTGATGGCGACGGTCGATCTGGAACGTGACGAGGCGCCGGCGACGTCGCGGCCGGCGCTGCCCGAGGAGCCCGGTTCGGTGAACCGCCGCGAGCGTCTCGTGAGGATCGCGGCCTACGCGGCGATGCTGCTGGCACTCGTCGTGGTGGCGCTCCCGCTGTACTGGATCGTCGTCACGTCGCTCAAGGAACGCCCGGACATCTACACGCAACCGGCGATCTGGTTTCCGTCCCGGTGGCGTCCCGAGAACTACTCCGATGCAACGACACTGGTGCCGTACTGGACGTTCTTCCGGAACTCGGTGGTCATCACGTCGGTGCTGGCCGTCGTGAAGTTCACGCTTGGGGTGCTCAGTGCGTACGGCTTGGTCTTCCTCCGTTTTCCGGGGAAGAACCTGCTGTTCCTCCTGGTGATCAGCGCGCTCATGGTGCCGAACCAGGTCACGGTCATCTCGAACTACGCACTCGTCGCGGGATGGGGCTGGCGCGGGACGTTTCTCGGCATCATCGTGCCGCTCGCCGGAGTCGCCTTCGGGACGTTCCTCATGCGCAATCACTTCCTGTCGCTTCCGGCCGAGATCATCGAAGCGGCCCGGATGGACGGCGCAGGACATGCACGGCTGCTGTTCCGGGTCGTTCTGCCGCTGTCTATTCCGACGATGGTGGCGTTCGCGATCATCACGATCGTCAACGAGTGGAACGAGTACCTGTGGCCGTTCCTCATGGCGGACGACGCGAGCGTCGCGCCGCTGCCGGTGGGACTCACCCGGCTGCAGAACAACGAAGGACTCACCGACTGGGGGCCGGTCATGGCGGGCACCGTCCTGACCATGGTGCCGATCCTCGTCGTCTTCCTCCTGCTCCAACGTCACATGATCAAGGGCCTCACGACCGGTGCGGTCAAGGGATAACGAGAAGAAGCGAGAGAACTCATGGCAACGCTGAGCAGGCGCGGGTTCCTGGGTCTGGCGGGGATGACGGCCGCGAGCGCGGCGCTCGCCGCATGCGCCGGTACCGGTAGCAGTGCACCGTCCGGGTCGGGCGGCGACGCGTCGACGATCACGTGGTGGTCGAACCACCCCGGCAAGTCGATCGACGCGGAGAAGGAACTCATCGCGCGGTTCCAGGCCGCGCATCCGGGGTTGACGGTGAACCTCGTCGACGGCGGCAAGAACTACGAGGAGGTGGCGCAGAAGTTCAACGCGGCACTCTCGGGCGGCGATCTTCCGGACGTCGTCGTGCTCTCGGACGTGTGGTGGTTCAACTACGCACTCACCGGGGCGATCACACCGCTCGACGATCTCTTCGGTGAGGTCGGCGTCGACTCGTCGGACTACGTCGACTCGCTGCTCGCGGACTACCTGTTCGACGGCAGGCACTACGCGCTGCCGTACGCGCGCTCGACGCCGCTGTTCTACTACAACCGCGAGGTCTGGCAGCAGGCGTCGCTGCCCGACCGCGGGCCGAAGACGTGGCAGGAGTTCGACGAGTGGGCACCCGAGATCGCGCGGGTCGTCGGCGACGGCAAGCTCGCGCACGGATGGGGCAATGCCGCCGATTATCTGAGCTGGACGTTCGAGGGGCCGGTCTGGACGTTCGGCGGGGCGTACTCCGACGAGTGGCGGATCACGCTCACCGACGACGCGACGCTCGCCGCCGGCAACTACCTGCGCGAGATGATCCACACCACGAAGCACGCGGCGATCTCCAACGACATCGCGAACGAGTTCGCCGCCGGGATCCTCGGGTCGACGATCGCGTCGACGGGCGACCTGTCGGGCATCACGGCGAACGCGGCCTTCGACTTCGGTACCGCCTTCCTGCCCGCGTCGCCGTCGGGTGCTCCCGGATGCCCCACGGGCGGTGCGGGACTCGCGATTCCGTCGAACATCTCCGACGAACGCAAGCGCAACGCACTGACGTTCGTCGACTTCGTCACCAACGGCGAGAACACGGCCTACTTCTCGCAGAACATCGGCTACATGCCCGTCCGCAAGTCGGCCACCGAGGATCCGTCGATGAAGGCATTCCTCGACGGGAACCCCAACGCGCGCACCGCCGTCGACCAGCTCGCGCACACGCGCTCGCAGGACTACGTCCGGGTGTTCGTCCCCGGCGGCGACCAGATCCTGGGAACCGGTCTCGAGGAGATCGCACTGCGCGACACCGACGTTCGTACTGCTCTCTCCGGCGCGGGTGACCGGCTGCAGCAGATCATCGATCAGCAGATCGCGCCGAGGCTGCCGAGGTGACGGCGCGCGCGGTGCAGTTCGCGGGTGCCACGCACCGGTACGAGGGAAGCGACGCCGTGTCCGTCGATGCGCTCGATCTGGAGATCGGGGAGGGCGAGTTCCTCGTCCTCGTCGGTCCGTCCGGATCGGGCAAGTCGACGAGTCTGCGGATGCTCGCGGGGCTCGAACGCGTCGAATCGGGACGCATCCGTATCGGCGATCGCGACGTCACGAACGTGCCGGCGCGTGACCGCGACGTCGCGATGGTCTTCCAGAACTACGCGCTGTACCCGAACATGACCGTCGCGGAGAACATGTCGTTCGCGCTGAAGAACGCGAAGGTGCCGAAGGCCGAACGGGATGCGCGGGTGCTCGAGGCCGCGCGCATGCTCGAACTCGACGGCCTGCTGGGGCGCAAGCCCGCACGGCTCAGCGGTGGTCAGCGGCAGCGTGTCGCGATGGGACGCGCGATCGTGCGGCGTCCCAGCGTGTTCTGCATGGACGAGCCGCTCAGCAATCTCGATGCCAAACTGCGCATCGGGACGAGGGCGCAGATCGCCGAACTGCAGCGGCGGCTCGGCGTCACGACGGTGTACGTCACGCACGACCAGGTCGAGGCGATGACGATGGGCGATCGCGTCGCCGTCCTGAAGGACGGTGTGCTGCATCAGGTGGCGACGCCGCGCGAGTTGTACGACCGTCCGGTCGATACTTTCGTCGCGGGATTCGTCGGTGCCCCCGGCATGAACCTGATCGAGTGTGCCGTCGTCGGCGGTGTCGCGCGGGTCGGGACGCTGGGCATTCCGGTGCCGCGCAGCATCGACGGCGCCGGTGAGGTCGTGGTCGGCGTGCGTCCCGAGGACTGGATTCTCGTCGGTGCGGGCGCGGAGGACGCGCTCGCGGCCGTGGTGGAGTTGGTCGAGGAACTCGGGGCGGAGTCGTTCGTGCACGTCCGTGGCCCGAACGGCCGGATCGCGGTGCGCGTCGACCGCGCGCGCCACGTCACGGCCGGGGAGACGGTTCACCTGCGCACCGCACCCGAGCGCGTGTCCTGGTTCTCCGCCGAGACGGGCCTGCGGCTCGTGAGTGAGTTTTCGGTGTAGAGGGTGGAAAGTCACTCACGAGCGCGCAGCGCCTACTAGCTCCAGATCCGTACTCGCTGCGCGGGATCGAGGTACAGGGCATCGCCCTCGCGGACCTCGAACGCCTCGTGGAAGCTGTCGAGGTTGCGGACGACGCCGTTGCAGCGGAACTCCGGCGGTGAGTGCGGGTCGATCGCGAGCCGGCGGATCGCCTCCTCGTCGCGGGCCTTCGTCCGCCACACCTGTGCCCAGCCGAAGAACACGCGCTGCAGGCCGCTGAGGCCGTCGATCTCGGGCGGCTCGGTGCCCTCGGTCGCGATCTCGTAGGCGGACACCGCGATCGACAGCCCGCCCAGGTCGCCGATGTTCTCGCCGATCGTGAACTCGCCGTTGACGTGATGGCCCGGCAGCGCCTTCGGCTCGAAGTCGTCGTACTGCGCGATCAGTGCCGTCGTCCGCTTGCCGAACTCGTCGCGATCCGAATCCGTCCACCAGTTCTCGAGATTGCCGTCGCCGTCGTACTTCGCGCCCTGATCGTCGAAGCCGTGGCCGATCTCGTGGCCGATGACGGCGCCGATCCCGCCGTAGTTCGCGGCGTCGTCGGCGTCGGGATCGAAGAACGGCGGCTGCAGAATCGCTGCGGGAAAGACGATCTCGTTCATGCCCGGGTTGTAGTAGGCGTTGACGGTCTGCGGCGTCATGAACCACTCGCCGCGATCGACCGGTCCGCCGAGCTTGCCGAGATCGCGGTCGAACTCGGCCGCGTAGCCGCTGCGGTAGTTGCCGACGAGGTCGTCGGCCGCGATCTCGACGGCCGAGTAGTCGCGCCACTCGTCGGGGTACCCGATTTTCGGCGTGAACTTGCCCAGCTTCTCGAGGGCCCGCTGCCGCGTCTGCGGGGTCATCCACTCGAGATCGGTGATGCTGCGCCGGTACGCCTCGATGAGATTCGCGACGAGCGTCTGCATCCGCTCTTTCGCGACGGGCGAGAAGTGCTTCTCGACGTAGAGCTTGCCGACGGCCTCACCGAGCAGCAGTTCGACGAGCGACACCGCGCGCTTCCAGCGGTCGCGGTTCTCCTCGGTGCCGCTGAGTGTGCGCCCGTAGAACGCGAAGTTCTCGTCGACGATCGCGGCGGTGAGGTAGGGCGCGCGGGTGTGCAGGATGTGCCAGCTCGCCCATGCCTTCCAGTCGTCGAGATCGCGCTCCGTCCAGAGTTCGGTGAACCCCTGCACGAAGCTCGGCTGCCGCACGACGATCTCCTCGAACTGCGACCGCCGCGCACCTGCGCCCGCGATCCAGCGGTCCCACGAGAAGCCGTCCGGCAGTTCGTCGTACTCGACGAGGTTGTAGGACAGATCGGCGTCGCGGCGCTTGACGACGTCCCAATGATCTTTCGCCAGTTCACGTTCGAGGTCGACGACGGTGTCCGCGTCGAAGGACAGTTCGGCGAGCGAGAACATCGCCGCGATGTGGCGCGTGTACTTCTCGCGGATCTCGGCGTAGTCGTCCTCGCGGTAGTACGCCTCGTCGGGAAGGCCGAGCCCCGACTGCGTGAAGTGCACGAGATAGCGCGACGAGTCCTTCGCGTCGGTGTCGACGTAGAAGGCGACGGCGCCCGTGACGCCGGTCCGCGCCAGCGAGCCGAGCACTCCGGCGAGTTCGTCGTGGTCGGCGGCGTTCGCGACGGCGTCGAGTTCGCCGCGGATCGGTTCGAGGCCGGCGGCCTCGACGGCGTCGGCGTTCATGAAGCTCGAGTACAGGTCACCGATCTTGCGGGTGATCGAGCCGGGCGGGGGATCGCCCGCGGCGGCGTCGGTGATGATCGTCCGCACGTCCTTCTCCGCCTGGTCGTAGAGGGTGCGGAAGGCGCCGTCGACGGCGCGGTCGGCGGGTATCGCGTGATCGGCGAGCCACGCACCGTTGACGTGCTCGAACAGATCGTCCTGCGGACGCGCATCCGCGTCGATGTGGGTGAGGTCGATTCCGGATTTCGCGGCAGCGGTCATCCCTCCATCCTTACACCGCGTTCCCGATCAGCGGACACGGAAGATGTGCTCGCTGTCACACGGTGCCACGGTGGCGTTCGCCGAAGTTCTGCGATCACCACGTCCCACGTGAGAGGAACTGCCCATGACGATCGAGCCGTCATCACCCGAGACACCGGAGAATCAGGAGCCACCGCGGACGCCCGAGGAGCGTCGAGCGCTGCGCCGCGTCGCGCTGTCGAGCCTGCTCGGGACGACGATCGAGTACTACGACTTCCTGCTGTACGGCACGATGGCGGCCATCGTGTTCGGGCACATCTTCTTCCCGTCGTCGAACCCCGCGCTCGGCACGATCGCGGCATTCGGGACGCTCGCGGCGGGCTACGTTGCGCGCCCGCTCGGCGGAATCCTGTTCGGTCACTTCGGCGACCGGGTCGGTCGCAAGTCGATGCTCATCGTGACGATGACGACGATGGGCATCGCGAGCACGCTCATCGGCCTGCTGCCGACCTACGAGACGGTGGGGATGCTCGCCCCGATCCTGCTCGTGACGCTGCGTGTCATCCAGGGCATCGCCGTCGGCGGCGAGTGGGGCGGCGCCGCGCTCATGGTCGTCGAGCACGCCGACGCGCGCAGCCGCGGCCGGTGGGCCGGCATCATGCAGCTGGGTACGCCGTTCGGCTTCTTGTTGTCGACGGGTGTCGTCGCGCTACTGACGTCGTACGCCCCGGACGCGATGCTGACGTGGGGCTGGCGAATCCCGTTCCTGCTCAGCGCCGTTCTGCTGCTCATCGGCCTGTACGTGCGACTGCAGGTCGTCGAGAGCCCGATCTTCGCGGAGGCCGCCGAGCGGCACGAGGAGCGCCGCGTCCCCGTCCTCGAGGTGCTCGCGCGCCCCGGCCGGGTGCTGCTCGCGATCGCCGCGGGCGTCGGCCCGTTCGCGCTCACGGCACTGACCAGCTCGCACATCATCGCGTACGCGACGAGCATCGGCTACGAGACGTCGCAGGTCATGAACACGCTGATCGCGGTCGTCGCCGTGTCGATCGTGTTCATCCCGCTCTTCGCGGCACTGTCCGACCGGCTGGGCCGGCGCCGAGTCATGATGTTCGGCGCCGTCGGGACGATCGCGTTCGCGTTCCCGCTGTATCACCTCGTCGGGCTGGGCACGACCGTCGGCCTGCTCGCGGGCCTCATGATCGCGCAGATGCTGCAGAACGCGATGTACGCGCCGCTGACGCCGCTTCTCTCGGAGCTGTTCCCGACGAAGATCCGCTACAGCGGCGTCTCCATCTCGTACCAGTTCGCGTCGCTCATCGGCGCGGGCTTCACGCCGCTCGTCGCCAGCAGCCTCGTCGCCGGGTTCGGCGGGTCCAGCGTTCCGCTGAGCCTCATCGCCGGTGGAACGGCGCTCGTGAGCGTCCTCGCGCTGGTCGTCACGCGCGAGGCCACCGGGCGCGCACTCGACTGGGAGGAGCAGGAGACGGTGTCCTCCGGCGCGGTCGAGACGGCTGATCCCGCTGTCGCGGAGCGGCGTTCGTGATCATCGGACGGTGCGGGGGTGCACGTCGCCGGTCGCGAAGGCGTCAGCCGCCGAGCCGCGCGTGCATCTCCCAGACGAGTACTTCAGCAGCGGTCGCGGACGACAGCCGCTGCCCACCCGACGCGGTGAGCCGGACGGCGTCGCCCTCGTGCAGCGGCCCGACGCCCTCGAGCTCGGCGTCGCCCTGCGTCACGAAGACATGGACGTACGGCGCCGTCGGCACGTGCACGACGCGTCCCGGTGCGAGCCGTGCGACGTGCAGCGACGCGTGGCTGTTGTTGATGCGGATCGCCGAGTGATCGCGGTGCGCGGGCATGCCCGACGCGAGGGTCACGAACCCGCTCGCCGCCAGGTCGTTCTCGATCTCGAGCTGTTCGTACCCGGGTGTCGCCCCGGCGTCGTCGGGAACCACCCACATCTGGACGAAGCGCACCGGCTCGTCGTGGACGTCGCCGATGCCGTGCCGCCACGAATCGTTCTTCTCGGAGTGCAGGATGCCCGTCCCGGCGCTCATGCGCTGCGCGAGACCGGGATGGATGACGCCCGCATTGCCCATCGAATCCTGGTGGACGAGCGAGCCGCGCAGCACCCACGTCACGATCTCCATGTCGCGGTGCGGATGGGTGTCGAAGCCCTGACCGGGACGCACGATGTCGTCGTTGTTGACGAGCAGCAGCCCGTGATGGGTGTTGCCGGGGTCGTAGTGGTGCCCGAACGCGAACGAGTGACGCGAATCGAGCCAGTCGATCGTCGTCCTGAGGCGGTCGCCGGCGCGGTGGACGCCGACGGTGGGCGTGGGCGAACTCATGAGTACTCCGATCGGGGCGTGTCCGCTGTCCAGGGTAGGCGTGTGATGCGCCGGACCGCGGCGGGCGTGCGGGTAGCGTGAACCGCATGAGCGAGATGCTGCACCGTGGCGACGTGCGGGGATTCCTCCACGAACCCGAGGGCGAGATCGTGGCCGGGCTCGCGCTCACCCACGGCGCGGGCGGCAGCAGCGAGAGCGACCTCGTCGTGTCGCTGGCACGCGGGTTCGCCGATGCGGGACTGCTCGTGCTGCGGTACGACATGCCGTATCGGCAGCGCAAGCCGAAGGGCCCGCCCAATCCGTCCCGCGCGGGCGAGGACCGGGTCGGCATCGCCGAGGCGATCGGCGTGGTGCGCGAGATGGTGCCGGGGCTGCCCGTCGTCGCCGGTGGGCAGTCGTACGGCGGGCGGCAGACGTCGATGATCGTCGCCGAGCGTCCCGAACTCGCCGACGCCCTCGTCCTCACGTCGTATCCGCTGCACGCGCCCGGCCGCGCGGATCGGATGAAGACGGCGCATCTGCCCGACATCACCGTGCCGACGGTGATCGTCCACGGCTCGAAGGACACCTTCGCGACGACGCCCGAGATCGAGGACGCCGCCGCGATGATCCCGGCGCCGGTGACGCTCGTCGAGATCGAGGGAGCGCGACACGATCTCTCGCCGACGAAGTTCGCCGTCGTCACCCCTGCCGTCGACGCAGTGCTGGGGGCGCTCCGCGCACGTGCGTGAGTTTCCGGCCCCTGGACCGGAAAGTCACGCACGAGCGGCTTGCCGCCTACAGAACGCCGTGACGGAGGGCGCGCAGGACGGCACTCGTGCGGTCGCGCGCCCCGAGCTTGACCAGGATCGCCGACACGTGGTTCTTGACGGTGCCCTCCGCGAGGAACAACGCCCGCGCGATCTCGCGGTTGCCGAACCCGCGTGCCACGAGCCGCAGGACGTCGCGTTCGCGATCCGTGAGCGATTCGACGACGGTGCCGTCGTCGGGCTCCGGCGCGCGGTCGACGCGCTGGAGCAGACCGTGCGTCACGGCGGGCTGGATGTGCGTGCCGCCCGCCGCGAGCGTGTGGACGGCACCGGTGAGCTGATCGAGGGTCACGTCCTTCAGCAGATACCCGCGCGCCCCGGAACGCAGCGCGGCGAGGACGAGTTCGTCGTCGTCGAACGTCGTGAGCACGAGAACCGGGACGGTGTCGCCGCGCTCCCGCAGCCGGTCGAGCAGCCACAGGCCGTCGTAGCCGGGCATCCGGAGATCGAGCAGCACGACGTCCGGGCGCTCCGTCCCGGCGAGGAAGTCGGCCGCCTCGCGGCCGTCGGCCGCCTCGCCGAGAACCCCGATGTCGTTCAGCGCGAGCAGATTCCGCAGCCCCTGCCGCACCAGTGTCTGGTCGTCCACCAGCAGAACGGTGACGGCGCCGGCCGTCGTCATCGTGTCACCGCACGGACCCGGAAGCCGCGCTCCTCGTCGTGCGGAACGAAGGTCACCGTGCCTCCGGTTCCCTCGATCCGCTCGCGAATCCCGGTGAGCCCGTTGCCCTCCCGCAGCGCACGGGCGCCGTGGCCGTCGTCCGAGGCGTCGAGCACCGTCCGGCCGTCCACCGTGCGCACGTCGATGTCGACCCGCCGCGCGCCCGAGTGCCGGATCGCGTTCGTCACGACCTCCTGCGCGACGCGGACGAGGGTCGCCGTCGTGCGGGTGTCGGTCTCGACGTCGGGCGCGACCGTCACCGTGACGACGGGGTGCGGCACTGCCTGGGCGATCGTGTCGAGCGCGGCGGCGAGATCGGTGGGGCGGTCGCGCAGTTCGCTCACGCTCGCGCGTACGTCGGCGAGCAACTCCCGTGCGAGGACGCGCGCCCGCGCGACATGCTCGGCGGCGGGTTCGGTCGCCTTGTGCGACGCGACCTCGAGTTCGAGGGCGAGCGCCGTGAGCTGGTGGCCGAGGGCGTCGTGCAGATCACGGGCGATCTCGAGCCGCTGCTGCTCGCGGCTCGTTTCCGCGAGGACGGCGGCCGTCGCGGCGAGTTCGGTGTTCGCGACCGCGAGATCGGCGTTGGCCTGCTCGCGACGCCGGTCGGCGATCACCGATGCGACGACGCCGACCTGCAACAGCAGATAGATGGCGGCGCCGAGAGCGGCGTCGGTGGCGCGTGCGCCGTGCGTCATCGAGGCGACGGCGATGACGCCCGTGTTGGCCGCGACGAGGAGCCAGCACACCCCGGGCGGGACGACGTACACCGCGAGCGCCGCGGTGAACACGAGCAGGATCGGCAGCCATCCGGCGCCGGGAGCGGTGAGCACGAGCGTCGCCACCGTTCCCACGCTCACGGCGAGAGCGGCCGTGGGGAGCATCCGGCGCTCGGACTCGCTCGTGATCGCCGTCGTCGCGAGCGCAGCTACGTAACACCCGAACAGGATCGCCCATACGGCGAGCGGGATCGCGAGGTCGACACCACCCGCGAGCACCGGAACGCCCGAGACGAGGCACACGACGAGCAGCGCCGCCCCACCGATGGTCTCGGGGTGCCGGCGAAGCATGGCATCCAATCTAGCCGGTGCGCCGCGGTCCGCGTCCCTGCCGAAAGTCACGGTGTGAGCACGCGACGATCGGCACAGGCGCGACGCCCGCGCGATTCGTAGCGTCGGAAGGCGAAATCGATCCACCCCACTCACCGCAGCGAAAGGCACTGTGATGCATGCGATCGACGTACGCGAGATGACGAAGCGGTACGGCAGTCGTATCGCCGTCGACTCGGTGTCGCTCACCGTCGGCGCCGGCGAGATCGTCGGACTGCTCGGCGGCAACGGCGCAGGCAAGACGACGACCGTCGAGACGATCGCCGGGTTGCGCACCGCGGACAGCGGCCAGGTCCGGGTGACGGGCCTCGATCCCGTCGCCGAGCGGGGACGGGTGCGTACAGTGCTCGGCGTCCAGCTCCAGAACGCGGCGTTCCACTACTCGCTCACCGCGCGCGAGTTGCTGCACCTGTACTCGCGCTTCTATCCCGATCCCGTGCCCGTCGACGACCTGCTCGGCACCCTGGGCCTGACCGACGTCGCGGGCACCCGATTCGAGAACCTCTCCGGCGGGCAGATGCAGCGGCTCTCGATCGCCGTCGCGCTCGTGGGGCGTCCGCGGGTCGTCCTGCTCGACGAGCTCTCGACCGGGCTCGATCCCGCTGCGCGCCGGATGATCTGGGGGACCGTGCGAGGGCTTCGCGACGACGGCGTCGCGGTCCTGCTCGTCAGCCACCTCATGGAAGAGGTCGAGACGCTCTGCGACAGGCTCGTTCTGCTGGAACACGGGCGGGTCCGGGAGCAGGGGACGGTCGACGAGGTGATCGCCCGGGCGGGGATCGGTGAGGAGATCGAGTTCCGCGGTGCGGGAGGGGAACTGCATTCGCGCCGTGCCACTCTCGACGACGCGTTCGTCGCCCTGAGCGGCGAGCGTCGGACCGACTCGACGGAAGGGCAGGAGCAGCGATGAGCACCGTGACGACGACGGCGCCGTGGCGACCCGGGCTGCGTGCGCTGGCGACCCTCGTGCGCGCGGAGGCGAGAATGGTCGCCCGCGACACCGCGGGACTCGTGCTTCCGCTGACGATGCCGGTCCTCATCCTCGTGATGAACGGCGCGGCCGCGTCGGGCGAGGAACTGCCCGGTGCGGGTGGTCTCACGCCGTTCGACGTGTACGTCGTGCCCATCGTGTTCGCGGTCGTCATGGGCACGATCGGCGTGATCAACATGCCGAGCTTCCTCGCCGCCTACCGCAGGTCCGGTGTGCTGAAACGGCTCTCGGCGACACCACTGCGGCCGTCCTCGATCCTCGTCGCGCAGGTGACGGTGAGCGCGGCACAGACGATCGTCGGTCTCGCGATCGCCTGGGTGGTCGCGGTGTTCGGCTTCGGAGCGCAGCTCCCGAGATCCGCATGGCTCGCGGCCGGCGTCCTCGTGCTCGCGGCGGCAGCCATGTACGGGCTCGGCGCGATCGTCGCCGCCGTCGCGCCCACTCCGAACTCGTCCGTCGCGATCGGGCTCGTGACCTTCTTCGCGATCGGCGCGACGGGCGGCATGTTCGGCGGGGTCGCATCGTTGCCGGAGCCCATCGCGCGTGTCGGCGAGTATCTGCCGTTCGGTGCCGCGACCTCGGCACTCGAGGCGGTGTGGCTGGGCGACTCGCCGAACGTCGCAGGGCTGCTGGCCCTCGCAGCCTGGGCACTCGGCGGGCTGGCCGTGGGAGCACGCGTCTTCCGGTGGTAGGCGCGCAGCGCCTATCGTGGCTGCCATGTGGATCACCGACGCCCTCGCCGCGCCCGTCGACACGGGAGCGGTGGACGTCGACGGCGCCACCGTCCGCTACCGGGCGTGGGGGCCGGTCGGCACGCCCGGCCTCGTCCTGGTCCACGGCGGCGCGGCGAATGCGCGCTGGTGGGATCACATCGGTCCGCTCCTCACGCGGACGGCGATTCACGGCGATCCGCACCGGGTCGTCGCGCTCGATCTCACCGGGCACGGCGACAGCGACCGGCGCGAGCAGTACGGGCTCGAGACGTGGGCGCGCGAGGTGCTCGAGGTCGCGGGCCCCGCGGGCATCGCGGGACGCCCGACAGTCGTCGGGCACAGCATGGGCGGGATGATCGCGTGGGTGGCCGCACGCCTGTTCGGCGAGCACCTCGCGGGCATCGCGATGATCGACTCGCCGATCGTCGAGCGGACCCCCGAAGAGGAGGCAGCACGGGCGAAGCGCGCGTTCGGTCCCATCAAGGTCTACCCGACGCGTGACGACGCGCTCGCGCACTTCCGTTTCGTGCCACCGCAGGACGCCGCGGTGCCGGAAGTCCGCGACCACATCGCGCGGGAGTCGATGCGCGAGGTGCCGGGCGGCTGGTCGTGGAAGTTCGATCCCGCGCTCATGACCCGCTCGGGCAACGAGCACCTCGGCGCCGACGACCCACGCTGTCGGACTGCATATCTGCGCGCCGAGCACGGCATCGTCACCGACGATCAGATGGCCGACATGACGGCCCGCTTCGGTGAGTCGGCGATCGTCGCCGAGATCCCCGATGCGGGCCATCACGTCATGATCGACCGGCCACTCGCCCTCGTCGCCGCGGTGCGCGTCGTTCTCGCGGCGTGGGCGGCCACTCGTGAGAACGATTCGCCGTCAGACTGATTCGCGGCTACGACACCGATTCGGTGATCCGCGGTGACGGCTCGCGCTCCGGAGCCGAGCGCCCGATCAGCCGGTCGAGCGCGACTCGTCCCGGCCCCAGGAACACGAGCGCGAGCAGTGCCCAGCAAAACAGCACGGCCGATTCGCCCTCGTTCCCGATGGGAAGCGCGCCGTCGGGCTGATGCTTCCAGAAGTACGCGACGGCCAATGTGCCCGACGCGACGAAAGCCGCGCTCCGCGTGAACAGTCCGAGAATCAACAGCACTCCCGCGACGAGCTCGATCGATCCGGCCCAGCCGCCGGGCCACTCGGTGAACGGCGTCGCCGCTCCGTTCCACGGTGCGACGGGCCACGCGAACAGCGTCGACGTCCCGTGGCACAGCAGCAGAAAGCCGATCACGGCACGGAACACGGAGACGAACCACGGCGTCACAGCGGGTATTCCAGATTTCATGCGCGGAACTATGGCACGCGCGCGCCGATTTCGGTGAGCTACGTCCGCACGCTCAGGCAGCTGCACTCCGGGCCGCGGCGACGAACCGCGCGATGAGGGAGACGTCCTTGACGCCGCGGGACGACTCGACACCGCTCGACACGTCGACTCCCCACGCTCCGGTGACGCGCAGGGCAACCTCGACGTTGTCCGGATCGAGGCCACCCGCGAGAATCCAGCGTTCTGTGGCCGGCAGCGCTCCCGACCAGTCCCAGGTGCGGCCGGCGCCCGCGACGGCGCCGTCCACGAGCAGCCGCTCGGCGCCCGTGTCGTCGTCGTGCGATCCCGCGACGACGGCGCGGACGACGCGCACTCCGGCGCCGCGCACGTACTCGGTGTCGGCGGACGACCACGCGCCGTGCACTTGCGCCGTCCCGATCCCGGCCGCCCGCACCGTCCGGACGACGTCCTCGGCGCTCGCGTCCTGGAACACCCCGATCGCCTCGACCGTCGCGGGCAGCAGATCCACGAGAGCGGCGGCCTCCGCGGCCGCCACGGCGCGCACGCTGCGCGGCGCGAACACGAAACCGACGGCGTCTGCTCCCGCGGCCACCGCGGCGTCGACCGCAGCGGCATCGCGCAGCCCGCAGACCTTGATGAACGTCACCCCCCGAGCGTACCGGCCACGACACGCCCGGACCGCGGGGCCGGACGTCGCGCGCAGTCGTACGCTGGCCGGGTGCGATGGCTCACCGAGGTCGATCTGCTGGACGGCGGGGTGCCGTGGGTGCTCGCGGCGGTGGCCGTCGCGAGCGCCGTGTGGCTGCTCGCGGGACGGGCGCGGTGGTTCCGGTGGCGCGCCCTCCCGATCACGCTGCTCGTCGCGGTCGCCGTTACCGCGGCGGTGTGGGTGCTCGTCGAGAAGGTGCTGCGACCGTTCCCGGATCCCATCGAGCCGATCGTCTACGTGTGGGGCGGGAGCGCGATCGGTGCGTGCCTGCTGATCGTGCCGCGTGCCCTCGTGCGCGGTCGCGTGCGCTCGTGGCTCGCCGCCCTCCTCGCGGCGCTCGCCGTCGTCGCCTTCGCCGGAAACCAGATCAACCGCGTTTTCTACGCGTACCCGACGATCGGGTCGCTGTTCGGTGTCGATCCCTTCGCCCGCGGCAGCATCACCGACGCCACGAGCCCGGCGTCGCAGACGATCGCCGACACGCCGCTGGACGCCCACTGGTCGCCGCCGCCGAACCTCCGCGACGGTGGGCTGGTCGTCCAGACACCGATCCCCGGCGTGACATCGGGATTCGGTGCGCGGCCGGCCCAGATCTACTTTCCGCCTGCCTACTTCGCCGACCCGAGGCCGATCCTGCCCGTCCTCGTGATGCTCGCAGGCCAGCCCGGCAGCCCCGAGGACTGGCTCACGGGCGGTGAACTCCCCACGACGATGGACGCTTTCGCCGCGGCGCACGGCGGTCTCGCGCCGATCGTCGTCGTCGCCGACGCGACGGGAACTCAGTTCGGCAACCCGCTCTGCGTCGACTCGCCGCTCGGCAACGTCGCGACGTACCTCGCGACGGACGTCCCCGCGTGGGTGGACGCGAACCTCCAGGCGTCGCACGACCGCCGGCAGTGGGCGATCGGTGGACTCTCCTACGGCGGAACGTGTTCGCTGCAGATGACGACGAACCACCCCGACGTGTACCCGACCTTCCTCGACCTCTCGGGCCAACTCGAACCGACTCTCGGCGACCGGCAGCGCACGCTCGACGCCGCCTTCGGTGGCGACGCGGCGGCGTTCGCGGCGGTGAACCCGCAGGACCTGCTCGCTCACCGCACGTATCCGGACTCGGCGGGAATGTTCGTCGTCGGCGCCGACGATGCGACCTACGCGCCCGGGCTGCAGACGCTGTATCAGGCCGCTCGCGGGGCGGGCATGGACGTGCAGTTCGTCACGACGCCGGGCGGCCACAGCTTCGAGGTGTGGGCTGCAGGGCTGCGAGATGCATTGCCGTGGCTCGCGACCAGGCTCGGCATCACGAGCTGATCGGGTCACCGAGGAACGGAGCCACCGCGTCCAGCACTTCGTCGCGGTGGGCGAGCATCGTCCCGTGATCTGCGCCGTCCACGACGGTCAGCCGGGCATCCGGGATCGTCGCGGCCGGGTGCTCGGCGTCGGAAATCCGCTCGTGGTCGCGGGATCCGACGAGAACGAGGGTCGGCGCCGTCACCCGGGCGAGGGCGTCGTCGGCGATACCCGGTTCGACGTCCATCCGCCGCATGTACGCGGCGAGTGCGGCGGCGTCGTTCGCACGGAACGCAGCGGCGGTCGCGGCGTCGACCTCGCTGCCGCGCCGCTCCTCCCAGCCGTCGAGAAACCCCTCGACGCCGCTGCGTTCGAGGACGTCGACACAGCCGCTGAAGAACAGCCGATCGAACGAGCCTGCCTGCGCGGCACTGCTCGCGCCGCCGAGGACGAGCCGCCGCACCCGATCAGGATGCTCGGTAGCGAGCGACAGTGCCGTCCTTCCGCCGAACGAATAACCGAACACGTCCGCTCGTGCGATGTCGAGCGCGTCGAGCACCGCGGCGACGTCCGCGGTGACCGTTCCCATCGCATACGCCTCGGGCGCAGTCGGTTTGCCGCTGCGGCCGTGCCCGCGCAGATCGACGAGAACCACGCGGTGCGTGTCACGGAGCGCCCGCACGTAGCCGAGTCCGCGCCAGATCGCGCGCGAGAGCGCCGACCCGTGCAGCAGCACGAGCGGATCGCCCGAACCCGATGCCTCGTAGGCGATCTCGACACCGTCGACGGGACTGGGCACGACACCGCGATCGTCGCTCACAGCGTCACCAGCTCCTCATCGGTCAGTTCGAGCCGCCGGGTGGGCTCCAGATCGTCCAGGAATCGCTCGTCGTGACTCACGACGACCACCGCGCCACGGTACCCGCGCAGCGCCTCCACGAGATGCCCGACGCTCGCGAGATCGAGGTTGTTCGTCGGCTCGTCGAGGAGCAGCAGGCCCGGAGGCGGATCGGCGAGCAGCACCGTCGCGAGCGCAGCCCGCAACCGTTCGCCGCCCGAGAGCACCCGCACCGGAGTCTCGCTGCGTCGCCCCGGGAACAGGAAGCGCGCGAGCCGCGCCCGAAGCTGCTGCGGTGTCGTGTGCGGATTCGCCTTCGCGACGTTCTCGAGGAGCGTGAGTTCCTCGTCGAACACGTCGAGCCGCTGATGCAGCGACCGGCACGGCACCGTCGAGCGCTGCGCGAGCAGGTCGAGCAGCGTCGTCTTGCCGACGCCGTTGTGCCCCGAGAGTGTCATGCGCTCGGGACCGACGAGCGTGAGCGACACGGTCTGGCCGGTCCGCAGTGTCTCGTCCTCGACCTCGACGACGCGCTGCGATGCGTGAACCACGGTGTCCGGCAGATCGATTCGGATATGGCCGTCGTCGCGAACGGCGCCCTGTGCGGTGTCGAGTGCCGCCCGGGCGTCCTCGAGGTTCTCCTCGTGCTCGCCGCGCAACTTGCCCGCCGAGACCTGGGCGGCACGTTTGCGGGCGCCCATGATGATCTTGGGTTCACGCTTGTTCTCGGACATCCTGCGGCCGTAGCGTTCCCGATGCGCGATGGTCGTCCGGGCGTTGTCGAGATCCCGCTTCTGCCGCGCGACGTCGGAGCGCGCGTCGCGCACCGCACTCCGGGCCGCGCGTTGCTCGTCGGCGACGACCTCCTCGTAGTGCGAGAAGTTGCCACCGAACATCCGGACGCCGTGATCGCGCACCTCGGCGATCGCGTCCATCCGGTCGAGCAGCGCGCGGTCGTGGCTCGCCACGATCACGGCACCGGGGTGATCGGCGATCGCGGACTCGAGTCGCGCCCGCGCGGCGTCGTCGAGATTGTTCGTCGGTTCGTCGAGAAGGAGCACGTCGGGCCGATCGAGCAGCAGTGCCGACAGTCCCAGCAGCACCGTCTCGCCACCCGAGAGCGTCCCGACGGTGCGGTCCAGTTCCGCCACAGTGGGAACGAGTTTCGCGAGGCCGAGCCGATGGAGTACCGACAGCGCCCGCTCGTCGACGTCCCAGAGGTCGTCGACCGCCCCGAAGTCGGCCGGGTCGGTACTGCCCGCCTCGATCCGCGTCAGTGCGCTGCGGACGGCGGCGATGCCGAGCACCTCGGAAACGCGGAGCGACGGGTCGGTCGTGATGTCCTGACGCAGCACTCCCACACGGCCCGTGATCGACACGGACCCGCGGGTGGGTGCGAGGTCTCCCGAGATCATCTGCAGCAGGGTGCTTTTGCCGGATCCGTTGAGCCCCACGACGCCGGTGCTCCCCGTCGTGAACGTCGCGTCGACGCCCGAGAGGACGGGGTCGCCCTCGGTGGTGGTGAAGGTGAGGTCGGACAGTGCGACGGCGGGGGTGGACATGGAGCCTCCGGGAAGTGGTGTTCGCGTCGCTGCTGCACATCGAGTGATACGAGGTGTGGCGACTGCGAGACGGTCGTCGCCACGACTGTGCGCGGCGGCGGTGGGTCACTTCCGAGCGAGCAACTCCGGACTCCTGACATCGGGGGCAACTGCCGCTCCAGGCTACGTGACGCCTCGGGCGGCTGCAACGGGATATCCACCCGATCTGCTCACTCGCCCCCGAACGTCGGTGCGGCAAGGCATGATCGGGCGCGTGCGCACATCCAGAGTCCTCGCCGGGACGCTCACCGGTGCGATCGCCGCAGCCCTGCTCACCGCATGCGGAGGTGACAGCGGTCCCGAACAACTCGCGGAGCAGTTCGCCGACGCGCTGGTCCGCGACGACGCCGCCGCGGCCGCGGGGCTGACGACCGACCCCGCCGCGGCGACCGAGACCATCTCCGCACTGTTCGCGGGTCTCGGGACGTCGGGCGTGTACTCGCCCGCGAACGTCGCCGAGACCGACGACGGCGCGACCTTCGACCTCGACGCCGCCTGGAACTTCGGTTCGGCACCCGCGGGTGGCGAACGGCTGTGGGAGTACACGACGAACGCCCGCGCGACCGACACGCCGGAAGGCTGGCGGATCGACTGGGATCCGGCCGTTCTCGCGCCCGGCGCCTCGGACACCACGACGCTGCGCTACACGCCGACGAGCGGCACTCCCGCCCCCGTCCTCACCGAGGACGGCCGCGCCCTCATGTCGCAGCAGACCGTCACGCTCGTGCAGTACGACCAGACCACCGACCTGGGCTCGCTGGCCGGGATCCTCTCGACTGTGGTCCCCACGATCACACCGGAGTCGCTGGCCGGTTCGCTCGCCGACGCGCAGGGGGCGCCCGCCACGGCCGTCGCGCTGCGCGAGAGCGATCTCGCGCCGATCCGCGACCGCCTCGCTCCGCTCTCGGGCATCGTCCTCGTCCCGCAGGCGCGGCTGCTCACGGACGACAAGGATCTGTCGTCGCCGCTGTTCGGAGGGATCACCGACGAATGGCAGCGGCGCGCCGACGAGGCCGCGGGCTGGGCCGTGCAGTCCGTCGCCCAGGACGGCACGGCGACGACGATCGCCGGCGAGGAGGGCCGCGACGTCCCGGCGCTCCGGACGACGCTCGACCTCGGCCGGCAGCAGGCCGCGCAACAGTCGGTCGCCGCGGAGGGACGGCAGGCGGCACTCGTCGCGATCCGGCCGTCGACCGGCGAGATCGTCGCGATGGCCCAGAACGACCCCGCCGCCGCGCTCGGGCCGATCGCGCTGACCGGGCTGTACCCACCGGGCTCGACGTTCAAGACCGTCACGACGGCGGCGGCCCTCGGCAGCGGCGAGGTGACGCCCGACACCGTGCTGCCGTGCCCGGGAACCGAGAACATCGAGGGCAGGCAGATTCCCAACGACGACAACTTCGACCTCGGTGCCGTCCCGCTGCACACGGCCTTCGCGCAGTCGTGCAACACGACGATGGGCAGGCTCGCGGTGGGCATGGAGCCCGACCGGCTCCAGCAGACCGCGCTCTCGCTGGGCCTCGGCATCGACTACACCACCCCGGCCCTCACGACGGTGACGGGATCGGTGCCGCCCGCCGACACCCCCGCGGCACGCGTCGAGACGGCGATCGGCCAGGGCGCGGTCACGGCGTCGCCGTTCGGTATGGCGCTCGTCGCCGCCGCGATCGCGAACGGCACACCGCCCGCGCCGTCGATCCTCGCGGGCGAACAGGGCACCGCCGACCAGACACCGGCGCCACTCGACCCGGCCGTGCTCGCCGACGTCCGTGAGATGATGCGCGAGACCGTCGCGAACGGCACGGCGTCGTCGCTCGCGCGCTATCCGGATCTGCTGGGCAAGACCGGAACCGCCGAGGACGGCACGGGTTCCGCCCACGGCTGGTTCGTCGGCATCCGCGGCGATCTCGCGTTCGCCGTCTTCGTCGCGGACGGCGACAGCTCCGCCCCTGCCCTGCAGATCGCGGGCTCGTTCCTGGAGTGAACGGCCAGTCCCCGCGGGCCGAACTCAACCCGTATCGAAACCGTGACCACCTCGTAGGGGAACATGGTCCTGACTGGCCCAAATCGGTAGCAAGATGGAGACCATGAGCAGAGGACGGTCACGAGCGCGTCGTCGCGCCACGTTCGCGATCGCTCTCGCAACCGCTGCCGCCCTCACGGTCTCGGTGGCGTCGTGTGTTGCGGGGGAGGACGAACAGTCGACGCCGCAATCCGTCGTCGACACGTTCGTCGGGGCGCTGAGCGATCACGATGTGGATACGGCGGCGGAACAGACGTCGTATCCCGCTGCGGCGCGCGAGGTCATCGGGCAGATGTTCGACGGCCTCGACCCGAAGGAAGCCGACTTCGACGTCCAGCAGCTCATGGAACTCGGCCCCGAATCGGGCTTCTTCACGATGAACGCGCGCTGGAACTTCGGCGAGGGCCGCGACTGGGAGTACCCCGTCCAGGCGAGCCTGCGCAAGCTCTCGGTCGGCTGGCGCATCTCGTGGGAGCCGCAGATCATGGGCACCGCCGTCGAGAACGGCCGCACCGTCCGGTACACCCGCACCGACGCCGCCGCGCCACGCGTGCTCGACGCCGGTGGCGGTGTCCTCGCGAACGAGCAGACCATCAACACCGTCCGGCTCGATCCGTCGCAGATGCCCGACGCCGCCGACACGACCAGGCGCCTCGCGCAGGTCCTCGAGCCCGTCGCGCCGCTGATCACGTCCGAGTCGATGCTCGCGGACCTCGCCGAGAAGCCCGGCGAGTCCGTCGTCGCGGTGCGGCTGCGCGACCAGGACTACGAGTACATGGGGCCGGAGAAGTTCGCGATCCCCGGCGTCGTCGTCGACCGGACGCCGACGCTCATCACGGCCGACCGGCGCATCTCGACGCCGCTGCTCGACCCGCTCCGCAACGTGTGGCAGGCGAATCGCGACGCGAGCGCCGGTTGGGCCGTGCTCAGCGAAGGCGAGGGCGGCCCGCAGATCGCGGCAGGCTTCCAGGGCCCGCCCGGGCCCGACGTCCCCGCGACGCTCGACCCCCGCATCCAGCTCGCCGCGACCGAAGCGGCAGTGATCGCCGGGACGCCGACCGTCGTCGTCGCGATGCAGCCGTCGACCGGCGCCGTCCTCGCGACCGCACAGAACAACCAGGCGTACGAGCAGGGGCCGATCGCGTTCACGGGGCTCTACCCCGCGGGCAGCGGGCTCGACGTCGTACGTGACGCCGCGGCGCGCCAGGCTGGCGTGTCCCCGGCGGATCTGTCGAGCGAACAGTTCGAGGAGACGGCGCGCTCCCTCGGCCTCGGCATCGACTTCGAGGTGCAGGGCCTCGAGCAGCAGACGGCGGTGCTGACGTCGGCGCAGTCGAAGATGGACCAGGCGATGGGCTCCCGCGACGTCCCGGCGGTGACGCCGCTGGGCATGGCGGTCCTCGCGTCGTCGATCGCGCGTGGCGCACCCGCGCTGCCGAAGATCGTGCAGGACCAGCCGCCGATCACCGACGCCGACCTCACGTCGCTGCCGCCCGAGATCCTCGACGGCATCCGCGGCCGGATGCGCGCCGACGTCGCGACCGGGCCCGCGAACCTGCTGGCGCGCTACCCCGACCTCATCGGCACCGCGGGCAGCCACGACGACGACCGCTGGTTCTACGGTTCACGCGGCGACCTCGCGTTCGCGGTGTTCGTCGGCGACGCCGACTCTGGCGACCGCGCGATGCAGGTCGCGAACCGCTTCCTGCAGGAACTCGACGCACCGCCCGCGTAGCCGCTGCGCGACGTCTCAGTGCACGCCGCGCATGAGCTCGCCGATCTTGCGCGACCCGAGCGCCACCGCGACACCGATCGCGATCGACGCGATCCCGACGACGAGGAAGTACGGCACCTCGTTCTCGGTGTCGTAGTACTTCGCGAGCGTGCCGGCGAGCGACGTCCCGAGCGCGACCGACAGATAGAACAGCGCCACCATCTGCGTGTGGAAGACCCTCGGCGCGAGCTTCGTCGAGAGCGACAGGCCGACGGGGGAGAGGAACAGCTCGGCCACCGTGAACAGCAGCAGGATCCCGATCAGACCCAGCAGCGGCGCGCTGTTCGGCCCGCCCCCCGACATCGGGATGAAGGCGAGGAACGCCAGCCCCATCACGATCGTGCCGCACGCGAACTTGATCGGCGACGACGGCTGCCGTGAGCCGAGCTTCGTCCACACCGTCGCGAACACGCCGGCCAACAGGATGATGAAGACGGGATTGATCGACTGCACCCACGTCGGCGGGAACTCCCAGCCGAAGAGGTTCCGGTTCAGCCGCTGATCGGAGTACACCGCGACCGTCGTGAACTGCTGCTGGAACAGCGACCAGAACGCGGCGCTCGCCACGAACATCGGGATGAACGCGTACACCCGGCTGCGTTCGACGTCGGTGATGCTGCGGCTCGCCAGCATGAGCGCGAACAGCCCGATCGCCGCGATCACGGTGAGCGTCACGACGATGCTCGACATGTTCGTCGTCGTCACCAGGCCGGTGAGCGACGCGATCGCGATCAGCACGATCACCACGACACCGATCACGACGGCCCGTCGACGCCCCTCGGCGGGAAGTGGATTCGGCGGATGCTTGCCGGTCTCGCTCAGCTCGCGGCGTCCGAACGCGTACTGGACGAGTCCGATCGCCATACCGAACGCGGCGAGCGCGAAGCCCGCGTGGAAGCCGACCTCGCTCTGCAGCCAGCCGGTGAGCAGCGGGCCGATGAGCGCACCGACGTTGATGCCCATGTAGAAGATCGAGAAGCCCGCGTCGCGGCGCACGTCGTCGGCGGAATAGAGGTCGCCGACCAGCGACGTCGCTGTTGCCTTGACGCCGCCGCTGCCGAACGCGATGAGGACGAGACCGACACCGACGCCCGCGAGACCGGGGATCACCGACAGCGCGATGTGCCCCGCCATGACCATGACGGCGGAGTAGAACAGGGTGCGCTCGGAGCCGAGCAGCCGATCGGAGATCCAGCCGCCGAGAATCGTCGACAGATAGACGGTGCCGCCGTACGCGCCGACGATGCTGGTCGCCGCGGCTTCGCTGATGCCGAGGCCGCCGTCACCCGCCGAGTAGTACAGGTAGTAGATCAGGATGCCTTGCATCCCGTAGAAGGAGAACCGCTCCCACATCTCGACACCGAACAGGTGCGCGAGAGCGAACGGTTGCCCGAAGAATCCGCGCTGGCGTGTCGGTGGAGTCGCCATGCAAGAACTGTCCCACCACGACGCGGCGGTCGTGGTGAATCCGGCAGGTCGGACGCCCCCGGTCAGGCTGTGGCGCGCCGCCGGACGACGCCCGCGATCGCGCGCCACCCGATCAGGAAGACCGCGAGGACGGTGCCGGCGACGAGCACGAAGCTCAGCGCGGTCCCCTGGCCCGAGACGACGCGCGCGAGCATGCCGACGACGAGCGTCGACAGCCACACGATGACGCCGGTGGGGAGAACGAGGAGCGGATCGAACTTGTCGCGGTAGAGCGCGATCACGGCGATCCAGCCGACGAGCAGACCGAGCAGAAAGGGCCATGCCGTCGTCGCGAGTCCGGCGAGCGCGTTGGCCTCACCGTGGCTGCGGCGGCCGACCGCGGCGAACACGATCACCAGGATCACGTCGGCGACGAGCGCGAGAGTCACCGCGCGCGGCGTCCGGGAAATAGTCACGGACTTCAGCGTAGAACCGCGCCGCCGCGCCGCGATTCGCGGCCCGTGAGACCCCGCGCACACGGAAGGGCACGGCCCGCGCGGCCGTGCCCTTCGCGCGCGAATCGGAGTTCGCGCTTCTCCTTCTCGAGGGGACTGTCGAGGGGAGACTCAGGACTGCAGAACTGCCTCGATCTCGAGGGTGATGGTGATCTTGTCGCCGACGACGGCTCCGCCGCCTTCGAGCGGCATCTCGATGCTGATGCCGAAGTCCTTGCGGTTGAGGACGGTCTTCGCCTCGAAACCCGCGACCGTGCCCTGGCCCATGCCCGGGTTCACGCCGTTGTACTCGAGCTCGAGCTCGACCGACTTGGTGACGCCGTGCAGCGTGAAATCGCCGACGAGGATGTAGTCGTCGCCGTCGCTGCGCAGGCCGGTCGACGTGAACGTCGCGGTCGGGAACTGCTCGCTGTCGAAGAAGTCGGCCGACTTGATGTGCCCGTCGCGCTGCTCGTTCTTGGTGTCGATCGAGTCGACGGCGATCTCGGCGGTGACGGTCGGCGTGCCGTCCTCGGCGACGGTGATCGCGCCCGAGAACTGGTCGAAGGTGCCCCGCACCTTGCTCACCACGAGGTGGCGCACGGAGAACGCGACAGCGGAGTGGACGGGGTCGATCGCCCAGGTGCCGGCGGTCAGGTTCGGAAGGGTGGTGACTGCAGTGGTCATCGGTCGCTCCTCGGCAAGTAGGGGGAAGGTTCGGTAACTGATTGAATTGTGAACCTCCGAGCCATTACAACAGGACCGCGGTCCGGATAGTCCCGACAGTGGCGGTGAGATGGATCACACGAAGGGGCTCGGCGGTGGCGTCAGACCGGGTCCGGATCGGGATCCGGAGCGACCCCGCTGCGACGACGCCGCGGAAACGGCGACGGACCCTGCCCGTACTCGCGATCGAGATGATCGTCGGCCAACTCGGAATCACCGACGTGCGGCGAGCGGAACAGCACCGCGAACACGAGCCATCCCACGAGCGCGATGAGCACGAAACTCACGATGCGATACACGAAGACGGCCGCCAGCGCGCCCGACGCAGTCGGGCCCGCCGCCGTCAGTGCCGCGATGAGCGCGCCGTCGACGAATCCCAGCCCGCCCGGTGCGAGCGGAATGCTCCCGACGGCCTTCGCCGCGGTGAACGCGATGAGCAGCCCGGCGAACGACGGCTCCGCACCCACCGCCCAGCACGCGAACCCCAGACACGCGAGATCGGCGACCCGATTGACGGCCGACCAGCCGAACGCCGCCGCGCCGTCGCGCCGTCGCAACTCGACGGCGTCGAGCTGCTCGAGAACGGCGCCCCACGTCTCCGATCCCGTCCCCGGCGGATTCGATCGCAGCCGATTCCAGCGCGCGAGCACGGCCTCGCCGATCGTGCGCATCGACTCCGGATTCCGCGAGATGTACCGCAGGGCCGAGAACAGCGCGATAGCCGCGACGAGCGTCAGGACCAGCGCGACGGGGCTGATCCGCGTCCCGAACGCGAGTGCACCCACCGCGCCGATCGCTGCGAGGCTCGCCGCCGCCATGACCCCTGACATCGCGAGCTGCCACGACGCGACCACGGGTGTCGCACCCCACCGCCGCGTCTGCTTGTACGTGAACGCCGTCGAGAAGACCTGCCCCGCCGGAAGCGTCAGCGTCATCGCCGTACCGGCGAGAATCACCGACGTCGACCTCCTCCGCCCGACCACGACGCCCCCGGCACCGAGCAGCCGCTGCTGCAACAGGCCGTACGCACCGAGCGAGACGAACTGCGCCACGACCGCCGCGCCCACCCACCCCCAGTGGATCTCGGTGAGTGCCCGCCACGACTCGTGGAGTGTCGGCCACAGATAGACCGCCTCGGCCGTCAGAATGCCGAGCAGAACCAGCGCCGCAGTGATTCGAAGCCACCTGCGCGGCCGAGACGAGTCGGACGCAGGCGAGGTCGAACGAGGCGGTGCCACCGGGCCAGCGTAACGAACGAGCCTCGCCCGGCAGCGACGGCGCGGCTACCATCCAGTCGGCACGTTGTCGGAGCAGGAGGAGCGGCGATGCGCACACGCCTGGCGGTGTCCGTCTGTGTCATCGCGCTGCTCGCCGCGGTCGGCACGATGCTCCTCGCCGTCGGTGCGATGGTCAGCGGCGGCGCCGCGATCGTGGCCGCGCTCGTCTGGCTCGGCGTCCTCTACCGCCGCGAGTCGTAGGTGCGCTACGGCACCGCGCGCTCGGCGCAGGAGCCGAACCGCAAGCCGTGACATCGACGCCAGTTACGAGAATCTCTCAAATTTGGTGATAGCGAATTCATGTTTCCTCAACTGTCCTTAACTGCGACGGTTGGGGGTAGAAAAAGAACGAGATGGATGAAGGAATAACCCATAATTCAAATGGTTCTCCACTTGTTTGCCTACCGGAAATTCTATCGCGAACTGCAAGATATCGAACCCCATTGACGCTTGCGTCCTTGGCGGTGGATTGCTAGCGTCGGAGGAGTGTGGTTTTGGGATGTGAGGATGCAAAATCCGCATGTAACACCGGTTATTCAACGCTGCATCCATTCCGAGTCAGGTGGCGTCGAATCTCGAGGAGGGCCAGCCCAAGGGGAGGCTGTGGACGCAAGCTCTTGAGATTGATCGTTCTGGTCTGCGGCGCCCAGGACCCACCAAACGGAATCTGGGGTTCTGGAGTAGTCGGCCAGGCGCAGCGGTCGGTAGCCCGCACCCATGTCTGTGCACACCCGAACAAGTCGTGGTCAGGCCGCTCGCACGAGCGGCAACTGGCCGATTTTGCCCGCCCGTAAGGTGGGACGGAGATTGGTCTCCGTCGAGAATCAGGAGGTAGGTTATGGCAGGCATCTTTCTCGGAGATTGGTTTCTGGTCGCTGACCCCGATCAGAATCTCGCTCAGGTGGAGGTAGAGATCATGAGTCTGATCGACCAGCTCTGAGCGATAGCATCCCCGCAGCCTAGAGCTGCGGGGATGCTCCATAAATCTAGGAGATTGTTGCCTTGCGTAGATTCGGCGAGCGAACACACTGTTTGGATTGCGCTGCAGCTAGCGCACGCCGTGCGGTGGAAGAATTCGGGCTTACTTCAGTTGTGGAGCGTATCGGAATCTGCGAGGACACGGCGGCGTGGCGATGTGACCTTTTCGCATCGGGCGCATACCCAAATTCCAGAGAGCGAATTGCTTTCGGTATGGGAAAGGGATCCTCAGCATCTGCTCGAGTCGGGGCAGTTTTCGAGGCGTTAGAGCATTACGTGTCTCGATCGTGTTCCGTTCCCGCGGAGACTGTTAAGTTGGCCAGCTCTAGTAGAGTCGCCAAAGAGGCCCTCGCCGGCGATCTCCTGGCGGATATTGTCGGTGAAGCCCCCGAGGGATTGATGGCTTGCGCCGAGTATCGGGCTGTCGCCCCGGCCGCGGATTACCGAGGCCCAATCGACGTTCCCTTGGGTTTGAGTAGCCCCTCATTTGTTGAGTCAGCAGACGCTCGGCAGAGCCTTGGGGACAGCTTCGACTACAGGCCCATCGCGCGCTACTGCACCAGTACAGGGTGGGCGGCGGGCGTGACAGTCGAAGATGCACTGCTGCATGCTCTTAATGAGCAGATTGAGCGACATCTCGTATCAGAATTCATTGCCGATCAGTTCCTGAGTTCAAAGCCGCAACCCATTAATTCGGTCGATCGTGAATCCGTGCCGGAATCGCTGAGGGGGAAATGGATTCAATCGGAATCAGTGATTGGGTCTCGAATCCACGTCATCCGTTGTGTCGGGTCGGTAGACTATCCGACATATATTGCGTATGCGCCTGGAGTGAGGCTACTTGATGACCGATTGAGAGGGGCTGGTTCATCGATCTCTCACGAACACGCAGTTGAACGCGCGCTTTCGGAAATAGCGCAATCAAAGTTTGCGATTGAAAGTGGGTCTATCGCCCGGAAAGGCTTAGAGTACTCAAAGAAGAGTGTTGGCGAGCCCGGTTCGAAGTTGCGAAGCGCAAGTGAATTCGATTTGGATAGTCGAATTGAGAATGTGCGTTCGCGGGAGTTCCCCGATAGTATCGGCTATTTCATTGATACTGTCGAGCAAGTCGCGGCTGCGGCGAGTGCGCTACTGGATGGAGGTTTGAAGTCTTATTATTCGGTCCGGTTCGAATCGCAAGACCTCGCAATCGTGAATGTTTTTATTCCTGGAGTTGAGCGGTTCCTTTTAATCCGGGATGGACACCTAGTGGTTCCGTCGCGAAAAACGATATCTCGGCTATAAGTTCTAGCTTCGATTCTTCTATCTCAGCGATGGACGAGCCGGCAATTCGCTTGCTCCCTGGGCTCGTACGAGCTAAATCGACAGATTCTAGTGGCGGGTTTGCCATCCTGTGAGATTTGCACTGGCATAGCGTGGGGAGGGCTCGGTCAGCTCTCGTGCCGAGGGAACTCGACGGGGAACGCCAGATGCGTGTCGCGGCGACGCCCCCGCAGCTTGACGCGATCCCCCAGCGCCCAGTGCCGCTGCTCGTCCTCGTCGGCGAAGTACAGCGCGCTCGTCGACGCGAGCACGCGGCTGGGCTGCAGCTTCGCGAGCTCCGTCAGCCGCGAGGCCTCGTTCACCGGATCACCGATGACCGTGTACTCGAACCGCTCGGCCGCGCCGATGTTGCCCGCGACGGCGAGCCCGGCCGACACGCCGATCCCGATGTCGAGACCCACGATGTCGTCGAGCGCGAACCGCAACTCGCGGGCCGCCGCGAGCGCCGCCGTCGGCGCGTCGGGACGATCGAGGGGCGCACCGAAGATCGCGAGCGCGGCGTCGCCCATGAACTTGTTGACGAACCCGTTGTGCCGATCGACGACGTCCACCACGACGCGGAAGAACTCGTTGAGCATCCCCACGACCTCGCCCGGCGGGCGTTCCGCCGCCGCACCCGTCGACCCCACCATGTCGACGAACAGCACCGCGACGAAGCGCGTCTCGCCGCCGAGTTCGGTGCCGAACTTGATCGCGCGGCGCGCGACGTCCTCACCCACGTGCTGGCCGAACAGCTCGCGCAGCAACCGCCGCTCGTCCGACTCGCGCATCATCCGGTTGAACCCGACCTGCAGCCGGCCGATCTCGCTGCCGTCGAACACCTCGACGCGCACGTCCGTCGCGCCTCGCTGCACGCGCTCGATCGCGCGGCGCAACTGCTTGATCGGATCCGAGATCTGGCTCGCCGTGAGCGTCGAGAGCAGCAGCGCGTCACCGATCGTGATGAGCGCGAGCAGCAGAATCGACCACGCGAGCGCGTCGGGCGAGAAGGCGAGATCCGTCGTGAGCTGCGTGACGCACAGCAGGATGATGCCGATCGCGGGCGTCAGCGTCCCGAGCCCCCACGTCATGCCCATCCGCGTGCCGACGCCCGGCGCCATCGTCCGATCGAACTCGCCCTCGCTGAGCGCCTGCGCCGCGAGCGGCCGCAGAATCCGTTCGCCCAGCATGTAGGTGAAGCCGAACACCGTCGTCGCGGCGAGGGCGACCGTCACCGTGATCGCGACCGCGAGCTCGGGCATCTCCTGGATCGTGAGCAGCGTGAAGATGATGCCGCCGCCGATCCACAACACCAGGTGGACGATCGCCTGCCGCAACGGAGCGTGCAGCGCCGACATCTGCTCGCTGCGCCGAGGCGCACCGCCGCGCAACTGCCAGCGAATCACCGACCGCAGCATCAGCGCCGCCGCCGACAGGCTCACGACGGCCGCGAACACGAGATACCCGCCGAACACCGCGGTGTTGCGCCACTGATCGGAGACGATCGCGAGCGACTCGGGGATCGGAAGGCCGTACCGGACGAACGCGAACACCATCACGGCGCCGACGAGATTGGCCCCCAGCATGGACCCCAGATACAGCGGCCATCGACTACGGAGCGTCACCGCAATCGCTCTGTACGACCTCTGCACGCCACAAATCTATCCGGAGATGCTCCCGCTCACTCCCGCGCGTACGAGGATTCGGTGCGCGCGTACCCGAATTCACTCCGGGCCGTCGCCGCTGTCGATACTCTCCGGACGTGAGGCCGAACCCGTCCGGCGGGCCCGATCGCGCGACGGACTGGCCGGCATCGACAGTCCACCCGGTGGTCCGCGTGTGGGCGGCGTGGACGTGGCGACTGCTGATCGTCGCCGCCGGAATCGCGCTCGTCGGGTGGCTCGCACTGCGATTCGACGCCGTCGTCATCCCCGTCGCCCTCGCTCTGCTGGCGTCGGCATTCCTGTCGCCCCTGGTCGGGCGGCTGCACCGCATCGGCATGCCGAGGGCGATCGCCGTCGTCCTCACCCTGCTCGCGGGTCTCGCCGTCCTCGGCGCCATCGTCACGTTCGTCGTCGAACAGTTCGTCGCAGGCTTCCCGCGGCTCGTCGCGGACGCCGAACAGACCGTCTCCGACCTGCAGGATCGTCTTCGCTCGGGCCGGCTTCCCTTCACCGAGGACCAGGTCCACTCCGCCGGCGACACCCTCGTGCACCAGCTGCAGGAACACCAGTCGCAGATCACCTCGGGCGCGCTGTCGACGGCCACGGCCCTCGGCGACGTGCTCGCGGGAGTCGCGCTCACCGTGTTCGTGACCATCTTCTTCCTCTACGGCGGCGCGCAGGTGTGGCACTACGTCACCAAGATCGTTCCCGAGGCGCATCGAGAGAAGGCGCGCGCGGCGGGCGTCGCCGGATTCGCGTCGCTCACCGGGTGGATGCGCGGAACGACCGCGGTCGCCGCGATCGACGCCCTCGCGTTCGTCCCGCTCGTCGGCGCGTTCGTCGCGGGCGGGCTTGCCGTGATCGTCGCCCTCGTCTCGAACGGCCCGCTCGCCGCCGCGATCGTGCTGGTCGCGATCGTCGCGATCGTCCAGCTCGAAGGGCACGTGCTGCAGCCGCTGCTCCTCGGCCGCGCCGTGCAGCTGCATCCGCTCGCCGTCGTCCTCTCGATCACGACGGGCATCGTCGTGCACGGCATCATCGGCGGCCTGCTCGCAGTGCCGCTCGTGTCCCTGCTCAACGCCTCGATCGCGTCGCTGCGGGCCGAGGAAGCGCGCGATCCTGACGAGCCCGCCGACGCCGGTGACGCACCGGCTGCCGCCGACGATGCGCCAGCGGCTGCCGACGAGCCCGAGGGCTGACTAGTCTGTTCACGTGGACGCACGGGAACTACGGGTATCGGACGCCGAACGCCAGCACGTGGGCAACCTGCTCCAGAAGGCCGTCGGTCAGGGGATGCTGTCGCTCGGCGAGTTCACCGAGCGCATGGACACCGCCCTCGCCGCCAAGACCCGCGCGGAGCTGAACTCCGTGCTCGTCGACCTCCCCGGCATCGCCCTCTCGCCCGAATACCTCGCCCAGCAGCAGGTGCCCATCACCGCACTGCCGGGATCGATGCCCCAGCAGCAGCATCCCCAGCAGCACCTGCAGCATCGTGCGCAGCACCACCCGCAGCCGACAGGCGACAGCGGAACGATCCGGGGCCGGATGTCCACCATCTCCCGCAGCGGCCGCTGGTCGGTGCCGGCCGCCTTCACCCTGGACACCAAGTTCTCGAGCATCACGCTCGACCTCACACGTGCCGTCATGAGCACGCAGGTCGTGCGCATCCACGTCCGTGACGTGTGCAGCTCGATCGCGCTGACGCTTCCGCCCGAGGCCACCGCCGACACCAACGGCGTCGAACCGACCGGATCGAGCATCACCAACCGCGTCGAGGCCGGCCCGCCGTACGGTCCGCTCCACGTCATCGTCACCGGCAAGATCTCGTTCGGCTCGCTCACCGTGAAGTACCCGTTCGGTGCGCGGATGCGCCGCATGCTCGGCACCTGATTCCCGGTCGGCGCTCGCGACGCACGAAGTGTGTCGGTGGGTGGTTGTAGTGTCGTATCTATGTTCGATTCGGGTGGGGGCGGCTCGGGAAACGAGCTGGTAGAGGTATCGGGACTGGTCGAGTCCAAACGCATGCTTGCGTGTGCGGAGTATCGGCAGATTCGGGCGATCGGCGGGTTCCATGCGGCGCGGGTGGCGGCGGAAGCGAACGGTCCCGTGGGTATTCCGGGTGAGTCGGCGGCGAACGAGGTTGCTCTCGCGTTGGGGATGAGCGAGGGTCGGGTGTGGTTCGCGATCACGCTGTGCGAGGACCTCGACACCCGGCTGCGACTCACCAATACCGCGTTCTCGGTGGGTGAGTTGGATCTGGCGCAGGTCCGCACGATCCACAACCTGCTGCAGAACCTGTCCGACGAGAAGGCCCGGATCGTGGAAGCTGCGTTGTTCGCTCGCGGGCCGATCGACCGGCTACCGCCTGCACGCTTGAGCGGGCGGCTCCGTCGTTTGGTGGCGCGGTACGACCGTGACGGGTTCGCGGAACGGTCGGCGCGGGCGAAGGGGGAGCGGTACATCTCGGTGAAGCAGTGCGACGACGGGATGGCGTTCCTGTCGGGCGAGCTGCCGTCACTGGATGCGGCCATGATCTGGAATCGGCTGAAGGAAATGGCGATCGGCGACGTCTGCGCGGGTGACGAGCGGTCGATGCCGCAGCGGCACGCGGACGCACTCGTAGCGCTTGCCGATGGGAGCGGGCGGCTCACGTGTGGGTGCGGGCGCAATGACTGCGCGACCGCCATTCCTGCCGCGGGCAAGCGGGGGCCGTTGGTGCAGATCGTCGTGAGCGACGGATCGGTGAGTGCTGGGGGCATGACTGCTGGATTCCTGCCCGGTGTCGGTCCGCTCGATCCAGAGACCGTGCGTGAGGCGGTCGCGCACTCCGCGACCCAGCGCATCCATGTCAGCGCCGTCGACCCGGTCGAGGCGGCTCCGGACATCGCGGGCCTGCGCTACCGCATCCCGCGTGCCCTCGCGGACCGCATCCGCGCACGTGACGGGGTGTGCCGCTTCCCGCAGTGCGCAGTCCCGGCAGCGTCGTGCGACATCGACCACACGACGCCGTTCGACCACGAACACCCCGACCAGGGTGGCAGGACCGAGGAAGCGAACCTCGCCTGCCTCTGCCGACGGCATCATCGCTGGAAAACCCAGGGCCGCATGGCCGTACAGCAACTCGGCGACGGGCTGCTGCGCTGGACCATGCCCGACGGCACCGTCTACGACACCGAACCCGATTCGCCCACCTTCTGGGCGGCGGGAGCGTGACGCACCGCTGCTGTGCTCAGTACCGGAAGCTCACCGGCGCAGCCGATCCGAGCAGATACGGCGCGAGGATCTGCGGGGACAGGTGCTCGAACCGGGCCGGGACGTCGGTGCGCTCGCCGCCGGCCGCATCCGGTGCCGCGTCGAGTCGCGCGAGACGCGAGCGTGCCGTCGCGTCGGTTCCGTTCTGGCTCGTCGTCGACGTCTCCGCCGACAGGAACGTCCCCTCCCGGGTGAACTCGATCCACGGGTCGACGATCGCGATCTCGGCGAGGTGGAACTTGGTGTACGCCACGGCAGTTCCAGCGTACCTGGCGATGCCGAGCCCCGTCTCGCCGTCGATGTCGGATGAGGCGAGCTCGAACGTCAGCCGTCCGTCGTCGGTGAGCGATGCGCCGTCCGACACGGCGAGGCCGCCCTGCAACTCGCCCTTCACGAGATCGGCGAAACCCGGGGCGAACGCCCACGTGAGATCCGCCGCAGGAGGCTGCGGCGTGTTCGGGCCCGGAGAGGGATCGAAATCGACAGGGACGAAATGCTCTTCGGCAGCATTGACGGCACCCGCGCCGGCATACGAGTAGACCCCGTACCGGGCGTCCTCGGCCGCACCGTCGATCTCCGCGACCTCGATCGTCGCCGTGAACGTTCCGTCGTCGCCGAACGGCACCCATTGCTGCCCGATCGTCCTGCGGAAATCGAACGGTGCGCTGGGCACGGCGTTCAGCGCATCCTCGTCCATCACCCACACCGTGTTGGAACGCTGCTCCACCCGAGCGGACGAAGGTGCGCCCTCCGACGGACGCCACTGCGGCGCGAACGCCCCGTACGTCACGAAGACGCCGTGCGGAACCCCCGGCGGCACGGGCAACGGGAGGCCGTCACGGTTCGCCTCCGGGTCGAAACCGTGGCCGCGGACCGTGATCGTGTCGCCGACCCGAACAGTCCCGCCGTCGGCGGGGGTGCCGTCGGCGAGAAACACCTCGATCGACGGGGCGACACCGGGCGGTGCGGGTTCGGCAGTCGCCAGCCCACTCGTCGTCGCGATCACCGACGCGGTCGCGACGACCACGACCCCGATTCCGATTCGCCGTGTCCGCATCGTGCGTCGCCTCCTCCACCGCTCACCGGAGTCGGTGCCGGTTCGCGGTGAGGGTAGCGCCGCGCCGAAGGCAGCAGGGCAGCTACGTCGTCACATGTGGCCGGCGAGACACCGTGCGACGACGGCGTCAGCGATCGCGACGCTTCTGGCGTGCGAGCAGTTCGCTCACACTCAGTGCATTGGGATCGTCCGCGTGGTGCCGACCGGCGACGTCGTCCGGATCGGGCGCGCTGCGCCGCCCGCCCGAACTCGGTGCGCCTGTGCTTCCGGAGCCGCCGTTCGCGGAGCCGTTGGCACGAGTGCTCTCCGATCCAGCGCCGCTCCGTCCTGCCCCGCTGCTCCGAGTGCCGGAGCTCTGAGAAGTGGTGCTCGGGACGCCGTTGCTCGGTGTCCCGTTGCCCTGAGTGCCACCGCTCGGAGTCCCGTTCCGGGGAGCACTCGAACCGCCCGCAGGCTGGGCACGACGTGGCTCGCCGGGAGAGGTGTGCGGCCCCGGCGACGTCGACCGCAGGTCCGCGAGCCAGCTCTCGATCGGCCGCGATTCGGTGGCCGGACCGCTGGGCCGCGCCGGCGGGGTGGTGGGACGACCGCCGCCCTGCGGGTCGCCGTCACCGGGAGCGCGTGACGGGCGACCCGTCGCCGAACGCCGCGCCTCCGTTGCCTCCCGCGACACACGCTCGTCCGGTGCCGCCGCCGAGCCCGACGCGAGCGGAATGGGCTCGGTGAGCGGGTCGGCGGGGCGCCGCGCCGTGGCGGTGGGGGTGGCCGCGGCGTTCGGGCCGGGCGGCGCTGCGACGGGCGTCAGCTGCGGGATGTCCTTCGACGACAGCTCGTCGTCGAGAATCGGTTCGGCGAGGCCGATCCGCTCCTGGATGCGCTGCATCCAGCGCGGCGCCCACCAGCAATCGTCGCCCAGCATCTTCATCACGGCGGGCACGAGGCCCATCCGGATGATGGTGGCGTCGATGAGCAGAGCCGCGATCATGCCGTACGCGATGTACTTCATCATCACGAGTTCGGAGAACGCGAACGCACCCGTGACCACGATCAGGATGAGCGCCGCCGCGGTGATGATGCGGCCGGTGTGGGCCGTGCCGACCCGCACCGCCTCCGCCGTGGAGGCGCCCTTCGCGCGCGCCTCCACCATCCGGGAGACGAGGAATACCTCGTAGTCGGTCGACAGGCCGTAGATGATCGCGATGATGAGCACGAGCACCGGCGACATGATCGGACCCGGCGTGAAGTTCAGCGCGTCGGCGCCGTGGCCGTCGACGAAGATCCACGTGAGGATGCCGAGTGTCGCGCCGAGCCCCAGCGCACTCATCAACGCGGCCTTGATCGGTAGCACGAGCGACCCGAACGTGAGGAACATCAGCACCGTCGTCAGCCCCACGACGATGAGGATCATGAGCGGCAGGTTGTCGAGCAGCGCCTGGATCGAGTCGTACTCGATCGCGGGAGTGCCGCCGACGAGCACCTGCACGCCGTCGGGGACATCGATCGACCGCAGATACTCGATCGTCGAATCCGAGTCGTTGCGGTTCTCGAGACCGGCCTTGAGGACGACGACGCCGTCCTGCGCCGCGCCTTCGGGGGAGAAGCGTTCGACGAGACCGGGTGCCTCGCTCGCGTCGCGGAGGATCTGGCCGAGTTCCTGATTGCTCGCGTCGGTCACGACGAGCTTGACCGGCTCCGTCCGCATCCCGGGGAACTGTTCGTCGAACGTCTCCTGCGCGACGCGGGTGTCGCTGCCGGGCGGCAGGTACGTCTCGTTTATGCCGCCGAACCGGATACCCGTCAGCGGCGTGATGAGCAGCAGCAGGCCGATGACGATCGGGATCGTCACCTTGAGCGGATTGCGCATCACCCACGCGGTGGTGCGCCCCCAGAAGCCGGCCTCGATCTCCTCGGAGGTCTTGTTCTGGCGGAGCCGCTCGAAGGTCAGCGCGTCGACGCGGCGCCCGATGATCGCGAGCAGCGCCGGCAGGATCGTGATCGACGCGATGGCCGCGAGGGTGACGGTCGCGATTGCGCCGTACGCGACCGACTTGAGGAAGCCCTGCGGGAAGATGAGCAGACCACCGAGGCTCGCGACGATCATCGTCGCAGAGAAGACGACGGTGCGGCCCGCCGTCATGACGGTGCGTCTGACCGCGGCATCGACCTCGTAGCCGTCGGCGAGCTCTTCTCGGAAACGACTGACGATGAACAGCCCGTAGTCGATCGCGAGACCGAGACCGATGAGCGAGACGACGGGAACCACGAACGAGTTCACCTCGGTGAACTCGGCGAACAGCCGCACGATGCCGTTCGCGGCGATGACGGTGAGACCACCGATGACCAGCGGCAACGCGGCCGCGACCACACCGCCGAACACGAAGAAGAGCAGCACACCGACCGCCGGGATCGCGAGGATCTCCATGCGCTTGATGTCCTCGGCCATCGTGTCGTTGAGGGCGCCCGCGACCGGCTGCAGGCCGGCCAGCTGGACGTCGAGTCCGTCGGCGTAGAACTCGTCCTTGACGTCGCGGAAGTTCTGCGTGATCTCGGTGTCGTTGTCGCCGGCGATGGCGATCGACTCGATGCCCCACCGGCCGTCGGGACTCGCGAACTGCGGGAACTGCGGCGCGTCACCGACCTCGAAGAAACCGCCGTTGGCCTGCAGGATCCGGTCGGGGTTCTCCTCGACGATCCGGGTGAGACTCGCCGACACTTCCGCCTGCCAGGCTGGGTCCTCGACCGTCGATCCCTCGGGCGCGCGATACATCGCGATGACGTCGCCCTGCGTGTCGCGACCGAACGTCCCGTCCGCGAGCTTGGCGGCCGCGACGGACTCGGAGCCCGGGTCGTCCCATCCGCTCTGGCTCAGGTGATCCTGCAACGAGAGCCCGTACACGGCCATCGCGAGCATGCCCGCGACCATGATACCGATGACGGTGAAACGGCCGCGAACGACGAGCCTTCCCCAGCTGGCGAACACCGATCAACTCCTATTCGGCACTCTTGCGGCCCACGAGCAGGGCGGAGAGCGGACGGAACGGCTGCAGCCAGGCGCCCTCGTCCGGCAGATTGTCGAGACTGATCCGCGGCAGCGGCTCGCGGAAGACACCCGGGATGTCCTCGAGGTCGACGAAGTCGATGAGATCCGACGACACCGCCCAGCTCGCGTGTTCGCGGAAGCCGAGCACCTGGACGGGCAGCCCCGTCTCGGCGAGCTCCTCGATCGGTTCGCGGAACGCCTGGCCGTCGGCCGACGCGACCATCACGGCCGCGAGCCCGTCGACCCGACGCTGCGCGATGTGATCGAGCATGTCGGAATCGACGTCGCTGTCCTCGTCGATCTTCGGCTTGGCGAAGACCGCGAAACCGACGTTGCGCAGGGCCTCGACCCACGGGCGCACGACGTCGGCGCTGCCGGACGCGATGTTGGTGAAGACGGTCGCCTCGGGCTCGAGGGCCTCGCCCGTCGCTGCCGAGATCTCGGCGGTGCGCGAGAGCAGCCACCGGCCGAGCGCGTCGAAACGCGGCCGGTACGCGGCGGTGGGCCTGCCACCGAGGATCGCGCCGAGCCCCATGTCGAGGTTCGGTGCGTCCCACACGAGCAGAACGCGCTTGGGGGCCTGCGGCGACGTCGTCGCGGGCGCGGTATCGAGTTCGGAGTGCTCGGTCACGCTCATGAGGGCTTGATCCAGATCATGTCGTTGATCTCCCGCCCCACGTCGTGGGCCTTGTTCTCGAACTTGGTGACGGGCCGCTGCACCGACACGGGAAGCTTCATTCCCGGATCGTGCCAGTCGAGCCGTCGCAACGCAGGTTCGGCGTCGCCCGTCTCCGAGATGTGCTCGGCGTACTCGGCGTGGTCGGTGGCGATGTGGAGCAGGCCGCCCGGCTTCAGCCGATCCGCGACGAGCGCGAACGTGCCCGACTGCAGCAGCCGCCGCTTGTGATGGCGGGCCTTGGGCCACGGGTCCGGGAAGTAGACGCGCACCGCGGTGAGGCTCTGCGGCGCCAGCATCTCCTCGAGGACGACGACGGCGTCGCCACGCAGGATCCGGATGTTGCCGAGCTCGGCGCGCTCGATCTGCTGCAGCAACTGCGCGATGCCGGGCCGGTAGACCTCGACGGCGAGCAGATCGAGTTCGGGCTCGGCCTGCGCCATCGCGGACGTCGCGGTGCCGGTGCCGCTGCCGATCTCGAGGACGAGGGGGGCGCTGCGGCCGAACCACGCGTCGGTGTCGAGGTGACGCGGCGCGTCGGTGTCGAGGTGACGCGGCGCGTCGGTGTCGAGGTGACGCTCCGGCGCTACCTCGGAGCCGAGCCGCTCCCACTGCCGGTCCCACGCTCCTTGCTGTGCGTCGGTGAGTGTGCCGCGCCGGGATCGGAAGCTGGTGACGCGCGGATACAGGTGCGAGCCGCGTCCGTCGCGGTCGCGTCCCCGCTGCCCGTTGCCGCTCGGAGAGCCGGGCCGATCGGCGCCGCTCACCCGACCGACGGTGTCGTGGTCTGCGTGGTTCACCGGACCATTGTCACGTATCAGCGTCGGTTCCGGCACACAGCGCTCGACCTCACATCGAGAGTTCAGGTTCGCGCACGCCGTCTGCCTGCGACGTTGTGTTCGAGCTGCGCGTTCACTGCGACCGGATTCTCAGCAATCTGACAGAATCCCCACCCGCGGGGAGGAGGAACGCATGGCAGAAGCACCTGTGCTGGGGTGGGCGATCGCCGCCGCGGGCGAGCGCGACGGCGCCGCTGCGAGCCAGTTGTCGGCGGCGGTGGCCGCGTTCCGCGCACCCGCCGTCGTCGAGGTCGCGGGCCGGGCCGGTGTCGGGCGCACGGGTGTCGCGGCGCTGCTCGACGCGAGGCTCCCGGAGGCGGACGTCCGAGACTCCGCCGCGATCGACGTCCCCGGGGCCGCGGACCCGGATCTGTGCGGCGACGTCGTCGTGTACGTCGTCGCGGGATCGGTGCGGCGCGCCGACCGTGACACCCTCGCCCGGCTCGATCCCGCCCGCACCCTCCTCGTCCTGGCCAAGGCAGACCTGGCTGCGTCCTGGTACGACGCAGCGCAGACCGCAGACGCAGCCGGGGCCGAGTACGGGATCCCCGCCGCCGCGATGACGACGATCGGCGCGGACGACACCGCGTCGGGACGTGCGGGCGTCGTCGCACTCGCACGGCAGCGGGTCGAGTTCGCGCTGGCGGCACGCGGCGACGCGCTCGTCGCCCGGGTCGAGGAGATCGCGGCGCGCTCACCCGCGGCCCGCGACGTGCTCGAGGACTGGCTGCTCGGCGACGACGCCGCGGAGATCGCCGCCGCGGCGGCGGTCGCGACGGTCGCGCACCTCCCACTGCCGCAGAGCGCGGACCCGCTCGACCGCGCCCGCGCCTGGGCGTGGCACCGCGATCGCGCCGCCACCGCACGCGACCGCCGTGCGCTCGACGCCCTCGTCGCGGTCGAACTGCGGCGCTGGGACCCGGCCCCGGACGGGGGCGTCCGTGACCGATGACACCGTGAGCGAGGCCTGGGAGGTCCTCGCTCGATGGAATCCGCGTGCGGCCCGGCGACTCGGCGGCGGACCGGTGCGGGTGAGAGTCGCCGGGCCCGTGGGCACCGAGGGCGTTGCCGACGCGCTCGGCCGGGCGGGCATCGAGATCGCCGGCCGGTCAGATGCTGCCCGGCCCGGTACGGGCTCATTCGATCCTGCGCTGCCCGGCCCGGTGGACGCCGTCGTGTTCGTGCTCGACGTCGCGTCGGTGCTCGGGCGCGAAGAACTCGCCCTGCTCGACGCGGTGGCCCGCGACCGCGTGCCCGTCGTGTTCGTGATGCCCGGAGCCGACCCCGACGGGCGCTGGCGCGCGATCGCCGATCGCGACTCGGCGCTCCTCGCGGCACACGGTGTGGTCGAGCCCGCCGTCTCGCCGCTCGATGCGCACCCTGGTCCCGGCGCGTGGCTCGATGCCGTCGTGGACCGTATCGGCGCCGTTACGGGCGCCGCTCCCTCGATCGACGTCGCCTTCACCGACACGCGGACCATCGTCGCGACGACGCTCGCCCATCTGCGGGACGGCGATCTCGCCACCGACGTACGCGAACGCCGCCGTGCGCTCGTCGCCGAGCGTGACGGCGCGCGCCGGGAGCAGGCGACGTCGATGCGCAGCCGCGTCCAGCTGACGAAGGTCGCGCTGCTCCACGACGTCGGCGTGCGGGCCCGCGGTCTCGCGGCCGACGCGCGCACCGTCGTCGACCGCGCCGGCCGCCGTGAGCTCGCGGACTTCCCCGTCCGGTGGCGGCAGACCACGGCCGCGGCGTCGGCGACGGTGGACCGGCTCGTCGACGACCGGCTCGCCGCCGTCGCGGCGGAGTTCGGGACGACGCTGCCGCCGTCACCGCCCACCGCCCGCGTCGACGTGGGCGAACCCACGCGGCGCCATCGCGGCGTCGAGGACACGATGACCGTCGTCGTCGGCGCGTCCGCGGGCTTCGGCCTCGGCAGGTGGGTCGTCGCACCGCTCGCTGCGCCCGGCGGCGAGCTCGTGACGGCCCTCGCGATCGTCGTGCTGGGCGGCGTCGTCGCACTGCTCCTCTCGCGTGCCCGCGGCCTGGCGGCCGACCGCGGGCACGTCCGGTCGTGGGTGGTCGACGTGAGCGGGCAGCTGCGCGCCGACTGGGAGCAGCTCGTCCTCGCGCGGGTGCTCGTCGTCGAGGCCGCGCTCGGCGAGCATCTCGAATCGGCGCATCGCGCGTCGTCGGCGCGGCTGGACACCGAGTTGGCCGACCTCGACGCTCGGCTGCGGCGGTCCGGCGCCGAACGGTCGGGGAAGGTCGCCGCGTGCCGTCGCGATCTCGCGACGCTCGACGCCGCGATCGCGGCGCACTCGGCCGTGGTGCACGGCACGATCGAGGCGTAAACTGCGAATTCGCCCGCGCATCGCGTGTTCTCGAGAGGAGTCGCCGTGGTTGCCGAAGACCCCACGACGTCCGTGTCGGGAGTCGACCTCGACGTCGAACTCGACGCCCGCTCGTTCGGCCCCGAGTCCGGGTCCGTCGCTCTCACGAGCCTCACCCACGACCTCGACGGCGACGGGATCTTCGACACATACGTGCGTGCGGACGGCGACGGAACCGTGATCGCCACCGACCTCGACGGCGACGGCGACGCGGACCGCGTCACCTTCCTCGACGCGTCGGGGGAGTACGACGCCTGGGAGTTCCGGGTCGACGACGACGGAAACCCCACGTGGGACCGCATCGACGACGGGCTGCTCGGCGACTCGTGAGGCCCACGCCACTCGGGTGACGCCCCGGCCCCGCGCGGCGGCGGAATGCGCGGCGGGTCGCGTGGAGTTAACAGAAATGCATCGGATCGATACAGTGACCGATCCGACGGCACCCGGTTGTCGCGGCGACGACTTCGCGGGTTAACCTCTATGAACAGGACACCCGGCGCCCGGTTTCCCGACTGGCAGCAGTGCCGAGCGGCGAACCCGGCTCGACCCCTACCGGCAGGGGGTATCGGTTGCCTATGGCGTCCGCCGAGGCGGGTGGCATCGGGCACGCGATTCCGGCTCACCCCAGGAGAGTTTGATGACCTCAGCGACCATCCCCGGTCTCAACGGAACCGACGGCACTCCCCCCACCGAGCACAGCGAACTGCTGGCATGGGTGCGCGAGGTGGCTGAGCTCACCCAGCCCGACCGCGTCGTCTGGGCGGACGGTTCGAACGAGGAATGGGATCGGCTGACGTCCCAGCTCGTCGAGGCGGGGACGTTCACGAAGCTGAACGAGGACAAGAAACCGAACTCGTTCCTCGCGACGTCCGACCCCACCGATGTCGCGCGTGTCGAATCCCGCACGTACATCTGTACCGAGACCGAAGCCGGCGCAGGGCCCACCAACAATTGGATGGACCCGGCCGAGATGAAGTCGATCATGACCGAGCTCTACCGAGGCAGCATGCGCGGCCGCACGATGTTCGTCGTGCCGTTCTGCATGGGCCCGCTCGGTGCCGAGGACCCGAAGCTCGGCGTCGAGATCACCGACTCCGAGTACGTCGTCGTGTCGATGAAGATCATGACCCGCATGGGCTCGGCCGCTCTCGAGAAGCTCGGGACCGATCGCCCGTTCGTCCGTGCACTGCATTCGGTCGGTGCCCCGCTGGAGGCCGGCCAGCAGGACGTCGCGTGGCCGTGCAACGACACGAAGTACATCACCCACTTCCCCGAGACCCGTGAGATCTGGAGCTTCGGCTCGGGCTACGGCGGCAACGCCCTGCTCGGCAAGAAGTGCTACTCGCTGCGTATCGCGTCGGCCATGGCCCACGACGAGGGCTGGCTCGCGGAGCACATGCTGATCCTCAAGCTCATCTCGCCCGAGGACAAGGCCTACTACATCGCGGCGGCGTTCCCGTCTGCCTGTGGCAAGACGAACCTCGCGATGATCCAGCCGACCATCCCGGGCTGGCGCGCCGAGACCCTCGGCGACGACATCGCCTGGATGCGGTTCGGCAAGGACGGCCGTCTGTACGCGGTGAACCCCGAGTTCGGCTTCTTCGGCGTCGCGCCGGGCACGAACCACGGCTCGAACCCCAACGCGATGAAGACGATGGAGGCCGGCAACTCCATCTACACGAACGTCGCGCTCACCGACGACGGCGACGTGTGGTGGGAGGGCCTCGAGGGCAAGCCCGAGCACCTCATCGACTGGAAGGGCAACGACTGGACGCCCGAGTCGGGCGAGAAGGCCGCGCACCCCAACTCGCGGTACACGACTCCGATGTCGCAGTGCCCGATCCTCGCCCCCGAGTGGGACGACCCGCAGGGTGTACCGATCTCGGCGATCCTCTTCGGTGGCCGCCGCAAGACGACCGTCCCGCTCGTCGCGGAGTCGTTCGACTGGCAGCACGGCACGTTCCTCGGTGCGACGCTGTCGTCCGAGCAGACGGCCGCGGCCGAGGGCAAGGTCGGCGACGTGCGCCGCGATCCCATGGCGATGCTTCCGTTCATCGGCTACAACGCCGGCGAGTACATCGAGCACTGGATCGAGCTCGGCAAGAACGCCGACGCCGGCAAGCTGCCCAAGATCTTCTACGTCAACTGGTTCCGCCGTGGTGAGGACGGCCGCTTCCTGTGGCCCGGCTTCGGCGAGAACTCGCGCGTGCTCGAGTGGATCATCGACCGCGTCGAGCACAAGGCGGGTGCGCAGACGACCCCGATCGGTTACGTCCCGACCGCCGAGGATCTCGACCTCGCGGGTCTCGACGTCGAGAAGTCGGACGTCGACGAGGCGCTCACCGTGAACGCCGAGGAGTGGAAGAAGGAACTTCCCGGTATCGAGGAGTGGCTCGCCTTCCTCGGTGACCGCGTTCCGTCCGCGATCTCCGACGAGTTCCAGGCGCTGAAGCAGCGCCTGGGCTGAGTCGCCGGCTTCCGAATCCCCCGAACATCGTTCGGGGGATTCGGTGTGTCAGGGGTCCGGCGGTTCAGGGGTCTCGCGGGTGAGCAGGGCTGCACCCGCCAGGCTCGCATCGCCACCGAGTGCCGCGGGCACGACGCGGAGGTCGCGGACGAACGACAGCTGCGCGTGTTCGGTGACGGTCGTCGTCATCGCGTCCCACAGCGGCGGGCCGGCCTGGGCGAATCCACCGCCGACCACGACGAGGTCGAGGTCGGCGAGTGCCGCGACCGACGCGAACGCTTCGCCGAGCGCGCGTCCGGCGCGCACGAGCGCGTCGCGCGCCGGGCCGTCGCCGGCGGCCGCGTCGCGGGCGAGTTCGACCCCCGTCGTCCCCTGCCAGCCGTGTGCCCGCGCCCAGCGCACGCTCGACGGCCCGCTCGCGACGGTCTCGAGGCAGCCGTGGCCGCCACACGTGCACGGGTCGGCCGCTCCGTGGACGATCGTGTGCCCGATGTGCCCCGCATTGCCGGTACGGCCGGTGAGCAGCTCACCGCCCACGACCAGGCCGCCGCCGATCCCGGTCGAGACCACGACGGCGAGCAGATTCGCCACGCCGGCGCCCGCGCCGAGGCGATGCTCGGCGAGTGCCGTCGCGGCGCCGTCCATCTCGAGCGCGACACGGGCGCCCGGGAGCAGTGCGGCGACGTGCGCGACGAGCGGGAAGCCGACCGACCACTCGGGGATGTTGACGGGTGCGACGAGCCGGGTGCCGGCGTCGACGGGCCCCGCACACGAGATCCCGACGGCCGTGACGGGACGCCCGGCGCCGACCTCGCGGAGGAGCGCTGCGCACGCTTCCCACACCCCCGTTGCGGGCGTCGAGACGCGAGCGCCGTCCCGGAGCCGGCCTCGGACGTCGACCTCCGCCGCCGCGATCTTGGTGCCGCCGACGTCGAGAGCGAGGGCGATGCCCTGCCGCGTCACCGCTTCCGCAGGACGAGCACGAGGTTGCTCACGAGCGCTTCCCGCACCACCGGGATGTTCACCGTCCACCATGCCCATCGTGGGTGATACCGCGGGAACGCGGCGAGGAGTTCCCCGTTTTCGGTCGCGCGCGCCCACTGCAGGCCGTGCGAGCCCCTGATCGGGAACAGCGAACGGCCGAACCGGTTCTTCGGCTCGTGTCCCGTCTCGCGCCGGTACCGCCGCGCCGCGTACTCGCCGCCGAGGTAGTGCCACGGCCCGGTCTCGTGGCCGCCGAACGGCCCGAACCACAGCGTGTACGAGAGCACGACGAGCCCGCCCGGCCGCGTCACGCGCAGCATCTCCTCGCCCATTCGCCACGGATCGGCGACGTGCTCGGCGACGTTCGACGACAGGCACACGTCGACGGAGTTCGTGCGGATCGGGAGCGCCAGCCCGGACCCGCGGATCGACCCGCCCACCGACAGTCCCGCGGCGTGCATCTCCGACGGGTCGGGTTCGACGGGCACGTAGCGCGCACCCCGTGCGGCGAAGGCGTCGGCGAAGTAGCCCGGGCCGCCGCCGACGTCGAGGACGACGGTCCCGCCGAGGTCGCGGCCGGTGTCGGCGCGGTGCAGATCGTCGACCAGTTCGGCGGTGTCGCGCGCGATCGCGCCGTAGAAGAGGTCGGGGTCGGTCTGTTCGTGCTCGAAGGAGCCGAGCAGGCGCAGCGACCGGCTGAGGGTCGCGCGCTCGGCGAACAGGCGGGTAACGGGGGACGCGCTCACGCTGATGAACGATAACGAGCGCACCGTTGTCGCGGTGCCCTCGGTACCGACAGCGAGGGTGCTGACCGCGATCGCGGCGAGCGCTACTGTTGAAGTGTCGATCGTTGCCCGCTGAGGAGTTCTGGCCGTGGGAGTTCTGGTACGTGCGTGAGGTTCTGCTGCTGTGCTGGCGCGACTCGGGGCATCCCCAGGGTGGCGGTAGTGAGCGCTATCTGGAGCAGGTCGGCGCGCAGCTCGCCGTCCGCGGTGTCGCGGTGACGCTGCGCACCGCGCGGTACCGCGGTGCGCGCCGCAGCGAGTACGTCGGTGGTGTCCGGGTCAGCCGTGGTGGCGGCCGTTTCGGCGTGTATCCGCGTGCGCTCGCCGCGATCGCGGCAGGCAGGCTCGGCTTCGGGCCGCTGCGCGGAATCCGTCCCGACGCCGTGATCGACACCCAGAACGGTATTCCCTTCTTCGCGCGGCTCGTCAGCGGCGCGCCGGTGACCGTCCTGGTGCACCACTGCCATCGTGAGCAGTGGCCCGTCGCGGGCGCTCTCGTCGGCCGTATCGGCTGGTGGGTCGAGTCGTGGCTGTCGCCGCGGCTGCATCGCAGCAGCCAGTACCTCACGGTGTCACTGCCGTCGGCCGACGAACTCGTCGATCTCGGAGTCGACCGCGAACGCATCGCCGTCGTCCGCAACGGCGTCGATCCCGTCCCGGACGGCGTGACCACGCACCGCCGCTCCGAGCCCACGGTGAGCGTTCTCTCGCGGCTCGTCCCGCACAAGCAGATCGAGGACGCGCTCGACGCCGTCGCCGAGCTGCGCCCGCGCATCGAGGGGCTGCGGCTCGACGTCATCGGCGGCGGCTGGTGGGAGGACAACCTCCGCGAGCGCGCCGCCGAGCTCGGCATCGACGACGTCGTCCGCTTCCACGGCCACGTCGACGAGCAGCGCAAGCACGAGCTCCTCGCACGCTCGTGGGTGCACGTCATGCCGTCCCGCAAAGAGGGATGGGGGCTCGCCGTCGTCGAGGCGGCGCAGCACGGCGTCCCGACGATCGGCTACCGCAGTTCGCGCGGGCTCACCGACTCGATCGTCGACGGCGTGACCGGCGTGCTCGTCGGTGATCTCGACGCCGGCCCCGACGACGTCGCGGGCCTCACCACTGCCCTCGAGTCGCTGCTCACCGACCGCGAGTCGCGCGAGATGCTCGGCGCGAAGGCACGGGTACGGGCGCGGGAGTTCTCGTGGGAGCAGACGGCCGAGGGCGTCCGCACCGTCCTGGAGCGGACGACGGCACGCGGGTTCGTCTCGGGTCTCGTGTCAGCGGCGCTGCCGCGGCCGCACGCCCCTGTGCCGGACCGCTCCGTGCAGTCCCGCTCTGGGCAGGACGGTGCCACGGAGAACCGAGGCCCCGAGGACCGCTGCCCCGGCGAGACCCGTCACGAGCCACACGCCGTGCGCGGCGAGGACGATCGCACGATCACGTGAGCTCGCCGCGGTGTCCGTGACGTCGCCGGGTACGCGGACGAGCGTGAGCTCGGACCCCCGGAACACGTCCTCGTAGCCCGCCTCGCGCAGCTCGTCCGGGGTTCGCGTCGGCCCCGGCGTGCCGTGTTCGACGAGCACCCACCGCACGCCGAGATCGGCGAGGACGCCGGCCGGGGCACCGGCGAGCAGGGCGTCCTCGATCTCCCCGGCGCGCCCGCCCTCCCCGGCGACGGTGCCGCCGGACACCACCAGTTCGCCGGTCTGCGGGACGTCGGCCGGCAGCATCCGCGGTGCGGGATCGAGCGACGGGCGGCCGTCCCACACCCGGAACATGCCCGCAGGCAGGACGGCGACGTCGCCGGGACCGTCGTCGACATGGGCGACAACGGTCCGCCACTCCGGTGAGTACGTCACGGGCCGCAGGGCGCCCGAGACGCCCCACGCGAGGCCCGGAAGCGCCACCAGAAGGGCGAGCGCG
>NZ_BCXD01000007.1 GCF_001894925.1 Rhodococcus rhodnii NBRC 100604 | reverse complement strand
TACGCAGGAACGGTGAGTGCGACCCACTTCTGCGTGTCCCGGGCGAGTCCCGCACCAGGGACGGATTCGACGAGCAGCTCGCCCAGCGCGATCCCGGGTGGCGTCGCCGCGAGCGCGACGAGCGCGATCGTCGCGGCGGCGAGTGCGACGACACCGACGACGACGGGATGGCGGCGCCGCCGCCACAGTGCGGGAAGCCCCGCGGCGACGATCGCGAGCAGGACGACGGTGCCGACGACCGCGAAGCCGCTCGTGCGTCCGGGCGGCACAGCGTCCGCGTTCCAGATCCCGCCGAGGCCCGCGACCGATCCGAGAGTTCCGAGTCCCGGTTCGGCCCGTGCCGCGAACGCCGCGACGCCTGCGGGATCGGACCCGCCGTCGCCGCCCCCGACGGACGTCGCAACGAGCCACGGCGACGCGGCCAGGGCGAACAGACCCGCGACCGCCACGAGGCGACGTGGCGAGTCGGCGAGTGTCACGACGGCGAGGATCGCGACGAGGACGACACCCGTCGGCGTGAGTCCGGCGGCGGCGAGACACACCGCGAGCAGCGCCCAGCCGCGCGCGTCGCCGCGCCGGACGGCGACGGCGGCGGCCACCGTCCACGGCAGCGCCGCGTAGCCCGCGAGCAGGCTCCAGTGGCCCTGCAGCAGCCGCTCGGCCACGTACGGGTTCCACAGCGTCACGGTGACCGCCAGGAGTCGCGCCGCGAGCCCCGAGCCCGGCAGCACGCTGCCCACCATCGCCGCCGCACCGGCGCCCGCGAGCGTGAGCGAGAGCAACAGGATCGCGGTGACGACGATTCCGCCGTCCACGACCGACGACAGCGCCGCGACGAGGGCGTCCTGAGGCACCGCGCGGGCGGCCGCTTCACCGAGGCCGAGTGCGGTGTCGGTGAGATACGAGCGGGGCGTGCTCACGGCGTCACGGAGCAGCAGATGGCCCGGCCCCAGCAGCGGGCCGAGGATCAGGCACGCAAGTGCGGCGCTGTAGAGGAGGGGCAGCCACACGAACAGGGGCAGCCGCACGAACAGGGGCAGCGGTGTGCGGGTGTGCGACCGGCCCATGCGCGAAACCCTACGTGGTGCACTATCGGTTCCATGCCCTCACCTCCGTCCGACTCGTCCCGCGCCGGGCAGCGGGTGGCCGTCGCGGGCGTCGGGCTGGTGACGGCGGGGTCGATGGTCGCGAACATCGCGGCCTACCTGCTGCATCTGCCGGCCGGACGGTGGCTGGGACCCGAGGGATACGGGGAGTTCGCGGCGCTGCTCGCGGCGCAGCTCGTCCTGGCGGTTCCCGCGCTCGCGTTGCAGACGGTCGTCGCGCGCGAGTACGTGGGCGGCGCCCGGGTGGAGTCGCTGCGGTCGCTCACGTATCGCACGTCGGCGATCGTCGGTGTGCTCGCGCTCGTCGCCTGGCCGATCGTCGCGTGGGCGCTGGGCACGGGTGCGACCGCGACGGCCGCCGCCCTCGCGTCCGCCCCCGTCCTCGTGCTGCTCGCGGGTGAGCAGGGCCTGCTGCAGGGGGCAGGCCGGTTCGGTTCGCTCGGCGCCGTGCTCGCCGCGGCGGGCGTCGGCAAGGTCGTGCCCGCGGTGGTGGCGCTCGCCCTCGGCGCCGGTCCGGGTGTGGCGCTCGCGGTGAGTACGACGGGCACGCTCGCCGTAGCGCTCGGGGCACGCGTGCTGCGCCCCGGCTCGGACGCGACCCACGAGAGCCCGATCGGTGTGGTGGCAGTTCTCCGGGCGTCGCAGGTGCAGCTCGCGCTCATCGCGCTGACCTCGCTCGATCTGCTGTCGGCGCGCATCGTGCTGGACGCGGGCGATGCCGGACTCTACGCACTCGGTGCCGTCGCGGCGAAAGCGGCGTTCTGGCTGCCGCAGGCGGTCGGCGTCGTGCTGTATCCGCGGATGGCGGACCCCGCACGCTCGGCCGGTGCCGTGCGGACGGCGCTCGTCGTCCTCGCCGCGACGGGGACGGTCGTCGTTCTCGCCGCGCTCGCCGCGTCGCCGCTCGTTCCGCTGCTCGTGGGCGAGGAGTACGAGCCGGTGCAGTCGGTGCTGTGGCTGTTCGCGGCGCAGGGCGCGTGCCTCGCGGTCGTCCAGGGCGGACTGCTCGCGACGATCGCCCGCGAGCGCACCCGGATCGCGCTGCTCGCGTGGCTCGCCCTCGCGGTCGAGGCCGTCCTCGTCTTCACGCTGGCGACGACGCTCACGCAGCTTCTCGTCGTCGCGGTCTCGACGGCGGCCGTCACCGCGATCGTGATCGGTGTCGCCGCCGTCGTCACGGCGGGTCGCGACTGACGCACGTGTCACCGATGCTGCCCGTCTTGCCGATACTGCAAGCAGGTGTGCATTCGGGGCAGGGTCGGGGATCATCGAGGACATGACCCACCACGCATCCCACGCAGACGACGACCTCCACGCAGCAGCACACGACACCGATCCGGCCCGCCACTGGGACGAGCACTACGGAACGGAGCAGCGCTGGTCGGGCAACGCAAATCGCGCCCTCGTCGACGTCGTGACCGAGACGGGAGCGGTGCCCGGGCGCGCCCTCGACGTCGGGTGCGGCGAAGGCGGCGACGCGATCTGGCTCGCGCACGCGGGCTGGCAGGTCACGGCCGTCGACGTGTCGGCGGTCGCGCTGGAGCGTGCCCGTGGGGCGGCGCAGGCAGCCGGTGTCGCCGACGCGATCGAGTTCGTGCAGGCCGACCTCGCGACCTGGGAGCCGGCCGGCTCGTTCGATCTCGTGTCCGCGTGCTTCTTCCACTCGGAGATCGAACTCGCCCGGATGGAGATCCTGCGTCGCCTCGCCGCCACGCTCACCTCCGGTGGCGCGCTGCTCGTCGTCGGGCACGCCTCGGTGCCGTCGTGGGCCCCCGAGGAGCACCGGCACCATGTCGCCGACCTGCCGAACGCCACGCAGACCGTCACGGCGCTCGAGCTCGCCGAGCCGCAGTGGCACACCGTGATCGCCGAGGACCGCGGCCGCAAGGTCACCGCGCCGGACGGCACCGCCGCCGAGATCGACGACGCCGTCGTTCTCGTGCGCCGCGCCTGACGCTCCGAGCACACCTACGACGACGGCCCCCGGCACATGCCGGAGGCCGTCGTCGTAGAGCTGTCGGTCAGCGGTCGCGATCGCTGCGATCGGGATCGGTCGCGGGGAACTGTTCCGTGCGATCCGAATCCCAGTCCCGCGGAATCTCCGTCGTCGCGTCGTCGGAGTACTCCTGGTACTCGGGAGCGCGGAACTGCTCGGTCGGGGCGTCGGCGTTCGCGTCGTCGTCCGGACCGGTCGGGCCCGCGGGGCCTGCGGGAGCCGTCGCGGGCTCGTCGGCCCGGCCACCGCGGCCACGCAGACCGAACAGGACGCCCGCGCCGAGCGCGATCAGGCCGAGCACACCCGCGACGATCGGCAGCGTGCGGGCGAACAGGTTCAGCTGGTCCATGCCGTCACGCGCCTGCTGGGCCTGGAACTCGATCGTCTCCTCGTCGAACGGCAGCGTGACGTCGAGGACGTCGACCTCGGGGCGGTTCTGGTTGCGGGCGTAGTACTGGTGGATCTGCTCCTGGCCCTTGACGACGACACCCGTCTGCGGCTCGACCCAGAGGTCGCGCGTGTTCGTGTACCAGCGGGTCATCGTGATCGGGATGCTGCCGCCCTCGACGCCGAACGCCTCGGCGGGGAGTTGAAGCTTGTTGGTCGGCGCGGTGGGATCGGCCTTCGAGAGGTCGGACGGGCCGACGTCCTGCGTGAAGTGGTAGACCGTCAGGCCGTTGATCTCCGTCTCCTCGACGAACTCGACGTCCTGCGTCTCGCGATTGTTGAGATCGAAGTACGGGTACGACTTCTTCTCCGTGCCGAACGGGAACTTGTACTGCAGCCCGTCGCGCTCGACCTCGACCGCGGGGGCGTCCTCGGAGGTCTGGATCGTGCCGACGGGGTCGTTCGTGGGCATCGAGGTGTTGCGATCGACGGTCACGCGGTCCACCGACGCCGTCAGCAGGCCGGTGTCGCCCTGCTTGTCGGTGCGGCGCACGGTCTGGCCGGCTTGCAGCGTCATGATGTCGGCGTTCGAGGGATCCTCGACGGTGACGTAGCGCTGCGCGACGATCGGCACGTCGGTGTCGACGCGGGGGCCGGGCTCGTCGTCCGTCAGCGAGGTGGCGTCGAGCACGCTGCCGGTACCGGTGGCGATCGTCGTGACCTCGAGGTCGAGCGGCGTGACCGAGAGTCGCGACTTGCTGTACGTCGGGACCAGAATCGCGATGATCAGCAGGAACACGCCTAGGCCCACCAGGATCAGAGCGATCGTCCGGCTTGGCCCTGAGCGCTGCGCCATGGGTGTATCTCCTCGTGCTCGGACGTCGGTGCGTACGCTCGTGCGGTACGGCGCCGTCGGTGTCGGGTCTCTGGAGAAGACCCACGTGAGGCAGCACACTAACAGAGGTCGAGTGCGTGCCGTCGTACTGGATGGTAACCACCCGTGTCGTTTCACGGGCGACCACCCTCTCGGGCGAGTACTGTGCCCGGGTTCCCGAGGGGCAGACTGGATCACGATGACCACCACCGCACAGCCCGCATCCCGTTTCGGGACTCCGCGCGCCGCGGGCGGGTTCGTGCCCGCCCTCGAAGGCATGCGCGGCATCGCGGCGCTCGGCATCGTCGTCACGCACGTCGCGTTCCAGACGGCGACGACGTCACCCGAGTGGTTCGGCCGCATCCTCGGCCGGCTCGACCTCGCCGTCGCGCTGTTCTTCGCGCTGTCGGGCTTCCTGCTGTGGCGTCCGCACGCGGCGGCAGCACGCGGGCTCGGTGCACCGCGGTCGGTGTGGCGGTACTGGCTGTCCCGCGCGACGCGCATCCTCCCCGCGTACTGGCTGTGCGTGACGCTCGTGCTGCTGCTGCTCCCGGGCGCGACGGGCGCGAGCACGACGACGTGGCTCGCGAATCTCGCGCTCGTGCAGGTGTTCGTGCCGTTGACGCTCGCCGAGGGGCTCACCCAGATGTGGAGTCTGTCGGTCGAGGTCGCGTTCTACGTCCTGCTGCCGTTCGTCGCGATCGCGTTGTCGGGGCTGCGTGGGCGGCTCGCGCGAGCGCGAGTCCCGTTGCTGCTCACGGTGTCCGCGGCGTCGCTGGGCTGGGCGTTCGTGCCGATCGCGGCGCCCGAGCACATCAGCCACACGAACTGGCTGCCTGCGTACATCCCGTGGTTCGCCGTCGGGATGGTGCTCGCGGAACTCGTCGTGAGTGCACCGGCGTTCGTCCATCGGCTCGGTGCGCATCGGGTCGCGATGGGTGTGCTCGCGGCCGTCGCGTTCGGTCTCGCGTGCACTCCGCTCGCAGGTCCTGCGGGACTCGCGCCGGCGGCGCCGTGGCAGTTCGCGATCAAGATCGCGCTCGGGGCGATCACGAGTTTCGCGCTGCTCGCGCCGCTGGTGCTCGGCGAGGGTCGCCATCGCCTGCTCACCTCGCCCGCCGGCCTCGCGATCGGCCGCTGGTCCTACGGCATCTTCGTGTGGCACCTCGCGGTGCTCGCGAGCGTGTTCCCGCTCTTCCAGACACCCGCGTTCGGCGGCAACTTCGTGTTCGTCCTCGTCGTCACGCTGGCCGGCAGCATCGTCGTCGCGTCGGCGAGTTACGCGCTCGTCGAGGAGCCGTCGCGGCGCGCCGTGGACCGACTCCTGAACCGCCGTTCGGTCAACCGCTCGACGACGGCACGCGAGAGCGGCAGCGTCGCGACGCCCAGTGCGACCACGGACACCACGAAGGGCAGCTGAACCCACCACTCGTGTCCGACGTAGCCGCCGCGCGACTGCCACGGCCCCGTCGCGAGCGCGGCGGACCCGGCGAGCGCCGCGGTCCCGGTGAGCACGACGAGGGCGCGCGACGCGAACGCAGTGCCGCGCCGCCGGGCGACCGCGAACGCGCCGCCGCCGACCGCGAGGGCGACGGCGCCGCCCCACCATCCACCGGCCACGACCGCGGCCACGAGCAGACCGGCGGCCGCGAGGACGGGGCTGCGCCACGTCCGCGACGTCGGGCGCGCGACGAGCCTGCGGGGGCGGACCAGTGCGGCGGCGAGCAGCGGAACGAGCAGCGCGAGGCCGCCGAAGACCGACAGCCGGTACCAGTCGTCCGCGGGGTACTCGAGCGTCACGTCACCGCCCGCGGCGGGCACGGCTCCGGCCGGAACGACCCAGCCCTGCTGCCAGCCGTCGACGACGACGGACGTCAGTGCGGTGTCGCCGACGCGGGCCTGCCAGCCCGGATTGACCGATTCGGGCACGACGAGGAGTCGATCCTCGTCGGCGGGCGCGAGCGAGACCTCGCGATGGTTCGCGGTCCAGGCGCCCGTGCCCGTGGGGCGTGGCTCGGCGCCGCCGAGTGCGCCGGATCCCGGCGTCGTCAGCAGCACGCTGTCGACGGAGAACGCACTCCCGGGATCGACGCGGACGTCGACGTCGCCGGCCGGAATCGGCAGCGGCGTCTCGCCGTCGTCGCACACGGTCGCGCGAACCGGATCGCCCGCGGCGAGTGCGCCCGCGGTCGCGGTGATCGACGTCCGGACGGCGGTGCCGCCGATGCGCAGCACCGGGCCGGTCTCGCACGGGACGGTGACGATTCGCCCTGTCGTCTCGCTCTCGGGCCGGACGCCGGAACCGGCCACGGGGTCGCCACCGGCACCGAGCACCGCGATCTCGGCGACGCCGCCCGCGCGGCGTTCCACCGCACCGAACGCCGTCAGGTCGGCGACCTCCTCGGTGTCCACGACGCCGAACGCGATCCGGTCGGTCGTGTGTCCGTGCAGTGGGACGGTGGCAGTGCCGCCGTCCCACTCGACGTCGCGGACCTGGGGGCCGTTCCCGAGGTCGACGGCGACGCGCGTCGGGGCCGCGGGGAGTGCGCCCTCGGCGGCGGTGAGCCGCAGCGCCGTGACCTCGGTGTCCTCGGGCAGGTCGAGATCGAGCGTCGCCAGTGGGCCGGCGCTGCCGACACCGGACTGCGGCGCGGTCCACGACGTGCGCGGGTCGCCGTCGGTCGCGGCGGCGGGACCACCACGCGGATCGGTGACGTCGGCGAGCCCGGTCGCGGTGACGTGGTCCGGCGTCGCGAGGAGCTCGTCGAGCGCCGCTCCCGCGCGCGAGCGCAGCGTGATCTCGGGTTCGACGGCGGTCGGCGACGGGACCGACAGGGAGCGGGTGAACGGCCCGGCCTCCTCGGCGGGCAGCGGCAACCCGGTGTTGCACCGGACGTCGCCGCCCTCCGGATCGGATTCGACGCACGCGCGCCGTCCGGGAAGCTCCTGAGTGAGCAGCCACCGCTGCGGCTGCGCGCCGTCCGGAACCGGGGGGAGTGCGGTGCGGTGGACGATCGGGACCGGGGTGGGCTCGCCGCCCGCGAAGTCGAGCACACGGACCTCGCTGATCCCGAACTGGACGCCCGCCGAGCCGTCCTCGGTGCGGCTCGCGGTGATGCGGATCCGGTCGGCGCCGCCGCCGGGCAGCGCGACGGTCACGGGCTCGCCGGGCGAATCGATCTTCACCGCCGTCGTCCCGGAGTCGGTCTCGACCTCGAGCCAGCGTACCGGGGCACCGAGCGCGGCCGGGCTCGTCGTCACCTCGAACAGCGCGCTGTCGACGGGGGTGTCGAGGTCGAGTTCGAGCCACTGGCCTCGCGCGGCCTCGGAGAGGCTCGAGAACCAGCCGGTGCTGGGGTCGCCGTCGAACGCCGCTGCCGCTGTCGCGCCGGGGGACGCGCCGCCGAGCTGGGTCGCGTCGGCCGCCGAGCTCGACACCGTGACGTCGGCACCCGTCCAGCTGCCCTCGACGCGGGGTGTGTCGGGGACGTCGTAGTCGGCGACGGCGTTGCGGGTGCGGCGTGGGTCGTCGGGTGCGCGCAGGCCGGACGTGTTGCCGTCGACGCGGCCGAAATCGGTTTCGCGGTCGCGGGGCATGTCGGTGACGGTGATCGGGCCGACGGGCAGGTCTGCGCGGTGTGCGTCGGGCGCGAACAGGACGGGACCCTGTGCGAGGCCGCCGTTCTCGGCCAGCCGCTGCACCGCTTCGGGGCCGCCCTGCACGCGGGGAACGGCGTCGGCGTCGACGGTGTACGGCCCCGCGGTCACCGGCGGTGCGTCCTCGCTGCCGACGCGATAGATCTCGACCGCCGGATACGGCGGGCGCAGGTCCCCGTCCGCGACGACGTCGTCGGGCAGGTCTCGTTCGACGGTCTCGCCGAACTCGGCGACCTTCTCGACACCGGGCGAGCCGTCCAGCGCCTGGTGCACGAGGATCGGCCGGGTCGAGCGTGACGTCGCGGGGTCGAGGTCGTTGCGCACGACGAGGTACCCGACGCCCTGCGAGCGCAGCGTCGTCGCGAGGCCCTCCGACGAGCGGCCGTCGGCGAGCAGCCGTTGCACCGAGTCGAGCGAGCGGATCGCGCCGCCCGGGGTGAGCGGCACCGCGTCGCGCACCGCCCACGGCGTCTGCGCGAGGGCCTGCAGCGGTTCGTCGCGCGTGAGCCCCCACACCTGGACGCCGAACGGCGCACCCGGGACGACGAGCGCCCTCGCCGCGTCGGCGCCGTCTCCGGCGTTCTCGTCGAGCCATGCCGCGGCGTCGTGCCAGTACTGCGGGACCTCGCTGTACGCGCCGCGGGGCGCCGCTTTGCCCGTCCACACGAGCGCCGTCGACGCCGCGAGGGCGACGAGGATCAGCGACGCGAAGGCGACGAGACGGTTGCGTTCGGGATGAGCGAACGCGCTGCGCCACTGCCGCGCGGGCACCGCGCCGGGCAGCGGAACCTTCGCGAGCAGGTGCGCGATGCCGAGCGCGATCGGCAGCCGGACGAGGGGTTCGAGCTTGTGGATGTTGCGCAGCGGCGCGCCCGGGCCGTCGAGCAGCATCCGGACCTGCTCGGCGACGGGCGACGACATCTGGCCGAGGTAGCCGATCGTGAGTCCCGCGATGCCGACGAGGAGGACGAAGACGAGCCGGCCCCGGCCCGGCATCCGCCGCATCGCGAGCCCCGCGAGCCCCGCCGCAGCGACCGCGCCGGTCACGACGACCGCGGCGGGCTGCGTGACGAGGACGGCGCCGCCGACGCGCTCGGGCGACACGAACGGTGTCCAGCTGCCCGTGCCGCGCAGGACCTCGGCGAGCGAGGTCCACTGCGTCGTGACGGCGGCGGACTCGATGTAGTCGAGGAAGGGCGGCGAGAGCGCGCCGAGCAGCAGCAGCGGAACGATCCACCACAGCGTCGCGAGCGCCACGAACGGGATCCACCACAGGGTGAAGATCCACCACGTGCGGTTCGGCCGGTGCACGATCCACCACAGCGCCGCGACGAGGCAGGCCATCGCGGTGGCCGCGGCGTTGACGGCACCCATCAGCGCGACGGCGAGTGCCGACCGCGCCGCGAGCAGGCGCAGCGAGCGTGCGTTGCCACCGTTCAGGGCGAGCACGACGGGCAGCAGCACCCACGGCGCGAGCATCATCGGCAGCGTCTCGGACGAGATCGAGCCGAGCGTCGTCACGACCCGCGGCGAGAGCGCGAACGCGATGCCGGCGACGACGCGGGACGCACGGCTGCCGACGCCGAGCGCTTCGGCGAGCCGGACGACGCCCCAGAAGCCGACGAGCAGCAGCAGCGCCCACCAGAGCCGCTGCGTGATCCACGCGGGAATCCCGGCGAGATCACCGAGCGCGAAGAAGGCGCCGTGCGGGAAGAAGTAGCCGTACGCCTGGTTCTGCACCTGGCCGAGCGGGGACTGGCTGCTCCACAGGTGCGCGGCGCGCGCGAGGAAGCCGAGCGGATTCTCGGTGAGGTCGTATTTGGTGTCGGCGGCGATCAGACCCGGGGACTGGACGAACGCGAGGATCAGCGAGACGACCGCGCCGGCAGCGAGCCAGCGCCGAGTCAGTGGAGCTGTCGACGGCGGCGGATCGGGCGGCGCGCCGCCCCCGGAAGGATCGGTCGAGCCAGTCGCGTCAGCGGCTGCCGTACTCAACCTGGTTCAGCAGCGAGGAGTCGGCGTTCGCGCTGCGATCGATGTCGGGGCGCGAGTTCTCACCGGCCGCAGCGGTGACGCCGAGAACGGCGACGGTGCCGAGGACGGCTCCGACCACCGCGCTGACCACCCCGGGAACCAGGAACTTCGCCATCGTCGTACTCCCACGTTGCAACTGCATTCGGCCCGTCCGGGCACGGACGCGCGTCTATCATGCGCCAAGGTATCACCTGCTCAGCCAATCGTGCCGTCGCCCCTGGTCGAGGCGCCGTGTGGCGTCGGGCCGGTCAGTCCTTGCCGGGCGGTACGACGAGAACCGGCCGGTGACCGTGTTTGAGGACCTGATCGGCGACGCTGCTCTGCAGCAGGGCGCGGATTCCGGTGAGGCCCCGGGTGCCGCTCACGATGACGTCGGCGTCGAGTTCGTCGGCGGCGGACGTGATGGCGTTCCAGATGGTGGTCCGGCACTCGGCGCAGCGGCCGTCGGCGTCGAACCCTGCAGCGCGAGCGAGGTCGACGCCTTCCTGATTGACGGTCTTCGCGTCGGTGAGGGCGATGTCCTCCGCCTCGGCCTCGGGCGCCCATTCGGGCTGCAGGACGCCGGAGAGTCCGGACATGCGGGCGGCCTGGCGCACCATCGGTTCCCATGCCGTGACGACGACGGCGCGGTGTGAGGTGAGGAAGCGGGCCGCGTAGTCGATCGCGCGTTTCGCGTTGTCGGTGCCGTCGTACGCGATCATCACGAGGTCGGTTGCCATGTCGCCTCCCGGTGGCTGGTGGTCCGTCATAGTACTCGTGGTTCACGGCGGTGACCTCGGCTCGGGACGGGTGTCGAGACCTTTTTGTTATCTTGGTCGCCATGCGTTGCAAGCTCGTGATCACCGTTCTCGCGTGTGCCGGTCTCGTCGCCGGCTGCTCGTCCGCGTCCGGCGGTGAGGCCGCGCCGGAACCGGAGGCGCCCGCCTCGCCGGCGTCGAACGGCGTGACGGCGTCGCAACTCGCGGCCGCGCCGTCGTGCGAGGACGCGTTCCTGGACACTCTCACCGACCGGCAGAAGCTCGCGCAGCTGCTCACCGTCGGTGTCACGGACACCGCCGACGCCGTGTCGATCGTGTCGCGCGAACAGATCGGCGGGATCTTCGTCGGCAGCTGGACCGACGAGGCGATGCTCGCGAACCGCGAGATCCCACAGGTCGAGGCCGCAGCTCCGATTGCCCCGCTCGTGACGATCGACGAGGAGGGCGGCCGCGTCTCGCGCGTCGCCGACCTGCTCGGGGCGGATCCGTCGGCACGCGAGGCGGCGCAGACGATGACCCCCGAGCAGACCTACGAGATGGCGCTCACGCGCGGGCAGCAGTTGCGCGAGCTCGGGATCACCGTGAACTTCGCGCCCGACGTCGACGTGAGCGCGCAGCCCGACGGCGCCGTCATCGGCGACCGCTCGTTCTCCGACGATCCCGACGTCGTGATCCGGTACGCCGACGCGTATGCGCGCGGGATGCGCGACGCCGGCGTTCTGCCCGTCCTCAAGCACTTCCCGGGTCACGGTGCGGCGTCGGGAGATTCGCACACGGGGTCGGTGACGACGCCGCCGCTGCCCGACCTGATCGCGAAGGATCTCGTGCCCTATCGCGCGCTGGTCGACGGCGCGACGAGCGAGCCCGGCGTGGCGTCGGAGAGCGCCGGCGTGATGCTCGGTCACCTCGAGGTGCCGGGGCTGACGGCGCCGGGCGAACCCGCGTCGATCAGCCCGGCGGCGGTGGAGCTGCTGCGCAGCGGCGCCGGTTACGGCGGAACGCCGTTCGACGGCGTCGTGTTCACCGACGATCTCTCGGGCATGAAGGCGATCACCGATCGCTACGGCATCGCCGACGCCGTCGCGATCGCGATCGCTGCGGGTGTGGATCAGGCGCTGTGGCTCACGACGGACGACGTGCCGCGTGTCCTCGATCATCTCGAAGGGCAGCTCGCGAGTGGAGAGTTGCCTGTGTCACGTGTCGACGAGAGTGTGATGAGGGTCGCGGAGACCAAGGGCGTGGTGCGCTGCTAACGTTTTTTCGGCCCGTGTCCGGGTCGTGTTTTTCGTTGGTGGAGAGGACTTCTCGTGCGTTCAACCCTGGTGGCCGGTGTTCTCGCGGCGGCGACGGCCGCGACGGCGGTGGGGTTCGCGGCACCCGCGACGGCGGCGACCGCGACCTGCCCCGTGGGCTTCGAATGCCCGGCCGATCCGCCGCCCTGCCCGTACGAGTGGAAATTCGTGTGGGGTCAGTTCCGGTTCGTGTGGCAGCAGCAGTCGTACTGTCTCGACGAGCGCGCTGTCTCGACGCCCGAACGGGACGCGCAGCGGGCCCGCCAGCAGGCCTACAACGAGGGTCACGCATACTGACCGTGGCGCACGCGGCCCCGCCCGCTCGTGTCGAAATCCGACGCCCGCGCGAAGTTCTTACCGTAGAGTAAGATCGTCTGTTCGCGGACGGTTGGAGGGTGTGATGGCTGGCGGCACCAAGCGATTGCCGCGCGCGGTGCGTGAGCAGCAGATGCTCGACGCCGCCGTGTCCGTGTTCTCCGAGCGTGGCTTCCACGAGACGTCGATGGACGCGATCGCGGCGCGGGCGGAGATCTCCAAGCCCATGCTCTACCTCTACTACGGCTCCAAGGACGAACTCTTCGCCGCGTGCATCCAGCGTGAGGGCGCCCGGTTCGTCGAGGCGCTCGCCCCCGCGGGTGCCCGCGGCCTCACCCCGCGTGAACAGTTGCGTGTCGCCCTCGAATCGTTCCTCGGCTTCGTCGCCAAGCATCGTGAGTCGTGGCTGGTCCTGTACCGGCAGGCGCTCGCGCAGGCGGCCTTCGTCGGATCGGTGCGTACCAGCCGCGACCGGCTGGTCGAGCTCACGCAGCATCTGCTGGAGGCGAGCACGAAGGATCCGTTGTCGGACGAGGATTTTCGCATGATGGCCATCGCGCTGGTCGGCGCGGGCGAGGCAGTCGCGGACCGCGTCGCCGGCGGCGAGATCGAGGCCGACCATGCCGTCGATCTGCTCGAAGCCCTCGCCTGGCGCGGCCTGAAGGGCGCTCTGCGCTCGTGAGCGACTTTCCGGCACAGGGGCCGGAAAGCCGCGCACGAGCGGCTCGCCGCCTACCGTAGCGTCGCGGTGAGGTGCGGGTAGCCCTTCTTCGGATGCCGGATCGCGAGATTCCAGCCCGACTCGCCCGCCTCCGCGTGCTCCACCCGATCCGCGTAGAGGTTCAGCGTCGCCGGCAGCACGATCGGCTTGCCGAAGCGCACCGAGTACGTCACGGCGCCCGGAATCCGCCCTTCGACGGTGCCGAGGATGGTTGCCGCACTCCACATTCCGTGTGCGATCGTGCGCGGGAAGCCGAACGCCTTCGCGCCAAGCGTCGAGACGTGGATCGGATTGCGATCGCCCGAGACTGCCGCGTACCGCGAGATCGTCTTCTGATCGACGCGCAGGGTCCGCAACGGCGGCGGCGGCACCTCGTCCGACTTCGGGACGGCGCGCGGCTGATCCGAGAGCGACGTGTGGCCCTGCCGCAGGAAGCTCGACACCTGCCGCCACACGAGTTCACGGCCCACCCGAACCTCGCTGACGACGTCGATCAGCATCCCCTTGCGGTGCTCGCGCAGGTTCTCGGCGTGCACCTCGATGTCGAGCGGCGAGGTCGTCGAGATCGGCCGGTACTGCTCGATGACGTTCTCGGCGTGCACCGATCCGATCGCGGGGAACGGAAATCCCTCCGACACCATGAGTTTCATGACGATCGGGAACACGAGCGTGAAGGGGTAGGTGAGCGGAAGGTCGTCGGTCAGCCGAAGGCCCGTCACCTTGCAGTACGCGGCGAGGTTGTCGCGGTCCACTCGGAAGTTCTTCAGCGCGAGCGTCGTCGACGGCACGGAGTCGCCGCCGGCGCCGATCACCGGGAGTGCGCTCTTCACCGCGCGCGAGTAGAGATCGAACGTGCTCGGGATGCCGCCGAGGACGATGGTGTCGCCGGCCATCACGCGCCCAGCATGCTCTGGCCGCACACGCGGACGATGTTGCCGCTCACGGCGTTCGACGCGGGGCTCGCGAAGTACGCCACGGTCTCGGCGACGTCGACGGTCTGGCCGCCCTGCAGGAGCGAGCTCATCCGCCGGCCGCCCTCGCGGGTGACGAGCGGGATCGCGGCCGTCATCGCCGTCTCGATGAATCCCGGTGCGACGGCGTTGATCGTGATCTTCTTCTCGGCGAGCAGCGGCGCCTCGGAGTTCACGAGACCGATGACACCGGCCTTGGAGACGGCGTAGTTCGTCTGGCCGCGGTTGCCGGCGATGCCCGCGATCGAGGACACGTCGATCACGCGGCCGCCGTCGCGCAGTGCGCCCTTCTCGACGAGGGCGTTCGTGATCCGGTACGGCGCGAGCAGGTTGACGGCAAGGACGGAGTCCCAGCGGCTCGCGTCCATGTTCGCGAGCAGCTTGTCGCGGGTGATGCCGGCGTTGTGGACGATGATGTCGATTCCGCCGTGGCGCGCGATCGCGTGCTCGGCGAGCTTGTCGGCGGCGTCGGGCGCCGTGATGTCGAGCGCGAGCGCGGTGCCGGACACCTTGTTCGCGGTCTCGGAGAGCGCTTCGCCGGCGGCGGGGATGTCGGCGCAGATGACGTGGGCGCCGTCGCGCGAGAGGACCTCGGCGATGGTCGCGCCGATGCCGCGGGCGGCGCCGGTGACGACGGCGACCTTGCCCTCGAGTGGCTTGTCCCAGCTCGCGGGTGCCACCGAGTCCTTCTCGTCGACGCGGACGACCTGGGCGTCGACGAAGGCGGACTTGGCCGAGAGCAGGAAGCGCATCGTGGATTCGAGGCCCGAGAGCCCGGTGCTCGCGTCGGGCGAGACGTAGACGAGCTGGGCGGTCGCGCCGCGGCGCAGTTCCTTGCCGACGCTGCGGGTGAACCCTTCGAGCGATCGCTGCGCGATGTGCTCTTCGACGTCCGTCACGAGTTCGGGGGTCGTGCCGACGACGACGACGCGCGCACACGGCGCGAGGGAGCGCATCGCGGGCTGGAAGAACTCGAAGAGGGCGCGGGTGCCCTCGATCGTCGTGATTCCGGTCGCGTCGAACACGAGTGCGCCGTACTTCTCGTCGCCACCGGAGGGGGTGGTCCCCGACGCGGCGGGGTAGTCCGAGAGCAGTTCGCGCAGCGGCTCCACGACGCGGCCTTCGCCGCCGACGAGGAGCGGGCCGGGGAGCGCGGGCTCGCCGGCCTTGTAGCGGCGGAGCGGCTCGGGCTTGGGCAGACCCGCCTTGTCGGCGATGAAGGCGCCGGGCGCGGACGAGAGGAATTGCGAGTACAGGTCGGGCGCTTGTTTCGCTGCCACGTTCCCACCTTTGCGTTCGTGTGTGCCGTGTGGTGTCGACAAGTAACTTACTGCTGAGTAAGAATAGTAGCCAATACCGAGCTGCACCACAGTTCACGAGCGCACGGCACGACGACAGGGAGACTCCCGTGACCAGCAAAGCCCGCACCACGACCAAGACGGCCGCCGCGAAGCCGAAGCCCGCGGGGGCATCCGGGGGCCGGGCACTGCGGCCCGTCGCGATCGTCGGCGGCAACCGTATCCCGTTCGCGCGTTCGGATCGCGCGTACGCGCGGGCGAGCAACCAGGACATGTTCACCGCTGCGCTCGACGGCCTCGTCAGCCGCTTCAACCTGCAGGGTGAGCGGCTCGGCATGGTCGGCGGCGGCGCCGTCCTCAAGCACAGCCGCGACTTCAACCTGATCCGCGAGTGCGTGCTCGGGTCGTCGCTGAGCCCGTACACGCCGGCGTTCGACATGCAGCAGGCGTGCGGGACGGGTCTGCAGTCGATCATCGCCGTCGGTGACGCGATCGCGTCCGGCCGTATCGAGTCGGGTGTCGGCGGCGGCGTCGACACGACGTCGGACGCGCCGATCGGTGTCGGCGAGGAGCTGCGCGAGTTCCTGCTGTCGCTCAACCGCGCGAAGTCGACGGCCGATCGCATCAAGCTGCTCGGCAACGTCCGGCCGTCGATGCTCGGCATCGAGATCCCGCGCAACGGCGAGCCGCGGACGGGTCTGTCGATGGGCGAGCACGCCGCGATCACGGCCAAGGAGTTCGGCGTCTCCCGCGAGGCGCAGGACGAGCTCGCCGCCGCGAGCCACCAGAACATGGCAGCCGCCTACGACAGCGGCTTCTTCGACGACCTCGTGACCCCCTACCTCGGCCTCATGCGCGACGACAACCTGCGCGCCGATTCGACCGCCGAGAAGCTCGCGAAGCTGAAGTCGGTCTTCGGCACGAAGCTCGGCGACGCGACGATGACGGCGGGCAACTCGACGCCGCTCACCGACGGCGCGTCGACCGTTCTGCTGTCGACCGACGAGTGGGCGACGGAGCGGGGCCTGCCGGTCCTCGCGCATCTCGTCGACTCCGAGACCGCCGCCGTCGACTACGTCCACGGCAAGGACGGGCTGCTCATGGCCCCGACGTACGCGATTCCGCGTCTCCTCGCGCGCAACGGCCTCACGCTGCAGGATTTCGATTTCTACGAGTTCCACGAGGCGTTCGCGTCGGTCGTGCTCGCGACGCTCACGGCGTTCGAGGACGACGCGTACTGCAAGGAGCGGCTGGGTCTCGACGGCGCGCTCGGCGCGATCGATCGAAGCAAGCTCAACGTCCACGGTTCGTCGCTGGCGGCCGGTCACCCGTTCGCCGCGACGGGCGGACGCATCGTCGCGTCGCTCGCCAAGACGCTCGCCGAGAAGGGTTCGGGCCGTGGTCTCGTCTCGATCTGCGCGGCCGGCGGCATCGGTGTGACGGCCATCGTCGAGCGCTGAGCAAACCCCGCGCGCATCCTCCCGGCCGGCGTGTAACACTTCGTCGGCCGGGGCGGATAGACGGGACAGCCTCGCGTTGCTGTCCGACCCCCGACCTGGCAGCAACGCGGGGCTCCTTCGTGTCGTCGGTACCCTGGAAGGGACTATCTGGACATCACGGGGGCAGGAAAGCGAGTTCATCGGTGAGGTACACGTCGTGACGGACGATCGACGACGGGGCGACGGCCCCCACGACGAAACGACCCCGATCGGCGGTCCGGCCGCTGGTGACGGCGGCGCCGATCCCGTGGGTGACGACCGCGCACACTCTGCCGACGAGGGCCCCGGGCAGGCGCCCGAACAGCCCGTCGGCGACGGGTCGAACGATCCGACCGAGGCGATCCCCGCCGTCCCGCCGGCCGAGCAGGGGCATGCGTACTCCGCGATGCCGCCCGAGCCGCGGCCGGTCCGGCAGCAGTCCGATGCCGAGGCGACGCGTGAGGTTCCGACGGTGCCGGAGTCGCCGCAGCCGGAGCCCGAGAACCCCACCACGACGTCGAGTGCTCGTCCGGCCTGGGTGAAGGCCGCGGCGATCACCGGTGGCGTGGTCGGCGTCCTCGCGATCGGGTACGGCATCGACCTCGCGGTGTCGTCGGGCTCGATGCCGCGCGGCACTGCCGTCGCGGGCATCGAGATCGGCGGCGCGAGCCGCGAGGAAGCACACGAGCGGCTCGTCGCGGGACTGTCGAATCGGGTCGACGAGCCGGTCGCGGTCCGGGCGGGCGACGTCGAGACGCAGATCGTGCCCGCCGACGCCGGTCTCGGGTTCGACTGGGAGGCGACGCTCGATCACGCCGAGGCGCAGCCGCTCAATCCGTTCGTACGGGTCGCGTCGTTCTTCACGACGACCGACAGTCCCGTCGTCCCGCAACGCGACGACACCGCCCTCTTCGGCGCGATCGACGGGCTGCGAAACGACGTCGATCGTGCACCGCGCGAGGGCGGCGTCGTGTTCGAGGGTGCGACGCCGGTCGCGGTGACTCCCGAGCCCGGCCAGAATCTCGACGGCCAGGCAGCGGCGGACGAGTTCGCCCTGCAGTGGCCGTACGGCGAGACGGTCGAATTGCCCGTCGACACCGTCCCGGTGACGGTGACGCAGGACGCCGTCGATCGCGCGATGAACGAGGTCGCGATTCCTGCGACGTCGGCGGATCTCGTCGTGACCGGCCGTGACGACGTCGCGGCGACGCTGCCGCGCGATGCCGTCGGTGCCGTCCTGTCGTTCGCGCCGACGGAGTCGGGTGATCTCGAACCGCGATTCGACGCGGAGGCGGCGACGGGGATCCTCGCGCCGCAGCTCGCGCCGACCGAGGTGCAGCCGGAGGACGCACGGATCAGGCTCTCGGGCGGCACCCCGACGATCACGCCGTCCGTCGAGGGTGTCCTCGTGAACTGGGAGGAGACGCTCGAGCAGCTTCCCGAGATGATGACGGACACGCACACGGGCGAGGCGGTGTACGAGACGAAGGAGCCGGAGCTCACGACGGAGCGGGCGGAGTCGCTCGGCGTGAACGAGCAGGTGAGCACGTTCTCGACGGGTGGCTTCTCCGCGGCGTCGGGCACGAACATCCGGCTCGCCGCGAATGCGATCAACGGTGCGCTCGTGATGCCGGGCGAGACGTTCTCGCTCAACGGTCACACCGGTCCGCGCGGGACGGCGCAGGGCTACGTCGAGTCGGGGATCATCAACAACGGCCGGCCCGACAACGCCGTCGGCGGTGGTGTGAGCCAGGTGGCGACGACGCTGTACAACGCGTCGTACTTCGCGGGAATGGAGGACGTCGCGCACACCGAGCACTCGTACTACATCTCGCGGTATCCGGAGGCGCGTGAGGCGACGGTCTTCGAGGGTGCGATCGATCTGCAGTTCCGCAATCCGTTCGACACCGCGGTGCTGATCGCGGCGTCCGCCGATTCGTCGACGCTCACGGTGTCGTTCTACGGGACCGACCATGTCGAGGTGGAGTCGGTGACGGGTTCGCGTTCGAATCCGACGCAGCCGAACACCGTCCGGTTGCCGGCGGGGGAGGCGTGTTCGCCGTCGAGCGGTGCGCCGGGCTTCACGTCGAGCGACACCCGCATCATCCGGGATGCGGCGAGCGGCCGCGAGATCTCGCGCGATACGCGGACGGTGCGTTACGACCCGCAGCCGATCGTGGTGTGCGGCGACCAGGGCGACGACAGCGCGGACGACGACAGCGCGGGCGACGACGAATAGCCGTTCTGCACCCCTTTTCGCATTCTGCACCCCTTTCGGGCGACCGATAGGGGTGCAGAATGCTGTCAGGGGTGCAGAATCGCGGAGCGTCGGTGCCCGTGCGCACACTGTCGGGTCATGGAACCCGAGTTGATACGGCGCGGTGGGCCTGCGAGTCCCACCGACAACGACATGAGGCGGCGGCGCCGCACCCACGACGTGCATCGGATCGCGTGCGGCGTCTACACCCCGCTCGATCCGGACGGGCTCGATCCGCTGCGGCGGCACCGGCTCGCCGTCGACGCGATGCTGCCGCGGCTGTCGCCGGACGCCGTCGTGAGTCACCAGTCGGCGGCCGTCGTCCACGGTCTGACGCTGTGGCGCACCGACCTGTCGCGCGTGCACGTGACGCGCGAGCGTGACGGCGGCGGCAGGCGACGAGCGGGGTTGCGGGTCCACCCCGGTGATCTGCGAGGGCGAACGACACGTGTCGACGGCATCGTCGTCACGACGCTCGAGCGCACCGTCGTGGATCTGGCGCGTGAGCTGCCGTTCGAGCAGGCGCTCGTCGCGGCGGACGCCGCACTGTCGACGGCGGGCGCGCGCCGCGCCGAGCTCGAGCGGGCGTGTCTCGAGGTGACGGGGTGCTACGGCGCTCCCGCGGCCCGCCGCGTCACCGAGTACGCGAGCGAGGGGAGCGAGAGCGTCGGGGAGTCGCGCTCGCGAGTCGTGTTCGCGAAGTTCGGCGTGCCGCTACCGATTCAGCAGGCCGAACTCGTCACGGCCGAGGGCCGGGTGCGGGTCGATTTCCTGTGGCGTGGGCACGGCGTCGTCGGCGAGTTCGACGGGAAGGTGAAGTACGGCCGGTTCGTGCGTCCGGGTGAGGATGCCGGCGATGCGGTGTTCCGGGAGAAGCGGCGCGAGGACGCGATCCGCGACCTCGGCCTGCGCGTCGTCCGGTGGACGTGGGACGACCTCGACGCACCCGCCGATCTCGTCGCCAGGATCATGCGCACGCTCGGTCGCCGCTGACGGTTCTGCACCCCGAATACGACTCTGCACCCCTACCAGTTGCCCGGCAGGGGTGCAGAGTACGAAAAGGGGTGCAGAACCGCAGAGATCAGAACGCGGCTTCGTCGAGCTCCATGATGTCGCTGTCGAGGTTCGCGACGATGTTCTTGGTCGCGGTCAGCTCCGGCAGGACGTTCTTCGCGAACCAGGACGCCACGGCGACCTTGCCCTCGTAGAACGCCTTGTCCTTGTCGGACGCACCCTCGTCGAGCGCCTTGATCGCGACCTCGGCGCTGCGCAGCAGCAGCCAGCCGATGACGAGATCGCCGGTGGCCATGAGGAAGCGGACCGAGCCGAGGCCGACCTTGTAGAGCTCCTTCGGCTGCTCCTGCGCACCCATGAGCCACTGGGTCAGCGTCGCCGCCATGCCCTGGACGTCCTCGAGCGCCGTGTTCAGCAGGGCACGCTCGGACTTGAGGCGACCGTTGCCGGCCTCCGAGTCGATGAACTTCTTGATCTCACCGGCGACGTGCGCGAGCGCGACACCGCGATCGCGAGCGATCTTGCGGAAGAAGAAGTCCTGCGCCTGGATCGCCGTGGTGCCCTCGTACAGCGAGTCGATCTTGGCGTCGCGGATGTACTGCTCGATCGGGTAGTCCTGCAGGAAGCCCGAGCCACCGAACGTCTGCAGCGACTCGGTGAGCTTGGCGTACGCCTGCTCCGAGCCGACACCCTTGACGATCGGGAGCAGCAGGTCGTTGACGCGGTGCGCGGTCTCGGCGTCGGCGCCCGACACGAGCTGCGCGGTCTCGACGTTCTGGTGGGCCGCGGTGTAGAGGTACACCGAACGCAGGCCCTCGGCGTACGCCTTCTGGATCATGAGCGCGCGGCGCACGTCCGGGTGGTGCGTGATGGTGACGCGCGGCGCCGACTTGTCGGTCATCTGCGTGAGGTCGGCGCCCTGGACGCGGTCCTTGGCGTACGCGAGAGCGTTGAGGTAGCCGGTCGAGAGGGTCGAGATCGCCTTGGTGCCGACCATCATGCGGGCGTGCTCGATGACGTCGAACATCTGCGCGATGCCGTTGTGGACCTCGCCGACGAGCCAGCCGACGGCGGGCTTGCCGTGGCCACCGAAGGTGAGCTCACAGGTCGCCGAGGCCTTGAGGCCCATCTTGTGCTCGACGTTGGTGACGTAGACGCCGTTGTGCTCGCCGAGCTCGTTCTTCTCGAAGTCGAAGTGGTACTTCGGGACGAAGAACAGCGACAGGCCCTTGGTGCCCGGCTTCGCACCCTCGGGGCGAGCGAGCACGAGGTGGAAGATGTTCTCGAAGAGGTCGTCCGAGGTGGCGGACGTGATGAAGCGCTTGACGCCCTCGATGTGCCACGTTCCGTCGGCCTGCTGGACGGCCTTGGTGCGGCCTGCGCCGACGTCGGATCCGGCGTCGGGCTCGGTGAGCACCATCGTGGCGCCCCAGCCGCGCTCGACGCAGGTCTCGGCCCACTTCTTCTGCTCGTCGGTGCCGTTGTTGAACAGGACGTCCGCGAACGAGGGGCCGGCCTGGTACATGAAGGCGGCGGGCTGCGATCCGAGGAGCATCTCCGAGATGGACCACACGACGGCGCGGGGGACCGGAACGCCGCCGATCTCCTCCGACAGGCCCATGCGGTACCACTCGGCGTCCCACATCGACTTGAACGACTTCTTGAAGGACTCGGGCAGCGAGATCTCGTGGGTCTCGGGGTCGAAGACCGGCGGGTTGCGGTCGGCGTCGGCGAATGCCTCGGCGAGCGGACCCTCGGCGAGCCGCGCGACCTCGCTCAGCATGTTCTTGACGGTGTCGGCGTCGAGGTCGCTCCATGCGCCCTGGCCGAGAAGCTGGTCGATCCCCAGGAGTTCGAAGAGGTTGAACTCGAGGTCGCGGACGTTGCTCTTGTAATGGCCCATGCTCAGTGCTCTCCCATTAGGTGCGGTCTGTTCGACGAGTACCGCCCAAGTTATTACTCGTCGGTAACATCGTCCGATATTACGCCCGATTTTTTCGGGTGCCAAGAAGGGGTGGGGGTACGGTGCGTACCCGGCGGAGGCCACGGCGGCCGACCACTGAATCACGCTGGACGGCAGTATGATTCGTTGGAAACGCCACGGGCCGGAGCCCGCCGGAATCATGAGGATTCCGTCAGGTTCCGGCCCGGTGGCCCGGCTCAGCCGAGCGAGGTGCGCAGCAGCAGGGCGTTGTAGTTGGTGTGCTGCGTCGTCATGAAGTAGAGGTCGGGTCCGGTCGACCACGGGTGCATGTAGGCGCCGTACGCGGTCGGCAACTCGTGCGCGAACACCTGGACCTCGGCGGGCCCCCACGGCCCGATCGGGTTGGGCGAGCGGCGCAGGATGACGTTGTTGAACGAATCCGTCGTCATCATGACATACTGCCCGAGATAGCTGTTGTACTGCACGGACAGCTCGCCGACGCCCTCGTCCGTCACGGGCTTCGCGACGTCGGGATTGCCGCGGATCCACGCGCCGCCGTCCCAGTACTCGTAGGCGCCCATGTCGCTCATCTTTCCCTTGGGGACGCGGGCGACGTGGACCATCCCGCCCCGGCCGGACGGTGTGCCGTACACGTAGACGAAGCCGCCGTCCGAGAGGAAGGCGTTCATCTGGAAGTTCGCGTTGCCGCCCTCGTTCGGTCGGCTCGTCTCGGGCGCGAGGGCCCAGTTCTCGCCGTTGTCGGCGGAGAACGCGAGCTGCGACCAGTTCGTGGTCCAGTGCCCTGCCGGCCCCCACTCGCGGACCGACATGATGCTCATGACCTGGACGTTTCCGTCGGCGATCCCGGCGGTGGGGATCTTGCTGATCTCGACGCCGGGGATCTTCGGGCTCGGGAGCAGCTCCTTCGCCGAGCCGGAGGCGTCGCGGGGAGTCGTCGTGAAGTCCATGCCGTCCGAGAGACCGGTGTCGGAGCTGCGGAAGAGCACGTTGCTCTTCCACGCCCACACGCTGCCCTGCAGCAGATTGGGGAAGCCGAGGCCCGCGGTGTCGCCGAACGCCGTGAGCACCTCGCCTGCGCCGTTGTCCCACATGATCCCGAGGTCGGTGCCGAGGACGTTCGAGTCCTGCGTGCGGTTCGCCGACATGAGCCCGGTCATCTGCGAGACGGGCTGCGCGGGGCCGCTCAGCGCGGGCAGTCCCGTGATGCCGTTGAGCCCCGGGATGGGGTTGACCATGAGCGGGTCGGCGCCGGCGGGTGCGGTCAGCGCGATCGCTCCCGCGACGACGCCGGTGAATGCGGTGAGGGTCGCTGAGATGCGTCGTGTCCGCCGTGTGATGTCGCGGCGGCGGGGCCGCGAGTTCGTTGCCTGTACGTCCGTGTGCTCGTTGCCGTTCTGCTGCGTGCGCGTCTGCTTCAAGGCCCCGTCCTCATTCGTGTGCAGTGACTGGACAACACCCGGGTGTGACCGGGGTAACTGCTTCGGAACTTCGCGAGCGTAACAACTTCGGCGTCCCCGGCCGCCGGGAATCGTCCGACACGAGTGCGATTCGTGACGTCCTCGCGACCTCGACTACCCGCCGGTAACGACGACCCGTGAACCGGGGTAACGCGTACGGCCCGTACGGTGGAGTCGGCCCGAGGAGGGGCCGGTGGGACGAGCACGAGGAGACGCGATGGGCAAGCAGATCGAGGTTCCGGCAGTGAGCCGTTACTCGGCTCTGCTCGGACTGGGTGCGTACCGACCCGAGCGGGTCGTGTCGAACGACGAGATCTGCGAGCTGATCGATTCGAGCGACGAGTGGATCCAGTCGCGCTCGGGTATCCGGAACCGGCGCTTCACGGCCGAGGGCGAGTCCGTCGTCTCGATGGGCGTCGAGGCAGCGAAGAAGGCCCTCGAGGCGTCCGGCATCGCACCCGAGCAGATCGGCAGCGTCGTCGTCGCGACGTCCACCTACACCCTGCAGACGCCCCCCGCGGCCGCGGTCATCGCGGATGCTCTGGGCACGAACGGCCCCGGTGTCTTCGATCTCGGCGGCGGCTGCGCCGGATTCTGCACCGCGCTCGCGCTGGCGTCCGACATGGTGCGCGCAGGCAGCGCCGACTACGTCCTCGTCATCGGCGTCGAGCAGATGAGCGTCACGACGGACCCCTACGATCGCTCGACGCGCTTCATCTTCGGTGACGGCGCGGGCGCCGTCGTCGTCGGTCCGTCGGACGTACCCGGCATCGGACCCGTCGCATGGGGTTCGGACGGCTCGCAGGCCGACGCGATCGTGCAGGAACCCGGCTGGCTCGACTACCTGGAGAACCCCACCGGGCCGCGGCCGTTCATCAAGATGACCGGCACCGCCGTCTTCCGCTGGGCGGCGTTCGAGATGGGCAAGGTCGCGCTGCACGCGCTCGAGAAGGCCGGGCTGAGCACCGAGGACCTCGACGCCTTCGTGCCGCATCAGGCCAATTCGCGGATCACCGAGGTCATCGCCCGCAGCATGAAGCTGCCGGAGTCGGTGCCGGTGTCCGACGACATCGCCGAGACCGGCAACACGTCGGCGGCGTCGGTGCCGCTCGCGATGGAGGCCATGCTTCGCGACGGCGAGACGAAGCCGGGTGACACCGCGCTTCTCCTGGCGTTCGGTGCGGGGCTGTCCTACGCGGCGCAGGTCGTCACGATGCCGCCGCTGGCCTGAGCTGCGTCACGGTTCGTCGCCCGAGTCGTCGGGGACGCTGCGCCGCGGTGTGATGCGGCGGTCGCTGCGTTCGCGGCGGTCGGCGAGTGAGATCGCGCGCCCCAGCACGACGGCAGCGACGACCGACACGACGCAGCAGGCGCCGAGCACCCACCAGACCCACGACATGGTTCGGTTGTAGCACCGATCGCGCGGATTATCGAACGGCTGGGCGAGCCCGGGGCAACGGTCAGGTCACGGTATGGAGAACGGGAACGGCGAGTTCGTCGTCGGTGAGCGCGCCGTGCTGCCCGACGAGTTCGCTGAGATGCGGTTCCGCTCTGCTGCGGACGATTCCGCCACCGCCGCGCGCGACGACGACGAGATCGCCGATGCGGCCCGCGACGTCGGGGGCGACGGTGGGCCCGAACAGCCCCGATGCGATCGCCTCGGCGCGGGTGAGGATGTGCCAGTCGTCGCCGAGTCGATCGCGCCACCGGGCGGCGACGTCGTCGGTCCGTCCGGGCTCGGTGTGCACGTGGCGGCAGCGCGGCTCACCCGCGAGGGTGTGGACGCCGCTCCGGAGCGTGTCGTCGTGGTCTGCGTCGATGCGCGCGGACTCGGGCACCGTGACCATCCCGTGGTCGGCGGTGACCAACAGCCCTGTGCCGCGCGGGAGTTCGCGTAGCAGGACGTCGACCGCGGCACCGACCTCGGCGAGTTCGCTGCGCCATGCCAGCGAACCGGGACCGTACACGTGCCCGAGCGTGTCGACCTCGCTGATGTAGCAGTACACGAGGCCACCCTCGGCGGCGGCCACGACGGTGTGGGCGATCATGTCGCCGTGCGCGTGGCGCGGCGCGAAGCGGGCACCTCGCAGCGCGGCGCGCGTGAGCCCCGAACCCTCGAAGGACGCGGGCAGGACCGCCGTCGCGGGGATCCCGGCCCGAACGGCGCGCTCGAACACCGTCGGATGTGGTTGTGTCCGTTCGGGAACGACGGTCTCGCGCAGGTCGTTGCCCGAGCGGCCCGAGCGCCAGGACAGCCAGCCTACGGTGTCGTCGATCTCCGGCACGAAGGACCGATAGCCGGTCACGCCGTGCAGGCCGGACGGCAGGCCGGTGCCGAGGGTCGTGAGCGAGGTCGCCGTCGTCGTCGGGAATCCCGCCGGGGTGGGCACGCCGGTGAGCTCGCCCAGCGCCGGAGCCTCGGAGAGACTGTCCTGCAGCAGGTTCCATCCGAGTCCGTCGACGAGCAGGACGACCCATGCCGAGCATCGCGGCAGCCCCCACGGATCGTGCTCCCCGCTCGCGCCCAGCCCCGCGAGCGCCGCGGGCAGTACGTTCGCGAGGGTGGGCCCCGAGTACACGTCGAGTGCCGTGGGCATGGATCGTCCTTCCGGTGGCGTGCTCTCCGTCACAACCTACCCATCGGGGCCGGGGCGGGGTGTGGAAAGCTACACGCACCACACCGAGCGTCAGGAGACATTCTGTGACGGACAACCGGGGCCGGGCACGCCAGAACGCGATCTACCGTGCGGGAGTTCTCGGGCGGAAGCCCGCGGTGCCGACGAGCTTCGACCAGCTCGAACGTGCGGCGAAACGGGTGATGTCCCCGAAGGCGTGGGCCTACGTCCACGGCGGCGCGGGCCTCGGCGGGACGATGCGAGCCAATCGGGAGGCCTTCGACCGGTGGCAGATCGTCCCGCGCGTGCTGCGCGACGTGTCCAGTCGCGACACGGGCGTCGAGTTGTTCGGGCGCAGCCTCCCGTCGCCGGTGCTGCTCGCGCCCGTCGGCGCGGCCGAACTCGCGCACCCCGGCGCCGACGTCGCGATCGCCTCGGCAGCAGCGGAACTCGGTGTCCCGTACATCTTCTCGAGTCAGGGCTGCGCCCCGATGGAGGAGAGCGCGGCGGCGATGGGTGACAGCCCGAGGTGGTATCAGCTGTACTGGTCGACCGACGACGATCTCGTCGACAGCTTCCTGGCCCGCGCCGAGGCGATCGAGGCGGACGCCGTCGTCGTCACCCTCGACACGACGATGCTGGGCTGGCGCCCGGAGGATCTCGACCTGGGCTCGCTGCCCTTCGCACAGGGCCAGGGCATCGCGCAGTACACCTCCGATCCGGTCTTCCTGCGCATCGTGCGCGAGCGGATCGCGGCAGCCGCGGAGTCCGCGCCGGTCGAGGTCACGCTCGGAGCCGTGAAGTCGCTGCTGTCGATGACGAAGCGCTACCCGGGCAGATTCCTCGACAACATCCGTTCGCCCGAACCGCGTGCGGCCGTCGAGACCTTCCTCGACATCTATTCGCGGCCGTCGCTCGGCTGGGCGGACATCGAATCGCTGCGCGAGCGGACGTCGCTGCCGGTCCTGCTCAAGGGCGTCCTGCATCCCGACGACGCGCGCCGGGCGATCGACGCGGGGGTCGGCGGCCTCGTCGTCTCGAATCACGGTGGCAGGCAGGTCGACGGGTCGATCTCCGCACTCGACGCGCTCGTCGACATCGCCGAGGCCGTCGACGGGCGTATTCCGCTGGTCCTCGACTCCGGGATTCGCTCGGGCGCAGACGTGTTCAAGGCGATCGCGCTCGGTGCCAGCGCTGTGACGCTCGGGCGCCCGCATCTGTACGGGTTCGCGCTCGGTGGCCGTGACGGCGTCCGCGACGTGACCGCGAATCTGCTGGCGGAGTTCGATCTCACGATGGGGCTCAGCGGCCTGACCTCGGTCGCCGAGATCGACCGTTCGGCGCTGCGGCGCGCATGAGTTGCGTGAGACTGCGAGGATGAGGCGGGAATCGGGCCGGACGAGGACAGGTGGGAGCGGAGATGTCGGACGACGATCTGCGGCTCGGTGACGACGAGCGGTTGCATGCGCTCAACGTTCTCGGAAACCACTATGCCGCCGGGCGACTCGATATGACGGAGTTCGACGAACGATCGAAGGCCGTCGCGGCGGCGCGCACCGTCTCGGCCGTCCGGCCCGCGTTCGGCGATCTTCCAGGCGGGGTTCCGCTCGTCGTCGAGCACGGCAGCATCCGCAAACTCGACGTCGACGACACGGACTCGGCGCCGGCAGTGGTGTCCGGCACGTCCGCCGTGCGTGAGGGCGAACTGGAACTGCAGAAGCTGCTGGTGCGGGGCCGCCGGGTCGAGGTGATGGACGGCATCATCGTCGGCGCGACGCTGGTCGTCTTCCTCGTTCTGCAATTCGTCGTCGGCTGGGGTTTCGCGTGGATCGTGTGGCCTTCGCTCGCGCTGACCCTCGGCATCCCGCGCGCGCTCGCGGGCTTCAGTGACGACGACGAGGAACTCTACGACGAACTCAAGGAAGCCGCAGGTGAGGAGCGTAAGGCGCGGCTGCGTGAGGCGTCGAAGCGCATCGCGGAACTCGGCGACGGGCGCGAGAACCGGTCGTGAGCTACTCGCAGCCGATGCCGTCGCCGTCGCGGTCGAGATGCGTTCCGTAACCGGGTGATCCGGCGTGGACGGGTGCCACGCCCGCGGCACGCGCCGCCGCGCAGTTCGGGAAGTAGACGGCGCTCGTGTCGGCAGGCGCGGGTGCCGGCGCCGGCTCGGGGACGGGTGCCGGTGCGGGCGCCGGTGCGGGGACGGGTGCCGGTGCGGGCGCAACGTCCGGGCCGCACGACGCGAGAATCCCCGCGATCGCATCGTGTTCGGCCTGCGTCACCCACAGCCGGTAGGCGGCCTTCACCTCGACCTGCGCGGAGACGTACTCGCAGCGGTACGACCTGTCCGGCGGCAGCCACGTCGCGGCGTCGCCGTCGCCTTTCTGCTGGTTCGTGGGCCCGTCGACGGCGCGCAGATTGCGGGGATCGTTGGCGAACGCCGTCCGCGTCGCGGTGTCGAGTTGCTGTGCGCCCTTCTGCCATGCGTCCGACAGGGCGACGACGTGGTCGATCTGGACGGCGCTCGACGTGGTCTCGCCGCGGACGAAGGCGATCGTCGTCCCGGTGTAGGGATCGTCGAGGGTGCCGGAGGTGACGACGCAGTCGCGGGTCCCGGGACGGTAGGTGACGTCGGTGAGATCGCGCGTGAGGATGTCGTTGCGGGTGTCGCAACCGTTGTGGCCGAATTCGACGGGGACGTCGTCCGTCCAGGCCTGCCCGAAGAGCGCGCGGTCGTAGCCGGTCTTGGGCGCGCGCCCCTTGATGTCGAGGGTGCCGAGCAGCGCCAGTGCCTCCGAGGCGGGCGGCAGGCCCGGGTCGGCCACGATGTCCGCGCGCTCCGCGGCGCCGTCGTCACCGGCGTCCGCGGTGGGCGCCGCGAGTTCCTCGGCGGTCGCCACCGTGCTGGGTGCGGGTGCGGGATCGTCGGTTGCGGCGCAGGCGGTGGGCACCAGCAGCAGCCCCACCACTCCGATCGCGGCCATGCCGCGCCGACTCACCAGTGCGCTGCGCGTCATCTCGTCCTCACGCTCGTCGTCCGGCCGCGCCGTGCGGCCGGATCGAGCCTAGTTGTACGAGTGTGCGTCGCTCCGGGGTGATGTCATGCCGCTCGCGGTTCGTCCGGGCCTCGCGGTCGGGAGCCGGGCCGTGTGACGCCCGGTGGCTCGAAGCTCGGTCTGCCTCTCGGTGTCGGGACGATTCGCCAGGTGCTGTGGTGGATGTGGCGGTGGTGTTTGCCGCACAACAGGACTGTGTTGTCGAGGTCGGTGGGTCCGCCGTCGGCCCAGTGCTCGATGTGGTGTGCTTCGCACCAACTCGCGGGGGCTGTGCAGGTCGGGAACGCGCAGCCGCGGTCGCGGACGGTGAGTGCGCGGCGTTGTGCGGGGGTGACGAGCCGCGTGGTGCGGCCCATGTTCAGTGGGACGCCGTGGTCGTCGATCACGATCGGTGTCACGTGCGCATCGCACGCCACCGCACGCGCCGTCTCCGGGGTCAGCGTGCCGCCCCACGGCATCCAGGGCAGACCGATGCCGTCGAGTAGGGCGGTGACAGACACGGTCACCCGCTCGTCACGGCCTTGCGGCTGTGCTTTCAGGTCTCGATGGTGGATCAACACCGTCACGTGGGGCTTCTCGGCTGCCTCGAACCCACTGTCGCCCGCGTCGAGGTGGCGTCGGCAGATCTCGATGAGCCCGTCCGCCCGCCGTTGCCCGGCCGAGCGCGGATCACGCGTTCCGTCTCCTGCTGGGCGCGGTGCTGACAGCTTCGAGAGAGCGGTCGACAGAATCTCACCCGAGAGGGCGTCGAGGTCGCCGTGCAGCACGACCCTGCCGTTCAGTGTGTTCGAGAGGGTGAGGGTGTTGAGGTCGTCGCGTTCACGGGTCGTCGGCCCGTCGGTGTCGATGTCGAGGCGCGCCCGCAGCGTCTCGATCGCAGTGCGTACCGACTTCGTCGCGGTCTCCGGACCCGGCGCAGCCGCGGCGAGGAGCGCGTCGCGGCAGGCCGCAATCACGTTCGCGTGCTCGTCCGGGTCGGTGTCCGCCAGCGCTGCGAGCAGTGACGGCGGCGTGTCGAAGAATCCGCACAGCATCGCCGCGTGGCGCGGTGAAATCCGCTGTTCGGCAACGGCAGCGGCGATCTCGGGCTGCGTCCGCAGGCTTGTTCCCAGCGCTGCGACATCACGTGCCTCACCGATTTCGAGCATCGTGTGTGCCGCGAGCCAGGCCCCGGCGTCGCGGTAGCCCGCTGCGGTCGCGAGGCCGCGGTCGGTCACCTCGCCCATCAGCGTGATGCGCCGGGCCTGCAACACCTGGATCTGCCGCGACACGTCCAGCACCGCGGCAGACAGTTCGGCATCACCGAGCTGCCACGGCTCCCCGTGTACGGCCCACGTGCCGTGTGCTGTGTGTGAATCCCCCGACCCCATGCGACTAACCTAGTTCGTACACCCGTTCGACACAAGACGTATTTTCCCAGTTGTGGACAACTTTCCTGCTGTGGATGACGGTGGCCTGTCATGATGCGAGGATGACGCGATCGGGAGCCGGTGTCCTGTTCGCGGACGTCGTCGCGACGTCCGCGACGGTGGCGGGCACCCGCTCCCGGACGGCGAAACGCGGAGCGCTCGAGGAGCTGCTGCGGCGGTTGCGGCCCGACGAGATCGCGCCCGTCGTCGCGTGGCTCTCGGGCGAGCTGTTGCAGGGCAGGGTCGGGATCGGCTGGCGCACTCTCGCCGCCGCCGAGGCCCCGCCGAGCGAGAGTCCGCAGATCACGGTGGCGGAGCTCGATTCCGCGCTCACGACCCTCGCGAACACCACGGGAAGCGGCTCCGTCGCGGCGCGTCGTGACGTCCTCGGCGGCGTGCTCGCGCAGTGCACCGCACCGGAACAGCGGTTCCTCGTGGCGATCCTGGGCGGGGAACTGCGGCAGGGCGCGCTCGAAGGAGTGATGACGGACGCGATCGCCGCGGCGTCCGAGCGTCCCGTCGAGCACGTGCGCCGGGCGTTCATGCTGTCGGGTCGCCTGCCGGAGACCGCCGTCGCGGCGCTGACGGGCGGGTCCGACGCGCTCGCGCAGCTGTCGCTGGTCGTGGGGCGGCCGGTCCGGCCGATGCTGGCGTCCCCGGCGGAGTCGCTTCCGGCGGCGCTGGGCGAACTCGGTGAGCGGGTGAGCGTCGAGTACAAGCTCGACGGCGCGCGTATCCAGGTCCATCGCGACGGTGACGACGTCGCGGTGTTCACGCGCACGCTCCGCGACATCACGGCGCAGGTCCCCGATCTCGTGCGGGTCGCGCGGGAACTGCCGTGCCGCTCGGTGGTTCTCGACGGCGAGACGCTCGCGCTCACCGATGCGGGCCGTCCGCGGCCGTTCCAGGAGACGATGAGCCGGTTCGGCGCGACGAGCACGCGAGAGTTGTTGCTGCACCCGTACTTCTTCGACTGCCTGCATCTCGACGGCGACGTGCTCGTGGACGCCCCGCTCGGTGATCGGCTCGGTGCGCTCTCCGTCGCGGCGGACGCGCATCGGATTCCGGGCGTGATCGCTCCCGCATCCGATCTCGCGGAGGCGCATCTCGGCGATGCGATCGCGCACGGCCACGAGGGTGTGATGGTCAAGGCGCTGGGTTCGCCCTACGCCGCGGGCCGGCGCGGGCGGGCGTGGCAGAAGATCAAGCCCGTCCACACGCTCGATCTCGTCGTGCTCGGCGCGGAGTGGGGGTACGGCCGCCGGACGGGCTGGTTGTCGAATCTCCATCTGGGGGCGCGGGATCCGGACGGCGGCGCGCCGATCATGGTCGGCAAGACGTTCAAGGGCCTGACGGACGCGCTGTTGCGATGGCAGACCGACGAGTTCCCGCGCCATGAGAGCGGTCGCGACGAGCACACGGTGTATCTGCGGCCCGAGATCGTCGTCGAGATCGAGCTCGACGGAGTGCAGGTGTCGTCGCGCTATCCAGGGGGCGTCGCGCTGCGCTTCGCGCGCGTCCTGCGGTATCGCCCCGACAAGACCGCCGTCGATGCCGACACGATCGACGCCGTGCGGGCACTGTTGCCGGGCGGTTCCTGACGCGCGTGCGGCGGACGGAGTCTCGCTCTAGGGTGACCGAATGCCGATGACATGGACGCAGCTCGTCGTCAACTCGCTCGATCCCGAGGCGTTGGGCCGGTGGTGGGCGCAGGCGCTGGGGTGGGAGTACGAGATCGATCAGGACGGCGACGTCGTGGTGCACGCGCCGGGGTCCGCTCCGGATCTGCTGTTTCTGAAGGTCCCCGAGGTCAAGTCGGTGTTCAACCGGCTTCACCTCGACTTCCGGCCCGACGACCAGAAGGCGGAGGTCGCCAGGCTGCTGGAGCTCGGGGCGCGCACGGCGGACGTCGGACAGGGCGAGGACGTGCCGTGGGTGGTGCTGGCGGATCCCGAGGGCAACGAGTTCTGTGTGTTGTCGGGGCGGTCCTGACGTCGGGGCCGCCAGGGCCTGCCCGGCTCAGACGGTCGCCTGCGCGAGGATCGAGGCCTGCGCGAGCCGCCATGCGGGGGAGGTGACGTTGCCGAACTCGCCGTGACCGACGCCCGGCATGACGGTCAGTGACGCCTGGTCGCCGGCGCCGCGTGCGGCGTCGACGTACATCCGGCTCTGCTCGACCGGCACCGTGCGATCGGCGTTGCCGTGGATCGCGTGGATCGGGACGCGGGTGGGCAGGTGCCGGATCGGTGAGGCCACCGCGTACCGATCGGGGACGTGCGCGGGCGAGCCGCCGAGGAAGCGGACGAGAAAGGCGTCACCCGTCGAGACGGCGCGCGGCAGATCGAAGACACCGGCCATGACCGTCGCGGCGCGGGGCCGCACGCGAGGCTCGGCGCCAGGGCTCCCGGGCGGCAGCACGTGGCGCGACGCCACCCATGCCGCGAGTTGCCCGCCCGCCGAGTGTCCTGCGACGACGACACGCGAGAGGTCGAGCCTGCCGTCCGCGCGTGCCTGCACGACGTCGGCGAGCGCGTCGACGGCGGCAGCGACGTCGAGCAGCGTCGTCGGATATCCACCGGCCCCGCCCACGCGCCGATACTCGATGTTCCACACCGCGACACCCGCGTCCGCCAGCGAGCGTGACAAAGGCGCGAAGTAGTCGAGCGGTGTCTCCTGCCGCCAGCCGCCGCCGTGGATCATGACGACGACGGGCAGCGCCGTGGAACTGCTCGTCGGCAGGTACAGGTCGCCGAAGCGGTCCGGCTCCGGGCCGTATTCGATGCGGGTGGTGGTCGCGGGGGTGACGGGGAACGCGGCGGCCGCGGGAGGTGGCGCCGTCGCCGCCGCCCCGCGCTCGGTGAACGACGCGCATCCGCACACCAGTACGGCGAGGGTGCAGATCAGTGCGACGGCGGCGAGACGGAGCTTTTTCATCATCGACATGATGGCAAAGAAGAGTGCGGCGAGGCGAAGTTCCGCCCGGTCGTCGCCGAATTCGTCGCGAGTGTGATCGCTGTTCCACCTTCGTGTGCCGGGCGTCCATCGCGCGTTATCGTGCGGTGTGCTCGGTCATCGGCGTGAAGAAGTGGTGCTGGCGGCGAGTCTGTCGTCGCTCGCCGGTTTCGTCGACGCGGTGGGTTTCATCGCGGTCGGCGGCTACTTCGTGTCGTTCATGAGCGGGAACACGACGCAGGCCGCCGTCGCGATCGCGGACGGCGCGTGGCACGACCTGCTCGTCGCGGGCTCGCTCATCGTCGCGTTCGTCGTCGGTGTCGTCGGCGGGTCGCTCGCCGCGAGCGTGCGGGGGATCCGGCGTCGTCCGGTCGTGCTCGCGCTCGTGACGGCGCTGCTCGTGATCGCCGCGGGCGCGCACGCCGCGTCCGCTCCGGTGGTGCTGTGCGCTCTCGTCGTCGCCGCTGCGATGGGTGCCGAGAACGCGACGTTCGAGCGGGACGGCGAGGTGAGTATCGGCCTGACGTACATGACGGGGACGCTCGTGAAGCTCGGACAGTCGCTGGCGCGCGTCGTCCGTGGTGATCGTGATCGGGCGTGGTTGCGGTACGCCGTTCTGTGGTCGGGTCTGGCGGGTGGAGCCGTGCTCGGTGCGCTTGTCTATCGGGGTCTGGGTTTCGCGAGCGTGTGGGTGGCTGCCGGGGGTGCCGCACTCGCGACCTTGGTCACCTACGCACGCGACCTTTGATCAGGTTTCGCCCCGGTCGAGGGCATCGTTTTCTCGGCGACAGGGCACTGTTTCGACGATTTTCGTGCGCGCGAGCAGGCGGGAATCGTTCAATGGACCGGTGACGGTGTCCGCTCCGGAGCGCTCCTCCGGAATCCAATCTTTCAATCTTCTGCTGGCCACATGGGTTTCCGCGATCAACTTCTGGGCGTGGAACATGATCGGCCCGCTGTCGACGTCGTACGCCGAAGCGATGACGCTCAGCAGCGCACAGGCGTCGGTGATGGTCGCGATGCCGATCCTCGTCGGGTCGCTCGGCCGCATCGTGGTCGGTGCGCTGACCGACCGTTACGGCGGGCGGGTCATGTTCATCGCGATCTCGGTCGCGTCGATTCCGCCCGTGCTGGCCGTCGGATTGTCCGGTGCCGCAGACTCGTACGTCCTGCTCCTGGTGTTCGGCTTCTTCCTCGGCATCGCGGGCACGATCTTCGCGGTCGGAATCCCGTTCGCGAACAACTGGTACGAGCCGTCCCGGCGTGGATTCGCGACCGGCGTGTTCGGTATGGGCATGGTCGGCACCGCGCTCTCCGCGTTCTTCACGCCACGCTTCGTGGGCTGGTTCGGGTTGCTGACGACGCACGTCGTCGTGGCGGTCGCGCTTGCGGCGACGGCCGCTGTGTGTGTTCGCGATGAAGGACGCGCCGCGGTTCGTCCCCAACCGTGACCCCGTGGTACCGAAGCTTCGCGCGGCACTGCGGCTTCGGGTCACGTGGGAGATGTCGCTGCTGTACGCGATCGTGTTCGGCGGCTTCGTCGCGTTCAGCAACTACCTGCCGACGTACATCAAGAACATCTACGACTTCTCCGCCGTCGACGCCGGGACGCGGACCGCGGCCTTCGCTCTGGCCGCGGTCCTCGCGCGTCCGATCGGTGGCACGCTCTCCGACCGCATTCCGCCCAAGTACGTCGTCATGACGTCCTTCGCGGGGACGGCGGTCATGGCGGCGATAGCGATCGCGAAGCCGCCCGCCGACCTGTGGTCGGGCGTGACCTTCATCCTGCTCGCGATCTTCCTCGGCATCGGGACGGGCGGCGTGTTCGCGTGGGTCGCGCGGCGCTCGCCCGCGAACACCGTCGGCAGTGTGACCGGAATCGTGGCCGCCGCAGGCGGTGTGGGCGGCTATTTCCCGCCGCTGGTGATGGGAGCGACCTACGACCAGGCAGGCAACGACTACACCGTGGGGCTCGCGCTCCTCGTCGTCGTCGCGGTGGTGGCGCTGGCGTACACGACGCTGAAGCTCGGGGCGCGCGAGGCTCCACCGGGCGAAAGGGCTGCGCCGCCGCGATAGCGCCGGCGAGCGGAACACGAGGGAGAATGCATGTCGCACAGTAGAACCGGCGGAACGCTCGAAGACCTGCTCGCAGACGGCGGCAGGTTCTTCACGCCGGGGGAGATCTCCACGGACGGGCGGGTCGTGGAGCGACGCGGCGGCCGTGAGGGGGACGTGTTCTATCGCGATCGGTGGAGCCACGACAAGGTGGTCCGCTCGACGCACGGAGTCAACTGCACCGGGTCGTGCTCGTGGAAGATCTACGTCAAGGACGGGATCATCACGTGGGAGACGCAGGAGACCGACTATCCGAGTGTCGGGCCGGATCGGCCCGAGTACGAGCCGCGCGGGTGTCCGCGCGGGGCCGCGTTCTCGTGGTACACGTATTCGCCGACACGCGTGCGTTATCCGTACGTACGGGGCGTGCTGCTGGAGATGTATCGCGAGGCACGGCGCCGCACCGGCGATCCCGTGCTCGCATGGGCCGAGATCCAGGACGATCCCGAGCGACGCCGGCGCTACCAGCGAGCCCGCGGCAAGGGCGGTCTCGTGCGGGCGACGTGGGACGAGGCGAGCGAGATGGTCGCGGCGTCGTACGTTCACACGATCTCGCGGTACGGTCCGGACCGGCTGGTGGGTTTCTCGCCGATCCCGGCGATGTCGATGGTGTCCTTCGCCGCTGGGTCGCGGTTGATCGAACTGCTCGGCGGGGCGATGACGTCGTTCTACGACTGGTACGCCGACCTGCCCGTCGCGTCGCCGCAGGTGTTCGGTGACCAGACCGATGTTCCCGAGTCGGGTGACTGGTGGGACGCGTCGTATCTGCTGGTGTGGGGATCGAACGTGCCGGTCACGCGCACCCCGGACGCGCACTGGATGGCGGAGGTCCGCTATCGCGGCGCGAAGGTGGTCAACGTCAGTCCCGACTACGCCGATTCCACGAAGTTCGCCGACGAGTGGATGCCGTGCGCGGCCGGCACCGACGGCGCGATGGCGATGGCGATGGGGCACGTGGTTCTCACCGAGTACTACGCCCGCCGCGAGGAGTCGTTCTTCGCGGACTACGTGCGCCGCTACACCGACCTGCCGTTTCTGATCGAGATCGAGGATCGCGACGGCGTCGCGGTTCCCGGAAAGTTCCTCGTGGCCGAGGATCTCGGCGACGAGAGCGAGAACGCGGGTTTCAAGCCCGTCGTCCTCGACTCCGCGACCGGCGAGGTCGTGATCCCGAACGGTTCGCTCGGCTTCCGATTCGGTGAGGAGGGCGTGGGCAAGTGGAATCTCGATCTCGGTGATCTCGAGCCCGCACTCAGCGCGGAGGGCAGGGACGCGACGCCGACGGAGGTGTCGATGCCGAGCTTCGACACCGTCGACGGCAGCGGCACCGTGGTGCGGCGCGGCGTCCCGGTCAGGACGGTCGGGGGCAGGCGCGTCACGACCGTCCTCGATCTCATGCTGGCGCAGTACGGCGTTGCGCGTGAGGGCCTTCCGGGTGAGTGGCCGTCCGGTTACGACGACGCCGAGAACGGGTGCACTCCCGCGTGGCAGGAGCCGATCACGGGCGTCTCGGCCGAGCAGGTCGTGCGTGTCGCACGCGAGTTCGCGCAGAACTCGATCGACTCGGGTGGCCGGTCGATGATCATCATGGGCGCCGGCATCTGCCAGTGGTTCCACGGCGATGCGACCTATCGTGCGGTGCTCGCGCTGCTGATGCTCACGGGGGCGATGGGTCGCAACGGGGGTGGCTGGGCGCACTACGTCGGGCAGGAGAAGTGCCGTCCCGTCACGGGGTGGACGGCGATCGCGATGGGCACCGACTGGAGCCGCCCGCCGCGTCACATGGCGGGGACGACCTACTGGTACGCCCACACCGATCAGTGGCGTTACGACGGATATCGCGCGGATGCGTTGTCGAGTCCGCTCGGTCGAGGCAACTTCGCCGGCCGGCACACGATGGACGTGGTGGCCTCCGCGGTGCGGATGGGATGGACGCCGTTCTATCCCCAGTTCGACCGGTCGAGTCTGGAGATCGCCGACGAGGCCGATGCGGCAGGCGAATCCGTGCCGGATCACGTCGCGCGTTCCCTCGCGTCCGGAGCGTTGAAGCTCGCCGTCGAAGACCCGGACGCGGAGGTGAACTGGCCGCGCGCGCTCACGGTGTGGCGCGCGAACCTGCTGGGCTCGTCGAGCAAGGGAAACGAGTACTTTCTCCGTCATCTGCTGGGGACCGACTCGAACCTGCTGGCGTCGCCGACTCCGGAGGAATCCCGCCCCGCGGATGTGGCGTGGAGCGACGAGATCCCCGAGGGCAAGCTCGATCTCGTCATGTCGATCGACTTCCGGATGACGTCGACGACGCTGCTGTCGGACGTCGTGCTGCCCGCGGCGACCTGGTACGAGAAGTACGACCTGTCGAGCACCGACATGCATCCGTACCTGCACGCGTTCAATGCCGCTATCGATCCGCCGTGGGAGACCCGTTCGGACTACGACGCGTTCTTCCAGGTGGCGCGATCGTTCAGCAGGCTTGCGGCGAAACACCTTCCGGGTGTGCGCCGCGACGTCGTCGCGGTTCCGTTGCAGCACGACACTCCGGGTGCGATGGCGTATCGCTCCGGGCGGCAACGTGACTGGCGCGCGACGGGCGAGATTCCGGTGCCGGGCAAGACGATGCCGCAGATCGCGGTCGTCGAACGGGACTACAGCGCGATCGCGCAGAAGTGGTCGGCGCTCGGTCCGCTGGTCGAGAAGGCCGGGCTCGTGACGAAGGGGATCACGTACACGCCCGACGTCGAGGTGGCGGCACTCGCGAGGCAGTTCGGTGTCATGGACACCGGGGTCGCGGCGGGGCGCCCCGCTCTCGACAGTGCCGAGAACATGGCGGACGCGATCCTCGCGATGTCGGGCACGTCGAACGGCCGCCTCGCGGTGCAGGGATACGAGCAGCTCGAGAAGCGCACCGGGCAGTCGCTGGCGTATCTCGCCGAAGGGAGCGAGGAACGCCGAATCACGTTCGCCGACACCCAGGCACGGCCGACCCCCGTCATCAGCAGCCCGGAGTGGTCGGGTAGCGAGTACGGCGGCCGCCGCTACGCCCCGTTCACCGTCAACATCGAGAACCTCAAGCCCTTCCGCACGCTGACGGGCCGCATGCACTTCTACGTCGATCACGACTGGCTCGAGGAACTCGGCGAACAGCTCCCGGTGTATCGGCCTCCGCTCGACATGGCGCGGCTGTTCGGGGAGCCCGAGCTGGGGGCCCGCGACGGAGTCGGATTGACGGTCCGCTATCTCACCCCGCACAGCAAGTGGTCGATCCACTCGGAGTATCAGGACAACCTGCTCATGCTCTCGCTCTCACGCGGAGGGCCCACGATGTGGATGTCGCCTTCGGATGCCGCGAAGATCGAGGTGCGCGACAACGACTGGGTCGAGTCGGTCAACCGCAACGGCGTCGTCGTGTGCCGCGCGATCGTCTCGCACCGCATCCCGGACGGAGTGGTGTTCGTCCACCACGCTCAGGAACGCACGATCGACGTCCCGCTCACAGAGACGACGGGCAAGCGCGGTGGCATCCACAACTCGCTGACGCGGCTGCTCGTCAAGCCGTCGCATCTCGCGGGTGGATACGCCCAGACCTCGTTCGCCTTCAACTATCTGGGGCCGACGGGCAATCAACGCGACGAGGTGACGGTGGTCCGTCGCCGGTCGCAGGAGGTGACCTACTGATGCGCGTCATGGCACAGCTCGCGATGGTGATGAATCTCGACAAGTGCATCGGGTGTCATACCTGCTCGGTCACGTGCAAGCAGGCGTGGACGAATCGCTCGGGCACCGAGTACGTGTGGTTCAACAACGTCGAGACTCGGCCGGGGCAGGGGTACCCGCGTACCTACGAGGATCAGGAGCGCTGGCGCGGGGGGTGGGTACGCGACGGCAAGGGCCGCCTGCGGCTGCGCGACGGCGGCCGATTCTCCAAACTGTTCAAGATCTTCGCGAGTCCGCGGATGCCGTCGATCCAGGACTACTACGAGCCGTGGACGTACGACTACGAGAACCTCACGAATGCTCCTGCGGGCGACCAGTTCCCGGTCGCTGCGCCGCGAAGCCTGATCTCCGGTGAGCCGATGAAGGTCGAGTGGTCGGCGAACTGGGACGACGATCTCGCCGGATCACCCGAGATCGTCGCGGGAGATCCCGTGCTGCAGAAGGTCGCCGAGACCGTCAAGCTCGAGCTCGAGCAGGCGTTCATGTTCTATCTGCCGCGGATCTGCGAGCACTGCCTCAATCCGTCGTGTGTCGCGTCGTGTCCCTCGGGTGCGATGTACAAGCGTGCCGAGGACGGGATCGTCCTGGTGGATCAGGACAAGTGCCGCGGCTGGCGGATGTGTGTGTCCGGATGCCCGTACAAGAAGGTGTATTTCAACCATCGGACCGGCAAGGCCGAGAAGTGCACCTTCTGCTATCCGCGCGTCGAGGTGGGGCTGCCCACCGTGTGCTCGGAAACGTGCGTGGGCCGGCTGCGCTACATCGGCCTGATGCTGTACGACGTCGACAAGGTCACGGAGGCGGCGGCAACGGAGAACGAACAGGACCTGTACGAGGCGCAGCTGGGGGCACTGCTCGATCCGTCCGATCCGGCGGTGATCGAGAACGCCCGGCAGCAGGGAATCTCCGACGAGTGGCTCGACGCGGCGCGCAGATCGCCGGTGCACGCGCTCATCAAGCGGTACCGGGTCGCACTGCCGTTGCATCCGGAGTTCCGGACGATGCCGATGGTCTGGTACGTCCCGCCGCTGTCGCCGGTCGTCGACGCTGTGGCGCGCGACGGTGGTGACGGCGAGGATCTCGGAAATCTGTTCGGTGCGCTCGAGGCCCTGCGGATTCCGCGTGAGTATCTGGCGGGCCTGTTCACCGCGGGCGACGTCTCGGTGATCGACGACGTTCTGCGTAAGCTCGCGGCGATGCGCTCGTACATGCGCGACATCAATCTGGGACGTGAGACGCAGGAGGAGATTCCGGCGTCGGTGGGGATGTCGGAGGTCGACATCTACGAGATGTACCGGCTGCTGGCACTCGCGAAGTACGACGAGCGGTACGTCATTCCCACCGCCTATGCGACGGAGGGGCACCGGCTCGAGGAGACCGTCACCGACTGTCCGCTGGACTTCGAGGGTGGTCCCGGGCTCTACGAGTCGGGTCCGCTCGGTGAGGCGAGCGGCGCCCCGGTGCCCGTGGCCGTCGAGACGTTCCACGCGCTGCAGGAACGGCAGAGCACGGAAGCGCAGTCCGCGAACGCGAGCCGGCCGTCTCGGGTGAATCTCCTCAACTGGGACGGGAAAGGGAAGCCGGACGGCATGTTCCCGGCATCCGAAGAAGGAGAACGCTGATGCGGCTGCGCCGTCCCCGCCACGACGATCGCGCGGAGTGGGCGGTGTGTTCGCTGCTGCTCGACTACCCGGGCGGCGATCTGGATGCGCGGCTCGCACGGGTCGACGCGCTGTGGCCGCATCTGTCGGTGGCGGCCGCCCGCGCACTCGCGCCGCTGCGCGCGCACCTGGGGAGCGGTGACGGTGCGCAACGCGAACGCGAGTACGTGGAGACGTTCGATCTGCGGCGTCGCGCGACGCTCTACCTCACCTACTGGACCGCCGGCGACACGCGCAGCCGCGGCGGCGAGATGCTCGCGATCGCCACCCGGTACCGCGAGAGTGGTTCCGTTCCACCGGCGTCCGAGTCGCCGGACCATCTCGCGGTCGTTCTCGATTTCGCGTCGACGGTCGATCCCGCTGCAGGTCGTGCGCTGCTCGAGGAGTATCGCGTCGCCCTCGAGATGCTGCGAAGCTCGCTCGCCGAATCCGGGTCCCCGTACCGAGGCGCGCTGGACGCGGTGTGCGGCACGCTCGGTCCGGTCACCGATCAGCAGACGACGCGGGCGCGCAGGCTCGCGGCAGAGGGGCCACCCGTCGAGGCGGTCGGTACCGGTGTCGGCCCGTTCAACCCGACGATTCCGCCGCGCCGCGCGCCGGCGGCCGTCCACGAGAGAGGTGCCTGATGGAGGCCGCTGCCATCTACTGGGACGTCGTCCCGTACGTCGTGCTCGCGATCGTCGTCGTCGGGACGTGGTGGCGCTACCGCTACGACAAGTTCGGCTGGACGACACGGAGTTCGGAGCTGTACGAGAAGCGGTTGTTGCGCGTCGCGAGTCCGCTGTTCCATTTCGGCATTCTCGTCGTGATCGTCGGCCACGTCATCGGTCTCGTGATCCCGCAGTCGTGGACGGACGCCGTGGGGATCTCCGAGCACGCCTATCACCTGCAGGCTGCGGTACTCGGGGCGATCGCCGGCGTCGCGACGCTCGTCGGCGCGGCGTTGCTCGTCTACCGCCGGCGCACGAGCGGCCCCGTCTTCTCCGCGACGACGGTCAACGACAAGATCATGTATCTGGTGCTCATCGCGGCGATCGTCGCGGGTCTCGCGGTGACCTTCCTGGGTGTCGACGGTAGCCAGGGCAACTACCGCGAGACCGTCGCGCCGTGGTTCCGGTCGATCTGGATCCTGCAGCCGCGCGGCGATCTCATGGCGGAGTCGGCGTTCTCGTATCAGCTCCACGTGACCATCGCGATGGTGTTGTTCGCGCTCTGGCCGTTCACGCGCCTCGTCCACGTCTTCAGCGCTCCGATCGCATACCTGTTCCGCCCGTACATCGTCTACCGCTCGCGAGACGACGCGCGGCCCGGCACGCCCGTGGGCTCGGCGCCGCGGCGCCGGGGGTGGTGACGGGGGCCTCGCGGTCCGTCACTCGGGGTCGGGCGGCGGCTGTGCGCCGCCCGCCTCGTCGCGCTCGGCCCATTCGAGGAGCTGCTCGATCGAGAAGACCGACTCGTCGATGCCGGAATGCAGGTCGCCGAGTTCGGCGAACCGGCCGGGGACGGTGCGGATCGTGAAGTCGTGCGGATCGAGGTCGCCGATCTCGTCCCACCGGACGGGCGTCGAGACACGGGCGTCGGGAACGCCGCGCACCGAGTAGGCGCTCGCGATCGTGTGGTCGCGTGCATTCTGGTTGTAGTCGACGAAGACCTTCGCGGGATCGCGGTCCTTGCGCCACCACGTCGTCGTGACGTCGGCGGGTGTGCGGCGCTCGACTTCCCGCGCGAATGCGAGCGCGGCGCGGCGGACGTCGTGGAATCCCCAGTGCGGCAGGATGCGTACGTAGACGTGCAGCCCCTTGCCGCCCGAGGTCTTGGGCCAGCCGACCGCACCGAGATCGCCGAGCACGTCGTGGACGACTCCCGCGACCCGCGCGACGGTCGAGAACGGGCACTGCTCGCCCGGATCGAGGTCGATGCGCCATTCGTCGGGCGACTCGACGTCCGCCCGCCGTGAGTTCCACGGATGGAACTCGACCGCGGACATCTGCACCGACCACGCCACGTCCGCGAGGTGCGTGACGCACAGCTCGTCGGCGGTGCGGCCGTAGCGGGGGAACGTCACGCGCACCGTCTGCACCCAGTCGGGTGCGCCGCGCGGGAGCCGCTTCTGGTGCACCTTCTCTCCCGCGAGGCCGTCGGGGAAGCGGTGCGTCATGCAGGGCCGCTCGTAGAGGGCGCGCACGATGCCGTCGCCGACCGAGAGGTAGTAGTGCACGAGGTCGAGCTTCGTCGCGCCGAGCGCGGGGAAGTAGACGCGTCCCGGATTGGAGACGCGCACGGTGCGGCCGTCGACGTCGAACTCGACCGCGGGAGTCGTCTTCTTCCCCGGCATGACCCACACCGTAATCGCGGCGGCTCACCGCGTTCGGGGTTTCGTCCGAGTCCAGCGGGTCCCGGGACGGACCCGATTCGGAACGGTTTCCCGGCAAAGGCCGTGAACCGGACTCCACCAGGGGATTTCGCGCGAACACGGGGCTAGTCTTCGCGGGTCCGGAGGGTCGAGAACGACCCCGGGAGGAGATTGCCATGACATCGCTGGCACGGCGGGACGAGACGCCCTCCGCACAGCCCCACGGGCTGGGTACGTCGCTCAAACCCCGGCACATCACGATGATCTCGATCGCAGGTGTGATCGGTGCGGGTCTGTTCGTCGGTTCCGCGACGGCGATCGAGCAGGCGGGGCCCGCGGTCCTCCTCTCGTACGCACTCGCGGGGACGCTCGTGGTCCTCGTCATGCGCATGCTCGGTGAGATGGCGACGGCGAACCCCGACACGGGATCGTTCTCGGTGTACTCCGATCGCGCCCTGGGGCACTGGGCGGGCTTCTCCGTCGGATGGCTGTACTGGTGGTTCTGGGTGCTCGTGATCCCGGTCGAGGCGACCGCCGCCGCGAAGATCCTCGGCGATCTCGTCGGCGGCGAGCAGTGGTTCTGGGCGCTCGCCGTGACGCTGCTGCTCACGATCACCAACCTGGTGAGCGTCGGCAACTACGGCGAGTTCGAGTTCTGGTTCGCGCTCGTCAAGGTCGTCGCGATCGTGGCGTTCGTCGGGATCGGTGCCGCCGCGATCCTCGGTGTCTTCCCCGGCTCGGAGGTCAGCGGCATCACCCACCTGTGGGAACCCGACGGCTTCCTGCCCAACGGCTACGGCGCGGTCGTCGCGGTACTGCTGACGACGATGTTCTCGTTCATGGGAACCGAGATCGTGACGATCGCCGCCGCCGAGTCGCCCGACCCGGCGAAGGGCATCACGCGCGCCGTGAACTCGGTGATCTGGCGGATCTCGCTGTTCTACCTGGGTTCGATCTTCGTCGTCGTCGCGCTCATGCCGTACAACCGCCTCGAGGACGGCTCGTACCAGAGCGTCCTCGATGCCATCGGCATCCCGTACTCCGCGCGAATCATGGACGTCGTGATCCTCACGGCCGTCGCGTCGTGCCTGAACTCCGCGCTCTACACGGCGTCGCGGATGCTGTTCTCGCTCGGTGTGCGTCGCGACGCACCGCAGGCCGTCCGGAGGCTGAGCCGACGCGGTGTGCCGTGGGTCGCGGTGTCGGCGTCGATGGTCGTCGGATTCGCCGCGGTGATCGGCAACTACGTTCTGCCCGACCGGATCTTCACGTGGCTGCTCTCGACGTCGGGCGCCGTCGCGCTGTTCGTGTATCTCGCGATCGCGGCGAGCCAGTTGCGGCTCGGCCGCAGGATGCGCGACGAGGGCGGCAGGCCGCCGGTGCGGATGTGGCTGTTCCCGGGCCTGACGATCGTCGTCATCGTGTTCATCGTCGCGGTGCTCGTGCTCATGGCGTTCGATCCCGCGCAGCAGCAGGCGATCGGATTCTCGGTGGCGTCGGCCGCCGTCATCGTCGTGCTCGGTGTGATCGTCGGACGACGCCACTCCCGGACGGCCGATCCCACGATGGGCGAGCCGATCGCCGACTGAATCGCCCTCAGCGGGTGGCGGTCTCGTCGAGCCGGGCGCGGTCGACGAGTTCGGTGACGAGATGCGAGACGTGGTCGATCTGGCCCACGACGTCGGCGGCGAGCGAGTCGCGTTCGGCGTCGCCCAGTTCGGGGCCGTCGGGGTCGCTCGTCGAGACGAGGAGTTCGAGGTTCGTGCGCAGCGCCGTGAGCGGAGTGAGCAGTTGCGCCCCCGCGTCGGAGACGAGCGCGCGCTGGCGTTCGCGCGACTGGCCGAGTGCCGCGAGCATCTCGTTGTAGCGCTCGGTGAGGCGCGCGATCTCGTCGTGGCCGACGGCAGGGATCGGGGCGAGGACGTCGGTGACGGCGACGCGGCGCATCGCGCCCGTGAGCCGGCGGATGGGGCGCAGCCCGGTGCGGGCGACGGCGGAGCCTGCGAGGATCGCGAACGCCGTCACGATCCCGCCGAGGATCGTGAGCCCGACGAGGAGCTTGCGGAGCAGGCTCGCGGTCCTGGCGGTGGCCTCCGCCGCGAGGACGATCTCACCGGACGGCGCGGCCTTCGCGAGCATCAGGTAGCCGTCGACGGTCGTCGTGGCGGTGTCGCCCTCGGCGAGATCGGCCGAGTTCACCCACCCGGTGACGGCGGTGGGGTCGTCGAAGGGTGCGCCCCACGCACCCGCGGCGGCGACGAGTTGCCCCGACGACGTGACGACGGCGACGCGCGAGGAGACGGCGGGGGAGAACACCCAGGGCGGCCCGCCGGACACCGCGGTGCCGATGACGGCGTCGGCGGTCCGGCCCAGCCGATCCTCGGCCTGCTCGCCGAGCGAGCGTTCGGTGACGAAGTAGATGGCGGCGGCCGACGCGACGACGGCGAGCGCGGCGACGAGTGCCGTCACCACCACGATGCGGGCCTGGAGCGACCGCTGCGAGAGGGTGAGCACCTCCGCCATCGCGCGCGCACCTCTCTTTCGCCGGACCTCGTCCGAGTATCGCGCGCCATGCTGAGAACGCCCTGAGTCGCGCGCCGGGCCGGGCGCGGCGGGCCGCGGCTGTGGTTCACTCGCCGCGTGAAGGAGCATCGACCCGACCGCGCCCGCGTCCACCGTGGCCACGTCTTCCACGTCGCCGGCAGTCCCCGGCTCGACGAGGCCGCGAGCGCCCTCGTCTCGATCCCCGACGGCGCGCTCGTCGTCGGCGAGGACGGGACGATCGCGTGGTGCGGCGAGTACGCGGACCTGCCGGCCGAGCACGACGCGCTCCCGGTGCACGACGTGCGGCCCGGTTTCCTGCTGCCGGGCTTCGTCGACACGCACGTGCACTTCCCGCAGACCTTCTCCGTCGACGCCTACGGCGGCGGTCAGCTGCTCGAATGGCTCGACCGCGCGATCTTCCCTGCCGAGGCGCGGCTCGCGGACCCGGGCTTCGCGCAACTCGTCGCGAGTGCGTTCTGCGATCGCCGCATCGCGGCGGGCACGACGGCGGCGATGGTCTTCGGCTCGGCGTTCCCCGCGGCGCAGGACGCGCTGTACACCGAGACCCGTAGGCGCGGGCTGCGGATCGTGAGCGGTCGCGGCATCCAGACCCGTGGGCCCGAGTCCGCGGCGCCGCTGATCACGGGTGAGGACGAGGCGATCGAGGCGGTACGCGCCGAGATCGACGCGTGGCACGCCGTCGACACGGGCGATCCCGCGACCGCCCGCATCCAGGTGGCGGTCGTGCCGCGGTTCTCGCTGTCGGTCACGCCCGAGACCTTCCGCAATCTCGGCGAGCTGTACGACGACGTGCGCGAGCGCGGCGTCTACTTCCACAGCCACATCAGCGAGAACGACCGTCCCGGTGACGGCGAGATCGACGCCACCAAGGCGCTCTACGGGTGCGAGCGGTACCTCGACACGTACGACGGCAGGTTCCTTCCGGGCTCGCAGGTCGGCGGATCGAGCCTGCTGGGGCGGCGCAGCATCCTCGCGCACGCCGTCCACTGCACCGACGGCGAGCTCGAGCGGATGGCGGAGACGGGCACCTCGATTGCGCACTGCCCGACGTCGCAGCTGTTCCTCGGCTCGGGCACGATGCCGTGGCGGCGGACGACGGCCTCCGGCGTCACGGTCGGGATCGGCACCGACGTGGGCGCGGGCGACGAGTGGTCGATCGCGCGTGTTCTCGGCGACACGTACAAGGTCCACATCTCCGAGCCGGGCGACGCGGGCGTCTCGCTCGATCCGGCGCAGCTGCTCTTCAGCGGAACCCTCGCGGGCGCGCGTGCCCTCGACATGGAGGCGCGGTTCGGCAACTTCGACGCCGGCAAGGACGCCGACTTCCTCGTCGTGGATCCCCGTCGCTGGCAGCCGCTCTCGGATGCGCTCGACTACGGAATCCGTTCCGACGCCGCCGAACTCGCGCGCGATCAGCTCCTGTTCACGGTGCTGACGGTGATGCGCGAGCCGGCGATCGCCGAGGTGTACGTCGGGGGCGGCCGGATCGACTGACGTCGCGGTTCGCGCTGCGGTGGCCGCCGGGCACGGCTAGTTTGATGCGTCGTGCTGACTGTGCAGGGCGCGCTCGCGGTGTTCGGGCGAACGGGCGACGAGACCGGATCCGACGTCGTGATCGAGGACGGCCGCGTCGTCACGGCGTCCGGTGGCTCGGGTGGCTCGGGCGGTGAGGTCCTCGACGCGAGTGGGTGCGTCGTCACGCCGGGGCTCGTCAACGCGCATCACCACCTGCTGCAGACCGCCTTCCGGACGATCCCGGAGACCAAGGGCGTCCCGATGGCGCAGTGGCTGCCGACGATGGCCGAGCACTACGCGCGGGCCGGTGTCGAGCCGGGGCTCGGCGCCGCCGCGGCGGAGGCAGGCCTCGCGGAGTCGCTGCTGTGCGGCGTCACGACGGTGGCCGATCATCACCTGACGTGGCCGGCGGACATGACGGCCGAGGGTTCCGTCGAGTACGCCGACGCCGTCGCAGCCGTGGCGCGAGAGCTCGGCGTCCGGCTCACGTTCGTGCGGGGGACGGCGCGCGACGATCCGGCGGCGGCCGCGGAGTCGGCGCGCGCGATCGCCCGGCACTGGCTGACGCCCGAGGATCGCGGCGTCACGGCGGACGGGATGCTGCAGTTCGCGGTCGGTCCCGCCGGCGTGCACAGCGATGAGCGCGAGACGTTCGATGCGCTCGCGGAGGTCGCGCGCGAGTACGGGTTGCGACGGCGGACGCAGGCGAACGAACAGGTCGACGTCGCCATCGCCGCGGAGCGGTACGGCAGACGACCGATCGAGCTGCTCGACGAATGGGGTTGGCTCGCAGACGATGTCACGCTCGCGCACCTGTGCGACGTGACCGGCGACGAGATCGCCCGGCTCGCGCAGGCCGGTGTGAGCGCGACGCACGCGCCCGGTTGCGATCTCCCGATGGGATGGGGGATCGCACCCGTCGCCGCGTTGCACGACGCGGGCGTCGCCGTCGGGATGGGGACGAGCGGCGGCGGCAGCAACGACGCCGGGCATCTGCTCGCCGACACGCGGCTCGCGATGCAGGTCGCGCCGCTCGTCGGCCGGCCCGTCCCGGCGCGGGAGCTGCTCACCGCGGCCACGGCGGGTGGAGCTGCGGGGCTGGGGCGACCGGAACTCGGCACGCTCGACGTCGGGGCCGCGGGAGATCTCTGCGTGTGGGACGTCTCGGGCGTGGCGGACGCGGGCGTCCACGACCCCGTCGCGGGTCTGTTGTGGGCGTCGCCGGGCCGCCGCCCCAAGCACGTCGTCGTGGGCGGACGCGTCGTCGTCCGCGATGGGGCGCTTCGCGCTCGTGCGAGACTTTCCGGTCCAGGGACCCGAAACTCACTCACGAGCGGAGAGCGCCTGCCATGAACTTCGGACACGACTGCGAACCCGAGCACTACACCGACATCGACCCGATCCGGCTGCTCGGGATGTGGCTGGGGCCGGATACCCTCGACGCTCCGCCGCTCATGGCGCTCGCGACGACGGGTACCGACGGCTACCCGCGGGTGCGGCACGTGCTGCTCACCGAGGTCGCCGGAGGACGACTCCATTTCCATACCGACTCGGCGTCGCGCAAGGTCCGGGAACTTGCCGAGTCTCCGCGTGCGTCGTGTGCGCTGGTGTGGCCGGACGCGGGCCGTCAGATGATGGTCACGGGTGATGTCGTGGCCGCCGATGCGGGCGAGAACGCGCGCGCCTATCGCACCCGGAGCAGGTATCTCCAGTTGCTCGCGTGGCTGAACACCGAGGAGATGGCAGCGATGCCGGTCGAGGACCGCCACGCCGCGTGGGCGGCGTTCGACCGCGAGCACCCCGCCCTCGACGAGCCGCGCACCTGGGCGGGCTACGCGATCGAGCCGCGCGAGATCGTGTTCTGGCGGGGCGACTCCGACGGCCCGTCGCGGCGGGTGCGGTTCACGCGGGGTGACGGAACGGCCCAAGAGGCGTGGCGCAGCGAACTCCTGCCGGGGTGACAACGGCGCAGCGGAGGGCATCGGTTCTGTAACGAAACCGCCCGGGCGAGGTATACCCACAGCACACGTCCGTCGCCCCGGGGAGAGCCTGATGACGATGCTGCTCGCAGCCGCTGCGCTCGTCGCCGCGATCCTCCTGGCGCGCACGACATTGTTCGTGGCGGGCGCTCTGCTCACCGCGTCGGGCGGCGCCCTCGTCGTCGCGTCGTTCGAGGTCCACGCCGCCGGGCTGCGGATCGGACTCGTCGCGCTCGCCGCGGTGGTCGCCGCCGTGGGCGTCCTCGTAGCGGTCCGCGGCGCGGTCAGGGCGTGACGGCGTCGCGCGGTGCCGATCCCTCTCCGGAACCGGCACTCATGCGCGGGGGTGGCTGCTGGAGTCCGGGGGAACGACGAGATACAGGTCGCCTCCGATGGGGCGTGCGCGGTCCCGCCAAGAGTTGCCGTCGAGAAGTAGATCGAGCTTGGTGATCAGCGCGTCGGTTCCCGTGACGACATCCCAGTTCGGTGCGTACATCGCAACGAGATACGAAGTACTGTCGCCGGATTCGTGATTCCAGTCGAACGTCACCACCACCGTCGGACCTACGGACTCGACCGCGACATTCCGCATGTGAACCCAGGGCTCGCGGCCGTAGACGGGTCCGTCGCGATGGGGCGCCGTCGCGAACCACCCCGTTGCGGAGTCGTCGTGCGATGCGGGCTCCGCAGGGAGCGACGATGCCTCCCGAAGATAAGCGTGCAGCGCTGCGGCGATCTCGCGTCGAAGACGGGCCGACTGGTCGGGGTGTGGTCGCACGGCTCCATCATCCCCGGATCGCGTCATCCGGATGCTCCGAAAGCGACCCACGTGACGCCGTCGACGATCTCTGGATCCCGGAACGTCGGCTGACTGAAGGGCGTCCTGCCGACGCGGCGTCCTGCTGTACTCGCACGCGGATCATCATGGACTCGGAGTCGATATGCCCGAAGCCCGGCGAGGTCGATGTCGAAACCGAATCGCTTGTCGCCGTCGACCAGGTGCCAGGTGTATCTGACGATCACACGGTCGATCCCGTGCAACCGGATCTCCTCGAACGTGAACCAGCGACTGGCGCCCATACGTCCGAGTTCATCCGCGATGGTGGCGGTCAGCGAGGATACGAACTCCTGCGCCCACACTTCCGGCGGCGACGCCTGCGGATGCGCCACCCGGTCCGCCCTGATGAGATCGCCGTGCCGGCGTAGGTACCAGAGCAGTTCCGGATCGTCGGGAACCACTTTCTCGGGGTATGCACGTCGGCCACCGCCGCTGCTGGCGAGCAACCACGCGAAGTCACTCGGTGCGAGGCGAGGAGAGCCATCGGACTCGACGAGAACGACGAAGAACGAAGGTCGTACACGAACCATGCTCGCGTCGGTGACGACCCGGTACGCGTAATCGGCGGAATCACCGAGAACTGCTCGTACCCAGGCGATCTGTTCTCGGAGGGGTAGATCGACCGGGGGCGGCAGGGTGTCCTCGACCTCGGGGGTGTCGGGGTGTGCGAGGAGTGCGACGCGGACCATCTTCGTGTCTGCGGTTCTGTCGAACGTGCCGAGGTAGGAGGGATCGCTGCACCACACCGATACCGTCACGGTCACGTCGTCCAGTTCGACACTCGGAACTCGAACGGATCTGGACTGATCCGCGTGTGGCTCCGATCCGGGGGCGAGAATCGATGCGAGTCGGCTGTAAATCGGTGTCAGATCGATTCCGGGATCCGATCGGATCGACGCTGCGAGTTCCGTGGGGGTCCTGTCCGCGGGCATCGCTCTCACGCTCCCGCGGTGCTGTCGTCGGCTGTCCCTTCCCATTCCGTGACGTGCTGGTTCAGGCTTTCGAGTTTCCGCCGTATGCCGAAGACCAATTCTGCGTTGCTTTCGTGCATCTCCCGGCAGGCGGCGGGTGATGGTGATCCGAAGACCGTGTCCAGGCACCGGTGGTAGTCCGGGGGTTGCATCTGCTTGTGTTCCGACATGTCGTCGCTCCCGCTGACTCCGTCCGAAGACGAAGAGATCGACGTTACACCGGAGTGTCAGGATCGTCCACTGGTCGCCGCTCGATGCCGAACCCCGCGACCGCAGCGTCTCGTAGCGACGGGTCGCGAAAGACGGCGAGTGCCGTCGCGGCGAGGATCACGGCTCCGTCGGCGATGGTCTTCTCGGCATTCGGCCCTGCTGCAGCAGCGGCGAATTCGCGGGTGTGCGGATGCACGCCCGGTTCGAGGCACACCATCGGGTGGATCGCGGGGACGATGCGGCTGACGTTGCCCATGTCGGTGGATCCGGCCATGACCTCCTGCGGCTGCGGCACCCGGCCGACCGCCGCGAACGCCGCGGCAGCGACGTCGGCGAGCACGGGATCGGGCCGCATCGAGTGATAGGGCGGTGTCCGCTCCTCGATCGTCACAGTGCATCCGGTCGCGAGTGCTCCCGCCTCGAAGCATCGGCGCACGCGCGGAACGATGTTCGCGAGCAACCGATCCTGATCGACGTCGCGGACGAAGCATCGCAGCGCGGTGTGCTCGGGGATGATGTTCGGCGCCTGCCCGCCGTCCGTGACTATCGCGTGCACCCGCACCGCGTCGGGGAGCTGCTGGCGCAGCAGTCCGATCGCGTTGAGCGACAGTGTCGCCGCGTCGAGCGCATTGACACCGTCCGCGGGATCGTTGGCGGCGTGCGCCGCTCGTCCCTCGAACTCGACGTCGAGTGCGATGCGCGACAGGCTCGTTCCGCCGACGGCGTCGAGATCGGCGGGGTGCGCCATGATCGCGACGTCGATGCCGTCCAGCACGCCGCCCTCGATCATGGGCACCTTGCCCGCGGCGCCCTCCTCTCCCGGGCTGCCGATGACGACGACGTGCGCGTCGGTGCCGGGTGCGGCGAGCAGGGCGTCGCGAAGCAGCATCGCGGCACCGAGTCCGAACGCCGCGATGAGGTTGTGTCCGCACGCGTGCCCGATCTCCTCGAGTGCGTCGTACTCGCAGAAGATCGCGACGGTCGGGGCGTCGGGCGCGGCGCCCGGCGTCGACCAGCGTCCGACGAACGCCGTGTCCAGGCCGGCGAATCCGCGCGTGACGGCGAATCCCGCACGGTCCAGCTCGTCGGTGAGCCGCTGCGCCGCATGGTGTTCCGTGAAGCGGATCTCGGGATGTGCGTGAAGATCCGCCGCGACGTCGCAGAGCACGGGGAGCCGCGCGCCGAGGCCGCGGGCGACCTCGGCGACGAGCTCCGGCATCCGGGTCACTGGAGCTCCAGGCCGTGGCCGGGGCCGACGGGAAGACCGAGGAGCCCCCATGCGACGAGCTGCACGAGCCACACGCCCCAGATGATCATGGTGAACGGAATGATGAGGCTGAACAGGGTCCCCAGCCCGGCCTTGGGGCTGTACCGCTGCATGAGACCGAGGACCACCGGCAGCATCGGATTGACCGGAACGAGCGGGTTCGTCGCCGAATCCGTGATCCGGAACGCCGCCTGCGTGTAGGCGGGATCGACGCCCGCGAGCATGAACATCGGGACGAAGATCGGTGCGAGCAGCGTCCACAGGGCCGAGCCGCTGGTGAGCATCAGCGCAGGCAGCGTCACGAAGAGGCTGAAGAGCAGCAGGCCCCACACGCCGCCGAGTCCCGTCGCCTCCATCGCGCCGGCACCACCGGTCGCGATGAGCAGCCCCAGCTGCGACCAGTTGAACCACGCGATCGCCTGTGCCGCAGCGAAGATCACGACGATGAACGGTGCGAGCTCCCGCACGGCGTCGCCCATCAGCTTCGGCACCTGATCCCACGCCGTCAGCGTCTTCGCCGCGACGCCGTACACGATGCCGCCGACGAGGAACATGCCCATCAGGAAGATGGGGATCGAACTCATGAACGGGGACCGCAGAATGGCGCCGCCCTCACCGCGCAGCGGCGACGCGGGTACCACCACGGCTGCGGCGACGACGACGAGGTAGAGCGCGATGGCGATTCCGGCGCGGCGCAACCCGCGCTTCTGGTCGTCGTCCAGTGGCTTCGCGTCGTCGTCGTGCGCCTCGCCCTGATACGGGGTGAGCCGCGGCTCGACGAACCGCTGGCACGCGAACGTGATCGCGGCGGCGAGGATCAGCGTCGAGAAGGACATGAAGAACCAGTTGGCGACGGGCGTGATGTTCGCCTCGGGATCGACGATCCGCGCGGCCTCGGTGGTGATGCCGGACAGCAGGACATCGGTACCCGCCGGCACGACGTTCGCGCTGAATCCCGCCGCCACGGCGGCGTAGGAGGCGGCGAAGCCCGCGAGCGGGTGGCGTCCTGCCGCGAGGAACGCCGCGGCGGCGAGCGGTGGGAGGATGATCATCGCGGAGTCGGACGCGAGATTGCCCATGAGGCTGACGAGCACGACGACGAAGGTGATCGCCGACTTCGGGGCCGAGAGCACCGCGCCGCGCATGAACGAGCCGAGCAGGCCCACTCGTTCGGCGAGCCCGATCCCGAGCATCACCGTGATGATCAGGCCGAGCGGCGGGAACTCGACGAAGTTGTCGATGGCCTCGGTGAGGGCGTACGCGATGCCCTCTCCGGTGAGAATGCCTTTGACGGCGACGGTCTCGCCGGTCACGGGATCCGTCGTGCTCGCTCCGAATGCGGAAGCGAGGGTGGACGCCACGGCGACGAGCCCGGCGACCAGGAGGAACAGGTAGAACGGATGCGGCAGCTTGTTGCCGACGCGTTCGATCGCACCGAGCACGCGCCCGAGACGCCCGCTCGCGTAGGAGATGGTGCCGTCTGTCTCACTGCTGGTGGTCGTCATGCGTACTCCCGTGTGGGCGTGAGGGTTTCGATCCCTCGTTCGAGTCGAGCATGGGCGAGTTCGGCGAACAGTGCGGCGCCGAACGGCAGGACGGATTCGTCGAAGACGACGCTGGGCGAATGGTTGTTGGGGACGGTCGCGGGGTCGGTGCCCGTGGGCGCGGCGCCGAGCATCACCATCGCCCCGGGCACCTCGCGCAGCACTCGCGAGAAGTCCTCGGCGCCGGTGAGCGGGTGTGCCATGCGATGGAAGTGCTCCTCGCCCAGCGTCTCCCGCACGGTGGCTTCCACGAAGTCGACCTCGGCTGCGTCGTTCTCGGTCACCGGATACTTGTCGGTGAACGTGATCTCGGCGGAGACGCCGTGAGCGTGGGCGATCGACTCGACGAGCGTGCCCGCGAGTTCCTTGACCCGCCCACGTGCGTCGTCCGAGAACGCACGCAGGGTGCCCTCGGCGCTCGCCGTCCCCGGAATGATGTTGCGGCGGGTGCCCGCCGCGATCCTCCCGATCGTCACGACGACGGGATCGAACGGGTCGAGCCGCCGCGTCACCATCGTCTGCAGCGCGGTGACGATCTCGCAGAGCGCGGGGATCGGATCGCGCGCGCGATGGGGCGCGGAGGCGTGGCCGCCCTCGCCCGTGACGACGAGGTCGATGTTCGTCGTCGAGGCCATCGCCGGACCGCTGCGCGCCGCGAACGCGCCCGGATCGAAGCCGGTCGTGAACACGTGCATCGCGTACGCGGCGTCGGGCCGGCGGTCCGGAATGTCGAGCAGGCCCTCGGCGAGCATCGCGCCCGCGCCGTCGCAGCCTTCCTCGCCGGGCTGGAACATGAACACGACGTCACCCGTGAGGCGGTGCCGCGCACCCGAGAGCAGATGCGCGGCGCCCGTGAGCATCGTGGTGTGCAGATCGTGTCCGCACGCGTGCATCGTGCCCGGTGTCTCGGAAACGAAGTCCAGTCCCGTGCGTTCGTCGAGCGGCAGTGCGTCCATGTCGGCGCGCAGCAGGACGGTCGGGCCCGGCTCGGCGCCGCGCAGCACCCCGACCACCGAGGTGAGGTCGCGGCCGAGGGTGATGTCGAGCGGGAGTCCGTCGAGCGCGCGCAGCACCCGTTCCTGCGTCCTTGGCAGGTCGAGCCCGATCTCGGGTGCCCGGTGCAGCTCACGGCGAAGTCGCGTCAGCTCCGGTGCCATCGCCATCGCGTCGTCGAGGAAGGGCATGCCGGCCCCTTTCCGTGTCGTGGAGAGTCGCGTCCGCATCGACGCGACCGAATCGCTGGGACGAGCGTCGCCGCGGCTGCGTGAGTACGCAGCGGAGAACCGGAATCAGTCATAAGATGCCGCAGCTATGCGGATATCCACCGATCTGGACGAGACAGATCTGGAGATCGTCAACTGCGTCCAGATCGCGCCTCGCGTGACCTGGAACGAGATCGGGTCGGTACTGCTGATCGGTCCCGACGCCGCGGCGCGACGCTGGAAGCGGCTCGCCGGTGTGGGGCTGACCTGGGTCACGGCCTACCCGCAGCTGTCGTCGTGGGCGAAGTACCACTGCCTGGCGTTCGTCGGGGTCGACTGCGAATTGCGGGCACGCCAGTCGGTCGTCGAGGACCTGGAACGGATTCCACAGGTCGCGTCCGTGTCGCAGATGTCGTCGGGTCGCGATCTGTGGCTGATCGTGCTCTTCGACGACCTGCAGGAACTCGGCCGGTTTCTGCAGGGGCATCTCGCGTCGCTGCCTGGCGTCCGGCGGACGCGGACGTACGCGGTCAGCGAGGTGTACAGCGACGGCGCGCGCTGGAAGCTCGGGGCGCTGCCGCGTGACAGCCATCAGCGGCTCGTCGCGAAGTCCCACGGCAGCCACCTCGAGGGACCGGTCGTGCTGGCGGGTGGGCTGCGTGAGCTGGCCTGCGAACTCGCCCGTGACGGCCGCGCGTCCGCGTCGGCACTGGCACAGCGGCTCGGAACGAGCGCGTCCACCGTGCGGCGCCGCCTCGCGAGGCTCGAGGATGCCGGTGTGCTGACCTTCCGCTGCGAGGTGGCGCAGGTGCTCAGCGGGTATCGGGTGATCGCGACCTACTGGGCGCGTGTCCCACCGGGCGATCTCGACGACGCCGCCCGCGCGATCGGCGCGATGCCCGAGGTGCGGCTCGCCGCGACCGTCACGGGGACCGAGAACCTCATCATGACGGCGTGGCACCGCACGATCGGTGACACCAAGGAATTCGAAGCGCGCGTCGTCGGGCGTTGCCCGACGGTCGACTTCGTGGACAGCGCGATCGCGCTGCAGATGAACAAGCGGATGGGCTGGATCCTCGACGGCGACGGCAGGGGAGTCGCCGCCGTCCCCATCGGCGGCTACGCCGCTCGTGAGTGACTTTCCGGACCTTGCACCGGAAAGTCACTCACCAGCGCGAAGCGCCTCAGGCGTCGGGACGCTGCACGTCGCCGCGCCACGCGCCGGTCTCACGGCCGCGACGCTCGATGAACTCCTTGAAGCTCGCGAGGTCGGATTCGACGCGGCGCTTCACGAATCCGAGCTTGTCCGCGACGTTCTCGGCGAACCCGTCGGGCTCGATGTCCATCTGCGCGGTGATGCGCGTGGTGGTGTCGTCGAGCCGGTGGAAGGTGATCACGCCGGCGTGCTGCGGGCCGTCGTCGGACGTCCATGCGACACGCTCGTCGGGATGCTGCTCGGTGATGGTGGCGTCGAATTCGCGGGTGGACGGACCCACCTTCACGGTCCACCGCGTGTGCGTGTCGTCGAGCTGGGTGATCCGCTCGACACCTTCCATGAACTCCGGGAACGACTCGAACTGGGTCCACTGGTCGTAGACGGTCGTCAACGGGACTTCGACGTCGATGGACGCGGTGTGGGTGCTCATGGCGAAACCTTTCTCGCGGTGACATCCCTCGCGACCGGGTCCGGCCGCATCGGGCTCCACGGGCTCCTACCCGGGTCGCCGATGTGCGAAACGGGCGGTCACGCCGCGGGCGACGCGTCCCCGCGCACGCGGCCGGTCATGACCCCCGCCATCGCCTCGAGCGTCGGGGCGCCGCGCTCCCAGTACGCGCTGTGCGACGCCGCGCTCCACCACGACGGGTCGCCGCCGGTCAGGGGCGTGCCCCAGCCGGGCGTCTGCGCCGGTTGCGGACCGTGAACGACCGTGGGGACGAACCGGATCGGGTCGTCGGGCGCCGTCACGGAATGGATGCGCGTGGCGTTGTCGCGGGGATCGACGGCGTCGAAGCGCAGGTCGGTGGGGTGCTCGACGCCGATCCCGGGGCTCGCGACGAGGATCACGTCGTCGGCGGCGAGCACGTGACCGCCCGAGGCGGCATGGCCGATCACCGTCGTCCCGTAGCTGTGCCCGACGACGGTGAGCGGCACGCCCGGCGAGGTCGCGCGCAGGCCGTCCTGGAACTCCGCGAGCAGTGGCGCAGCGGCGGTCGCGGCCGCACCTCGCGACGCCTCGACGAGTGTCGCGGGTGCGTCGTAGCCGTACCAGACGACGACGGCGGGGTTCGCCGACGGATCGAGCGTGCGCACGGCGTCGAGCATCGCCTGGCCTCGGTCGATGCCGGCGCGCATCGTCGCGATGTTCGCGCCGGTTCCGGGAACGAGGGTGGTGATGGCGTCGGCGGTGTCGGGATCGCCGAGCGACACCGCGACGCGTCCGGCGTCGTCGAACACCGTGAGCAGCCGGTCCGGGCCGAGCGTCGCGGTGAGATCGCGGAGCGCTGCGGCGTGCGTCTGCGCGGGCTCGACCTGCTCGCGCCACTGCCCCTCGCTCGGGTACGCCTCCCGCGCGCTGTGGATCAGTGCGACCTGCCGTTCGGCGCGGGCCAGTGCTTCGGCGAGGTGACGGCGGTTGTACCGGTCGCGATCGGCGTGAGGCAGGCCGTCGCGATTGCCGAGGCTCCGATCGTCCTCGTACGCATCCTCTTTCGTGTCGGCGTCGATCCGCGACCACCACTGCGCGGTGACGGCCACCTCGCCCAGTTCTGCCGCGACGTCGCGCAGCGATGGTGCAGTACCTGCGGCGACGGTGATCTCCCGCGCCGCCCACGCGTCGGTCGCGGCGGCGTCGTCGGCGAGAGCGTGCAGCCTGCTCGTGAACCAGTCGGCGAGCTCGCCGTGAGGTGAAGCGATTCCGTTGGCTGCGAGGGTGATTCCCGCAGCAGGTGCCTCGCCGTCCACGATCGTGCGCACGGCGTCCCGGAGCGCGGACATCCGCTCGTCGAACTCTGCGAGCATCGCGTCGAGCGCGTCGATCACCGCCGCGATGCCGCGCGCCTCGGCCGTGTGCTGTGCGACCGCGTCGTCCAGCCCGTCCCGGGCGATGCCGTGCCAATGCACGTCGATGCGCAGTCCGTCCGTCGCGGCCATCATCCCGTCGCGGGCCGTCGCCAAGGCCGTTCGGTGGGCGCGAACGGCCTCGGTGTCGAACCGCATCGCCGCCGTGATCACGACGCGAGCGCCGCCGCGAACGCGTCGTCACCGTCGCGATACCGGGCCGCGGTCGTGGCGACGTCGTCGTGAAGGACGTCCAGCTCCAGCGCGAGTGCCGTGGCCCGCTGCGCGAGAGTCGCCCATGCCTCGGCGAGCGCCGAGCGTGTCCGCGGCGGCAGGCCGTCGTCGACGGCGGGTGGCGCCACGCAGCACGAGACGACGGATGCGCGCGTGGCGAGGGTGGAGGCGAACAGCTCCAGGTCGTCCGGGTCCACCGACAGTACGGTCATTCGTATGCTCCCCTCCTCGATGGCGCAACGATAGGCTCGGGCGCATGCACTCGGACGTGTGCGCACGTCCGCCTGTGGACGAAGCACCGCCTGTGGACGGAGACGGCATGGCACTCGACGGCACCCGGATCGACGGCACCCGGATCGACGCAGTTCTGTTCGACGTCTTCGGGACGGTGGTCGACTGGCGCGGTTCGGTGGCCCGCGAGGTCGAGATGTGGTCGCAGGAGCGCGGTCTCGGCATCGATGCCGCGGACTTCGCGGACCGCTGGCGTGAGCGATACCAGCCGTCGATGGAGCCGATACGCCACGGTGAGCGCGAGTTCGTGCCGCTCGACGTGCTGCATCGCGAGAGTCTCGAAGCCCTGCTCGCGGAGGAGCAGATCACCGCTTCGGCCGACGAGATCGAGCGCCTCGTCCTCGCCTGGCACCGGCTCGATCCGTGGCCGGATACGATCGAGGGAATCGCCCGGCTGAAGGCGCGCCACATCGTCGCGCCGCTCTCGAACGGCAACATCGCGATGATGCTCGACGTCGCGAAGCGCGCGGGAATTCCGTGGGACGCGATCCTCGGCGCCGAGGTCGTGCGCGCCTACAAGCCGGCGCCCGAGGCGTATCTGCGGACGGCTGCGCTGCTCGCGCTGCCGCCCGAGCGCTGCATGCTCGTTGCCGCGCACAACTACGACCTCGAGGCGGCGTCGCAGTGTGGGTTCAGGACGGCGTTCGTCGTCCGGCCGCGTCAGTACGGCCCGGATCAGCGCATCGATCTCGCGCCCGAGGGCGACTGGGACGTCGTCGTCGACTCCTTTCCAGCGGTGGCGGCCGCACTCGGTGCATGAGCACTCGATAGTGTGAACGCGGACACACCGGGAGGAACAGCATGATCGTGAAGCTGGGAGACGCGGCACCGCAGATCGCGGAGACCGCATGGGTCGCGGACAACGCCACCGTCGTGGGCAGGGTGACGATCGCGGCGGGCGTGGGCGTCTACTACTCCGCCGTGATACGCGGCGACATGGAGGCCATCGAGATCGGCGAGGGCACCAACATCCAGGACGGCGCCGTCCTGCATGCCGACCCGGGCAAGCCGCTCGTGATCGGTAAGGGGATCTCGGTCGGGCACAACGCGATTCTGCATGGATGCACGGTCGAGGACGACGTCCTCGTCGGGATGGGTGCGACGGTGCTCAACGGCGCGCGGATCGGTGCGGGCTCGCTGATCGCCGCGAACGCACTCGTTCCCGAGAACGCGGACATCCCACCGGGTTCGATGGTCGCGGGTGTGCCCGGCAAGGTTCGACGGGAACTGTCCGACGCCGAGAAGCAGGGCATCGTCCTCAACGCGCAGGTCTACAGCGCCCTCACCAAGCAGCACGCGGCACACGCCGTCGTCGTGACGGATCAGGCGTAGGCGAGGGTTTCGCGTACCGCCGCCCGCACCGTCGCGGGCGGCTCGCCGGACTCGAGGAGCACCGTCGCGCTGTGGACGACGGCGTTCACGAGTGCCGCTGCCGCACGGGGATTCGCGGATCCGCCGTCGCGCAGCGCGGCGGTGAGCGGCTCCGCGAGTTCGCCGTGCAGCGCTGCCATCCGTTCGCGGGAGACCGCGTCGGGTTCGAGCCGCGTGAGGGCGCCCACCACGGCGTGCTCGCCCTCCACGACGAGCGCGATGTTCGCGTCGACGTATGCCAGCACCCGCGCCTGCGGGGTGCCGGCGGCGGCCATCGCGGCGCTCACGCGCTCGTTCCATCGCGGGAACATGTCCTCGACGACGGCGGCGAGCAGATCCTGCCGGGACCGGAAGTAGTTGTACGCGCTCGATCGGGCGAGCCCGGCGCGGGCAGCGACGTCGGCGAGTCCCGGTGCGCGGTCGGGTGCTTCGGTGAGCAGCGCACGCGCAGCGTCGAGCAGTGCCCGACGCTGCGCGTTGTGGTGCTCGGCGACCGTCGCGGCGGAGATCTTCGGCATTCGCCTCCTTCCCGGACTTCAGTCGTGCGGGTGCAGCGCGCCGTCCACCATCTCGAGGACGCGGTCGCAGTGGCCCAGCACGTCGTGATCGTGCGTCACCATGATGGTAGCGACCCCGGCCTCGTGGGTTTCACGGGCGAGCAGCGCGACGATCTCCTGGCTGCGCGCGCGGTCGAGCGCCGCGGTGGGTTCGTCGACGAGCAGCACGGCGGGCTCGCCGACGAGCGCGCGGGCGATGCCGACGCGCTGCCGCTCGCCGCCCGACAGCCGCCCCGGCCGCTTGTCCGCGCGATGCGACATGCCGACGGCGTCGAGCAGGGCGTCGGGGTCGCGGCCCGGGCGCCCGGTGATCCGCGGGACCAGTCGCAGCTGGTCGCGGGCGGTGAGGGCGGGGAGCAGGTTGCCGGACTGGAACACGAAGCCGATCTGTTCGCGCCGCAGTGCAGCGAGCCGGCGACGGTTCAGCCCGGACAGGTCGGTCTCGCCGACCCGCACCGTGCCCGACGTCGGAACGGTCAACGCGCCCGCGACGGCGAGCAGGCTCGACTTGCCCGCCCCGGACGGGCCGACGATCGCGACGATCTCGCCGCGCGCGACGTCGAGATCGACGTGATCGAGGGCGGTGACGGTCTGGTCGCCGTCGCCGAACGTGAGGACGACGTCGCGGAGCGAGAGCCCGGTGGCGGTCCGCGGCGTGTCCGAGCGAGTATCGGTGGTGGGGTGGTTCATCGGTTCTCTCCCAGTGCGGCGAGGGGGTCGACACGCGTGATGCGCAGGATGGCGACGACGGCTCCGGCGAGGCCGAGGACGGCGAGCAGCACCGCCCCGTTCACGACGGGGCCGACTTCGAGGGCGAACGGCATCCCGCTGCCTTCGAGGCCGCTGCCGAGCCCGACGCCGAGACCGACACCGACCACGACCGATGCGACGAGCACGACGAGGGCCTGAACGACGCCGTCGCGCAACAGGAATCCGGTGGAAGCGCCCATCGCGCGCAGAACGGCGAGTTCGCGGCTGCGCTGGACCGTCCAGATGCTGAAGAAGGCGCCGACGACGAGCGCCGAGATCGCATAGAGGAACGCTTCGATCATCGACATCGTCATCATCTCGGCGGAGAAGCCGGGCGACGAGTCGAAGGATTCCTCGAGCGTTGTCGCGGAGGTTCCGGCCGCGGCGTCGCCCGCCGCGAGATCCGGTGTGCCGTCGACACCGCGGAGCGCGACCACCGAGGCCTCGTCGTAGATGCGCGGGTCGGGTGTCTCGCCCGCGCGCGTTCCGGCGTGGATCTCCTGCCAGGTGGGCAGTGGCAGGTAGGCGACGTCGACGTGACCGAATGTGCGCTTCTCGGCGGTGAATCCGACGACGGTGAGCTCGGTGCCGAGTCGATCGAGGACGACGGTGTCGCCGATGCTCAGGCCTTCCTCGGCCAGGGCCGCGCTGACGACGATGTCGTGGTCGCCCACGAGGCGTTCTCCCTGCGCGGGTTCGGGTTCGAGGTACGACCCCGGCGTGATGCCGAAGAGGGTGAGGTCCACGGGGGTTCCGGAACCGGTGTGCGCGTTGACGATCGCGTTGCCCATGAGCTCGGCATCGGCGACGTCGGGACGCTCGGCCCAGAGCTGCGCCTGCTCCTCGGTGACGACGGAGCGCGAGAACGCCGAGTCGGCCTTCGTCCCCTCCTCGAATGCGAAGGCGTCGATCGAGGAGCGCTGGAGCGACGAGACGCCGTCGCCCACGAGGCCGGAGGACAGTCCGGACAGGATGACCATGAGGATCGAGATGAGTGCGACGACGGCCCCCATCAACAGGAATCTGGTACGCGCGAACCACAGTTCGCGCAGGGCGAGAAACATGAGCCGTCTCCGAATCGGGCGTGGGCGCCGACGGTTTGTCGACACTGCGTCGAAATCATATCGACGCAATGTCGACAAGTTTCGCCCGGGGGTCACCGCGCGCGTTCGCGCCGCCCGATCACCACGAGAGCGAGCACGGCCACCGCCACCACGACGAGGGCACGTACGACGCCGACCCAGCCGTCCTCGGCGACGGCGATCCAACCTGAGTCCGGCGGCCCGTAGGCGGTCCATCCGAACTCGCTCCCGACCGCCCGGCCGGTCACAGCAGGGAGCATCGCAGCGAGGACGACGGTCGGGGCAGCCGAAGGCAGCACGCAGGCATAGGCGTACACAGCGACAGCGGGGAGTACGAACAGCGCGATCGTGATGCCGACCGAGTCCCATGGCGACGTCGTGAGGAGTGCGGCAGGGACACAGAGGGCGAGGGTCGCCATCGCCCACCACGTGTGAGGACGCCGGTACCCGAGCCACGCTCCGAACGCCGCCGCAGCCGCGGTGCCGAGTGCGGTCCAACTCCAGTGGGTGCCGCCGATCGCATCGGGTGCCCGCACCGCCGTCACGGCGACCGCGACGGCGAGGACCGCCCCGACCCGGCCGGGAAGCCACGGTGCTGCGACGGCTACGGCGATGCCGACGATCACGGTGATCCACGGGGACGGCAGGGTGAACGACGAACCTGTGAGCGATGAACCGGCGAGCGTGTCTGCCTGCGACCGGAACCAGAGATAGAGGCCGACCGACGCGCCGACGGCGCCCACCGCGATGAGCGACGTGCGGCCGTCGACCCGGAAGCTGCGGACGCGGTCGATGGTGCGCGTCTCGCCCCGCACCATCGCGATCACCAGCAGTGCTGCGGTCAGCGGAGCCGCCACGAGCAGCCAGACGGTGGCGGGGTCCTCGGCCGCACTCAGGGGCACGAACTCGGCGTAGCGGCGGGGCATCGCGTCCGTCGGGAAGCGGGTGAGTGCCGGGCCGGCCCACGACCCGGCCAACGCGCCCGTCATCACCAGGATCTGGTGACGCCGCACGTCGATTCCGGTCGCGAGCCGGGCAAGCGAGCCGAGCAACGCCGCGGCGCCCAGGATCGCCGCGGTGTGGGCGACGATCGCGGGCACCGGCAGCGCCGAGACGGTGAGTACGGCGCACGCCGCGAGTGCGATCGCCGTGGCGGTTCTGGCCCGGACGACGAGCGCGGCCACCAGGACCGCGACGAGGGCGACGACACTCGTCGCGAGGGTGTCGTCGAAGACGAACCGGCTCCACGAACCCCGCATGTACGCGACGTTGCTCTGCCGGCCGGTGACCGCCGCACCCGCGGTGAAGGATCCGGGGCGACGGCGATCGGCAGCCACATCATCGGACGGGTCCGCGTCCGAGGAGCAACGCCGCCGCGGGAGCGGCTGTCTTCCCGTGCACGTTCCCCCGTCGCATCCCGTCCTCCTCGTCGGCCGTGTGCCCACACTCTCGGTCATGAGGCACGGCGGCGGAGGGAGCCACGCCGCGTCCGGTGCACGGACGGTCGGTGGATGGGCGACGGTGCGGTCAGTGCACGGCGACGGGAGCTGTGCCGGGGTCGACGCGCGGGACGCGCCGTTCGTACACGACGGCCGCGATGATCGCTCCGACGACGAAGAATCCGGCGCCCCACCAGAACGCACCCTGGAATCCGGCGATCGCGGCGGCCTCACCCATCCGTTCGGGGGCGATTCCCGCTCCGGAGAACGACGCCGTGGCCGATGCCGAAATGCTGCTGAGCAGGGCGATTCCGATCGAGCCGCCGATCTGCTGTGCGGTGTTCACCGTCGCCGACGCGACGCCGGCGTCCTCGTTGCGGACGCCGATCGTCGCGAACCCGAAACCGTTGGAGAACACGATGCCGAGGCCCATGCCGACGAGGATCAGACCCGGAAGGACGTGCAGCGCATACGAACTGTCGAGGCCGATGGTCGTGAGGCTCGCCATTCCGGCAGCGCCGAGCAGCATTCCGACGGTGACGCTGATCTTGGGGCTGACCCGGGTCACGAGGAACGAGCCGCTGATCGACGACATGACGCCGATCGCGATCGTCATGGGCAGGAATGCGACACCGGTGACGACGGGGCTGAAGCCGAGCGACAACTGCATGTAGAAGGTGAGGAACAGCGAGATGCTGAACAGGCCGATCGCCGACACGAGCATGACGAGATACGACGCGCCGCGGAGCCGGTCGACGACGATGCGCAGCGGCAGCAGCGGATGGACCGCGCGTCGCTGGACGAGGACGAAGGCGATCAGCAGCAGGATTCCGACGACGAGCGAGCCGATCGTCACGGCGTTGCCCCAGCCGTTCGACTCCGAGTGTGCGAATCCGAACACCAGCAGGAACAGGCCGACGGTGACGACGACGGTGCCGAGCCAATCGATTCCGGCGGCGTGCTTCTCGCGGACGTGACGCGGGAAGAGCGCGAGGGCGCCGACGAGGGCGACCGCTGCGAAGACGATGTTGACGTAGAGGCACCAGCGCCACGAGATGTACTCGGTGAGTACGCCGCCGAGGAGCAGGCCGATGGCGGCGCCCGCGCCGGCAACGGCGCCGAAGATGCCGAATGCCTTTCCGCGATCGGGAGATCCGGCGAAGGTGACGGTGAGCAGCGACATCGCAGCAGGGGCGAGGAGGGCCGCGAAGACGCCCTGGAACGCGCGTGCGCCGACGAGGAGTTCGAAGGTCGGCGCCCAGCCGCCGATCGCGGAGGCGAGGGCGAATCCGACGAGGCCGACGATGAAGGCGTTCTTGCGCCCGAACAGGTCGCAGATGCGTCCACCGATGAGCAGCAGGCTGCCGAAGGCGAGCGAGTAGGCCGTCACGACCCACTGGCGGCCGCCGTCGTCGAAGCCGAGTGCGTGCTGCGCCACCGGCAGCGCGATGTTCACGATCGTGGAGTCGAGCACGACCATGAGTTGCGCGATGGACAGCGCCGCGAGAATCCACCAGCGGTGCAGTGGTGTGGCGTGGGCGGAGTCCGTCGGGCGTGAGTCGACAGCGGTCATCGAGCGGGTGCCTCTTTCCAAGCGGAATAGGTGATTCCGGTAGACGATAGCACAAGCGGAATCAGACGTTCCGCTCAATGTAGACTCGCTGACATGCTGCGCAGCGATGCCCGCGAGAACCTCGACCGCATCCTCGGCGCCGCGCGTCAGGTGTTCGCCGAGCAGGGGCTCGATGCAAAACTCGCCGACGTCGCGGCGCGGGCGGGGGTCGGCGTCGGCACCGTCTACCGCCGATTCGAGAACAAGGACGCGCTCATCGCGGCCCTCTTCGACTCGCGGCTCGAGGTCGTCGTCGAGAAGTCGCGGGCAGCACTGGAATTCGAGGATCCGCTCGAAGGGCTCGTCTGGTTCCTCGACGTCTCGACGCAGCTCATGGCCGACGATCGGGCGCTGCGCGATCTGGCGGTCGGCGGTCCGGCCACTCCGCACGCGCACCTGTCCCAGGCGACGCTCGATCGCGTCGAGAAGCTGCGGTACGAGGTGCACGAACACGTCCAGCGTCTCGTGGCGCGGGGGCAGGCGGCCGGCGTCGTGCGCGACGATCTCGATGCGACCGACATCGGACTGCTGAGCAGTACGTTGCAGGCCGCTGTCGACCCCGGCGCAGACAGCGAGCCCGACGTGTGGCGTCGCGTCCTCGGCCTCGTCGTCGACGGACTTCGCACCGACGGGGTCCGGACGCCGCTCGCGCCGCGGCCGCTGACCGAACCCCAACTGTCCGCTGTCATGCGGCGCGTCAAGAGCCCGGCCGACCCGAAATGAGCGGCAGACGTCACGACGGCTGTTGCACAGGAGGGTCCGGGCCCCACAACGTCACGGCGAGGACGTAGCCGACCACCCCATGCTCGACAGGAAGCCTCCCGCGATGCAGCGAAACGGGCCCGGTGTGCTGAAGTTCGGTCCACCCCGAGACGAATCGTCGGGCGGGAACCATGCGCCGTGCCAGGCTGATTCGTTCGTCCACTCGCACCGTCCCGTGAGGTGTCGTGGCGTAGTCCATCCAGAGATACCGATCCCACATCAATGCGCCGGTGAGCGTGGTGTCGCCTCGACCGGGAACGTGGTCGGGCACCATCGTAGTGAAGCCGGACCCGAGGTATGCCACTCGCTCGACGCCACGCGCTGTGTCGACCTCTTCGATCCGCGCCGGGATGGTCGTGAAAAGCGAGTCGGGTAGGTGCGGGTCCGGGAGAGTCCAGTGCGTCGAAGGGGTGCACACATCGCCCGGCTGAGGGTCATCCGGAAACGGCTCGAGATCTTCGATCATCCACAGTCGTGTCGGCACGTACGCAAAAATACGCGGATCCGGCGCGGCAAGACGGGGATGTGGCCGTCGTGGTATCGGATTCATGGCGGTCGTGGAGGGTGATGCGATCGCGACGGCGTGCGGGGGTGCTGCGTCAGTACCTGGTCGCGCTCGCGAGCTGAGCGGCAGCTCAGTGCGTGACGGCCTTCGTCCTGCGCTTCGGCAGGAAATGTACGACGAGGACGACGAGCGCGCCGAGCACGAGGCCGACCAGTGCGGAGGCGACCGTCCCCGCCGTCCACGAGAGGACGCCGCCGAACCCGCCGTGGACGAGTTCGCCGAACCAGTGCTCGAGATCGTGCAGAACATCCGCGGGCCAGTGGAATCCGGCTTCGCCGATGTTGACGATCAGGATGTGCCCGCCGACCCACAGCATCGCGGCGATGCCGACGACGGTGAGTACCGACATCACCTTCGGCATCGCGGCGACGAGGCCACGGCCGACATGCTGTGACAGCGTGGAATTTCGTTGCGCCAGAGCGAGTCCCACGTCGTCCATCTTCACGATGAGTGCGACGACGCCGTACACGAGCGCCGTGATGAGGAAGGCGACGACGACGAGCACGACCAGGCGGGTGAAGAACGGTTCGTCCTCGACCGACGACAGTGAGATCACCATGATCTCGGCGGACAGGATGAGGTCGGTGCGCGTCGCGCTGCCGACCATCTGCTTCTCACGCTCGGCGGGGCTCAGCTGTTCGGCGGCCTCCGCGGCCTCCTCGTGGTGCCCGCCCTTCAACGCCTCGTAGACCTTCTCGGCGCCCTCGTAGGACAGGAAGAGGCCGCCCGCGATGAGGAGATACGGCAGCGCCTGCGGGAAGAACTGGCTCAGCAGCATCGCCACCGGGAGGATGACGAGAAGCTTGTTGATGATCGAGCCGCGCGCGATCTTGGCGATGATCGGCAGTTCACGTTTCGGTGAGAAGCCGTGCACGTAGCGGGGCGTGACGGCGGTGTCGTCCACCACCACGCCGGCAGCCTTGACGCTGGCGCGGCCGGCGGCGGCACCGATGTCGTCGATGGATGCTGCGGCTGCTCTCGCGAGCGTCGCGACGTCGTCCAGCAGGGCGACGAGCCCTCCAGCCACGGGAACCTCCCACAGTACGGGTCCGCGGACCCGGCCCGTCGGCACGCGAACGCGGGTCGACTCTTCGAAACGGTACTCCAGCGGAACCCTTGACAACATACAACCTTGTGGTTGTATGTTGGAGGGGTGGACGGAGACGACGAGGACCGGGCAGACGCGCTGTTCCGCGCGCTCGCCGACAGGACGCGACGCGACATCATGCGACGTGTGCTGGCGGGCGAGAGCTCGGTCTCGACGCTCGCGGAGAAGTACGACATGAGCTTCGCGGCCGTACAGAAGCACGTCTCCGTGCTCGAGAAGGCCGGCCTGCTGACGAAGAGACGCAGCGGCCGGGAGCAGTTGGCACGTGGTGACGTCGACGCCGTCCGTTCGGTGGCGTCGATGCTCACCGAACTCGAGCAGGTGTGGCGCGGCCGCATCGCTCGTATCGACGAGCTCGTCTCCGACCCGCTCGTCCCCGACTCGACCAGGAAGGGCTGACCGATGCCTGTCACCGATGTCAATCACGATCTCGACACCCGAACCCTCACCATGACAGCAGAATTCGCTGCACCCGTCGAGCGAATCTGGGAGCTGTACGCCGATCCGCGGCAGCTCGAGAAGGTATGGGGGCCGCCCAGCTACCCGGCCACGTTCGTCGACCACGACCTGTTGCCCGGTGCCCGGGTCACGTATTACATGACGTCGCCCGAGGGCGAGAAGTTCGCGGGATACTGGGATGTCACCGCAGTCGACGCACCCACCCGTCTCGAGTTCCGCGACGGCTTCGCCGACGAGAATCTGCAGCCGAATCCCGACATGCCGGTGTCGGAGAGCGTCTACACGTTCACCCCCATCGACGGCGGAACCCGCGCCGTCTACACCAGCACGTATGCGAGCGCCGAGGCGCTTCAGCAGGTACTCGACATGGGGATGATCGAGGGCGCCACGTCGGCCGTCAACCAGATCGACGGCTTCCTCGAGGCCTGACGGCGGTCGCGAGCCCGGCCCGCTACGCACCTCGATTCCTCTTACGCACCCGGAGTTTCAGGTGCGCAAGCGAAGATTTGGTGCGTAGCGGAGGTTCACCAGCGCCCGGCCCGCCCGCGGTCTTCAGCCGAGGGGCGACTGGGGCCGATGGTGCTGTCTGGGATCCTGTTCGCCCGGGAGATACGCTTGATGCTCTCGATCTGCTCTGGCCGCGATCTCGCCGGCAGCTGCGGCTGCCACCTTTCGCTGATGTCGGTGCAGGCAGTACCCGAATCCGGCGGTCCACACGAGCGCGAACACAACGCCACCGGGGTCGCCGGAGTCGAGTGATGCAATCACACCGACGACGCCCAGAACGACGAGCGCGAACCAGACGTACCAGAGCATCGGCTTCGGCGCCTCAGGATGAGAAGTCATTCGCACGCCACTCCGTCGCTGTCCCTGTCGAGTTTGCTGCTGTAACCGGGCGAGCCGGCGTACAGCGGGGCAGCTCCGGCGGCACGCACGGCGTCACAGTTCGCGTAATACGTCGCGGCGGGCGGCGGGGCATACGGCGCAGGCGCGACATAGGGTTCGGCCTCGTCGACGACGGGGGGAACATACGGCGCAGGCGTCGGCGGGGGAACGTACTGCTCGGTCGTCGTCGAAACAATCGGCGCTACATATGTTTCGGTCGTCGTAGGCGGCGGAACCGCGGCCGACGAGGGAAGAACAGCGGTCGTGGTGGTGGTCGTCGGCACCGAAGTCGTCGGTCTCGTCGTCGTAGTGGCTCGGGTCGTCGTCGGTGCCGCGGAGGCCGACGAGGAGATGGTCGTCTCCGCTGCTGCAGGCTCCGGCTCTGGCTCGGGAAGCAGGCTGCCGAGCACAGCCAGTCCGACGAACGCGCCACCCGCTCCGAGAGCGATCTTCTTGCCGCGGGTGAGTTTTGGTTTTCCGCTCGTGGCGGGGTCGGGGAGATTCATAACGGTTCCGGTCTCGAGAAGGGGCATCGGCGGATTCGTCGATGAGGGGTGGTGCGGATCGAAAGGTCCGATCCGTGATCGGGCAGCGAGGTAGGCCTGGGATGCGTGCGAGGTTTGTCGGGCTTGCTCGGCAAGAGAGTTCGGCGCATGGACGGCGGCGATCACGCCTTCTACGAAGGCGCGTTCATCGTCATTGCCGGCAAACGTGTGGGAACGCCGATGTCGGTGCGGTGCGGAGTGTTGTGGACGCGGCCACGTCGGCGTCTCGATGCAGCGCGCACGACCGCCTCGCGACGAGTGGATTCGACTGTTCGCACTGGTCGCGCCCTCGGCGAAGCCGAGACTCCACTTCGAGTCGAAGCCGCGACAACACTGGGTACCGACTGGACGAAATGCACGGGAACCTGCCTCGTTGGTCGCGCCTCTGGCGACTCGTGCAATCCATATCGGTGTGGCGAACCGTTCGTTACTAATTGACTGTGATGCAGGTTACGAGAATTGTCGGATCCCTCCGGTCCGACGATTTCATCGCGTCGACACGCCGCGGTCATGTGACGGCGGGGTGCGGATGGCTCCCGTCGTCGATCCTGTTCCGGTCGGTACACGCCGACCGGAACGACAAGGAGCCACGGTGTCCCGCCGCCGTCTGGCTACCGCCGTGTTCGCCGTTGCGCTGACCCTCGCGGTTGCGCCGCACGCCGCATTGCCGAATGCACAGGCCGCCGCTGTGCCTGCACTCCCACCGGATCGCATCGTGCTCAATCCCACCGCGACGCCGCACCGCAGCCAGGCCGTGACGTGGCGGACGAGCGAGGCGGTGGCGAATGGCGTGGTCGAGTACGAGCGTGTCGGCGCAGCGGCACCGTGTCGCCGCGGAATCGGTTCGGCCGCAGCCGTGGTCGTCGGCCCGCCATCACACGGCCGTCCTCGACGGGCTCGATCCGGCGGCCACCTGCCGGTACCGGGTCGGCAGCGACACCGGTGAGTGGTCACAGTGGTACGAGTTCACCACGGCTGCAGACGGATTCGCTCCGTGGGAGTTCCTGTACTTCGGCGACGCGCAGAACGGGCTGGGGGAGGTGTGGCCGGCCGTCGCGCAGCGCGCCTACGCCGAGCACCCGGACGCGGGCCTGAGCCTCCACTCCGGGGACCTGATCAACGACGCCGACGACGACGCTCAGTGGTCCGACTGGTTCGATGCGCAGGGCGACGAGGTGCGCACCCGCAACGTGATCACGACACCCGGCAACCACGAGTACAGCGGGGACCCGTTGCTGACGCAGTACCGCGCACACTTCGGGTACCCGGACACCGGACCGGTGTTCCGCTGTGAAGACGCCTGGTACGCGGACTACCAGGGTGTGCGTTTCGTGTCGTTGAACGCCAACGTGCTCACCGGCGTCGATCAGCGGGGCTGGCTCGACCGGGTGCTCGGCGAGAACCCGCAGCCGTGGACGGTCGTGACGTTCCACCAGCCTGTGTTCTCCGGTGCGGAGGGTCGTAACAATCCGGGGATCCGTGCCTCGTGGCTTCCGATCCTCGAGAAGCACGACGTCGATCTCGTCCTCCAGGGTCACGATCACGTCTACGCCCGAGGTCATGTCAGCGATCGCGACAACGGCGACGGATCACACAGCGGGCCGGTGTACGTCGTCTCGTCCGCGGGCAGCAAGTACTACGACCTGGCGCCGGACGATGCGAACAACTGGACGGCGAACGGTGCGACGCGCGCCGTTGCGGCAGAGCAGATTTCGACGTATCAGACCGTTCGGGTCGAGCAGGATCGGCTGGTGTATCACTCGCACGTCGCGCGCGTGGGAGACGACCCGACTCCTGCCGATGCGGCCGTCGGCGACGTTCTCGATTCGGTGACCATCACCCGCGGCCCCGACGGGAAGCGCGTGACAGGTGCGTGAGCGAGCGTCGGAAAGTCGAGTGGAGAAGCCCGATGCGGACGATGAGAGCCGATGACGGGAATCGAACCCGCGTATTCAGCTTGGGAAGCTGATGTTCTACCATTGAACTACATCGGCGCGCATGATATCGAGCGCCCGAAGGCAGGCTCGATACCCTGCGGGCTGAACATTAGCAGATGGTCAGGGGCAGGTCCCGGCGGCGTACCGGGTAGCCTGCACCTCGTGCTTCTCTCCGATCGTGACATCCGTGCCGAGATCGACGCAGGCCGCCTGGGCATCGACCCGTTCGATCCCTCGCTGGTGCAGCCGTCGAGCGTGGACGTCCGACTCGACGGGCTCTTCCGGGTCTTCAACAACACCCGCTACACGCACATCGACCCCGCGCAGCAGCAGGACGAGCTCACGTCGCTCGTCGAATCGGAGCCGGGCGTGCCGTTCGTGCTGCATCCGGGCGAGTTCGTGCTCGGTTCGACGATGGAGTTGTGCAGCCTGCCCGACGACCTCGCCGGCCGCCTCGAGGGCAAGTCGTCGCTCGGCCGCCTGGGCCTGCTCACGCACTCGACGGCGGGCTTCATCGATCCGGGGTTCACCGGGCACATCACGCTCGAGCTGTCCAACGTCGCGAACCTCCCGATCACCCTGTGGCCGGGCATGAAGATCGGGCAGCTGTGCCTGCTCCGCCTCTCGAGCGCCGCGGAGAACCCGTACGGCAGCGCGTCGGTGGGATCAAAGTACCAGGGCCAGCGTGGCCCGACCCCGTCGAAGGCGTACCTGAACTTCATCCGCGACTGACCCTGGGGAGGCGCCGTGCCGCGTCGTTACGCCGAGAAGGCGCTCCGGTTGCCCGAGTCGGGTGACCGGACCCTGGTCTTCGAGCCCGAGGACCGGTCGCGGACCGTCGTCACCTACCTGCACGGCCGTTCCGGTGACGAACAGTCGCTGTCGGATGCCGACCGCGTCGCCCTGCGCGACGCCCTCCTCGACGCCGGGTATGTCGTGGCGTCGCCGCGCCTGCACGGTGACCAATGGGGCAATCGCCGCGTCCAGGACGATCTCGTCGCGCTCGATCTGTGGCTCACCGAGCACTACGCGATGGACACCCACGTGCTCGTCGGAGAGTCGATGGGCGCGATCGCCGTCGCGAATGCGTTGCGGCTGCAGGAGATCGAGATCGACGCCGTCGTCCTGATCGCGCCGTCGCTCTCGCTCCCGGCGGTGTGGCGCCGCGGCGAGGAGGGGCGCGAATCGCTCGTCACCGCCTACGATCTGGCCTCCGACGGTTCGGATCTCGACGATCGGACGCAGTGCTGGGACCCGCTGCGGCACGACCCATCGACGTATCTTCCTGTCCCGCTTCGTATCTACGCGTCCGCGGACGACCACATCGCGGACCTCGTCCACGTCACCGGCCCGTGGCTGGAGGGCGTGCGTGCGGTCGGTGTCGACGCCGACCTGATCGAGGTGACGGGCGAGCACGCCTCCGAGGACCACGTCCGTCCCGCAGATCTGCTCGCCTGGCTGGAGAGGCGGCTCCGCCGCTCGTGAGTGACTTGCCGGCCCCTGCACCGGCAAGTCACGCACGAGCGCGCAGCGCCTACACCGATTCGAGGGCGGTGAGTTCGCGGTCGAGGTGATCGGTCAGCATCGTCGCATCGGGCATCGCGCGACGGCACGCCGTGACGCCGAAGGTGATCGAGTCGTCGTTGCTCAGGCTGGTGATGTTGAGGCCCTGCCCCGCGACCGGCACCGACATCGGATAGAGCGCATCCAGGCGCGCGCCGTTCCAGTACAGCGGCTCCTTCGGGCCCGGCACGTTGGAGATGATGAGGTTGAACGGCGGCCGCACGACCCGCTGATGACCGAACAGCAGGCTAGCGCCGACGGGCGCAGCGCCGAGCGCGCTCATCGCGAGAATCTGGGTTCCGCTCATCGACCGCAGCGTGCGCTTGCCCTCGGCCATGCAGGCACTGATTCCGGCGAGCCGCTCCGCGGGATCGTCCAGGTGGGTCCCGAGCGGGCACATCAGGACGCCGACGTCGTTGCCCTGCCGCGGCGCGGCGTCGTCGCTGAGCGAGACCGGCACCATCGCGACGAGCGACCGATCGGGAAGCGCGTTCCGCTCCTGCAGGTACGCCCGCAGTGCGCCAGACGACATCGCCAGGACGACGTCGTTGATCGACGCATCGTTGAGCTTGGCGACGAGCCGGAGGCGTTCGAGCGGCCACGTCCGCGCGGAATAGCGGCGCGCACTGCCGATCGACACGTTGAAGATCGTCTGCGGGGCCGCGACGTTGACCGGCCCGCCCGTCTCGCCGAGGGCATGGGTCATGGTCGACGCGAGCGCCGGAACCATCCCGGCGGCATCGCCGACCGCCGACCGCGCGCCGCGCAGCACCGCCGACGAGATCGCGGCCGCATCGAATCCGCTCGTGCGCGGCGCGCGGGCGTTCCACGCCGAGCCGGCCTCCCATGGCGCGGGCATGTCGCGTTGTGCGGGGTCGTCGCTCAGCGCGGCCCGCAGCAGCCGTACGGCACCGACGCCGTCGGTGAGCGAATGGTGGATCTTGGTGTAGACGGCGAACCGTCCGTCGCTCAGGCCCTCGATCAGGTGCATCTCCCACAGCGGCCGATCGCGCTCGAGCGGCAGCGCGTGCAGACGCGCGCACAGGTCGAGCAGCACGCGCTCGCTGCCCGGCGACGGCAGGGCCGTCCGCCGAACGTGATGCTCGACGTCGAACCGCTCGTCGGTCGTCCAGGCCCACTGCCCGAACGACGTGAGCGAGCGGATGGGACGCCGGCGCAGCAGCGGCGCCGTGTCCGACGCATCCGCGTCGAGGCGCGCGACGAACATCTCGCGCAGTCCGTCGGCATCGACACCCTCGGGCGCACTGAAGAGCTGAACCGCGCTGACGTGCAACGGGTTCGCGCGCGATTCGCCGATCAGGAACAGCGAATCCTGCGGGGACATCGGGAGGGGCACTCGGCCTCCTGAGAATGACATGAAAAGCACGCCCGTTCTCGCCGATGAGCGAACGGTGCGTGGAAAGCGGACCAGTCGGTACGTCTTTTGTAACGATCCGCCGCAGTGCACGCCACTCAGACGAACGTCCAACTCTGGTTCGAACGCGCGGGGCGCGAGCGCGGCACCCGGCATGTATCCGCGAAATGACAAGATGCTCAAGGAGTGTCGGAAGAACCGGGTGCGCGGCTGGGCGCCGGAGGTGACGATGGCCTGTGGCATATATCACCGGTGCCGATGAGAAACGCGCGACGCGCGAGTCGTACCCACGACACGATCCGGACTCACCCAGGAGACGACGATGACACGAATGCTGTTCCTCAACCTCCCCGTCACGGACGTGGCGAAGACCCGCGCGTTCTTCGGCGGAATCGGTTTCACGTTCAACGAGCAGTTCAGCGACGACGAGACGGCGTCGATGGTGCTCAGCGATCAGGCGATCGTCATGTTCCTCTCGCACGCGAAGTTCCAGGGCTTCCTGGCGAGCGGATTCGAGGCCGCCACGGGCCAGATCGAGGTCCTCGCTGCCGTCAGCGCGGAGTCGCGCGACGAGGTCGACCGTGTCTGCGACGCCGCGCTCGCCTCGGGCGGGACGTCGTGGCGCGAGCCCGAGGACCACGGCTACATGTACGGCAGGTCGTTCCGTGACCCCGACGGACACGTGTGGGAGGTCGTCTGGATGGATCCGTCGGCGATCGAAGGGTGAGCGTCAGCGTGGGGGCGGTGTCTCGGGGAGCCCGTACAGCTCGAAGAGACCTGGCTCGAAGAACACGGCGGCGTGGGCGACGCCGTCCTCGCGCACGTCGAGAACCTGCAGGTGGAACGGGCGATGCATGCCGTCCTCGCCGCGCATGTACAACCCGAACGCCGGCTGACCGTTCGAGGAGGTCCGGACGAGGCGCATGTCGCCGGGCCCGTTCGCCGGGCAGTTTCCGGCGATGAGCCGCCCGATCGCCTCGCCGCCGACGTACCAGCCGTCGAAGGGCGGCATCTCCCAGACGGCCTCGTCGGTGAACATCGCGGCGATCGCGCCGACGTCGTATCCCTCGAACGCCGCGACGTACCGATCGAGCAGCGGCTCGGCCTCCGCGTCGGTCAGTTGCGCCGTCTCGGGCGTGGGCGCGGCCTCGGCGAGCTGGGCGCGCGCCCGCTGCAGCAGGCTGTTGACGGCGGGCACCGAGACACCGACGGCCGTGGCGACCTCGGCGGCACGCCACTGCAGGACGTCACGCAGCAGCAGCACTGCGCGCTGCCGCGGCGGCAGGTGCTGGAGGGCGGCCACGAACGCGAGCCGGACGCTCTCGTGCGAGACCACGATCGATGCGGGATCGTCGTCGGACTCGAACAGCCGATCCGGTGCGGGCCCGAGCCACGGAATCTCGTGCCGCTCGACGAGATCGGCGTCGGGATCGCTGTCCGGGGCACCCAGCCCGCTCGGCAGCGGCCGCTTCGCCCGCGACTCGAGTGCGGTGAGGCACGTGTTCGCGGCGATCCGGTGCAGCCACGTCCGCAGTGACGACTCGCCCTTGAAGTTCGCGTACGACTTCCAGCCGCGCAGCATCGTCTCCTGCAGCTGGTCCTCGGCGTCGTGGATCGACCCCATCATCCGGTAACAGTGCGCGAGCAACTCACGACGGTACGGATCGGCCAGCGTGAGGAACTCGTCGCTCGCCGCGGGGGAGGAGGTGGCCGCTCGGCTCATCGTCCGAGCGTAACCCCCACCCCCGACAGCAGTCAGCCCCCGAAAAACAGTCAGCCCCCCGACAGCGTGCTGCGCGACTCAGTTGCGGGGCTCGTGATTCATGCGCCGCTCGACCGCACCGACGAGGTCGGCACGCAGCGTCGCCGCCGGCACGATGCGATGCACCGACCCGACCCGCTGAGCGCGGTCGATGTCGTGGATCCCCTCGAACTCCGCGGCGACCTCGCCGAGCTTGTCCGAACGCACCTGCGAGCGCGTCGTCGACAGCTCGACTCGCAGCCGCGCCTGATCGGCCTCGTCGGTGGCCGCCGCGAGCTGCTTCTCGACCGCCTTCACACGAGGATCGGCCGCCGTGCGCTTGTCGACGCCGCGCGTGAACACGACGGCCGCGGCGGGAGCCCCACCGAGGACCGAGGCGTACGAGCCCTCGACCGCGAGGACCTCCATGTTCTCGTTGAGCGCCGCGGAGAAGACGACGAACGCACCGCCGTGGTACCGCGACACGACGCAGAACACGATCGGGCCGTCGAAGTTGACGATCGCCCGGCCGATCTCGGCGCCGTACTCGAGCTGCCACGTCCGCATCGACTCGGGCGAGCCGTCGAAGCCCGACAGATTCGCGAGCACGACGACGGGACGGTTGCCGCTCGCCGCGTTGATCGCGCGCGCCGTCTTCTTCGACGAGCGCGGGAACAGCGTGCCGGACGTCCACTGGTCGGGGCCGTCCGTCGGGAACTGACCCTTGCGGGCGATCGCCCGCGATTCGATGCCGATGAGCGTGATCGGATGACCGCCCAGATGGGCGTCGAAGACGACCGAGGTGTCGGCGTCGGCCATGTCTGCCCAGCGTTCGAGGACGGCGTGGTCCTGGTCGGCGACGGCGCGCATCACGGTGCGGATGTCGAACGGTTTCTTGCGGTCGGGATTGGTCTCGGCCGAGAAGATGTCGCCGACGGTCGTGAAGTCGCTCGTCGGATGCACGTGCGGGTAGAGCCGGACGTCACGGTCGATCGGGTCGGTCGTGACGGCGCGACGCGGGCCCGCTTCGCCCGGTCGGACGTACGTGTGGGCGTAGTGCGCGAACAGCACCTCGATCGCGGCCGCGGCGTTCGGCGCCCAGTACTGCGCCTGGCCGTTCGGGCCCATGACGCGGTCGTAGCCGCCGATGCCGAAGTTGTCCTCGGCCGACACGCCGCCCGCGTAGTCGAGCGAGTTCTTGCCGGTGAGCACCATCGCGCTGTCGGGCGTCATGACGAGGATGCCCTTGGTGTGCATGAGCATCGTCGCCTCGGCGTTCCAGTACGGCTGCGCGCCGACGTTGATGCCCGACACGACGATGTTGATCTCACCGCCGCCCTGCGTGAACGTGATGATCCGGCGCAGTGCGCGCGAGACCCAGTCCATGTTCTCCGTGCCGCGTTCCATCGAGATCTCGGCGCCCGACGAGAGTGCGAACCACTCGACCGGAACCTGCATCCGCTCCGCGAGATCGATCGCCGCGACGACGCGCGACGCCTCGGGCTCGGCGACCGAGCCGAGTGCCTTCGTGGGATCGCCGAACAGCGCGACGCGGGTCATGCCCTCGGGATGCAGTTCGGTCGGGGTCGTCACGACGCCGACGATGATGCCGGCGGTGTTGCGGCCGTAGGGCCGGTCCACCGGGACCAGGGCGCCGGTCTCGTCGAGATCGTGCTCGACGAAGCCGCCGTCGCGGCCCGCGAGGACCGGGACGAGCTCGTACGGATAGACCGTGCCGCGAGCACGCGACCGCCGGACCTTCTGCGTGTAGGCGTCGAGCGGCTGCATCGGCTCGGTCGGCGGATCGGTGACGTCGAGCGTCACGCCGGCGCCGGGTCGGTATGCGAAACGCAGTGCGACGTCGCGTGCTTCGGTGCCGGGCTCGCGCAGGCGCGCCATCATGATGATCTGTTCGAGGCCGACGCCCACCGTCATGGGGGCGATGTTTCGTGCGAGCACCGCGACGCGTTCCGCCGAGAGCGCGATCTCGGGCCACACGTAGAGCACGACGCGGTTGGCGTCGAGCCGCTTGCTGCCGCGCAGTGCGTTGGCGCGTCGCATCGCGTCGATCGCCGTCGCGAGGGTCCGCTCGACCGTCGGCAGCCCGACGACCTCCCCCGCGTCGTCGAGTTGCGGCGTCGCGTCGCGGATCTCGGCCAGCGCGATCATGCGCTCGTCGGCGGGGTTGTCCTTCGCGACGAGGTGGTAGAGGTACGTGTCCGTCGGTGCGGGCAGCCGCGTGCCGTCGAAGTTCGAGATGCGCCACAGGTCGAGCCGCTGTCCGGTGAGCGGGTGCATGTCGCGGATCGTGGTGTCCTCGGCGAGGCCGTCCACGGTGCGGCGGAAGGTGAGCGTCTGCAGGACGGAGCAGTCCCGCGAGCACACCGTCACCGTGATGCGGCGCGCGTTCTCGAGCCGGCCGTACTCGCCGATCTCGTCGAGCAGGACCGAGGCGAGCGCATCGGCCTCGGGAGCGACGTCGTCCCACAGCAGGTAGACGTCGGCGACGAGATCGTGCGGTGCGGGCGTTGCGGCGGCGTCGTCGACGAGCGCGTGCAGGACGTCGCCGAATCGTGCCCGTGGCGCAGCGGCGGCGACGAGATGGAGCTGCTCGCCGCGCAGTGTGAAATCGCCGGTGACGAACGGGATCCCGCCGCGATCGACGAGTTTGACGTCGTCGATCGTGCGGATGCGGTAGTTGCGGCGTGTGATGACCTCGAGCAGGATGCCGAGATCGGCGGTGGGCGGGTCGATCTTGCGTGCGAGCAGATCGATCAGCGGCTCGGGAACCGACACGAGCGATTCGATGCGCTGGCTGTAGTCGGCGGCGTCGGGCCGCTCGGCGAGATAGGCGAGCGAGCCGCGCACGGCGTCGTACACCTGCTCGCGGGCGGCGGTGATCCGCGGCAGATCGAAGAAGCGGTAGCGCAGATTACGCGCGACGTCGCCGATGACGGGGAAGCGCGACTGTGTCGAGACGACGAGGCGGTCGACGACGTCGCCGAGTTCCGTCGCCGCGAAGGCGGGGGCGGACTCGTCGCGCAGCCAACGTTCGAGCAGCGCAGCGATCACCGGTATCTGGTTCGCGATGCGCTGCTGGGCGAGGAATACCCGGTAGACGGATTCCTCGAGCTCGGACGTGCGGTCGAGGCTGCGGACGTCGTAGTGCGACAGTGCACGAGAGAGCTTGGTGCAGAACGACTCCGGAATCCCCTCGCGCTCGGTGTCGAGGGACCGGAGGTAGGTGTAGAAGTGCTCGCGCGGGCTGTGGACGCGCTCGTCCGCCTCCTCGCCCGAGGTCGGCCGGTGCCGCGAGAGCTCGCACAGATCGGCGAAGGCGCCCAGCAGTTGGAGTTCGGCCGCGACGAGCGCGGTGTCGTTGTGCGCGAGCTGATCTCGAAGCCACTCGTAGTTCGACAGGATCGCTTGCGCGCGCGACTGGCCGACGTCGTACCCGGTGATGAGCGCGCGCAGCACGGTGAGCAGACCCAGTGCCTCGCTGCGGATGTCGGTCGTGGGGGCGAGCGCGCTCGGCGTCGGGAGCCCGAACTCGACACGCGTCGTGGTGACGGTGGTCGCGGCCTCCGTGTCCTCCTCGACGCGCACGAGCGGTGCGCCCGCGTCGATCTGCGAGTTGACGCCCGCGAGCACCTCGCGGACACGTCCGGCCTGCTGCGCCCGGATCGCCGTCTCCATCTTCATCGATTCGACGACGACGAGGATCTGGCCGGGCTCGACGCGATCGCCCGGCGCGACGGGTACCGACACGACGACGGCGGGCGCGGGTGCGCGGACGATGCCCGCTTCGTCGCGGCTGATCTTGTGGACGACGCCGTCGACCTCGACGAGGTGATGCGCCGGGCCGGGGACCGAGACGACGGCGAAGCGCGCGCCACCGAGCGTGAGACGGCTCTGGTACTCGCCGAGACGGTCGACGTCGACGTCGAGCGGGCCGCTGTCGCCGTCGAGGTGGTAACTGTGCGGGCCGACCTGGCCGACGGTGAGACTGTACGGCTGCCCCTGGTAGGTCAGTTCGATGGTGCGGCCGATGGTGTGGGTCGCGCGGGGACGTCCGCCGCGAGCCGACGCGAAGAACGCGCGCCGCTCGAACGCCTCCTCGGTGTCGTAGAGGTCGATCGCGGCGGCGATGAGCGCGATGTCTGCGCCGCGGCCGGGGCCGGGCTCCGATCCGACGCCCGTGCGATCGAGCCAGCCGGTGTCGGCGGACGCGTCGAGCACCTCGGGCCGATCGAGCAGATCGAGCAGGAAGGACTTCGTCGTGGTGCCGCCGTCGATGACGACGGTCGTGTCGCGCAGCGCGGTGCGCAGCCGGGCGATCGCCTCGTCGCGGTCGCGGCCCCACGCGATGATCTTGGCGACCATCGAGTCGTAGTCGGGCGGGACGACGTCGCCGGCGGCGATGCCGGTGTCGACGCGGATGCCGGAGCCGAGCGGGAACGACGCCATCCGCACGGTGCCGGGGGCGGGTGCGAAGCCGGCGTCGGCGTCCTCGGCGGTGAGACGTGCCTCGACGGCGTGACCGAACTCGGCGGGGCACTCGCCCTCGAGGCGTTCCCCGGCGGCGACGAGGATCTGCAGTTTCACGAGGTCGAGCCCCGTGGTCACCTCGGTGATCGGGTGCTCGACCTGCAGCCGGGTGTTGACCTCGAGGAACGTGAAGATCTTCTGGTCGGGCTGGTAGAGGTACTCGACGGTCGCGGCGCCCTGGTAGCCCGCGGCGCGGACGAGGTCGGCCGAGACGGCGCGCAGGTGGTTCGACTGCTCCGCGGTGAGCAGCGGCGACGCCGACTCCTCGATGACCTTCTGATTGCGCCGCTGGATCGAGCAGTCGCGCACACCGGGCGCCCAGACGCCGCCCTGGCCGTCGGCGATCACCTGGACCTCGACGTGGCGGGCGTCGGTGACGAGCCGTTCGATGAAGACCACGGGGTCGCCGAACGAGCGCTGCGCCTCGCCCTGGGTGCGTTCGAGAGCGAGTTCGAGTTCGTCCTCGGACCACACCTTGCGGATGCCGCGGCCACCGCCGCCGCTGCGCGCCTTGACGATGAGCGGGTAACCGATGGCCTGGGCGTGGCGGCGGGCGTCGGCACGCGTGGCGACGGGGCCGCCGCTCCACGGTGCGACGGGGACGCCGACCTTCTCGGCGAGCAGTTTGGCCTCGACCTTGTCGCCGAGCAGCCGCATCGCCTCGGGGGAGGGGCCGATGAAGGTGATGCCGGCGTCACGGACCCGCTGCGCGAAGGCCGGGTCCTCGGCGACGAAGCCCCAGCCGACCCACACGGCGTCGGCGCGTGCTTCGGTGAGCGCACGGATGAGCTCGTCGTGGTCGAGATAGGGGTTGGTGGCCGATCGCTTGGTGAGCACGACCGACTCGTCGGCCATGCGCACGAACATCGCGCGCCGTTCGGCCTCGGTGTGCAGTGCGATCGTCGCGATGCCGTATCCGTGCTCGGCATCGAGCTCGCGTACGGCGCGAATCAGCCGTACGGCGGCCTCTCCACGATTGACGACGGCAATCCGTTCGAACATGCGCTCCATCACCTGTCCTGGGTCCTGGGTGTGCGGCCCGGCCCCGACAGCCCGCCGGCGAGTCCCCGCAAGCCACACGGAAAGCAAGCATGCATTATTTCGCTGCGATTGTCATATTCGTTGCGAACCCGGCGCGTGCGACTTTTTCCGAAATGAGACACGGATCTAAAAGTGTTGTCGCGCAATCTATTACGGTTCGGTAATTTAACCCGAATTACTACCGGCGAGTAATGCGAGAAATTACCCACGGGTAGCCGAATGGGGTGTTCCGCCGCAATCGAAGCGACCCCGTCCGCGTGAGGGGGCTCGCGGACGGGGTCGCATCTGTTCTTCGAGTGCGCGGAGATTCTACCGCTGCTCGGTACGGGCCGGAGCCGCCTCCCCCGCGTCGGGGGCCGGGACGGACCGCTCGGCCGTGTGCTCGACCGGTGTGGGCTGCTCGATGTCGAGCGTGCGCCGCAACGGGCGGTTCGGCAGCAGCGCGACCGCGATCGCGGCAACGATCCCGCAGAACGTCGCGATGAGGAAGATCCGGCCGGTGGCGTCACCGTACGACGCGCGGATCACCTCGACGACGGGCGCCGGCAGCGCGCTGAGATCGAGGCTGCCGCCTCCCGACGACCCCGCCGGGACGCCGAGCGCGGACAGGCCCTGCGCGGACAGGTCCGCGACGCGGCTCGCGAGGACCGAGCCGAGTACCGAGACGCCGATCGCGCCGCCGAACGTGCGGAAGAACGCGACCGAGCTCGACGCCGCACCGATGTGCTGAAGCCGGACGGTGTTCTGCACCGCGAGCACGAGGTTCTGCATCATCGAGCCCATACCGAGGCCGATGATCGCGATGAAGATGCCCACGAGCCACAGGTGCGTCGCGTGATCGATCGTCGAGAGCAGCGCGAAGCCGACGACCAGCAGGATCGACCCGCCGACGACGAAGGGCTTCCACTTGCCGAAGCGCGTGATGAGCTGACCGGACGCGACCGAGCCCACGAGCATTCCGGCGACCATCGGGATGGTGAGCACGCCTGCCGCCGTCGGGCTGAACGCGCGGGCCGTCTGGAAGTACTGCCCCAGGAAGGTCGTCGCACCGAACATGCCGACGCCGACGGCGATCGACGCGATGATCGCGAGCCCGGTGGTGCGCTCGGTGACGATCTTCAGCGGGATGACCGGATCCTTGGCGCGCGACTCGACCAGCACGGTCAGCGCGAGCAGCACGACGCCGACGGCGACGAGGATCGCGGTCTCCTTCGAGGCCCACGCGTAGTAGTCGGCCTTACCGGCGAACGACACCCAGATGAGCAGCACGGACACGCCGGCCGTCAGCAGCAGTGCGCCGAGCCAGTCGATCGACACGTTCTGCTTGCGGACGGTGGCGATGTGCAGCGTGCGCTGCAGCAGCACGAGTGCGACGACCGCGAGCGGGACGCACACGAAGAAGCACCAGCGCCAGCCGAGCGGGCTGTCGACGATGACGCCGCCGAGGATCGGGCCGCCCGACATCGACACCGCCATGACGGCGCCCATGTAGCCGGAGTACCGGCCGCGCTCGCGCGGCGAGACGATACTGCCGATGATCGCGACGACGAGCGCCGTGAGGCCGCCCATGCCGATGCCCTGGATCACGCGCGCGGCGAGCAGCAGCGGCACGTTGTGTGCGAGGCCCGCGATCATCGAGCCGACCACGAAGATCACGATCGACAACTGCACGAGCAGCTTCTTGTTGAACAGGTCCGCGAGCTTGCCCCAGATGGGCGTCGACGCGGCGTTGGCGAGCAGTGCCGTCGTGATGACCCACGCGTACGCGGTCTGGCTGCCGTCGAGGTCGGCGATGATCGTGGGAAGGGCGTTGGCGACGATCGTCGTCGACAGGAGCGCGGTGAACAGTGCCGCGAGCAGGCCGGCGAGGGCCTCGAGGATCTCGCGGTGGGTAATCTGGGCTTCGGCGGGTGGGTGCGACGGTGATGCGTGCGACGGTGATGCTGCTGTCACGTTCGGCACTGGTCCTTTCTCGGAGGTGCGCCCTTGCTCGGATGTGTGCGTCATGCGGTGGCCGACCTCTTCGGTGAATGGTGATGGTGATCCGCGGCGGCTGCGGCGCACAGCGTCGTCTTCAGCTTGCGGAGCGCGGCGACGGTCGTGGTGGCCTCGTCCTCGTCCCAGTCGGCGAGCAGCGCTGTCAGGCGTGCGGCGCGGCGTTCGCGGAGAGCGCGGATGTAGTCGTGTCCCGCGTCGGTGAGCGAGACCCGGGCGGCGCGACCGTCGGAGGGATCGGGCGCGCGGGTGATGTAGCCGCCGTCGACGAGCTCGGTGATCTGCCGGCTCAGCGACGACGGGCCGACGTAGAGCTCCGCCGCGAGCTCGGACTGCCGGCATTCGCCGACTCGCGCGAGCACGAGCAGCACGCTGGACAGCGCGGACGGGAGCGGATCGGGGGTACCCCGCGCGATCGCGTCGCGCATCGCGCGACCGAAGAGGACGACCTCTTCGATGATCGCCTCGGCCGTCGGCTGGGAAATGGGCACGAATACCTCGGAACGTGGAGCCTCGGATGAGCTGTATTAGTTGACGAAAGCAAGTATATAGATGGTTGATGCAAGTAAACAAACGGTAATCCGCAGGTAGGCGAGTCGTCGGGTGACGCAGGGCACGTCTCGGAGCGTCCCGAAACCCGCGCGGAACGACGACAGGGCCCCGTCGTGGACGGGGCCCTGTGCGAAGGGAACGGCAGCTACGGCACGCGGTGTACGCCTACAAGGCGGTGCGCGGAATGGGGGCGCGGCCCGGCGGCTGCCGCACCGGTTCGACGACCGGAAGCCCCGGCACCGGCTGCACCACCGGCTCTTCCACGGTGAGCGTGAACGGCTCGCCGTGATGTTCGAGATCGATCGGCTCACCCGAGCGCAGCGTGTACGTCGCGGTCTCCGGCGTGATCTCGACGGCGATGCAGCGTCCCTGCGCGTTGAGGTGGAAGGCGATGCGGCCGAGCCGCGGCGGAAGCCGCGGTGCGAACGACATCTTCCCCTCGTGGTCGCGGAACCCGCCGAAGCCCGCGACGCACGCGAGCCACGCGCCCGCGAGCGACGCGATGTGCAGGCCGTTCTCGACGTTGCTGTGCAGATCGTGCATGTCCGTGAGGGCTGCCTCGGCGAAGTAGTCGTAGGCGAGTTGCAGCTGCCCCACCTCGGCCGCGACGACCGACTGGACCGCGGCCGACAACGACGAATCGCGCACCGTCACGGCCTCGTAGTACGCGAAGTTCGCGACCTTCTGCTCGTCGGTGAAGGCGTCGCCACGCAGGAACATCGCGAAGACGAGGTCCGCCTGTTTGACGACCTGCTTGCGATACAGATCGAAGTACGGATAGTGCAGCAGCAGCGGATACTTCTCGGCCGGTGTCGTCGCGAAGTCCCACTCGGCGTGCTGCGTGAAGTTCTCCGACTGCTGATGCACGCCGAGGCCGTCGTCGAACGGGATCCGCATGTGCTCGGCCGCCGAACGCCAGCGCGCGATCTCCTCCGAGTCGACGGCCAGATCGTGAGCGACCGTCGGCAGCCGGACCGCGAGGTTCGCGGCGTCGAGCAGGTTCTTCTGCGCCATGAGGTTCGTGTAGATGTTGTTGTCCACGACGGCGCTGTACTCGTCGGGTCCCGTGACGCCGTCGATCCGGAAGTCGCCGGCCGAGTTGTGGTGGCCGAGGCTCATCCACAGGCGCGCCGTCTCGACGAGCAGTTCGAGGCCGCACTCGCGAGCGAAGTCCTCGTCGCCCGTCGCGAAGAGATACCGCGCCGTCGCGTTCGCGACGTCGGCGTTGACGTGGAACGCCGCGGTTCCCGCAGGCCAGTAGCCCGAGCACTCGTCGCCGTTGATCGAGCGCCACGGGAACGCCGCGCCCTCCTGGCCGAGCGTCGCGGCGCGATCCTTCGCCTTGTCGAGCGTCGAGTGCCGCCATCGCAGTGCGTCGCGTGCGGCGTCGGGTGCGGTGTAGGTGAGGATCGGCAGGACGAAGATCTCGGTGTCCCAGAACGCGTGCCCGTCGTAGCCGGGGCCGGTCAGGCCCTTCGCCGGGATCGCACGCGACTCGCCGCGGGCACCGGCCTGGATGACGTGGAACAGCGCGAAGCGGACGGCCTGCTGCAGTTCGGCGTCGCCGTCCAGTTCGACGTCGGCGACCTCCCAGAACTTGTCGAGGTACTGCCGCTGGCGTTCGAGGAGTTCGTCCCACCCGGTCTCGAGTGCCTCCGCGAGCGCGGCGTCGACCTGCGCTTCGAGGGCCGGCGTCGAGCGGCGGGCCGACCAGCCGTACGCGAGATACTTGGTGACGACGACGGACTCGTCCGCGGGAACGTCGACCGCGACGGTGAGCCGCGCGAGGTCACCCTCCGCCTCGATCCCGATGCGCGTCTTGTCGGGCATGTCGAACTCGTGGTCCATCGCCGCCGCCATCCGCAGCCCCGACCGGCGAGTGTGATGGGCGAGTACGGCGCGATATCCGCTGCTGGACGCGGAATCCGCGACGAGCGGCTTGTGCAGCGCGGCCGCGACGCGCGGGTCGTCCGAGCGCGACTTCGTCGGTTCGTTCGCGAGGAGATCCGACTGGATGACGAGTTCGATGTCGCCGTCGAGCGGCTGCACCTCGTACCGGATCGCGGCGATCGCGCGCGACGTGAACGACACGAGGCGTTCGCTCGTGATCCGCACCCGGCGGCCCGTGGGCGACTCCCACTCGGTGACGCGCCGCAGCGTCCCGGAACGGAAGTCGAGGACGCGTTCGTGGAAGGTCGCCGTCCCGTAGCGCATGTCGAGCGGTTCGTCGTCGACGAGCAGCCGGATGATGTTGCCGTCCGTGACGTTGACGACGGTCTGACCTGCCTCGGGATACCCGTAGCCCGCTTCGGCGTAGGGCAGCTGCCGCGCCTCGTAGAAACCGTTGAGGTACGTCCCCGGCAGGCCGCGCGGCTCACCCTCCTCGAACGTCCCGCGGATCCCGATGTGGCCGTTGGAGAGCGCGAACGTCGACTCCGTCGCATGCAGTGCGTCGAGGTCGAGGGTGCGCCAGCGCAGCTCCCACGGCGAGATCTGGTATCCGTGCTCGGTCACCATCGCGGGCCGCCGAGCGTACCGGGGAGGTCACGGGTCGAGGAGATCCCCCAGATCCGTGACGACAACGTCCGCGCCGTGTGTGCGTAGAGCATCGGCCTGCCCTTCCCTGTCGACCCCGACCACCCATCCGAAGTGACCGCTGCGACCGGCCTCCACTCCCGAGACCGCGTCTTCGAACACCGCCGTCTCGGATGGTGCCACGTGAAGGGCTTCCGCGCCCGCAAGGAAGGAGTCGGGTGCCGGTTTGCCGTTCAGACCGCGTTCACGAATGACGTTGCCGTCGATGAGGACGTGGACGTACGGCATGAGCCCGGCGCCTTCGAGGACCGAGCGCCCGTTGGCAGACGATGTCACGACGCCGATCCGCGCTCCTGCCTCGTAGGCGAGCCGAAGGTAGTGCAGCGAGCCGGAATACGGCGTCACGCCCTCGCTCTCGATCACCGCGAGCAGTCGTTCGTTCTTGCGATTGCCGAGCGCGGCGACCGTGCCGAAGCCGGGCGGGTCGTCGGGGCGGCCCTCCGGTAGCTCGATCCCGCGCGACCGCAGGAACGTCCGTACACCGTCGGCACGCGGACGTCCGTCCACGTACGCGAAATAGTCTGCGTCGGTGAAGGGTTCGAGGTTCTCCTCGGCGGTGTGCGCACCGGCGTCGGCGCGGTCGGTCAGGAAGTCGTCGAACGTCCTCTTCCACGCTTTGCGATGCACGACCGCGGTCGGCGTCAGTACCCCGTCGAGATCGAAAAGGTACGCCGTGATCGAATCGGGCAGTCCCAGCACCCTTCCGACGCTACCGCGCGGCTACTCGGACGCGGGGACGGACGCTCGTGTCGTTATAGCGTCGGGACCCGTCCGCGTCCGGCCCGGCACTCGTCACCGACTCTCGTCGTGGACGGCGTGTGCTCGTTCGATCGTGGCCACGAGATCGGTGTGGCGACGGACCAGTTCGCGGTGTTTCGCCGGAAGAGCGTGGATCTTCCGTTCCTCGCGACACATCTGCTCGAAGACCCGGCGGCGCTCGGACTCGTCCGCGGTGTAGTCGAGATCGAGGTAGCTCCGTGCGTGCCGAGCCGCACCGTTCACGGCCGACAGCGCACGCCCACGCGGGCTCGCGAGCGACACCGTCACCGTCACGACGAGCACCCCGACGATCACGAGCAGCGACGTCCCCGTTCCGATCTCGACGACGTGTACCGACTCGCCGTCGTTCACGAACCACAGCGAGTTCTCGTTCAGCGCGTGGAGGATCAGCTTGGCGCCGATGAACGCGAGGATCACCGCGAGCCCGTACTTCAGGTAGACGAGACGATCGAGCAGGCCGTCGAGCAGGAAGTACAGCTGTTTGAGGCCCATGAGCGAGAACGCCGTCGCCGCGAACACGAGGAACACGCTCTGCGTCAGGCCGAAGATCGCGGGGATCGAGTCGAACGCGAACATGAGATCGGTGCCGCCGATCACGACCATGACGAGCAGCATCGGCGTCATGACGCGGGCACCCGTGCGCGTCGTCGTCACGAGGCGGTCGCCGTCGTAGTGCGGGCTGGTCCGCAGGAAGCGTGTCGCGATCCGCACGACGACGTTGTTCGCGCCCTCGTCCTCGTCGTCGCCGCGGAGCATGCTGCCGGCCGTGAGCAGCAGGACGAGCCCGAACAGATAGAACATCCACGAGAACGTCTCGATCAGCGCACCGCCGACGAAGATGAACACCGATCGGGCGAGCAATGCGAAGACGATGCCGAACAGCAGCACCTTCTCCTGGTTCTCACGCGGAACCTTGAAGCTGCCCATGATCACGAGGAAGACGAAGAAATTGTCGACCGACAGCGCCTTCTCGGTGATCCAGCCCGCGTAGTACTCGGCGGCCATAGCGGCGCCGCCGAACACGAGGACGCCCACGCCGAAGGCCAGCGCGAACCCGACGTAGAGCGCCGACCACAGCGCCGACTCCCTGATGGTCGGCACGTGCGGGCGTTTGACGTGGACGACGTAGTCGAGGGTCAGCGCCGCGACGATGATCGCGACGGTGACGATCCAGGAGAGTGGTGTCACGTTCACGGGCGCTCCTTCCCGCCATGCGCGATAGCCCCTCGTGAACAGTAGTGATGTGCCACGCTGACGGGATGCGGTTCCGGCGAGTGCTCGCGGCGATCGCGGCGACGGTCGTCGCGGCCGGATCGAGCGCGTGCCTCGAATCGGGCGAGCACGAGACCGTCCCCGCGGCGCGAGTGCAGGCCGCGGGCACCACGCTCACCCGCGACGGGGCGCCGTGGTGGCCCGTGGGGCTCAACGCCTATCAGCTCGCGACGGACTGGTCGATCAACTCCGGCTGCGGCGCCGAGGTCGACCTCGACCGTTTCTTCGGTGCCCTGCCGGCAGGGTCGCTGATCCGGTTCAACGCGTTCGAGTCGTTCGCGAGATCCCGGGTCGGCGGCGGCGTGGACTACCGCCCGATCGACGCGGTGTTCGACGCCGCGGAGCGGCACGGCCAACTGCTGATCCCGGTGCTCACGGCGTTCGACGGATCGTGCGCCGACGAGGTGTACAAGGACCGCGAGTGGTTCGTGTCGGGCTGGCGCGAGCCGGAGCCGGGCACCGACTTCTCGTACGAGGGCTGGGTGAACGCGGCCGTCGACCGCTGGAAGGGCTCGCCCACGATCGCGATGTGGGAGCTCATCGGTGAGCCCGAGCCGCTGGTCGGCGAGCAGTGCCCGCCGGACGCCGGTGAGGTGCTGCGGCGGTTCGTCGACGACGTGGGCGCGATCGTCCGCGGCATCGATCCCGCGCATCCGATCACGGTCGGGACGGTCGGTGCGGGGCAGTGCGGGACGGCGGGCGAGGAGTTCGCCGATCTCCTCCGGTCGCCGTACGTCGACGTCGCGCAGTACCACGACTACGAGGCCGACGGCGTCCCCCTGCCCGGGAGCGGGGCGGACGGCCTCGAGGCCCGGCTCCGGCAGAGCCGCGACGTCGGAAAGCCCTTGCTCGTCGCCGAGATCGGCCAGAACGCCGCCGCGTCGGGGGCGTGCGCGACGCCGTCGGCGCGCTTCGCCGACGTCCGCCGCAAGATCGACGGGCAGCGGGAGGCGGGGACGGCGGGCGCGCTGTTCTGGGCGTTCGTGCCCGACCCGCGCATCGACGAGTGCACGTTCGACATCGGAATCGACGATCCGCTGATCTCGCTGGTGGGCGCTCCGCGCTCGTGAGTGAGTTTCCGGTGCGGGGGCCGGAAGATCACGCACGAGCGGCGGAGCCGCCGATGATCCGGCCGGCACCGGGGATGGCGGAGACGACTCCCGGCAGCGGGCCGATCAACTCGCCGTCGGCGTAGGCGTTGATCCCCGCGCACTCGACGCGCACCGAGCGCGCGCGGTAGGTCGCGACGTCGTCGAGGTCGATGTGCGTACCCGTGAACAGCCGGGGGAAGAAGCGCACCAGTCGCGTGCGCGACGTCGCGGCGACGACGGTGACGTCGAGCAGGCCGTCGCCGCGGTCGGCCCCGGGCGTGATCCGCATGCCGCCGCCGTAGGTGCGGGTGTTGCCGAAGGCGACGAGTGTCGCGTCCTGCTCGACTGTGCGGCCGTCGCCCAGATCGAGAGTGAACGCGAGCGGGCGCAGCCGGCCGAACTCGGCGAGGATCGCGAGGTTGTAGCGCATCCGCCCGTGCGGCCAGCGCATCCGGTTGACGCGGTCGCTCACCAATGAGTCGAAGCCCGTCGCCATCACGGTGCCGAACCAGCGCTCCGTGCCGTCGTCGCCGCGGAAGTGCCCGAGGTCGATCGTCGTCGCGACGCCGTCCACGACGGCGTCGACGGCGGCCTCGGGATCGCCGGTGGGCAGGCCGAACTCCCGGGCGTGGTCGTTGCCCGTCCCGGCGGGCACGATCCCGAGCGGGATCGACGTTCCCGCGACGGCCTGCCAGCCGAGCGAGATGACGCCGTCGCCCCCGGCGACGACGAGCGCGTCGACCGGCCTGCCCTTCACCTCGCGGGCGAGCGCGTCCTGCACGAGTGCGGCGGCGTGCGCGGCGTCGCGGCCCACGATCTGGACGACGTCGACGCCGCGCTGCTGGAAGCGCGCCGCGGCGCGCTCGGCCGCATGCGGTGCGTTGCCGTGTCCCGCAGCGGGATTGGTGAGCATGACGACCGTGCGGATGCGGTCCTCGCTGTTCGTCACGGAATCAGCTTGCCGGGATTGAGGATTCCCGCGGGATCGAGTGTCCGCTTCACTGCGCGGAGCACCTCCACGCCGAGGTCGCCGACCTCCTCGCGCATCCACTCGCGGTGGTCGCGGCCCACGGCGTGATGGTGCGTGATGGTCGCTCCTGCGGCCGCGATCGCGTCGGATGCAGCGGATTTGGCGGCGCGCCACTGCGCGATCACGTCGCCGCGGCCGCCCGCGACGACGGTGAAGTACAGCGACGCGCCGGTCGCGTACACGTGCGAGATGTGGCACAGCACGAGAGCCGGTGTGCCCGACTCGCCCAGCGACGCGGTGAGGGCGTCGGTCACGGCGGTCTTGAGCGCGGGAAGGCGCGACCACGACGTCGCGGTCTCGAGCGTCTCGCACAGGGCACCGGCGGCGAGCAGCGAATCGCGCAGGTACGGCGCCCCGAATCGGCCGTGTTCCCATGCGCGAGCGGGCTCGTCGCCGAGTGACGTGCCGCCGAGCGATTCCAGCAGCGCCCGCGTCTCGGCGTGCCGCGACGCGGTGTGGGCGTCCGTTCCCTCGAAGAGCGTGACGGCGAGGCAGCCGCCGGTGATCTGCTGTTCGCCGATCTGCTCGGTGGTCGCGAGGTTGATCCCGGTCTCGGCCTCGTCGGACAGCCGGATGACGGTGGGGCCCGTCCCGGTCTGTGCGACGGCACGCAATGCGGCTGCGCCGGTGGCGAAGTCGGGGAACGACAATGCCTCGTATCGCGTCGTCTCGGGCACCGGATGCACGCGGACGCGCACCTGCGTGATGATCCCGAAGACGCCCTCGGAGCCGAGAACGAGCTCGCGCAGGTCGGGTCCTGCGGCGGAGGCGGGCGCGCGGCCGAGATCGAGTGTCCCGGCCGGCGTGACGACCCGGACGCCCCGCACCATGTCGTCGAAGCGCCCGTAGCCCGCCGAGTCCTGGCCGGACGAGCGGGTCGCGGCGAAGCCGCCGATCGTCGCGTACTCGAAGCTCTGCGGGAAGTGGCCGAGCGAGAAGCCGTGTTCGCGCAGCAGTTCCTCGGCGCGCGGCCCGCTCACCCCGGCCCCGAGGACGGCCTCGCCCGACACGACGTCGAGTTCGGTGAGGGCGTCGAATCTGCGCAGGTCGAGCGAGACGACCGCCGTGAACTCGCCGCGGTCGGGCTCGAGCCCGCCGACGACGGACGTGCCGCCGCCGAAGGGGACGATCGCGATCGCGTGCTCGGCGCAGTGGGCGAAGATTGCCGCGATCTCCTCCTCGCTGCCGGGCACGACGACGGCGTCCGGTGCCTCCTGCGGATCGGAGCTGTTGCGGCGCAGCAGGTCCGGGGTGGACTTGCCTCCTGCGCGCAGGAGGCGGTCGAGGTCGGAGACACCGACGCCGTCCGGTCCCACGATCGCGCGCAACGCCGCCACGTCGGAGTCGGGCAGCGTGGACGGGCGCACCGCGACGTCGCGCGGATCGCGCTCCTCGGCGCTCGCGGGCTGCACTCCCAGCGCGGCCTCGAGCAGCTTCACGATCGACTCGGAGAGCGGTTTCGCGGCGGCGGGATCGCCCCACGCGTTCCACTTCATCGGGGGGAGGGCGGGGACGTGGTGCGGGTCACGCTGATCGGTCATGCGTTACAGTTTTACACATGGTGTCAACTAGTAACGCCGACTCGGTCGACGTCGGGGAGCGCATCCTCGACGCCGCCGCGAGTTGCGTCGTGGACTTCGGCGTCGAGCGTGTGGCGCTCGCCGAGATCGCGCGCCGCGCGGGCGTGAGCCGTCCGACGGTGTACCGGCGGTGGCCCGACACGAATGCTGTGCTCGCCGAACTTCTCACCCGCCGCATCACGTCCGCCCTCGCCGACGTGCCCTCGCGCGGGCCGGACCGCGGTGCGCTCGTGCAGCGGATCGTCGACGTCGCGGGGGTGCTGCGCCGCGACGCGCTCATCGGCGCGGTGCTCGGCTCGGCCCCCGAGTTCGCGATGGTCTACATCGCACGCCGGCTGGGCACCAGCCAGGCCATCGTGGTCGACGCCCTCCCAGCCGAGATCGGCCGCTGCCAGCGCGACGGCACCGTCCGGGTGGGCGAGCCCCGCACCCTGGCGGCGATGGTCCTGCTCATCACGCAGTCGACCGTGCAGTCCGCGCAGATGGTCGAGGGGATCCTCGACGCGGATGCCCTGGCCGCCGAACTGTCCCACTCGCTGAACGGATACCTCGCACCGTGACGACTCCCGCATCCCACGCGCTCACCGCATCACGCCGCAGCGCCGACCTCGCCGCGCTCGAGTCCGGCGGCGCTGTCGACGTCGTCGTGATCGGCGGCGGCATCACCGGCGCGGGGATCGCACTCGACGCCGCGTCCCGTGGCTACGACACGGTGCTCGTCGAGGCGCACGACCTCGCCTTCGGGACGAGCCGGTGGAGCTCGAAACTCGTCCACGGCGGGCTGCGGTATCTCGCGACGGGCAACGTCGGCATCGCACGACGCAGTGCCCGCGAACGCGGAATCCTCATGACCCGCACCGCACCTCATCTGATTCGCGCGGTGCCGCAGCTCGTTCCGCTGCTGCCACACGAGTCGTTCGCCTCGAAGGCACTGGTGCGCACCGGCTTTCTCGCCGGTGACGTGCTACGTGCGGCGGCGGGCACGCCGTCGTCGGTCCTGCCCCGGTCCCGTCGTATCGGACGCGACGAGACCGTCACGCGGGCGCCGGCGGTCAAGCGGGCTGGCCTCGCGGGCGGGCTGCTCGCGTACGACGGTCAACTCGTGGACGACGCCCGCCTCGTCGTCGGCGTCGCGCGCACGGCCGCGCAGCACGGTGCGCGCGTCCTGACCCGCGTGCGCGCGAGCGAGGCCACGGGAACCTCGGTGCGCCTGACCGATACCGTGGCCGGCACGTCCTTCGATCTCACGGCGCGCGCGGTGATCAACGCGACCGGGGTGTGGGCGGGGGGCCTCGACGACGGTATCCGCGTCCGGCCCAGTCGCGGAACCCATCTCGTCTTCGACGCCGCGACCTTCGGCAATCCCACTGCGGCACTGACGGTCCCGATTCCGGGGGAGACGAACCGCTTCGTGTTCGTGCTCCCCGAGCAACTTGGCCGCGTCTATCTCGGGCTGACGGACGAGGACGCGCCGGGCCCCGTCCCCGACGTCCCGGTGCCCTCCGACGACGAGATCGACTTCCTGCTCGCCGTCGTCGGCACCGCACTCGACGTCGCGGTCACCCGCCGCGACGTGCGCGGCGCGTTCGCAGGGCTCCGTCCGCTCGTGGACACCGGCAGCGGGCGCACCGCCGACGTGTCCCGCGATCATGCGGTGATCGAATCGCCCTCGGGGCTCGTGAGCGTCGTCGGCGGCAAGCTCACCGAGTACCGGCACATGGCCGAGCAGACCCTCGACCGCGCCGCCGAGCTGTGCGGACTGCCGGAGCGTCGTTGTGTGACGGCGTCGCTCCCACTCGTCGGCGCACCCGGTAATCCCGCGACCCCGGACGCTACGGGAACGCAGCTCTCCGGGCTCCCGATGTCGATGATCGCGCGGTACGGGGCCGAGGCCGCGCGGGTGCGCGACGTCGCGACGTGCGACCGCCCACTCGATCCGGTAGCGCCCGGAATCGACGTGACCCGAGCAGAATTCGAGTTCGCGGTGACGCACGAGGGTGCGCTGGACGCCGCGGACATTCTCGACCGGCGCACGCGGATCGGGCTCGTCGAGGACGATCGCACGGCTGCCGAGTCAGCGGCGTTCGAGTTCGCGCCCGACATCGAATGAAGCGCAGCTGGGTCGACACCGTGAGGTCCTAGGTCGTGTTTCAAAAGTGGTTTCGCTGATGGAGTCCGGGCGCTCGGCGGCACGGCATCAGCAGGTCGAGCCTCCTGGAGGTGTTGAGGCCGAACCCGATGACCATGCGTTGGGACGGTCACGGGGCGGTTGGACCACCAAGACGCATCTGGCGTGCGAGCAGGGCCGCAAGGTCCTCTCGATCATCGTCACCGCAGGTCAGTGTGGCGACAGCCCACAGTTCGCGGCTGTGCTCGATGCCATCCGGGTGCCGCGACTCGGCTGCGGTCGGCCTCGGCGCAGACCGGACGCGGTGCTGGCCGATCGTGCGTACAGCAGTGCCGCCAACCGCGCCTATCTCCGGCGGCGGGGCATCCGGTCGACGATTCCGGTCAAGTCCGATCAGGTCGCCAACCGAAAGAAGAAGGGCTCGTCCGGTGGAAGGCCTCCGGTTTTCGATCCCGAGCACTACAAGCAACGTCATGCTGTCGAGTGCGGCATCAGCCTGCTCAAGCAGAACCGTGGCGTAGCAACGAGATACGACGAGCTCGCTGTCCGCTACACCGCCACCATCTGTATCGCCGCGATCAACCAATGGCTTCGCGCATCGGACTTATGAAACACGGCCTAGGGCACCTCGTTCTGGCAGGGATGGTCACGCGGCTCGGTGGTCGTTGCTCTGCGCGAACAGGATTGCTGCGGTGACAAGGAGGATGCAGCTGATGATGCCTGCGGCGAAGAAGAGGTGCTTGGCATAGATGAAGAACACGAAATTGCGCGCCTGCAACAAGATGAACGGGACCAGAAGGAGCGATCTGAGTGCTGCATGGCGGCCCTGGCGCTGGCAGTACTCGGAGAAGAGGCATACGGCGACCAGTGCAATTGTCAGAGGAAGATTGAACCATTTGGTTGCGTTGTCGAGCCAGGACTCGCCGCCCATGGTGTCGCGGCTGATCGGGTAAGTGTAGATGCCAAGAAGGACCGCAACTACCCAATACGGCGTAGCAGTTCCGATTACCTGCTTGGTACCACGCATGTCAGCCCCTTAGGTTGTGTGCATCATACAAGTGCGCCGTTACGCCAAGCGGGGGTGGCGGTGTTGAGCTTTTCCAGTGGGCAAGTATGCCGTCTCTGAGGACTGGGGCGTCACAGAATGGTTGGGTCGACAGGGAATCGACGCTCAGTCGGATCACATCGGGCCAGTCGCCGTTCTTCTTGCTTGACATTTTTATGTTCAGATTCTCGGTGGACGCGCGCCGGCTGTCGTCACGCTCGTAGCCGATGAACTCCAGATACTGATGCGTGGTTCCTACGTCGACCTTGGCGCGAGCAGTCTTGGCTCCGGAGCGTGACTGATCGACGTAGACCTCAAGGTCCTGTCGTTCGCCGTAACCTCCTTCCGGGTTCCACGACCGGTTGTCGCCGGCGTACCGTTCGCTGATGATGTTGTCGTCGGTTGAGTGCCTGTAATCGCAGCGGACTGCCAACTGCTTTTCGGGGATGAAATTCTGCCACCGGAATGTCGACATCTTGATTTTGCCGACGGGCCGCTTGTCCCAGTAGTAGTCGATCGGGCCACCCTGGAATATCTGACGCCGACCTCCGGGAATGTCGAATTCATCGGTGATTGGATAGCCGTAGTTTCCATTCTCCCATTTTGCGCGCCCCAGGTGTTTCCGATCTCTCCGCCGACGATGTGCGCCCCCGTGTGCGGAGTCCAATGGATCGAAGCTCGTTCGAACGTTTGAAGCCGACCACTGTAGCTGCTCAGGGAACGCTCGACGGCTGTGGGGAATCCGATGTTCGTCTCGGCCCCGATCTGAAACCACTTGTCGCGAATATTGCCCCATACAACGTTCGCGCCAGTCGCCGGGGACCGGTAGATCGATCCCTGCTCGAAATGATTGAACGTCCCCCCGATTCACCCGTATCTCGCGGTTTGTGGGGTAACGCAGAGCGCCGGCTGCCGTCCACTCCGAGCTGTGGGCGCGCCGATCGATTCCGCAGGCAAGAAGAGATCCATGAGCGGCCTTTCTCCGAGGGAGTCTCGAGAGTTGCCGAGGTTCGACGCTCCGCATCCAGTTCGACGTCCGTTTCGCCCTGTTTTGAAATATGTAGTGGTGCATCATGATTCGGAATCGCATTTGTGGGCATGGAGTCTCGCCGGGTTTGTCGGCGATTCGTCGGAGTGTGTATCGAATCATGTTTGTGTAGGTATGTTTGTGGCTCTGCATATACCGAGGCTGAGTAGCCGTACGGGTCCGGTGCAGCCGTACGCGACCCGGCTTCCCGGCGAGCAGGATCTTGCCTTCGAGGAAGCTGCGGGAGCGAGGTGGGAGAGCCCCGCTTCCGACTTCGCCGATGCCTGGGGGTCCACCAGTGGTTCCTCGCCTGTGGGGAGATCCGGGATGACGGTTCGCGTCGGCCTTGCGATGGTGAACGCGAGGATGCGCGAGGCGACCTCGCGGTGCTCGACGCGCTCGAGGCTGATCGTCTCAGCTTCGAGGCCGATCGTCACGGGCGCCTGTCATCCCGAACCGAGATGGTTCGGCACTCCCTTCGAGTCGCGTTGCGTGACAGAAGATCTACTGCTCGAGACGGGCGGTGGATGTCGCCTTCGAACGTATCGAGCACACGGGGCGTTGGTATGCCGGGGAATGAACTGATGAACCTGCGAACAGTCCCGGGCGAGCACTCGTCCTAGGTCGACACCGTGAAGTAGTCGGCCGGATCGAGGGCGTCGAGCGCGACCCACCGCTGCGGTGACGCGGTCGTCGATACTCGACTGCCACCGGGCGCGTCGCCGAAGCAGCTCTGGATGTCGAGTGCGGTCCGAGGATCGTCGTCGACACGCCGCGCCGTCTCGTAGTAGACGGCCAGCACGTGGATGCAACGCCCGGTGTCGTCCGAACAGGAGCAGTCGACGCCTGCGAGTGTCGGCGCGGGGGAGAGTCCTGTCGTGGTGACCGCGCGGTGCACCTCGTCCGTGACGACGGGCCGAGAGCCCCCCAGGCGGGCGGTGATTGCCGCGACCGTCTCGTCCGGCATCGGTGCCACCTCGATGCGGACCACCGACGTGGTGCGGCCGCGCTGCACGACGCCGCGCACCACACGGCCGTCGATCGTCACCTGCACCGCACCGACGCGCGCCAGGGTGCGAGCTCGCGGCAGCGTCGGGTCGGGACGGGATTGGCGCAACGGCTGGGCGATCCGAACCCAGTCCCGCCCCCAGAGCGTGCAACCGAATACATCGTCCGCCATGTCAACGCGCCCGCTTCCGGCGCAAGGTCTCGACGAGTCGGTCGTCGTCCAACCGCGCCAGCTCGGCGACACCGGACATGTCCGCGATATCGGAGAGCGCGGATTTTCGCGAATGCATCGCCGCGATGTGCTCCTCGACGGTGGTGCGGGTGGTGAGCGTGGTGACGGTCACGGTGCGGGTCTGACCGATTCGATGGACGCGATCGGAGGCCTGCGCTTCCACTGCCGGATTCCACCATCGATCGAAGTGAACGACGTCGGCCGCACGGGTGAGGGTGAGCCCGGTGCCCCCGGCTCTCAGGCTGAGCACCATCACGGTCGGGCCGTCGTCTGCCTGGAAGTGGCGGACGATCTCGGCTCGCTCCTCCTGATCCACGCCGCCGTGGAAGAACGGGACACCGACATGGAACTGTTCATCGAAGTGCCGCACGAGCAGTTCACCCGTCTGTCGATACTGGGTGAAGACGAGTGTCGGCGAGTCGGTGTCGATGTTGGTGGCGACGATGTCGGTGCACAGGTCGAACTTCCCCGACCTTCCGGGCAGATCGCCGGAGTCCTCGGTGACCAGTATCGGATGGTTGCAGACCTGTTTGAGCGCGGTCACGGTCGCCAGTATCCGAGCCTGTCGCTGTGCTCCGGTACCGAATCCGTCGTCGATCGCCTTCTCCAGCAGTCGGTCGTACAGGTGCTGCTGTTCTTCGGTGAGATCGCAGACAAGGTCGGTGTGGATCTTGGGCGGAAGAGTTCCCGCCACTTGAGACTTCTTTCGCATCAACACGACCGGCTCGATCGCCTTGTGTAGTCGGGTGGCTGCGTCGAGCGAACCGCTCGTGATCGGCCGGGTGAACCGGCGCCGGAACTGCGTTCTGTTTCCGAACAGCTGCGGTGCGACCAGATCGAGCAGGGCCCACAGTTCCTCGAGTCGATTCTCGACGGGAGTTCCGGTCAGCGCGATCTTGGCGTCTGCGACGACGGCTCGTGCAGCTTTCGATACTCGGGTACGAGGATTCTTCAGCGCCTGTGCCTCGTCGAAAACCGCGGTGACCCAGTCGTGTTCCGTCATGCGGCCGCCGTGCACGCGGAGAGTCGGGTAGCCGGTGAGTACCACCGCTCCTGCATCCGGCGTCTCCATCGGCCCGCCGCGCCAGATCGAGGTCCGGAGGGCGGGCGCGAATCGTGCGATCTCGTGAGCCCAGTTTCCGATCAGCGACGTGGGGCACACCACGATCTGTGGCCCCTCGTCGGCACGCCCGACGAGAAAGCCGATCGCCTGCAGCGTTTTGCCGAGGCCCATCTCGTCGGCCAGCACCGCACCACCGTGTGCGTCGACCGTCTCGCGCAGCCAGCTCACCCCGCGGACTTGATACGGCCGCAGTTCGGCGGTCAGTACCGTGCGCAGTTCGGTCGCAACCGCGCACGTGTGGCGAAAGACTGCCACGGCGTGCCCCGCCGACGTCACGGCGACACCGGTGACATCGGGAATGGCATGCCCGACGATCGGCAGTGGCGACTCGTCTGCGGTACTCAGCGTGAGCCACGCGTCGACCGACTGTCCGGGTGAGTCCAGGCACGCGTGCGCGAGCCTGTCCGGCTCGACCAGAGCGCACGGGACGTCGAGTACGGCGAACCCGGAGAGGTCCGGCGTCGGGACCGCCAGGGCAAGCGTCTCGACGTCACCGACCGGCGGGGCAGCGCCCGGCGCGCCGTCGGCCCAGTTCCACAAGGCGAACATGTGGCGGTCGTGGAGATACGTGGCGTGACTGGCGGCTCCGGTGGGCGATCCGGGCCCCGCTACCACCGCGTCGATGGCCGCCCGGACTTCGGTGCCGGCGGGAGAAATGGTCATGGACACCTCGGATTATCGATCGGCGAGGAGCTGGACGACCAGACCATAGGTAGGGCACGGACTGCTGTCAACTTCGATCGATTCTTCCAAAACAGTTGCAGCCGAATGGGTTTTATGTCGTCGTGCGGATCTCGGAGCGTCGAACCACGGGGCTTCCCGCCCCTACTGCACGCGGTAGAGCCGCCACACCGGTTGTCCGTCACCGGTGTTGGGGATCTCGAGTTCGAGCGTCGCGACGTCACCACCCGTGTCGTAGAGGGTGGGGTAGCGGCGGTTGACGGCGTCGGACTCGCCGCGTCCTTCGTTGGGGACGGCGAGGATGTACCGCACGCCCGCGGACGCCGGGTCGTTGAGGATGCGGGTGAAATCCGAGTCGGACGGCACGACGAAGACCCGCGGCCGCGTCGTGGCCGTGAAGATCGCGAACCCGTAGACGGTGTCCATGACGATGGAGCCGTCGGGCAGTTCGAGTGAGTCGAGGTACCCCGCGAGTTCGCGTTCGGTGTCGAACGTCGCGATGATCGCTTCCTGGTGGGCGCGGTCGGTCCCGCCGCGGTCGGGTGTCACGAGCGCTTCGAGCGCGTATTCCTGCGGCGCGAACGTGCGGCTCGTCATGAACGCTCCCGTCACGAAGGGCGTCGTGACGACGACGACCCCGACCAGCGCGGCGACGCGGCGCGGCAGTGCGAGCACCCCGAGTGTGCGGGCGACGGCGTACGGGCCGGCGCGGCGTTCGTGAATCGGCTCGCCGGGCGGCGCGAGGTGGATCGCGAGTACCACGACGAGCGGGATCGCGGCGATGTAGAAGCGCAGGAACGGGAACGTCGATCCCGTCACGAACGACACCGCGGCGAACCCGATCACCGACCCGAACAGGACGACGGCCACGAGCGGCTCGAGATCGCGCCGTCGCCACGCGAGGACGGCGACGACCGGCAGCAGCAGCGGGATCGCCCAGCCCAGCGCGAAGACCTCGGCGATCGCGAATCCCGCCGCCGAGACCGGGTTCGTCGCGCCTCCACCGCTCTGATCGAGAATCGCGGAATTGCCGTAACGCGAAGTGAACTGGGCGAACGCCTGCCCCGTGATCAGCCAGCTCGTGAACGCCCAGCCGAGGAACGCGAGCAGGGACGGCGCGATGACGACCGCCATGTCGGTGCACGCGGGCCAGAAGGTCTCCCGGATCCGCCGACGCCCACGCCGCAGCGCCGTCACCGCGAACACGAGGATGCCCACCGCGAATGTCGCCGCGACGGCGTCGTAGCGCGCGAGATAGGCGAAGCCGAGCGCGATCCCGGCCGCAGCGAGATCGTGGACATCGTCGGTCGTGCACCAGCGGATCATCCTGCGCGCCGCGAGGATCACGAGGAACAGGAACGGCGCCTCGCTCATGCCGTTCGCGCCGTAGAACACGATCATCGGATTGAGGGCGAACACGGCGGTCACGATCCATACGGCCGCGGGCGAGATGCCCCGCTCCCGGGCGAGCAGGTGGATCTGGACGACGGCGCCCGCCATGAACGGCGCCGACATCACGATCCCGCTGAGCCCGTACGACGTGATGCCCGTCCACCACGGCGACAGCGCGACCGCCGGCAGCTGGACGATCGCGGTGAGCGGCGTGAAGATGAAGCCGATCGCCGCGAGATGCGGGTCGCGGCTGAAGAGCACGGTCCTCGCGGACGCGACCCGCGAGAGTGCGTCGCCGACCAGGAAGTTCGGCCCCAGTGCGAGATAGAGACCGACGGCGAGATAGAGCGCCGTCGCGCCCCAGAAGATCCACCAGCGCGTCCTCATGCCGTGCCCTTTTCGGTGGCGGCCGGGGTGTCGTCGCCGGTTCCGGGGAGCCCGTGGAACGTCTTCTCCCAGTACGACGGCGCGAACAGCAGCTGATAGGCGCCCTTGATCGCGGCGATGCTCATGAGGATCCAGTACGCGGGTGACGTCACCGCTGCGAGCAGCAGCCGCGAGTTGCCCGTCTCGCGGCACGCGATGACGTTCATGTAGATCACGGCGCTGTTGCCGAAGACGAGCGAGATCAGCGCGGGGAAGTACACGTAGGCCGGGAAGAGCTCGGCGACGACGAGCGGCTGGCCGAGCAGCCACGCGATGCTCACGAGCCAGAAGACCATGTTCATCGCGGCGATGAGCGGCGTCCCCGCCATGAGGGTGAGGAAGCGGAAGTACGCCATCGGGCCGAGCGAACGCAGCAGGTGCAGCGGACGCCGCGTGTGGACGAGCCACGTCTGGAGATAGCCCTTGTACCAGCGCGATCGCTGCCGGATCCAGTTGATCGGGTCGCTGTTCGCCTCTTCGAGTGTCGTCGAATCGAGCACGGCCGTGCGGTATCCCGACTGCGCGATGCGCACGCCGAGATCGGCGTCCTCGGTGACGTTGAACGGATCCCACGCCCCGATCTCGTCGAGCACCCGCATGGACAGGTGATTGGACGTGCCGCCCAGCGGAATCGGGGCGCGGCTGCGCATGAGGCCCGGCAGGATGAAGTTGAACCACAGCGCGTAGTCGCCGGTGAACCACGCGGTGAGCAGGTTCTGAGCTCCGTTGTGGAAGGCCAGTTTCGCCTGGACGCACGCGGTGTTCTCGGGCAGCTCGCGCCACGCCGCCGCGACGCGGCGCAGCTGCAACGGGTCGGGCCGGTCCTCGGCGTCGAAGATCGTGACGATCTCCCCGGTCGAGTAGTGCAGCCCGAAGTTGCACGCCTTCGGCTTCGTGCGCGGCTCCGCGGGCGGGACGAGGAGGATGTCGACCATGTCGCTCTCGAACGACGCGTGCGCCGCCTCGATCGTGCGCTCGTCGTCGGCTTCGAGCAGCAGGAGCACCTGCAGTTTGTGGCGCGGGTACTCGAGCGCCGCCATGTTGTCGATGAGCTGCCCGATCACCTCGGGTTCGTCGTACGCGGGGACGAGCACGGTGTACGTGGGCAGTTCGTCGTCGGGGATCGCCCGCGCGGTCTCGTCGTCGATCCGCACGATCGTGCTGCCGTCGAGTCCGCGGTGGAACAGCACGATGCGGTCGATGAGCGTCGTGAGGTAGGCGATCGTCGCGACGAAGGTCGCCGTCACGAGCGTCGCGACGGGCGCGAGGACGAGGCCGGCGATCACCACCACGAGCAGTCCGTACCCGGTCCAGCGCTGCCAGCGATGGAAGGAGGTCGACGCCGAGTCGATCGGCGATCGTTCGCGGAGCCCCGCGACGGCGTCGTGCAGTGCGTGGGCCTCGAACTCGGCGTCGCTGCGCCGCGGGTCGGGGCTCGGCGGCGGCGTGGGCGCCCCGCCCGTCACCACGGCTGCTCCTGTACGAGCGAGCGGGCCACCGACTGCATCATGCCGCCGTCCTTGAACACCGGGGTCTCGTTCTCGATCGACGCCGTGCCCCGGAACAGCACCGACAGCGAGTCGCGCAGCAGCGACGCCTGCGACGGCCGGGGTTCGGGGAACGGCGATCCGGGATCGTGGTTGTCGACGCTGACGAGGCTCACGCGCTGCGCATGGCGGTCGTCTCGAATCCACGTGAAGTACATCGTCGTCCAGGTGAGCAGCAGTTTGTCGTCGACGACGGTGAACATCCGCGCGGTGATCCCGTGACCGATGTCGACCTCGAGCGCGTCGCTCCGCCGCGCGCGCTGCAGGTCGTAGGTGAACTGGATCGGCTCGACGACGAGCGATCCGGCGACGGGAACGGTGAGGACGTCGACCTTGATCTCGCGCCGCCGCCCCTGATCGTCCCAGGCGGGGCTCGGCTCGTTCGCGACGATGCCCTGCCGGGTGAACGACGCGCCCGGGCCGAAATACCTTCTGGGCCAGTCGTAATCGGTGATCGACTGTTGCGTCCATCCGTCCGGGACCGCGAGCGTCGTCGCTCCCGCCCACACCGGCCCGGGTGGCGGTTCGGGGAAGCTCACGGTGGGCAGCGGCGCGACCGCCAGCGCGACCGCCGCAACCGCCACGACGACCACCCGCCGCCGCACTCCGCTCGTGGAGGGCGGCCGGATGCCGCGCCGCAACGGCACCTTGATGTCGCCGCGCCGATGCCACAGGAACAGGAAGACGCCGACGGCGATCGCGGCCGTGAGCGACGGGACGAGCTGGGCGATCGGCAGCGCGAGCGGCTGGAACGCGATCACGAGGGGAACGAGGATCGCGCACGCCGCGGCGAACGTCACGAGGAAGACCGCGACACCCTCACGCCAGCCGCGTGCGGCCCCTGCCGCCAGCGCGAACGCCGCCGCGAGCGCCATGACGAGGCCGTTGCCGAGCGCTCCGCCGCCGAGGAGTGCGGCGGCGACGACGTAGAGGCTCGGCGTCAGCAGCAGGGCGAGCAGCCCGACCCGCCAGAACGACGTCGTCGCCCGCAGCCCGAACAGCAGGATGCAGGCGCCGCCGACGAACAGCCACAGCGCGATGTGGTCGAGGTGCAGCAGCAGGTAGTAGTAGCGGAAGCGCGGGATGAGCAGGTACTGCACGCCCAGCGACAGCAGCAGGACGAGGATGCCGACGATGATGTCGGTCTGCCGGTCGTGGATGGGCAGCCCCGGTGGCCGCCGCGCCGCGACGCCGATCGCGGCGACCGCACACAGCAGCGGGACGGCGAACAGGTAGGCGACACCGGTCCCCGCGAGCATGCTCTGCCAGATGTTGACGTCGGTCTGCCAGAACGCGACCAAGCCGAGCGCGACGATGATCGCCCAGCGAAGCGCGAGTTCCCGGACCGTCGTCTTCTCCGGCTGTGTCCGCAGCATGCCGGGGCCTAGCCGTCGGTTCGGGGAGGCTCGGCTCCTGGATGCTGCCGGGGCCGGCGTGTCGCTGCGACGACGGCGAACACGACGCCGATCACGAGGAGCGCCGCGACGGCGGCGAGCGCCGCGACGACGCCGGTGGACATCCCTGCCGCTGCGGCAGGGTCGGCGGGATGATCGGCGGTGAGTTCGACGGGATCACGATCCTGCGCTGTGAAGAGCACGTCGCCGCTCAGCCCCGACCAGCGTCCGGGGACGGCGTCGAGCCAGTCGAGCGTGCGGTCGAGTTCGCCGGGGGTCGCCGTCGAGCTCGCGACGAACATCCCGCGGCCGCTCGCCCAGTACGCCTGCAGCGCCGCGTACTGCGTCTGCTGGCCGAGCGTCACGGTCGAATCGCTGCCGTCGCCCGCGGGATACGTCAGCGAGAACGTGCCGTTCGCGTCCTCGGTCAGCGGCGGGTCGATCGAGTCGGGGAGGGTGCCGTTCGACGCCACCAGGACGGCGGGCCGATCCGACGACGCGATGTCCTCGGCCGACGCCCATGCCGGGACGAGCCGCACCGTCGTCAGCGACTGGAGGCCCGCGACGATGCGGACGGCCCGCCGCAGATCGGCGAGTTCGCCGGTCGTGCTGCCGATCTCGAAGTTCGGTTCGAGGGCCTGCGGCATCGACTGGAAGCCGTACGGCGGTCCGCTCGTCGTGGGAGTTCCCTCGACGTGGCTCTGCGGCAGCACCGTCAGCGTCACGGGCTGCTCGATCCCGCACTGGTTGGTGCCGCCCGCCGTCCGGTAGGTGACGTCGAGCGCCGTCGCGCGCTGGAGATCGCCGTTGGGAATCGTGACCCACTGGTCGAACGATCCCGACGCGTCCGCGGGCCACGACGCGAGCTGGTCGTCGCCGACGCTCACGGTGAGCAGCCCGCTCGTGTCGCCGGGCGGCGGCGTGTAGCTGCCCTGCAGCCGGACGCCGACATCGCGTGCCGCGTGCCCGATCCGAGTCTGATCGAGGATCGGGCTCACCGTCACCGAGCCGTGCGACGTCGCGCTGAGTTCGCCGATGCCGAGGTCGGTGAAGGTCGCCGAGTCCGAGGTGAGCCGGGGCGCATCGTCGAGCGATCCCGCGACGGCGCTGGACGACACCGCGATCGCCGCGACCTGCGTCGTCACGAGCCGGATCTGGTCGGTCAGTGCGTCGCCGTCGCCCGTGAGGCGCAACGCGGGTATCGGGCTCCCCGGTTCCGGGACGAGTTCGGTTCGCGCATTCTCGCCCCGCTCGACGACGATCGACCGCGAGAACGCGGGATCGGGTGCGGGGACGACGTTCTGCGGCGGCAGTTCGCGGACGTCTACCGAAACAGGCTGCGTCCCGTAGTGGGCGACGACGGCGGCCGCGAGTTCGACGGCCCCGCCCCGCTCGGCGTCGTTCGGCGAGCCGGGAACGTAGATCGTGAGCTGTTCGAGGACGGGGGGAAGGAAGTCGGCGACGACGGACGGCACGGCCGGTTCGCCGTCGAAGGCGATCGCGACGTCGCGCAGCACCGTCCCCTGGTCGAACCATGTGTCGGGGCAGATCGCGTCGAGCGGCAGCAGCGTGACGCGCAGGGTGACGGTCGTCGAATTGCGTTCGACGAGAGCGCCGGCGAGCGGGATCGTGAGCGGCTCCGACGTCGCGGGAGCAGGGGGGAGGTCGATGCGGCCGATCGCGCGTCCCGCGGATTCGACGTCGATCCACCCGCGCGCGATGTTGGCGGGAAGGTCGACGTTCGCGGTCAGTTCCGCGGGAGACAGGCCCTGCGGAACGGGAACGGTCAGCGTGATCCGGTCCTGATTGCCGCGGAAGGTGAGCTGCTCACCCTGGCCGAGTGTGCGGGACGTCAGTGACGTCCGGTCCCCGGGAGGCGCCGGGTCCTGCGCGTGCGCGATCGGTGCCGCGACCATGAGCGTCGTCGCTAGCGTCAGCGCGAAACCGCAGGCGCGGCGCAGTACGGGCATCGTCACGACCCTTCGTGAGTGTCGAAGCGGTACGACCGTGCCCGACGCTACCCACGAACACCCAGCGTCGGTGCGGATTTGCCCGGATCGCCGTTCCGGGGCGGACGAGGCCGGAACTCGCGCATCGGGCCTGCGCTATAGTCGCGATGCCCGCCGTGGGGAGGCGTCGGTGAACAGGGGGATCATCATGACTGACAGGACTTCACGTGCTCACCGGGCGCTCGATGCGGCGGTGTGGATGTCGCTCGACGGCGCCGCTCTGCCGCTCGAGGTCGAGGTCGCCGCGGACCTGTGCGAGCGCGTGCCACCGGAACTCGCAGCCGCCGAGGTGATGTCGGCGTATCGCGCGGCCGGCACCCGTCCCGGTGCGCCCGCGCGGGTACGTGCCGCTGTGCGCGGGGTCGCGGTGCTCCCGCCTCGCGGCGTCGTGCTCGCCCATCTGCTCGACGCGCCGTCGGAGCGCGAGTTCCGGCGCAGGGACGCAGCGCTGCGCGGGTGCGCGCGATTCGTGGGACGCGCGGGCACCCACGAGGGCAGGGCCGCCGTCACCGTGACGGCCGACCTGCACGTCGTGACCCGGATCGAGATCGCTCCGGGCTGGCTGCGCCGCCGTGGTCCCGCGGATCTCGCGCGAGCTCTGCTCACCTGTGCCGACACCGTCCGTCGCGCGCGTCCCGATCTCACCGCGCCGCAGCAGGCGCCGGCCGCGACTCTCGACGAACTCGAGGCCGCGGTGGCGTGGCGCCGCGGGCTTCCGCGCTCCCCGGTGCTGCCGATATCCGGCTGACGCGCCGGGTTTTGCTGTGTACTTGTCTCGTCGAACCTTCTAGCGTGACTCCGGGGTCGACAGGCGTACGCGAGCGAGACGTGCATCCCGGAAGGGGAGCGATGACAGACAGCGTGCTGACGGTGGTCACCGACCGTGGTCGCGTGCGCGATCACAACGAGGACGCCATCGGAATCGACGGATGGGTGCTGTACGGCGAGGCCGCCGGTGTCCTCGAGCTCCGGCTCGACGCCTCGCGCCCGTCGACGATCGCGGTCTGCGACGGCATGGGCGGTCATCTCGCCGGCGAGTTCGCGAGCCGCATGGCGGCGGAGTTGCTCACCACCGACCTGGGTCTCGCGTCATCGGAGAGGGCGTCGCGTGACGCCGACACCGTTCGTCCGCTCCTCGCACAGCGTGTCCAGGACGTCGCCGACGACATCAACGCCATCGGCGACACCCACGAGGAGATGAAGGGGATGGGCACGACGACGGCCGGTGTCGTCGTCCTCGGCGACGGTGGCCTGCTGGCGTTCAACGTCGGCGACTCGACGGTGCTGCGGTGTGCGGACGGCCGGCCGACGCTCCTCAGCGTCGCGGACGTCGGTTTCGGCGGCGGGCTCACCCAGGCACTGGGCGCGATTCACGTCCCGCTCTCGGTGCACACCTCGGTCGTCGACCCGGTGCCGGGCTCGGCCGTCGTCCTGTGCAGCGACGGGCTGACCGATCTCGTGAGCGCCGAGGTCGTCGCGAAGGCCCTCGACGACGGCAGGCCCGATCGCGACGTCGCACGTGAACTCGTCGACCTCGCGTGCGAGCTCGGCGGCCACGACAACATCACCGTCGCGATAGTTCGCTTCGCGGAGTGATTCCCGCGCACCACGCAGCGGAACGCGCGGCGCGCGACCGCTGTTCGAGTTGTTCGCGCAGGACGGCACGACGGACGTCGCCGACGCCGTGCATGTTGACCCCGCCCCAGATTCCCCACCGCTCGTCGTGGGTGAGGGCGTAGGCGAGACACTGGGCCGCGACGGGGCAGCCGCGGCACACCGCGACGGCCGACGCGACGCGGTTGTCGGTTCCCCGGTGTTCGGGGAAGAAGTCCGTCGACGAGTGGCGTAGGGCCGCACACGAGCCCTGGTCCTTCCACTCCTCACCGGGGTCGGCGCACGGGCGGGTCGTGTCGGTGGCGGGGCGGATCGTCTCGGTGCGCATCGGATCGGTGCGCGTGAGCTCGACGGTCATCGTGGATTCCTTCCGCAACTCGGCTCCTTTGCCAGATGAGCTGTCTCTGCCAGGTCGGCAATCTCTGCCAGGTGAGCAACAACGCGTGTGCTGAGCAATAACTGAGACCGTAACCGGAACTGCCATCGAAGGCCACACGGCCCCCAATCGGCATCTGCCGGCACACAAATTGTCGGAGACGTGGCCCACGTCATGCGTCTGCGGTACCAATAACAAGCAGTGGCGTCACATGTCCAGCAAAGTCCGGTAACTATTGAGCGAACATGCGGACACTAGGCGCCGGGCAAGGTCTCGAGGTCGACGCGGCGCACGACTCCGTCCGTGACGGTCACCTCGCGCACGCGCCCACCCTGCGGGAACACGAAGATGCCGTGGTCGAAGTCGGTCTGCAGATCCTTGAAGAAGATTCCCGAGATCGGGCGGGAGTCCGCGCTCGCCGGGCCGCCGTCGTCGTACGAGAGGACGTAGTCCTCACCGGGCCCGCGGCACAGATACGCGCGGGCTCCCGCCTCGTACTCCCACTCGTCGTGCTCCTCGACGCGCTGCGCGGGCACGACGTGCAGATCGGCCGTCGGAATCTCCTCGAGGAGAGCGTCGACGATCGAGCCGCCCAGCAACGTCGTCCACACACTCTCGACTCGCTGCCCGATCACGATCTGCGTCGCACCGAAATCCTCGGCGGCACGCCGGATCGTGGTCGTGATGTCGTGCCCGCGTCCGCGGACGTGCGCGAAACCCGCACCCGCTCCGCGTGCGACCGCCTCGAACTGCTCGATGTCGAGTCGGCGGTCGTTGCTGTATTCCTCGTGCAGCGAATCGAACACGAGCACGTGCAGTGCCGCGTTCGATTCGCGCGCGAGTTCGGTTCCCCGGCCGATGAGCCGAAGTCCGGTGTGACCGTAGTTGACACACACCAGGATTCGTTCCGCCATCGCCGTGCCTCCGCATCGCCGCCGCCACTGCCGGGCAGAAGCGATGCTAGTCGGGCGAACTCAGGGAATGTGGATCTCCGCGTACATCGGTCGCTGCCCCATCGCGGCGTGGGCGACGGCACGCACCGGACGCTCGCCGAGATCCCACGAGTACAACAGGCCCGAGACCCGGTTGCGCATCTCGGCGCCGAGCCGCTCGAACGAGACCGCCGGGTCGTCGTCGACGTAGCCCAGCAGCAGCCACCACGCCCACGCCACGGCGCCGGCGTTCGCGACGAAGTCCGGCAGCACCGCGATGCCGCGGCGGGTCAGGCCCGCTTCGGCGTCGGGAGTCGTCGCCGCGTTGGCTGCCTCCACGACGAGCGAGGCGGTGACGCCGTCGCAGTTGTCGGCCGTGATCGCGTACGAGACCGCCGCGGGGATGAGGATGTCGACGTTCGCCGACAGCACGGCCTCGCGCGGCAGGAGGTGGACGGACGCGGGCACCCGGTCGCGGTCGATCTCGCCGTACTCGTTGCGGGTCTCGAGCAGTGCGGGGACGTCGAGTCCCGTGGGGTCGTACAGCGTCCCGAGGGCGTCCGCGAGCGCAACGACGCGCGTTCCCGCGTCGTGCAGGTACCACGCGGCGCCACCGCCCATGGTGCCGACGCCCTGCACCGCGACCGTCGTGTGCGTGACGTCCCAGCCGCGGTGTTCGGTCGCCGCGAGGCAGGCCTGCGCGACGCCGTACCCGCCGATGACGTCACCGAGCGGGCCGCCGGGCGCGGTCGCGTGCAGTCCGGCGCGCACGCGGTCGGTCGTCCGTGCGGGATCGGCCGAACGCGAGATCGCCGCGTGATACGACTGGCCCATGCCGAGGTCGTCGAAGACGTCGTCGATGAGGTGCTGAGGCACGCCGAGATCCTCGGCCGTGACCCAGTGGCGGTCGAGCCACGGGCGCATTGCCTCGCAGAAGCGAGTGAGGACGCCGTAGGCGCGCGAGTCCTTCGGATCGAAGTCGATGCCGCCCTTCGCGCCGCCCACCGGCAGGTCGAAGGTCGCGGTCTTGTTGGACATGCCGCGGGCGAGGTCCTCGACCTCGCGGAGCGTGCAGCCGGCACGCATCCGGGTGCCACCGGTCGCGAGTCCGGACACGAGCGTGTCGACGACGAGATGGCCGACGGCGCCGGTCTCGGGATCGGTCCACGACATGCGCAGGTACGGCTCGCGCGCCGGAGCGTGCGCGGGGGTGGACGGCTGCTGCCGTCCGGAGACGATTCGGCCGAGGGAAGGATCCGCGATGGTCATGTCGCCTCCTGTGTCGATCGGTGGACGGATACGGGAGCGCAGACGTGTTTCGCTCCTGGTCACAGCATGCGTTCGGGAAAGCCGGGGCGTCCAGTTACGGTTCGTGGACGCGATCGTTCACTTCCCGTGCACGGTCGCCGCACCGGTCCGGCCGCGGCCGCATATCGTTCCGATATGGAGTTCTCGCTGCACCGCCTCAAACTGCTGCGTGAGCTGCGCCGGCGGGGGACGGTGACGGCCGCCGCGGCGTCGCTCAACTACACGGTGTCGGCGGTCTCGCAGCAGCTCGCGCAGCTCGAGCGCGAATCGGGGACGAGGCTGTTCGAACGGCAGGGCCGCCGGATGCTGCTGACCGAGGCGGGGTCGGTGCTGGCCGATCACGCCGAGGAGATCCTCGCGTCGGTCGAGCGCGCGGGCGTCGCGATGGAGGCCGCGCGCAGCGGAGTGTCGGCCCGGCTCACCGCGGGAGTGTGGGCGTCGGTCGCCGCGGGGCTGCTTCCGGCGGCGCTCGCGCGGCTCGCCGAGGAGCATCCCGGCATCGAGGTGCGGACGAAGGAACTCGCGCCGGAGGAGACCGCCGGTGCGGTGCGCGACGGCATGCTCGACTTCTCCTTCGTCATCGACTACTCGAATCACGTCATGCGGTCGGACCCGCTCCTCGAACGCGAACTCGTCGCGCGCGAGCGGATGTACGTGGCGCTCGCATCGGGCGGGGGCGACGCCGACTCGCTGACGCTCGACCGGCTCGCCGAGCGGCCGTGGATCCTCTCGGGCCCGCGTTCGCACTTCGGCAAGGCGGTGCGGCGTGCGTGCCAGGAGTCGGGCTTCGAGCCGCGGATCGTCCACGAGGTCGGGGAGCAGGCGACCGCCCTCGCGATGGTCGCCGCCGGCCTCGGGGTGACGCTCGTGTCCGACCTCGGGCTCTCGCTGCTGCCCGACCGCATCGACATCGTCCCGCTCGCCGATCCCTTCCATCGCACGGTGTCCGTCGCACACCGGGCGACGGCGACGCCGCGCGAATCGGTGCGCCTCGTCATCGACACCGTGCGCGAGGCGGCAGCGGAACTGGGGCTGTGACGCCGCTCCGCGAGGTGGCGTTACCGAGTCATTCCGCCGCCACGGACGCCGTCACCTGGCGTTACGTCGGCTCCGTGGTGGCGTAACATTCGCGCAAACGCCACGGCCGCATCTCGCTGGCAGCATCGCCGGTGTGCTCGAATCAACCACTCTCCCAGGGCCGATCGCCCGCAAGGACATGACCTGGATTCCGTCCGGCACGTTCTGGATGGGATCGGAGGACTTCTACCCGGAGGAGCGGCCCGTCCATCGGGTGACGGTCGACGGCTTCTGGATGGACACCCACCCCGTCACGGTCGCGCAGTTCCGCAGGTTCGTGAAGGACACCGGGCACGTCACGACGGCCGAGCGCCAGCCGGCCGCCGAGGACTACCCGGACGCGGCGCCCGAGCTGCTGAAGCCCGGGTCGATGGTGTTCACACCGCCGCCGACGGCCGTCCCGCTCGACGACTATCGACGCTGGTGGCAGTACGTCCCCCACGCGGACTGGCGGCACCCCGAGGGGCCCGGCAGCAACGTCGGCGGACGCGAACGCCACCCGGTCACGCACGTGTCCTACCTCGACGCGCTCGCGTATGCGCGGTGGGCGGGCAAGGACCTGCCGACCGAGGCGGAGTGGGAGCGCGCGGCGCGCGGCGGACTCGACCGGAAGCCGTACGTGTGGGGTGACGAGCCCGAGCCGGGCGGCCGTCCCGCCGCGAACGTGTGGCAGGGACGCTTCCCGTGGGAGAACCTCGCGACCGACGGTTTCGAGCGAACGTCCCCCGTGAAGAAGTTCCGGCCCAATGGATTCGGGCTCTTCGATGTCGCCGGGAAAGTGTGGGAGTGGACGCGCGATCACTACACCGCGAGCCACGCGGACAGCGGCCGCGAACTGGCTCCGACGTCGAGTTGCTGCGTTCCCCGCAATCCCGTCGCGCCGCCGCCCGACGCGGACGAGGCGTTCGCGCGCCGCGTCGTCAAGGGTGGCTCGCATCTGTGCGCACCGAACTACTGCCTGCGCTACCGGCCCGCCGCGCGCCAGGGCCACACCGAGGACGCATCCACCGGGCACATCGGGTTCCGATGCATCGTCCGCGACACCGGAGAGGCGGGATCGTGAGCGAACAGACCCTGACCAGCGAACACACACGAGCCGTCGAGCAGTACGGCGCCGACTCGATCACGATTCTCGAGGGGCTCGACGTCGTCCGCAAGCGGCCCGGGATGTACATCGGGTCGACCGGCGAGCGCGGCCTGCACCACATGTTGTGGGAGGTCGTCGACAACGCCGTCGACGAGGCGATGGCGGGATTCGCATCGTCGGTGCACGTCCGGCTCCTCGCAGGCGGCGGCGCGGAGGTGAGCGACGACGGCCGGGGCATCCCCGTCGCGCTGCACGCGATGGGAGTGCCGACGCTCGACGTCGTCATGACGCAGCTGCACGCAGGCGGGAAGTTCGACGCCGAGGGCGGTGCGTACGCCGTCTCGGGTGGGCTGCACGGCGTCGGGGTCTCCGTCGTCAACGCGCTCTCGACGCGCCTGGACGCCGACGTGTACCGCGACGGTCACGCGTGGTCGCAGACCTACACGTACGCCGTGCCCGGCGTGATCGCTCGCGGCGAGCCGACGGATCGGACCGGCACCGTGGTGCGCTTCTGGCCCGACCCGGACGTGTTCGAGACCGTCGACTTCGACACCGCGACCGTTGCACGCCGGCTGCAGGAGATGGCGTATCTCAACAGCGGTCTCGAGATCGTCCTCGTCGACGAACGCGCGGACGAACCGGCACCGCTCGTGTTCCGTCATCCGCTCGGACTGGCCGAGTTCGTCGCGCACATCGGGCGGGGGGCGAGCCCGCTGCATCCGACGGTCGTCGCGTTCCGTGAGGTGGGCGCCGGCCACGAGGTCGAGGTCGCCCTGCAGTGGAATTCCGGTTACACCGAGTCGGTGCGGACGTTCGCGAATACGATCGACACCCGCGAGGGCGGATCGCACGAGGAGGGCTTTCGTGCGGCGCTCACCGGCGTCGTCAACCGTCATGCGCGCGAGCACAAACTGATCAAGGACAAGGAGCCGAACCTCTCCGGCGAGGACATCCGTGAAGGACTCGCCGCCGTCGTGTCCGTCAAGGTCGCCGATCCGCAGTTCGAGGGGCAGACCAAGACGAGGCTCGGCAACAGCGAGGTGCGCTCCTTCGTGCAGAAGGCGTGCAACGAGCACCTGATCGCCTGGTTCGACGCTCATCCCGCCGAAGCGAAGGTGATCGTCGCCAAGGTCGCGTCCTCGGCGCAGGCCCGGCTCGCGGCCCGGCGCGCACGAGAGCTCGTGCGCCGCAAGACCGCTGCCAACGTCGCGTCTCTGCCCGGCAAACTCGCGGACTGTCGCTCGGGCGACCCGGCACGCACCGAGATCTTCATCGTCGAGGGCGATTCCGCCGGCGGCAGCGCGAAATCGGGGCGGGACTCGATGTTCCAGGCGATCCTGCCGTTGCGCGGCAAGATCATCAATGTCGAGAAGACCCGGCTCGACCGCGTGCTGAAGAACAACGAGGTGCAGGCGATCGTCACGGCGCTGGGGACGGGAATCCTCGACGACTTCGACATCGCGGGATTGCGCTACCACAAGATCGTGCTCATGGCCGACGCCGACGTCGACGGCCGGCACATCTCGACACTGCTGCTGACGTTGCTGTTCCGGTACATGCGGCCGCTCGTCGAACTCGGGCACGTGTATCTTGCCCAGCCGCCGCTCTACAAGCTCGACTGGAAGCGGGGGCAGCCGCAGTACGCGTACTCCGACGCCGAGCGGGACCGGCTGGTGGCCGCGGGGGCGGCGGCCGGGAAGCGTATCGACCCGTCGACCGGGGTGCAGCGGTTCAAGGGGCTCGGCGAGATGAACGCCGAGCAGTTGTGGGAGACCACGATGAACCCCGAGACGCGCGTGCTGCGGCAGCTGACGATCTCCGACGCCGTGCTCGCCGACGAGATCTTCACGCTGCTCATGGGCGAGGACGTCGAGGCTCGCCGCGGTTTCATCGTCGCGAACGCCGGCGACGACCGATTCCTCGACGTATGACGGGCCGTCGTGGTGGCGTTGTTCGAGCGAAACGCCGCGCGAAACCCCCTGGACCTGCGCCGTAGCGGAGACGAGAGCGGCGTAACCATCGCATAATCGAACGGCAAAGCCCCGGGCACGCCCGGCTGCGAGAGTAGGGACCATGACATCGACACGACGTGCTCCGGAGGGAAGCACTCCGCGACGGGGGGAACCCGATCGGGCCGCCACGCGGCGAGGCGTCCCGCCGCCGGACTTTCCGCGCCCCGCGGTGCGCAAGTACGCCGGCACCCGTGAGGACGCCGCGCGCTGGGTTCGCGACGTGCTGCGCGCCCAGATCCTCGACGGCGGATTCGGCGGGCTGTCGGCGCCGCGTCCGATGCTGCCGCCGGAGAACACCCTCGCATCGGATCTCGGTGTCAGCCGGAATGCGATCCGGGAGGCCCTCGATCTGCTCCGCGCCGAGGGGCTCATCACGCGCGTCCAGGGAGCGGGGACCTTCGTGACGGGCGCGAAGCTCCGGCAGCGACTCGATCGTCTCGAAGGGCTCGCGGAGTCGCTCGCCGGGCATCAGCTCTCCGTCGTCAACCGTGTCGTGTCGGCACGCGAGGACACTGCGAATCCGTTCGTCGCCGCGAAACTCCATGTGCAGGAAGGGAGCCCGATCTACTTCATCGAGCGGGTCCGCTCGGTGGGCGGCGTCGCACTCTCGCTCGACACGACGTCGCTGCGCCCGGAGGCGATCGACGTCGTCCGCGGCGCCGATCTCGACACGACCGACGTCTTCACCCTCCTCGAGACCGAGCTGGGAGTAAGGCTGGGCCGAGCGGAGAACACCGTCGAAGCCGTTGCCGCCGACCGCGGTTCGGCCCGCATGCTCGAGGTGCGCCCCGGATCACCGCTGCTGCTGGTCCATCGCCTCACCTTTCTCGACGACGACACGCCCTTCGACCTCGAGTCGGTGCGCTACCGCGGCGACCGGCTCTCGCTCGTGACCGTCAACCCGCGCCTGACGCGCGGCTGAACCTCCACAGAACTTGTCCGAACCCCCTTTCCGGGGACACCTGTGCCCGTTTCACCCCACAGAAAGCGAGAACACCCATGTCCGCACACGCGAACGGAACGTCCGCGAACGGAAGGTCGGCGAAGGCGAAGCAGCCGAACATCGTCTACTTCCACGTCGACAATCTCGGGCTCGGCGAGCTCGGATGTTTCGGTGGCGGCATCCTGCGCGGCGCCGACACCAAGAACATCGACGCCTTCGCGGCCGAGAGCCTCAAGCTCTCGCACTTCGTCGTCGAGCCGCAGTGCACGCCCACCCGGTCGGCCCTCATGACGGGGCGGTACCCGATCCGCTCGGGCAATCACACCATCGCGCTCGGTGGTAACGACGGCGGCATCGTCGCGTGGGAGCGCACGATCGGCGACATCCTCTCCGAGGCAGGCTATTCCACCGCCTGCTACGGCAAGTGGCACATCGGCGCCGAGGACGGCCGCTGGCCCACCGACCACGGATTCGACGAATGGTACGGTCCCGCACGCACGTACGACGAGTGCCTGTGGCCCGACGACCCGTGGTACGACGGTGACCGCGACGGCTACTCGTACATGTTCGACGGCACCAAGGCCGACGGCGTGCGCACGACCGACGAGCAGCTCACCGTAGCCCTCAAGGGGCAGGTCGACGCCGAATACGACCGCCGTGCACACCGATTCATGGAACAGGCCGTCGCCGACGACAAGCCGTTCTACCTCTACCACAACCACTCGCTCATGCATTTCCCGATGGAGGTGCGCGAGGAGTTCCGCGGCAAGTCGTCGAACGGCGACTGGGGCGACTGCCTGCTGATGCTCGATCACGACTTCCAGTCGATCCTCGACAAGATCGACGAGCTCGGGATCGCGGACAACACGATCGTCGTGTTCGTCGGTGACAACGGTCCCGAGGACCACCTCGCCGGCCGAGGGACGGCGGGCTTCTTCGACGGCTCGTACTTCAGCTCCGCCGAGGGCGGCATCCGGACGCCCGCGCTGATCCGCTGGCCGGGATACGTCCAGCCGCGCGAGAGCAACGAGATGGTGCACGTCACCGACATGTTCACGACGCTCGTGCGGCTCGCGGGCTGCGAGGTGCCGACCGACCGTGAGATCGACGGCATCGATCAGCGCGAGTTCTTCTTCGGTGCCGAGGAATCGGGCCGCGAGGGCTGCATGGTGTGGCTCAACGAGGAACTCCACGCCGTGAAGTGGTGGCAGTTCAAGGTCAGCTTCAAGCGGCAGCAGCACTTCCACGATCCCGAGATCCCGCTCGGCTTCGCGCGCATCATCAATCTGCTCGAGGACCCGAAGGAGCGCGAGGCGGTCAACCAGACGTTCGTTCGCTGGTGGGTGATGCAGCATGCGCGCCGCATCATCCGCGACTTCGAGGAGTCGACCGAACGCGAGCAGTTGATCCCCGCCGGTGCGCCGATCGACTTCGTGCCCGAGCGCACCGAAGCCGTGCTCGTCTGATCGAATACCTGTCGGCCGGGAGGGCGGCGCTGCGGCGCCGCCCTCCCGCTCGCCGTCGGAAAGGACATCACATGGTCGTCGAGCGCACCGATACCGCTCGTGGACGGATCGCCGCCCGCGCGGGCGGGTCCGCGACGCTCGCGGTGCTGCGCGATCCACGCAGACTCCGCACCGAGGTCTTCGCTGGGATGGTCGTGGCGCTCGCGCTCGTCCCGGAGACGATCTCGTTCTCGATCCTCGCGGGCGTCGGTCCGCAGATCGGGCTCGTGACGTCGTTCCTGTTCGCGATGACCATCGCGATCGTCGGCGGGCGGCCCGCCATGATCTCGGCCGCCGCCGGCTCGGTCGCGCTCGTACTCGCACCGCTCGTGCGCGAACACGGTGTGCAGTACCTGATCGCCGCAGTCCTCCTCGGCGGCGTGCTCCAGTTGCTGCTCTCGCTCGCCGGGGTCGCGAAGCTCATGCGATTCGTGCCGCCGAGCGTGGTGACGGGCTTCGTCAACGGCCTCGCGATCCTCATCTTCGCAGCGCAGGTGCCGCATCTCGCCGGCGTGCCGTGGCTCGTCTACCCCCTCACTGCGGTGGGACTGGTGATCATGGTGGTGCTCCCGCGGCTCACCCGCGCGATTCCGGCGCCGCTCGTCGCGACGACGCTCCTCACCCTCGCGGCGGTCGTCTTCACGCTGAACGTCCCGGCGGTGGGCGACGAGGGAAGGGTGGGGGCGGGGCTGCCCGACCTGCTGTTCCCCGATGTCCCGCTGTCGCTCGCGACCCTGCAGATCGTCTTTCCGTACGCGCTCGGTCTCGCGATGGTCGGCCTGCTCGAGACCTTCCTGACGCAGCAACTGGTCGACGACATCACCGGGACGCCGTCGAACATGCGCCGTGAGGGCTGCGGCCAGGGCATCGCGAATCTCGTGACCGGCTTCTTCGGTGGGATGGGCGGCTGCGCGATGATCGGGCAGACGATGATGAACGTCAAGGAGTGCGGCGGACGCACCCGCGTGTCGACGTTCGTGGCGGGGCTCTCGCTGCTCGTCCTCGTGGTGTTCGCGGCGCCGGTCCTCGCCGTGATCCCGATGGCGGCGCTCGTCGCGGTGATGATCATGGTTTCGTTCGCGACGATACCCTCGCGGCGGTCGTCTTCACGCTGAACGTCCCGGCGGTGGGCGACGAGGGAAGGGTGGGGGCGGGGCTGCCCGACCTGCTGTTCCCCGATGTCCCGCTGTCGCTCGCGACCCTGCAGATCGTCTTTCCGTACGCGCTCGGTCTCGCGATGGTCGGCCTGCTCGAGACCTTCCTGACGCAGCAACTGGTCGACGACATCACCGGGACGCCGTCGAACATGCGCCGTGAGGGCTGCGGCCAGGGCATCGCGAATCTCGTGACCGGCTTCTTCGGTGGGATGGGCGGCTGCGCGATGATCGGGCAGACGATGATGAACGTCAAGGAGTGCGGCGGACGCACCCGCGTGTCGACGTTCGTGGCGGGGCTCTCGCTGCTCGTCCTCGTGGTGTTCGCGGCGCCGGTCCTCGCCGTGATCCCGATGGCGGCGCTCGTCGCGGTGATGATCATGGTTTCGTTCGCGACGATGAACTGGGCGTCGCTGGCGCCGAAGGTGATTCGCCGTGCGCCGATCGGCGAGACAGCGACGATGGTGGTCACGGTCGCGGTCGTCGTCGCCACCGAGAACCTCGCCTACGGCGTACTCGTGGGTGTCGCGTTCGGACTGCTGGCGATCCCGTCCTCGCGCGCGGCGCTCCGTCGGCGCTACAGTACGAAGCGATGACGAGTACCCCACATGTGTGACCGCTCCTGAGACGTCTCCTGTTCAGCGGAGATCTCCTGCCCAGCGGCCGCTGCGCTCACACCGATTCCTCGGTGGCGACGACGCACGCGTGTGCCCGGCTTCGGCCGGGCGTTCACGTGCCCCGTCCACACCATCCGAGGAATCCTCATGTCGTCGTCCCCCACTTCTCCCGTCCCCGAGTCCGGCCTCGCGCTCCGGCGTGACCTGCTGCGCGCCGACTGCTCCGACTGCAGCGGACTGTGCTGTGTCGCATTGGCGTTCGATGCGTCGGCCGACTTTCCAGTCGCCAAACCCGCCGGTGAGCCGTGCTCGCATCTCGCCGCCGACTTCCGGTGCGGCGTCCACTCGCGCCTACGCGGGCTCGGATACCACGGCTGCATCGGCTACGACTGCTTCGGCGCCGGGCAGGTCGTGACGCGAGCGTTCGCCGGCACGACGTGGCGCGCGGGCGCCGCGACCGCGGACGCCGTCTTCCGTGCGTTCGGCTCGTGCACGCGGCTTCACGAGATGCTCTGGTATCTCGTCGAAGCCGACGAACGGAGCCGCGACCCCGAACTCCGTGCCGAAGCGGACACACTGCGTCGCCGCGTGCTGTCGTTGCGTGATCGAGTGCTCGCCGAGCAGGTGGTTACCGGGCAGGCCGAGCCGCCCCGATCCGCTGCGGAGTCGATACCGGCCGTGTTCGACGCCGTCCGGACGCTGCTCATCGCCGTCAGCGCCGAGATTCGCGCGGGTTACTGCGCCGACGGCACCCCGACTCTCGATCGCGCTGGAGCCGACCTCGCGGGGCGCGATCTGCGCAGAGTCGGGCTCGTCGGCGCGAATCTCCGTGGTGCGCTGCTCGTCGGCGCCGACCTTCGCGGGTGTGATCTCACGGCCACCGATCTGCTCGGCGCGGACCTGCGTGGCGCGGACCTGACGGACGCCGACCTCTCGCGAGCGCTCTTCGTCACGCGAACGCAGGTGGCGAGTGCGCTCCGTCGACGAACCGACCGATCGCAGCTGTGAGGGTGGCGTCGTCGACGCCGTGCCATTCGCCCGGCAGGATCTCGAGCCGCGCGTCGGGCAGCTGCTCCTCCAGTTCGCGACCCCACCCGTGGATCTCGGGTGCGGTGGAATCGGAGGCGACGATCAGCGTCGGCCGGCTCACCGACCGGAATCGCTCGGCCGGTGTGCCGGGAAGGAAGGCGAGCTCGTGCAGGATCGATGCCGCGTCTCGCAGTGTCTCGTCCGCCACCGGTGGCAGCTCGGCCAGCACCTCGTCCGGCACTCCGACGACGTGTATCTGGAACCACTCGTGCAGCGATCTCGGCCCCTCGGCGAGCTGCCGCTCACCTTCGGTGAGGAACTCGCGGTCCGGGTCGGGAGCAGCGAAGAGGGGTGGTTCGAGGAGCGCCAGACGGTGTATCGGTGCCCCGCTCTCGGCAGCGATCAGTGCGAGGGTCGCGCCCGACGAGAAGCCGTACACCGTCGCAGGTCCGGAGGTCAGGCCGATCACGGCTTCGAGGTCCTCGATCTCGCGCTGCACGTCGTACGTGTCGGCCGTGCCGCTCTCACCCTTGCCGCGACGATCGTAGGTCCACACGGTGAAGTGCCGCGCCAGCTCGGCGGGGAGGGTGGGTTGCGGCGTGGTCGCGCGGGAGACCCCGACACAGTGCACCATGACGAGGTCGGGTCCGGCGCCGGCGCGGCTCCAGGCGATCGGTGTCCCGTCCGCGGAGTGGACGATGCCGCGTGTGGGGCCGGTGGGACGTTCGGCGTTCACGGCGAACTCCTCGTGTCGTGGGGTGTCGGTCCGCCCGGTCACCTGACGGTCAGAAACTCCCGACGATGAGGTATTTATAACATAGCCACAACTCGTTTGTACATAGTGGAACAATGGCGTCATGCCGATCAAACGCACCTACGCGTCCCATGGGGACGCCTGCGCGACGTCGCACGCCATGGAGTTGCTCGGCGATCGATGGACGTACCCGGTGATTCGTGAACTCCTGTTGGCGCCCAAGCGCTTCGCCGAACTCGAGGCATGCCTACCGGGTATCACCCCGGCCGTCCTCACGGCCAGGCTCCGCCAGCTCGAGGGCTCCGGCCTCGTCGTCCGTACGACGTTGCCGGCGCCCGCCGGGGTCGCCGCGTACGCCGCCACGAACTGGGCGAAGCAGCTGCAGCCGATCTTCGAAGCGCTCGCGCGATGGGCGCTCGGATCTCCGTTGCGCGACGTCGACGGGTGCGGGCTGACCCCCGACGCCATCGTCCAGTCGATGCTGACGATGGCACCGGCGGCGCCGATGAATCCCCCGCTCGACATCGAACTGCGACTGGCCGACACCCGGCTGAACCGGGACGCCCCGCAGTACGGTTACCGCCTCCGCTGGGACGACGAACTCACCATCGAGCGGGCCGTCGCGGAATCACCGCAGGCCGCAGTGGTCGGAGACTCCTCCGCCTGGGCAGGCGTCCTTTACGAGGGGAGCGGGCTCGACGTCATGGAGGTGTGCGGCGACCGCGACGCCGTCGAGCGTCTCGTCGCCGCGTTCGCAGGCGTCCTGGAGGTAGCGACGTTGTAGCGTCACGCCACGCTGGGCCGAGGTCTGTTCGGTGGCCGGTCGGATGGTGCCCCGCCGGGTGGCGGCTCGAACCTCGGTCTGCCTCGCGGTGTTGGGATGATCCGCCAGGTGCTGTGGTGGATGTGGCGATGGTGCTTGCCGCACAACAAGACTGTGTTGTCGAGGTCTGTGGGTCCGCCGTCGGCCCAGTGTTCGATGTGGTGTGCTTCGCACCAGCTCACGGGTGCGGTGCAGTTCGGGAAGGCGCAGCCGCGGTCGCGGACCATCAGTGCCCGTCGCTGTGCGGGGGTGACGAGGCGGGTGGTGCGGCCCATGTTCAGTGGGACGCCGTGGTCGTCGATGACGATCGGCGTCACCTGCGCGTCGCATGCCACTGCCCGCGCCGTCTCGGGTGTGAGGGTTCCGCCCCACGGCATCCACGGCAGCGGGATCCCGTCGAGCAACGCCGTCACCGACACGCTCAGTCGCTCACTTGTGTCGGCGGGTGGTGCTGTCAGGTCTCGCTGGTGGATCAGGACTGTCACGTGCGGCTTCTCGGCGGCTTCGTGTCCGCTGTCGCCCGCATCGAGGTGACGTCGGCAGATCTCGATCAGCCCGTCCGCCCGCCGCTGCCCGGCGGAGCGCGGATCGCGCGTGCCGTCCGCTGCCGGGCGCGGTGCCGACAGCTTCGACAGCGCAGTCGACAGCACCTCACCCGAGAGGGCGTCGAAGTCGCCGTGCAGCACGACTCTGCCGTTGAGTGTGTTCGAGACGGTGAGGGTGTTGAGGTCTTCGCGTTCACGGGTCGTCGGCCCATCGGTGTCGATGTCGAGGCGCGCCCGCAGCGTCTCGATCGCCGTGCGCACCGACCTCGTCGCGGTCTCCGCGCCTGGCACTGCGGCCGCGAGGAGCGCGTCGCGGCAGGCTGCGATCACGTTCGCGTGCTCGTCCGGGTCGGTGTCGGCCAGTGCCGCGAGCAGTGACGGCGGCGTGTCGAAGAATCCGCACAGCATGCTCGCGTGCCGCGGCGAAATCCGCTGTTCGGCGACAGCGGCAGCGATCTCGGGCTGCGCCCGTAGGCTCGTCCCCAGCGCTGCGACGTCGCGTGCCTCACCGATCTCGAGCATCGAATGCGCCGAAAGCCAGGCCCCGGCATCCCGGTAGCCCGCTGCGGTCGCGAGGCGGCGCTCGATCAGCTCACCCATCAAGGTGATCCGCCGTGCCTGCAACGCCTCGATCTGCCGCGACACGTCGAGCACCGCGGCAGACAGTTCGGCGTCACCGAGCTGCCACGGCTCGACGCCCGCGGCGTCTACGCCGTGTGCTGTGTGTGAATCCCCCGACCCCATGCGACAAATCTAGTTCGAATATCCGTTCGACACAAGACCTATTTCTGCAGTTGGGGACAACCGTCGAGCTGTGGACAACCGGGTGGTCTCACAGCATCGCGACGGCCGTGACGGCGATGCACAGGACGCTGATCGCGACGCCGGTGAGCATCACGGGACGCGGCGCGCGGACGGCGTCGGGCAGAGGGCGTTCCGCGAGGACGGCCCGCCGTCGCACGCCCACCCAGTACACGATCCCGGCGATGACGACCGCGATCGCACCGGTGACGGCCGCGACCGGAGCAAGCGAATGGTGCGGTGCGAACAGGTGTTTCGCGCCGAGCAGGACGCCGTTCGCGAGGATCGCGAGCGAGGTGCGCGTCCAGGACAGATCGGTGCGCTCGGCTTGCAGCCCCGGGTCGACGGGTCCGGGGCCGGCGGTGTGCGTCACCGGTTCAGGCTCGCCGTCACCAACGCGGCCGTGAGCGTCACGACGCCGAGGACGGCCAGGACGACGGAGACGGCGGTGAGGACCCGCGGCTGGGGAAGCGGTGCGTCGCGACGAATCGCGCGGTCGTTGGCGCGCCACCGCAGGATTCCGCTGATGGACGTCGCCGTCGCAAGGGCACCGAACAGTCCGCCGAGCCCGTATCGGGTGAACGTTCCGGCCGAGTCGGGCAGGAACTGGATGATGGCGACCGCCGCGGCGAGGAGGCCGAGCGACGTGCGCTGCCAGGCGAGGAAGGTGCGTTCGTTGGCGAGAGTGAACCGGTAGTCGGGTTCGGGCAGGTCGGGGTCGCCGGGATGATTCGGTGTGCTCACGGTCATCAGCTTCCCGTACGGGCAGCTCGGAGGCCACCGTCACGGGGTGGCGTAACGGCGCCGATCCGCTGCGTTTCGGGGCACGGCCCCGTGGTCGAGCGCGCCACCGCTGGCTTAC
>NZ_BCXD01000006.1 GCF_001894925.1 Rhodococcus rhodnii NBRC 100604 | reverse complement strand
ACTTCGTGAGCGTTCCCACAGCCGAGGTCGTCCCGTCGTATACGAGCAGATTGCTAGCGTCACGCCATGCGCTGGACTCGCCCGCCGCGGCGCTCGCGTCGCTCTGCTTCCGTGAGTGTTTCCGTCTTCGCGGATGCCGCCGAAAGGGCCGGATTCCCCCTCGACGATGCCCAGGTCGGCGCGGTGGACGCGCTCGCCTCCGACTCGAACGTCTATCTCTGGGGTCCGCCCGGCAGAGGGAAGAGTTGGCTGCTCGCGACGTACTTCGACGCGGCGCCGACCCACCGGAAACTCCGCGTCCACTTCCACGAGTTCTTCCGCGACCTGCACCTCGCCATTCGCAGGCACGGCAACGATCTCCCTGCGGCGCTCGACGACCTCGTCGGCGACGCAGACGTCGTGTGTTTCGACGAGTTCCACGTGCACGACCCCGCGGACGGCATCTTCATCGCACGCTGGCTTCCGGTCCTGCTCGACCGCGGGGTCCGGGTGATCGTGACGTCGAACTACGCGCCACACGCCTTGCTGCCGAATCCCCTGTTCCACGACGATTTCCTGCCGACGATCGACCTGATTGCGGACGCGTTCGCCGTGACGGCCGTCGACGGGCCGGTCGACTACCGTTCGGGGCGAGGACACACGAAGTCGAGTGACGAGGCGGGGTTCGCTGCCGGAAGGTGGGTCGTGTCCGCGTCGGCGGCACCGCACGCTCTCCGGACACCCGCGGCCGAGGAGGAGCGCACCCTCACACCGGCGGGACGTCCGATCCGTGCCCGGCGCGCCGCCGGCGGCGAACTGTGGATCGACTTCGCCGCGCTGTGCGAGGAGGCGACGGCACCTTCCGACTATCGCGTTCTGGCACAGGACTTTCCGCACTGGGTGATCGCCGGCATCCCGCCGCTGAACACCGTGGGTCGCGAACCGATGCAGCGGTTCGCGAACCTCGTCGACGTCCTCCACGACCGTGACATCGTGACGGACTTTCTCGCGTCGGTGCCGTTGGACATGCTCTACGACGACGCGCGGCTTCTCGCCGACACGGACCGGATCAGGAGCCGACTCGGTCTGCTTCGCCGTGTCGTGCTGTGACCGGCCGGGTGCTTGCCGAACGGTCGGGCATGCCGGACTCGATGTCGCCGATCGCCCGAAGTCCGGCCACCGCTCCGACCGCGGCGACGATCACCGCGCCGACTCCCACTCCCCACGTCCACGCCCCGATCCGCACCGATCCGAGGCCTGCTCCGAGCATTCCGGTCGGTAGCAGGGTCACCATTCCGACCACCAGGCCGATCGTGACTGCGGCACCGACGGCGACGGTCGTCTCGGCGATCAGCAGTCGCGCGCGTTGTCCGGCCGTGGTTCCTTGCCTCCGCAGTGCTACGAAGTGGTGTTTGCGTCCGTACACACCGAGTACGACCGACCCCGACAGTGCAGCAGCGCAATAGACGACGAGGACGGCGATCACCAACGCTTCCGTCGAAGCGATGGTGACCTCGCCCTGCATGCCGAGGGTGCCGACGGAGTCGGCCGTCCCCGACTGGAGCCGCGCCACCGGGTACGGCGCAGTTGCCACAGCAGCGAGAGTGCTGCCGTCCACCAGGATCTGGCCGAACACCAGATCGCGCCCGTAGGTGAACCGCAACGTGAGCGATTTCTCGGAGCCGTCCGGCATCGGCACCGAGTACGTACCTCCGAGCTTCCAGTGCTGCTTCCCCGCAAGGGATTCGGAGGCGGCGAATTCGTCTGCACCGAGGCCCGTCACGGCCCCGGACGTCGCACCGGGGTCGAGTTCTCCCCGGTCGAGCATCGATCCGGGAACACCCACGACTGCCCACGTGGAGCCGCCAGGAGTGCGCTCACCGTCGATCTCGTCACGGAGGAATGCCTCCTCGACCTCGACTGCCGTGCCGCGCACGACGACTGCTCCCGGCGTGCTGTCGTGAGCCTGATCCGCGTAGGCAGCGGCGAGCGTCGGCTGGAGCCCGAACAGGGTGGACACGAGCGCGACGGCGACGAGCACCGGCGTCCCTGTCGCCACGACGAATCGGTCGTAGAAGCGCAGATCGGCCGCTACCACTCCGCCCACCCGCCGGTCCACCGCCGACCACACCCGCCCGGCCACCGAAACGAGGGGCAGGACGAGCCACGGGGCCAGGAGTGCCGCAGCGGGCGCGAGCAGGACGACCATGGAGAACCCGATCGTGGCACCGCCGACACGGTCGGACATCGCGATCGGCACGATCATCGTCGACCCGATCGCCAGCACCGAGACACCGCCGAGGAACCTCGCGAGAGTCCGCGACGAACGTCCGGCCCGTGGTGGCCGCAACACATCGGACGGCGCGCACCTCCACACCCGGCGCAGCGAGACGCCGGCGCCCACGACAGCAACGACGACGACGGCGATCCCGGACAGCAGCGCTCCACCGAGTACTCCGACGCTCGGTTCCCACGCCACCGACTCGGGCACGGCGCCGTTGTGCCGCAGGAACATCAGCAGCAGCGCACTCGCCGGAACACCACACACTGCACCGACGGCTGTCGGGACTGCCGCGGCGCCGAGGAGCGTCCGAAGGTGCAGGAAGACCAGCTGCATTCTGCCGGCTCCCACGGCGCGGACGACCGCCAGCGTCGGGAGCATGTGCACGGTCGCGAGAGCGGTGGACGAGGACAGGACGACGACGGCGAGCAGGACCACGAATCCGACCATCGTCGACAGTGCCGCCATCGCACCCGAAACATCCGATGCCGGCACGATTCCGAGATCCGCGGCCACAGAGGACGGCGACTCCACGGTCCAGCCGCACTTCGCCGCGACGTCGGCGACGGCATCCGCCGGTGCCCCGGACACGATGATCGCGCCCACGCGATCGCTGCCGGCCAACCGCCCGAGCACGGCGTCGTCGACCTGCACCGCCGAGAGTCGTTCGCGTCGTGTCACGTTCGTCTCGCCCGCATACGACAAGCCCTCGACACGACCCGGTTGCGTTGCCGCGGGCCGGATGTCGGCGGCGACGACCCTCACGAGCGAATCGCCCACCAGCACGGTCGGCACTCCGTCGACATCCGCGCGGCGCGGGACGACCCGCATCGTGGACGCCCCGGGATCGACTGTGTCGAGCCGCGACTCGACATCGGCTGCCGCACACACCGACGCGGGGTCGGCGACCAACGCCGCTGTGTCCGGCCGGAAGACGCCGCCGTCGGCCGTATCGGCCGTCGCGAGCAGTCCGAGCACGGAGCCCGACGTGGAGCAGAGAAGTGCTGTCGTGAACAGGACGAGGCCCACTGCCCGCCATGCGGCGGCATCGGCCCGGCGCAGTCCCTCGGCGACGACGGCCGTATCGGTCACCGGCGAACTCTCGACACCAGCGCCCCGTCGACGAGCTCGAACACCTCGTCGGCGGCGCGTGCAGCACGGGGGTCGTGGGTGACCATGACGACCGTGGCGTCGTACGACACGCACAGGTCTCGTAGCAGTCCGAGCACATCGGCAGCGCTTCCGTCGTCCAGTGCCGAGGTGGGCTCGTCCGCGAACACCACCGACGGGCGCATCACCAGTGCCCGCGCGATGCCGACGCGCTGCCGCTGACCGCCGGAGAGGCTGCCCGGCAGACGTGCGGCGAGGCCGTCGAGTCCGACGATCCGAAGTAACTCGTGTGCGATCGCCTCGGCTTCGCGCATCGGCGCACGGGCTAGGCGGGCAGGGAGCAGAACGTTCTCGAGCAGCGACAACGACTCGATCAGCGAATCCTGCTGGAACACGAATCCGATATCGGATCTGCGGAACCCGGCGAGTGCGCCGTCCGACAGCGTCGTGATGTCGATTCCCGACAGCAGGACGGTCCCCGACGACACCCGGGAAAGCCCTGAGGCGCATTCGAGAAACGTCGTCTTTCCGCTACCCGATGCGCCGAGAACGCAGTACACGCGCGACGCCGTGAAGACGCCGTGGAGGTCATCGAGCACCGGCGGCCCGTCCCGCTCGTACCGTTTCGTCACCCCGGCCAGGACCAGGCGCGGCGTACCCGTGCCGTCGTCGCCGTCCGGAGAATCCCCGCCCGTGATCATTCGCCCCCCTGAGTGCTCACCGCCCCACGTCCGCAACTGTAGCGGTGAGCACTGCGGTCAGAGGGAGATTCTCGGGCACGGATCTCGACCGTAAATGCGTGCTGCACATGCCGATTCGCGCAGCAATGACTACTCCCCCAACTCGGCGAGAATCGTGTCGTTGTGTTGACCGAGCGAGGGGACGTCGCCCATCGCCATCTCGACGTCGTCGAACGTCATGGGCGGCAGCAAGCCCTGGACGGGTCCGACTTCGGTGTCGACGGTGCGCCACCGGTCGCGCGCCGCGAGTTGGGGATGTTCGACGACGCCCGCGAGGTCGCGGATCTCGGCGGCGGGGATGCCGGCGGCGGCGAGGCGGGCGTCGAGTTCCGCCGTGGTGTACTGCCGCGCCATGTCGCCGACCAGCGCGTCGACCTCGTCGCGCGCACGGACCCGCGCGATGTTGGTCGCGTATCGCTGGTCCTCGGCGAGATCGGGCCGCTCGAACACCCTCTCCACCAGCGCCTTCCATCCTCGATCGTTCTGTACGCCGATGAGGATCTCGCCGTCCTTCGTGGGGTACCTGTCGTACGGAACGATCGCCGCATGCCCGACGCCGGCTCGCGCGATCTGCCGGTCACCGTAGAGCCGCATGTACATCGGGTGGCCCATCCACTCGACGGTGGCATCGAACATCGAGACCGAGATCGTCGCTCCCGCACCGGTGGTCGCTCGACGCAACAGTGCCGCGAGAATCGAGGTGAGCGCGTACATTCCGGCGGCGATGTCGGACGACGGCACCCCCGTCTTCGCCGCGTCCGCCTCGGTGCCGGTGACGGAGATCAGTCCCGCCTCCGCCTGCACGAGCATGTCGTACGCCTTGCGGTCGCGATACGGTCCGGACGAGCCGTATCCGGACATGTTCACGACGACGAGCTCAGGATGCTCGGCTCGCAGTGTCTCCGCACCGAACCCGAGGCGTTCCGCCGAGCCGGGCGCGAGATTCTGGACGAAGACGTCGGCGCGGGCGACGAGCCGCCGCAGCAGGTCCCGGCCGCGCTCGGTCGCGACGTCGAGCGCGAACGACTCCTTGCCCCGGTTGAGCCACACGAAGTGCGTCGCGAGCCCGTGCACGGCGTCGTCGTAGTGGCGCGCGAAGTCGCCCTCACCGACGCGCTCGATCTTGATGACGCGCGCACCCATGTCGGCGAGATGACGGGTCGCGAGCGGCGCCGCCACCGCCTGCTCGAGCGCGACCACCGTGATGCCGTCCAACGGGAGTGAGTCCACATCGTCACTCTCGCCCCGGTAGGCAGTGGGGTCAACACCCGCGCCATAGGCACACCCTCATGCTCGATGAGTCTCGTCGATATTGAGGTGCCGATCACAACGTGGTCCGATGGGTGGGGCGGATCGCACGAGACCGCAACGCTGGGACATCGCTGTCAGGAGGCACACGTGAGCGGTCTGCATCTGCCCGAACGAGTACGCACTCTCGCTGCGACGCAGCCCCACGCGCTCTCGATCGTCGACGGTGAGCGCTCGCTCGACGCCGCCTCCTTCGACGCACTGACGACGCGCCTCGCGGACGCGCTGACTCGCGTCGCCGCGCCCGGCGATCACATCGGGGCAGCCCTCGAGACCGGACTCCCCGGCGCTGCACTGTTCGTCGCGAGCGCGAAGGCGGGAATGATCTTCACTCCGCTCAACTGGCGCCTCCCCGCACACGAACTCGCGGCCGTCGCAGTGGACGCCGAGGTCACAGTGTTCGTCGCCGATCCGGCGCACACGGCCGTCGCAGACGCAGTCCGCACGGCGCTCCCCGACGCGACGGTCCTGCTCGCGGGCGACGAACTCGACGCGTTCACGGCGTCGGGCACGCTGTGCGATCCAGGCTTCGGCGCCGACCCGGACGCGCCGCTGCTGCAGCTCTACACGTCGGGCACGACCGGCCGCCCCAAGGGCGTCGTCATCACCCACCGCAACCTCCACAACGACGCCGACGGCTTCGCGGTGTATCACTGGCGGCCCGATTCGGTTGCGCTCGACGCGATGCCGCTGTTCCACATCGCCGGCGCCGGGTGGATGTCGTCGTGCGTGTCGGCGGGCATTCCGCTCGTCCTGCTGCCGCGGTTCGACGCTCGCGCCGTCGCCGAGACGGTCGAACGGCACCGCATCAGTCACATGTTCCTCGTGCCGTCGACGATCCAGATGCTCATCGAGGATCCGGCGTCGCGCGAGCACGACCTGTCGAGCCTGCGCGTCGTCGCGTACGGGTCGGCGCCGATCACCACGACCCTGCTCACCCGCGCGATCGAGGCGCTGGGCTGCGGCTTCCTGCAGCGGTACGGCATGACGGAGACCGCGGGGTCGGTCACGGCGCTGCGCGTCGAGGACCATGATCCGTCGGGGCCACACGCCGCACTCCTCACGTCCGCGGGCACACCGATGCCGGGCGTCGAGATCTCGATCCGCGACACCGCGACGGGTGAGACACTCGCGGCGGGTGAGACCGGCGAGATCGTGTGTCGCTCACGCAACAACACTCGCAGCTACTGGCGGCGCCCCGACGCGACCGCGGAGCTCTACACCGACGACGGCTTCCTGCGGACCGGCGACGCGGGACATCTCGACGACAGCGGCTATCTCTTCGTCACCGACCGGATCAAGGACATGATCATCTCGGGCGGGGAGAACGTCTATCCCGTCGAGGTCGAATCCGCACTCGCCGAGCACCCCGCCGTCGCGGAGGTGGCGGTCGTCGGTGTCGCCGACATCGTGTGGGGCGAGGCGGTCACCGCCGTCGTGCGCGTTCGCGCAGGCTCGGTCGTCCCGTCGGAAGCCGAACTCATCGCGTTCGCGGCCGAGCGGGTCGCGTCGTTCAAGAAGCCGCGCCGGGTCGTGTTCGTCGACGAGATGCCGCGCGGTGCGACCGGTAAACTCCTCAAACGCACTCTCCGTGAACAACTGTCGGACTCGCTCGCGGGTGCACGATGACGGCCGTGCGCGTCACGGGCGACGCACAGAAGCAGGCGTGGGCCGACCGCGTCATGCCGCCCGTCGAGCACGTGCGGCCCGGCCTGTGGTCGATTCCCGTTCCCATGCCGGGCAATCCGCTCCGTTACGTCCTCGTCTACGCGCTCGCCCTGCCGGACGGCATCGCGCTGATCGACGCGGGCTGGGCGAGCGACGAGTCCTGGCGAGCACTGACGGACGGCCTCCGGCACATCGGCAGCGACGTGTCGCAGGTGCGCTACATCGCCGTCACCCACCTCCACCCCGATCACTTCGGCCTCGTGCCCCGCGTGCTCGAGCACACCGACGCCGTCGTCGCGATGCACCGCGCCGACGCGCACCACCTGACCCACCTCGACCGAGCCGCCCTGACCGACGAGAAGACGCGGTCCGCCCGGCAGTTGCGGCAGCTCGGCGCGCCCCCGCCCGTCGCCGACTCCCACCCGCACACGCTGGTGCGCTTCGCGGGCGGCCGTACGGTGGACGTCCAGCTCTCGCACGGTGATCCGCTGCAGCTCGACGGATGGGACCTGCGCGCGGTCTGGACTCCCGGCCACACTCCGGGGCATCTGTGTTTCGTGGACGACGCCCACGGCCTCGTCTTCAGCGGCGATCACCTGCTGCCCCGCATCAGCCCGAACGTGTCGGTGATCCCGGGACAGCTGGACGACCCGCTCGCCGAGTACCTCGCGTCGCTCACGAACACGGTGACCGTCCCCGACGACTACGAAGCACTGCCGTCGCACGAGTACCGGTTCGCCGGGATCGCGCAGCGCGCACGAGACCTGCTGGCACATCACGAGGAACGGCTCGACGAGATCGCCGCGGTCGTCGCCGACCGGCCCGAGTCGACGTCGTGGGACGTCACCGAATCGGTCACCTGGTCGCGCCCGTTCGCAGCGATGTCGGCCGACCTGCGCCGCATGGCCGTTCGCGAGACCCACGCCCACCTCGTCGTCCTCGCGGACCGCGGCGTCGTGCGGCGTTGCGACGAATCCCCCCTGCACTGGTTCGCGACCGGACCCGCAGCCACGGCCCCCGCCGAGACCCCGGCGACGACCGGCACCACCACCACGTAGACGAGGAGAGCCTTCCATGAGCAGTGTCCTGACCGAGTTCGCCGACGGGGTCGCCGTGATCACCATCAACCGCCCCGAGGCGAAGAACGCGGTGAACCTCGAGGTCGCCGAAGGCGTCGCCGCAGCGATCGACGAGTTCGAGGCGCGTAGCGATCTGTCGATCGCGATCCTCACCGGGACGGGCGGCACATTCTGCGCCGGAATGGATCTCAAGGCATTCACGCGCGGCGAGCGGCCGTCGCTGCCCGGCCGCGGCTTCGCCGGCGTCGTCTCGTCCCCGCCGACGAAACCGATGATCGCCGCGGTCGAGGGCTGGGCGCTCGCCGGTGGCTGCGAACTCGCGCTCTCCGCCGATCTGATCGTCGCCGCGCGCGACGCGAAGTTCGGTCTCCCCGAGGTCAAGCGAGGGCTCGCCGCAGCGGCGGGCGGGCTGCTTCGGCTGCCGAAGATCCTGCCGTACCAGATCGCGATGGAGATCGCGCTCACCGGCGATCCGCTCGGCGCCGAACGCGCGCACCACTTCGGCCTCGTCAACACGCTCGCCGAGCCCGGTGCCGCGCTCGACTCCGCGCGCGAACTCGCCGCGCGCATCGCCGCGAACGGACCGCTCGCGGTGAAGGCGAGCAAGCAGGTCATGGCGATGGCCGTGCAGTACACCGACCGCAACGCGCTCGAAGCGCAGCGCGCCTACCTCGACCCCGTGTTCGCGTCCGACGACGCGCAGGAAGGCGCCCGTGCCTTCACCGAGAAACGCGCACCCCGCTGGACCGGACGGTGAGCGCGCGACCACTGCGCCAGGGCTCGGGTGCTCCCGGTCACAGCGACTCCGTACGATAGAGGCGTGGATCTGCATCTCGTCACGTACTTCGTCGCAGTCGTGGACCACGGCGGGATCACCAAGGCCGCGCAGTCGCTCTACATCTCGCAGCCGTCGCTGTCGCAGGCGATCCGCACCCTGGAGCGGCGGCTCGGGGTGACGCTCTTCGACCGCACCGGCCGCAGGCTCGAGCTGACCGAGGCCGGCCGCACGCTCGACACCGCCGCCCGGCGCATCCTCGCCGACGTCGCTCGCGCGAAGGCGAAGGTCGAGGCCGTCCGCACCCTCGAATCGGGTCGTGTCGACGTCGTCACGTACGCGGCGTTCAGCATCGATCCGCTCGTAACCCTCACGCGCGAATTCCGCGACAGATTCCCGAATCTCACGGTGCGCATCGTGGCCGTCGACGGCCCCGGGGCGGTGGCGACAGCACTGCGACGGGGCGACGCGGAGGTCGGCGTCGTCGATCTCTCGGCCGATCACGCACCGTTCACGACCGTCCCCCTGGGCACGCAGGAACTCGTCCTCGCGCTGCCACCCGCGCTCGCCGACGGCGTGCCCGACCCCGTCCCGCGAGAGCAGGTGCGCGCGCTCCCCCTCGTCGTCGACATGGGCGATCAGAGCACCGCGGCGCTGCTCGCCGATCTCGTCGCGCCGGGCGCGTCGAACGTCGTCGTCGACTGCTCGCATCCGACCGCGACCTGGGAACTCGTCGACCGCGGTGCGGGCGGCACCGTCGTCCCGCGCGCCGTCGCCGACGGGCAGCTCCCGCGCACCGTGCAGTTCTCGATCGATCCGCCGCTCACGCGCGAGTACGGGCTCGTGCTCCGCTCGGGCCGTCCGTCCCCCGCGGCGATGGCGTTCGTCGCGGTCGCCCGCGGTGTGTTCGGCCGCCCGGCCGACCCTCACACGGACCACGAGTAGGAGAAGCGATGGAGCTACGGCAGATCGAGTACTTCCTCGCCGTCGTGGAGCACCGCGGGATCGGCGGCGCCGCATCGGCGCTCGGCGTCGCACAACCGACCGTGTCGCAGGCGCTCCGGGCACTCGAGCGTGAACTCGGCGTCCAGTTGTTCCATCGCATCGGCCGCGGCATGGTGCTCAGCTCCGCGGGCCGCACGATGGTCGGCCCCTCTCGGCAGATCGTCCGCGACGTCGGCGCCGCCGAGGATCTGCTCGCGGTGTCCGACGACGTGCTCACCGGCCGGCTCGACATCCTCGCGTTCCCGCCCACCGCGATGGGGCCGATCGTCGATCTCGTCGGCGCCTTCCGGCGCGCGAACCCCAGCGTCAACGTCCGGTTCGGCGAGCTTCGCGACGAGGACCAGGCGCCGTCCGTGATCGAGGACGGGCACTGCGAGTTCGTCGTCGCCCACCTCCCGATCGCCGGTGACGACCTCGACGTCGTCGTGCTCGGCGAGCAGGAGTACTGGCTCGTCTATCCGCCCGGCACCGACCTGCCCGACGGGCCCGTCCCGCTGGCCGAACTACCGCGCATCCCGATGGTCTTCGTGCCGCGCGGGCAGTCCGTCGCCGACGAGATCGAGGAGGCTATCCGGTCCGCGGGAGCGCGCCCCCCGCTCGCCGTGCTGTCGGAGCACCGCGAGGAGCGCCTCGCCATGGTGCTCGCCGGCATCGGCGGGACGCTGCTCGAGCGCTCCATCGCGGAGTCGGCGGCGGACCGCGCCGTCGTGCGTCCCGTCGAGCCGCGGTTCGCGCGACCGTTCGGGATCGCGTTCGACGAGGCGGCACTCTCACCGGTGGGCCGCGCGTTCGTCACGCTCGTGCGCGAGTACGCGCGCGACCGCGCCGTCTGAGTCAGGCGACCCGTTCGAACACCGCCGCGAGCCCCTGACCACCACCGATGCACATCGTCTCGCGACCGTAGCGGGCCTCGCGGCGATCCAGTTCCCGCGCGAGCGACGCGAGCATCCGCACGCCCGTCGCGCCGACGGGATGGCCGAGCGAGATCCCCGACCCGTGGACGTTCGTGCGATCGAAGTCGCCGCCCTCACCGAAGCGCCCGAAGCCCCACTCGCGGGTGACGGCGAGGGCCTGCGCCGCGAACGCCTCGTTGAGCTCGATGACGTCGATGTCGGCGAGCGTCAGGCCTGCCTTGCCCAGCGCGGCGGCCGTCGCGGGGACCGGTCCGATCCCCATCGTCGACGGCGGAACGCCCGCGAGCCCCCACGACACGAGCCGCACGAGCGGCCGGAGCCCGTGGCGCTCGGCGACCTCGGGTGTCGTGACGATGCACATCGCGGCGGCGTCGTTCTGGCCACTCGCGTTGCCCGCCGTCACGGTCGCGGCGGGATCCGCCTTCGCCATGATCGGCTTCAGCCGAGCGAGCGAGTCGAGCGAGACGTCCGGACGCGGGTGCTCGTCGGTGTCGACGATCTGCTCGCCGCCCTTGGTCTGCACCGCCACGGGCACGATCTCCTCGGCGAGGACGCCGTCCTTCTGCGCCCGCACGGCACGCAGATGCGACGCGACCGCGAGTTCGTCCTGCTCCTCGCGCGTGATCTCGTACTGCTTCCGGAGGTTCTCGGCGGTCTCGATCATGCCGCCCGCGACGGGGTGATGCTTACCGCCTGCCGTGGAGCGCGCACGAGCGAGGCTGTCGTGCATCGCGATTCCGGATCGCGCACCTCCCCAGCGCATGTCGACGGAGTAGAACGACGCGTTGCTCATCGACTCGGTTCCACCCGCGACCACGACGTCGTCGTTGCCCGTGCCGACCTGCATCGCCGCCTGGATCACCGCCTGCAGCCCCGACCCGCACCGGCGGTCGATGTGCATTCCGGGCACGGTGATCGGCAGTCCCGCATCGAGCGCGACGACGCGGCCGATCGCGGGCGCCTCGCTCGTCGCGTTGCAGTGGCCGAGGATCACGTCCTCGATGGCTTCGGGTGCGAGCCCGGTGCGGTCGAGAAGCCCTCGGAGCGCGATCGTTCCGAGTTCCGCGGCGGTGAGCGATGCGACCGCTCCGCCGTAGCGGCCGATGGGGGTACGGACGGGTTCACAGACGACGACGTCACGCATGGCGTGCCTTTCGGGAAGGGTTCGGGAGGCGGGGCGGTGGGGGCGTCACATGAATCGGCCGCCGGTCACCTCGAGGCACGTGCCCGTCATGTACGAGGACATGTCGGACGCGAGGAACAGCGCGACGCTCGCGACCTCGGACACCTCGCCCGCGCGCTGCATCGGGATCTCGGCCATCTTCTGATCCCACGCCTTCTGCGGCATGGCCTCGGTCATCGCGGAGCGGATGAGTCCGGGCGCGACGGCGTTGACGCGCACACCGTGGTGCGCCATCTCCTTGGCCGCCGCCTTGGTCATCCCGACGATGCCGGCCTTCGCCGCCGAGTAGTTGGTCTGGCCGACCATGCCGACCTTGCCCGACAGCGACGAGAGATTCACGATCGCACCGCGTTTCGCCTCGCGCATGACGGCAGCGGCCTTGCGGATTCCGTTCCACGTCCCCTTGAGGTGCACGTCGATCACGAGATCGAAGTCGTCCTCGGTCATCGTGCGCATGGTCGCGTCACGGGTGATGCCGGCGTTGTTCACCAGGACGTCGAGGCTTCCGTACCCGTCGACGGCGGCGGCCAGCAGTGCATCGACGTCGGACGAGGCCGTCACGTCGCAGCGGACCGCCGTCGCGACGGCCGATCCACCGAGTTCGTCGGCAGCCGCCTGTGCCGCATCGAGATTCAGGTCGCCGAGCACGACACGCGCACCGGCGTCGACGAACTCGCGAGCGATCGCGAATCCGATGCCCTGCGCACCACCCGTCACGACAGCGGTACGTCCGTCCAACAATTGCGGCATGCTCGGTGGCCTTTCGACGACTTGCGGGTCCGTTGCCGGAAATCTAACCCGCAGATGCCGGGATCGACCCCGTCCGATCCATTCGCAGTGACTATGGAACCGTGCTCGATCTCGTATTGGACGCGGTCGTCCGCCGAGCGCACAGTGGGGACCATGACCACTGCCCAGAGCCCTGCGAAGTCCCAGGTGGCAGCCGAGGACTTCGCCGACATCCTCGCTCAGACGCGCTCGTTCGTGCGCGACGTCGTCGTCCCGCGCGAGCAGGAGATCCTCGACTCCGACGCGATCCCCGAGGACGTCCGCAGCGCCGCGAAGGACATGGGACTGTTCGGATACGCGATTCCGCAGGAGTGGGGCGGGCTCGGGCTCGATCTCACCCAGGACGTCGAGCTCGCGATGGAGTTCGGCTACACCTCGCTCGCGTTGCGCTCGATGTTCGGGACCAACAACGGGATCGCCGGCCAGGTCCTCGTCGGATTCGGTACCGACGAGCAGCGCGAGCAGTGGCTCGAACGCATCGCGTCGGGCGAGGTCGTCGCGTCGTTCGCGCTCACCGAGCCCGGCGCGGGCTCGAACCCCGCAGGGCTGCGCACCAAGGCGGTCCGTGACGGCGACGACTGGGTGATCTCCGGCGAGAAGCGGTTCATCACGAACGCGCCGATCGCCGACCTGTTCGTCGTGTTCGCGCGCACGCGGCCCGCCGACGACAGCGGCACCGGCATCGCCGTTTTCCTCGTGCCCGCCGACGCCCCCGGCATCACCCTCGCGGCGAAGGACCGCAAGATGGGACAGGAGGGCGCCTGGACCGCGGACGTGCACTTCGCCGACGTCCGGGTTCCCGCTGCGTCGCTCGTCGGCGGCAGCGAGGACGTCGGCTACCGCGCGGCGATGACGTCGCTCGCACGCGGGCGCGTCCACATCGCGGCGCTCTCCGTCGGCACCGCGCAGCGCGCGCTCGACGAGTCCGTCGCCTGGGCCGCGACCGCGACGCAGGGCGGCACCGCGATCGGCGAGTTCCAGCTCGTGCAGGCGATGCTCGCCGATCAGCAGACCGGTGTGATGGCGGGACGGGCGATGGTGCGCGACGCCGCGCGGGCGTGGGTCGACGGGACCGACCGCCGGATCGCCCCGTCCGCCGTCAAACTGTTCTGCACCGAGATGGTGGGCAAGGTCGCCGACCTCGCCGTCCAGATCCACGGCGGCAGCGGGTACATGCGCGAGGTTCCGGTCGAGCGGATCTACCGCGACGTCCGGCTGCTACGGCTCTACGAGGGAACCAGCGAGATCCAGCGGCTCATCATCGGCCGCGGCCTGGTCAAGGCGGCACGCCGCTCGTGAGCGATCTTCCGGTGCAGGGGCCGGAAAGTCACGCACGAGCGCGCAGCGCCGTCGGACCGTAGATCCAGTCGACGAAGGTGTAGTCGTGGGCGGCTGGCCCGGTCACGTCGCTCCACGCTGCGGCGGGCGCCGTCCCAGCCGACCGCCCCCAGCGGGCGTGAGACGGACGGAGCGGACGATCACGGCATCCGCCAATTCGATTGCGCACGACCATGGCTGGTTCCGGCTACGCTGGGCGCGTCGTGCTGCGGCGGACAGGGGAGAACATTCATGAGGACCGAGCCGATGCGGCCAGTGCCGAACACCGACGAGTCTCCGGAATTCGGACGGCGTATTCGACGGCGAACCTGGCCGGTGTGTTTTCTCGTCGTGCTCGCGGTGACGGTGGGCCTGGAGGTCACGTCCGGTCTGTCGCGGTGGGCACTCGCCGCGGTGGGGCTCGCCATCTTCGCAGTGTGGGAGACCACCGTCCAGACCGCCGTCCGCAGTAGATGAGCCCTGAGGGACGACCCGGCGCTCCCTCACCCAGGCGCGACGCCGCGGAGCGCACGGTCGACCAGGTCGGATACGAAGTCCTCGTCGGCCGACCGCCCCCGCAGCAGCACCCGAATCCACACCGCGCCGATCAGCGGATGGAACAGTTCCTCCGCCGTGGTGCCGGAGTCGACCTCGCCGCGGTCGACGGCCCGCGTCAGAATCTCGGTGTGGGCGCCGAGTCGATCGTCGACGAATTCGTTTGCGAGCACGGCGAGGGCAGGACGGCCGCCGCCGATCAGCGATGCGAGAAGAGTTCGGGTCGCGGGTGATTCGAGCAGCGTGGCGATCTGGCCGAGCATCGCCACGAGATCGCTTCGCAGCGTGCCGGTGTCGGGGACGGTGAGCGCGAGGAGATCACCTCGCCGCAACGCGTCCGAGAGCAACTCGTCCTTGCCGCTCCACCAGCGGTACAGGGTGGTCTTGTCCACGCCCGCATCACGCGCGATGTCCTCGACCGTGACGGCGTCGTACCCGCGCTCGACGAGCAGACGGACCGCGACGTCGAATATCTCGTCGGCACGCCTCGGCCGCTGCCGCTTCATCCACGCCCTCGGCGATGCCGCATCAGCAGTAGTTCGAGCGCGCGGAGGTCGAGGGCGTTCCGGCCGAAACGCTGCGGCCTGATCGGCAATCGAAACCGCTTCTCGGTGATCGACGTACACGTCGTGAACTCCTCGAGCCCGGGGATCCCGTGGATGCGGCCGAACCCGGATGCGCCGTTGCCACCGAACGGTAGCCCTGGAACCGCCCCGAAGTCGACCACACCGTTCACCGCCACCATGCCACCGCGCAACCGGGACGCCGCCCATCGTGCGCGCCGTTTCCCGAACACTGCGGCTCCCAGCGCGTATCGGCTCGCGTTGGTACGGTCGATCGCCTCCTGGAGGTCCGTCACCCGGTTGACGACCAGCACCGGGCCGAACGTCTCGGACTGCACCGCCTCGGAGGTCTCGGGGACGTCGGCGAGCACCACGGGATCGACGAACGGCGGCCTGACGGACTCACGCCCGCCGACGACGGCGCGGCCACCGTCGGCCAGCGCGGCGTCGATGTGACGGGCGATCACGTCGATCTGGCCGGGCATGGCGATGGCGCCGTACTCCACTCCTGCCGTGAGTTTTTCGGCCCGATCGGCGATCAGAGCGAGCATGCGGTCGTAGACGTCTCCGACGACGTAGACGCGCTCGACGCCTGCACACGTCTGACCGGAGTTCATCAGCCCGCCCCACACGATGGCGTCGGCAGCGGCCTCGAGATCGGCATCGGCGTCGACGATCGCCGAGTCCTTGCCACCCAGTTCCATCAGCACGGGAGTCAACGACTCCGCACACGCCGCCATCACCTTCCGGCCGGTCCCGGCCGATCCGGTGAAGGCGAGTTTGTCGACTCCCGCCGCGACGAGCGCCGCTCCCGTCTCACCACCGCCGTGCACGCACACGAGCACGGGGTGATCGGGCACCGCCTCGGCGAACGTCTCCGCGAGCCACGCACCGGTCAGCGGTGTGTACTCGCTGGGCTTGAACACCACGGCATTTCCCGTCGCGAGGGCGTACGCGATGGAGCCCATCGGCGTGTAGACGGGATAGTTCCACGGGCCGATCACGCCGACGACGCCATAGGGGCGCCGGATCAGCGTGCTGCGGTGACCGAGCATCATCGACCCCGAACCGACCCGGCGTGGGGCGAGCACACGGCGTGCATTCGCTGCCGCCCACTGGAGATGGTGGAGCACGAGGTCGAACTCCAGTAGCGCGTCGGCCGGCGCCTTGCCCGCTTCCTCCGCGAGAAGACGTCGCAGCTCACCGGAGCGCCGAGCCATGATTCGGCGCCACCGGTCGAGATTACGACGACGCGCAGCGGTGTCCAGCGCCGCCCACGCCGGTGCTGCTGCGCGGACGCCCCGCACGGCAGTGGCGACCGCCGCAGAGTCCGCCGCCGCAACCTCGCCGACCGGTTCGTCGGTGCGTGGGTTGCACGACAGCAGCATTCGCGGTGTGGGCAGCACAGACGGTCGGGATCGTGCGCCGGTCTCGGGACTCATACCTCCACCGTAGCGACGAAATGCAACGCACCGTTGCATTTCGTAGTGATTCAGCTCACTCTTCGACGCAACTCCACCTTCTGAATCTTTCCTGCGGCGGAGACCGGCAGCGACGGCACCACGATCACGTCCCGCACCTTTTTGTAGGGAACGACCTGCTCTGCCACGAAGGCCATGAGCTTGTCCTCGTCGATCGCCCGTCCTGCGGCGGGAACGACGAACGCGACCGGTTCCTGGCCCACGGCCCCCACCTCGCGGCCGACGACCGCGGCCTCCGAGACGTCCGGGTGCGTCACGAGGATCTCCTCGAGTTCGCGCGGATACACGTTGTAGCCCTTGTAGATCAGCATGTCCTTGGCACGGTCGCAGATGTAGACGTAGCCGTCCTCGTCCTTGTACGCGACGTCGCCGGTGTCGAGCCACCCGTCGACGTACTGATGCGCCGTGATCTCCGGATGCCCGAGATAGCCGTCCGTCACCTGCGGGCCACGCACCCACAGCCCGCCCCGCTCACCCGGGCCGAGCGCGGGGCCGGACCCGCCGACCTCGCGAATCTCGATCTCCGTGTCGAAGGTCGGCAATCCCACACTGCCGATGCGGTATTCGCCGTCCGCGGTCAGCGGCGCCGACGCCACGAGACACGTCGCCTCGGTGAGTCCGTACCCCTCGACGACCGAGCCGCCGGGGAACGCTGCGGCCAGTGCTTCGAGCGTCACGCGGTCGATGGGCGCCGCGCCCGACGACACGACGCGCACCGAGCTCAGGTCTCGGGTCCGGACGTCGGGATGCGTCGCGAGAGCGTGCCACATCGCAGGGCTGCCCGTGATGTACGTGGCGCGATGTCGCTCGACGAGTTCGAGCATCCGGCCCGGATCGAAACGACCCGCGAGCACCTGAGTCGCGCCGCACAGCAACAGGAACGACATGTTGATCAGGGCGTGCGCATGGAACAACGGCGAGACGACGACGGTTGCCGCCGCACCCGGATCGACACCCCGCACACCGGCGTCGTCACGCGGTTCGAGATGCACGATGCCCTCGGCGTCCTCGACGACGGCGTGCCCGGCACGCCACGCGATCATCTGCGTGACGTTCGCGATCACATTGCGGTGCAGCACACGAACGCCCTTCGACGCTCCGGTGGTGCCGCCCGTGTACGCGAGATGCGCGACGTCGTCGGGTTCGATCGCGAGCGGCGGCGACGCACCTGCGCCGGCGGTGAACTCCGCGAGCGTGACGGCGCCACGCTCGGCGGCCTCCGCACCCACGACGACGACGGCGAGGTCCGTGCCGTCGGCGGCATCGAGTACACGTCCGTAGCCCTCGTTCTCCGAGAATGCCACGCGCGCACCGGTCTCCGCGATCTGGGAGCGCAGACCCGGCACCGGCTGCAGCGGATTGGTCAGCGTCACCGTGGCGCCCGCGCGCAGCGCCCCGTAGTACACGACGGCGAATTCCGCACTGTTGCCGAGATGCAGCAGCACGACGGATCCGCGTCCGACGCCCTTCTCGTGCAGGGCCGCCGCCACCGCGCCCGAGCGCTCGTCGAGTTCGCGGTAGGTGGTGGTGCGCTCGCCGTCGACGATCGCCGCCCGGTCGCCGTACGCGGCTGCCATCGCCGTCGGCAGCGCGCCGACGCTCGTGCGCGGGTAGTGGAGGAGCGTCGCCGCCGTATCGGCGGCCGTACCGGTCGTGGTCACCGGGGGGCCATCCGGATCGCGCCGTCGAGCCGGATCGTCTCGCCGTTGAGGTAACTGTTCTCGAGGATCGAGACGGCGAGTTGCCCGAACTCGGACGGCCGCCCTAGCCGCGACGGATTGGGGATCGACGCGGCGAGCGACGCGCGCACGTCGTCACGCAACCGGCTCAGCAGCGGCGTGTCCATCGTTCCCGGAGCGATCGTGTTGACGCGAATGTGCTTGCTCGCGAGATCGCGTGCCGCCACGATCGTCATGCCGACGATGCCTGCCTTCGAGGCCGCGTAGTTGATCTGGCCGATCTGCCCCTCGAACGCCGCGACGGACGCCGTGAGGACGATCGATCCGCGCTCGCCGTCGAGATCGGACTGCCGCGCCATCCGCTCCGCGCCGAGCGAGAGCGCGTGGAACGACCCGACGAGGTTCAGCCGGATCACGAATTCGAAGTCCTCGGCCGACCCGGCGTTGCCCTCCTTGTCGAGGATGCGCATGCGCCGCCCTGCTCCCGCGCAGTGCACGAGCCCACGCAGACCGCCCTGCTCGTCGGCGACGTCGAGTGCCGCCGCGAACTGCTCACGATCTGTGACGTCGGCGGGCGCGAACCGCGCCGCCTCACCGAGTTCCTTCGCCGCGACCTCGCCGTCCGAGGTGGGCAGATCGATCAGCGTGACGGCACCGCCCGCGTCGACGATGCGGCGCGCCGTGGCGAGTCCCAGTCCCGAGGCGCCGCCGGTGACGGCAATCGAGTGTCCGGCCAGTTCCATGATGTGGTTCCTTTCGCTGATGGTCAGAGGAGTTCGAGAATCGTCGCGTTCGCCATACCGCCTGCCTCGCACATCGTCTGCAATCCGTAGCGAATGTCGTTGTCCCGCATGTGGTGTGCGAGCCGCGTCATGAGGATCGCGCCCGAACCGCCGAGCGGATGGCCGACGGCGATCGCGCCGCCGAGCGGGTTGAGACGCTCGCTCGCGGCGCCGGTCTCAATCTGCCACGCCAGCGGAACCGGCGCGAACGCCTCGTTGACCTCGAACGCTCCGATGTCGTCGATCGACAGCCCCGAGCGCTTCAGTGCCTTCTCGGTCGCCGGGATCGGGCCCGCGAGCATCATCACGGGGTCGTCGCCCGCGACCACCGAGGTGTGGACCCGCGCAAGCGGGGTGAGCCCGTTCTCGGCCGCGGTCTCGCTCGACATCACGAGCAGCGCACCGGCACCGTCGGAGATCTGGGACGCGTTTCCGGCGTGGATGACGCCGTCCTCCTTGAACACGGTCTTCAGTGACCCGAGCTTCTCGAGCGTGCCGCCGCGGCGAATGCCCTCGTCGCCCTCGATGACCCCGGGGACCGTCGCGAGCTGCCCGTCGAACGCGCCCCGATCGCTCGCAGCCGCCGCCAGTTCGTGCGACCGCAGCGAGAACTCGTCGAGCACGGTGCGGGTCAGACCCCACTTCTCGGCCATCATCTCGGCGCCCGTGCCCTGGCTGAAACCGTCGATGCCGTAGCGGTCCAGCACCGTCGCCGGGTAGTTCTCGCCCGCCTTCGCGGCGGACCCCATCGGCACCCGGCTCATCGACTCGACGCCGCCCGCGACGACGATGTCGAGCTGTCCCGAGATCACCGCTGCGGCAGCCATTCCGACGGCCTGCTGACTGGACCCGCACGCACGGGTCACGGTGGTCCCCGGGACCGTCTCCGGCCAGCCTGCCGCGAGTATCGCCGTGCGGGCGATGTTCGTTGCCTGCTCGCCCGCCTGGCTGACGCACCCCCAGATCACGTCGTCGATGCGGGCCGGGTCGAGCCCCGTTCGCTCCGTCAACGCTTCGAGTACGTGCGCCGACAGGTCGGCGGGATGGATGCCCGAGAGGGCGCCGCCGCGGCGTCCGATCGGGGTGCGGACGGCGTCGACGATCACTGCATCGCGCATGGGGTCCTCTTCTCTCCGCGGCTCGCGCCACGTGTTTCGGTGTCCTGTCGTTGGTTCACTCGTATCGAATCGACCACGAATTGCGCGGGGCCACAATGTGTTTTCCGCTCACGGTCGATGAGCCCGGTCCTATGCGGACGCCACGACGCCCCGGATACGGGCCTTGTCTCGCTCGGGGTTCGCGAGCAGCAGCGCGGCGACGGCACACACCGCGGCGACGAGGCCCAGGATCTGGAAGGCGCTCGCGTATCCCGCGGCGGGCGTCGCTGCGGCGTCGACGATCATGCCCGTCGCATACGGCGCGACGAGTCCACCGATCGCCATGAGCGCCATGAAGACTCCGAGGGTGCCCGCGGTCTGGCGCGGCGGGCAGATCTCGGAGACCGCGGCGTTGAGAAGCGGGAAGACCGACGACGAGAAGCCGTACCCGATCGACACCACCGCGACCGCGACGGCCGGCGCCGAGATCGAGGGGAGCGCGAACAGGATCGCACCGCACACGAGAACACCGATCGACGGGACGACGATCCGCACCACGCGCGACGTCGCACCCCGGCCGATGAGGCGATCGCCGATCGACGAGGAGAGCAACATGAGCACGAGACCCGCGATGGACGGGAAGGCGAACATCGAGCCCGCCTGCAGCCTGCTGTAGCCGAGGCCCACCTCGAAGTAGGACGGCAGCCAGGTCAGGACGACCGTGACCAGCGCGTACACGCTCATGACCAGAAGAACGCCCCCGACGAAGGTCCGCGAGAGGAAGATGGTGCGCCAGGGCACGGCCGGCTCGGTCGCCGCCGGCGTCGCGTCGGCACCCGCGGCCCGTGCGATGTACGGCCCCTCGCGCCACGTCGCGAGCCACACGACGCACCACAGCACGCCGGCGATCGCGAGCGTGACCAGCGCGGCACGCCATCCGAGGCTCACCGTGACGACGGCGAGGATCGGCGCGACCGCGATCTTCGAGATCGACGCCGCGCCCGCGATGAGCGCACCTGGCAGCCCACGCTTCGCCGGCGGATGCCACGAGTAGGCCGCGGTGTGGATGAGCGCGGAACTCGGGCCCTCGGCGAGACCGAGGAACAGGCGGCTCGCGACGAGAACGCCGAAGGCAGCGACCGCGACCAGCGGCAGCATCGCGGCCGCCCAGCACAGGGCGAGGATCAGGATCGCCCACCGCAGCGACAACCAGCGGTTGATGGCACCCGCGAAGAATCCGCCGATCGTGAAGGTCAGGAAGAACAGGCTTCCCACGAGCCCGAGTTGCGAGTTGTCCATCCCCAACTCGGCCATGAGCGGCTGCGCGATGATGCCCAGAACCGCCTTGTCGGCATAGTTGACGACGTACAGCGTCACCAGCAGCGCCGTGAAGCCCCACGCCGTGCGGCGCGATTCGCTGCCGGGCGCGACGATCGTCCGGGTGTCCGCGTCGGCGGACGAGGCAGGCTCGTCGCGCGACGACCCCGTCGACCTCGCGTCGGTAGTGGTCATTGCTGTTCCTTTCCGGAAACGCCGTCGGGTCACACCCACACTGCAGCAGTGCGCTGCATCACATCGATTGAACGGCGCGGAGCGGTCACGCCGCAAAGAGAGTTCTGCGATCCGACCGATCGCCACTTCCTATGTGTCGCGCTCGGACCGCCGAGCCGGGTGTTCATTGGCTCCCGCTATCGGTCCGATAGCCGACGAGGCGTGGTGGGAGCGCCCGTCCCGGGGGCATGCTGAATCGGACGACGCCGGACGAAGGGAATGCCATGACGCGCCTCGCGCAGACGCTAGGACTGAGCGAGTTCCAGACCGAGATCGTCGACACCGTGCGGCGTTTCGTCGACAAGCAGATCATCCCCGCTGCACAAGAACTCGAACACACCGACACCTACCCGCACGAGATCGTCGAGGGCATGCGGGAGATGGGGCTGTTCGGGCTGACGATCCCCGAGGAGTACGGCGGTCTCGGCGAATCACTGCTGACGTACGCGCTGTGCGTCGAGGAACTCGCGCGCGGCTGGATGAGCGTGTCCGGCGTCGTCAACACCCATTTCATCGTCGCCCACATGCTGCGACAGCACGGGACGGACGAGCAGAAGCAGCGCTTGCTCCCGCGCATGGCGACCGGCGAGGTGCGCGGCGCATTCTCGATGAGCGAACCCGAACTCGGCTCGGACGTCGCCGCGATCAGGACCAGCGCGAAGCTCGGCGACGACGGCGACTACACGATCGACGGCGCGAAGATGTGGCTGACCAACGGCGCCAGCTCGACGCTCGTCGCGGCGCTCGTCCGCACCGAGCACGACGCCGAACGGCCGCATCGCGGACTCACGACATTCCTCGTCGAGAAGCCGACCGGGTTCGGCGAGGTGAAGCCGGGGCTGACGATTCCCCGCAAGATCGACAAGATGGGCTACAAGGGCATCGACACCACCGAACTGCTCTTCGACGGCTACCGCGCGAGCGGGTGCGACATCCTCGGCGGCACACCGGGCAAGGGCTTCGCGCACATGATGGACGGCGTCGAGGTGGGGCGCGTCAACGTCTCGGCACGTGCGTGCGGCGTCGCTCAGCGTGCGTTCGAACTCGCCGTCCGATACGCGCAGCAGCGGCGGACGTTCGGCAAGCCCATCGCCGAACATCAGGCGATCGCGTTCTCGCTTGCGGAGATGGCGACGAAAGTCGAAGCGGCGCACCTCGTGATGGTCAACGCCGCACGGCTCAAGGACTCCGGCGAACGCAACGACGTCGCCGCCGGCATGGCCAAGTACCTCACGAGCGAATACTGCGCCGAGGTGACGCAGGCGAGCTTCCGCATCCACGGCGGCTACGGGTACTCGAAGGAGTTCGAGATCGAACGGCTCATGCGCGAAGCTCCGTTCCTGCTCATCGGCGAGGGAACGAGCGAGATCCAGAAGCAGATCATCGCGAAGGGCCTGCTTCGCGAGTACCGCGACAACTAGACAGGAGACGATCGACGTGCAGCGCACAGTGTTCGGCGAGGACCACGAGGTCTTCCGAAAGACCATCCGCGACTTCATCGCGAAGGAAGTCGTTCCCGTGTATCCCGAGTGGGAGAAGCAGGGGCACCCGCCGCGCGCGTTCTACAACCGGCTCGGTGAGCTCGGTGTGCTCGGCATCCAGGTGCCCGAGGAGTACGGCGGCGGCGGAACCGACGACATCACCTACTCGCTCGTCATCGCCGAGGAGACGGCGGCGGCGGGAGTGTCGTTCGGAAGTCAGTCCGTACACACGAATCTCATTCTCCCGTATCTGCTCGAGTACACGTCGGACGAGCAGAAGCAGCGCTGGCTTCCCGGATTCTGTTCGGGCGACATCATGTTCGCCATCGCGATGACCGAGCCCGGCACGGGCTCCGATCTCGCGAACATCGCGACGACGGCCAAGCTCTCCGCCGACGGCTCGCACTACGTCGTGACGGGCGCCAAGACGTTCATCACGGGTGGCGCACTCGCGGATCGCATTCTCGTCGTGTGTCGCACGACGCCGTTCGATCCCGAGAACCGCCGGGCGGGGCTCTCGATCCTCGTCGTCGACACCACTGCGGAGGGATTCGCCGTGGGCCGCAAGCTCGAGAAGATCGGGCTCGCCGCGTCGGACACCGCGGAGCTCTCGTTCGACGGCGTGAAGGTCCCGGTCGAGGATCTGCTCGGCAACGAGGGCGACGGATTCTCCTACCTCACCCACAATCTCGCGCAGGAGCGGCTCGCGATCGCGATCGGTGCGGCGGCGAGTTCCGCCGCGGCGCTGCAGCACGCCCTCGCGTACACGAAGGAGCGCACCGTGTTCGGCCGCTCCGTCGCGTCGTTCCAGAACTCGAAGTTCGTGCTCGCCGAGTGCTCGGCCGACGTCGAGGCGATCGTGGCGATGACCGACCGCGCGATCGAACTCCACAACCGCGGCGAGCTCACCGTCCCCGATGCCGCACGCGTCAAACTGTTCACGACGGAGACGGCCGGCCGCGTCATCGACAAGTGCCTGCAACTGCACGGCGGCTACGGCTACATCCGCGAGTACCCCATAGCGCGTCTCTACGCCGACACCCGTGTCTCCCGCATCTACGGCGGGACGAACGAGGTCATGAAGACCATCATCGCCAAGGATCTACAGCTGTAGGCGGCACGCCGCTCGTGAGTGATCTTCCGGCCCCCACACCGGAAGGTCACTCACGAGCGCGAAGCGCCTACACGACCAGGTCGGTGCCCGTCGCGGCCTTCACCTCGTCCACGGTGACGTCGGGAGCGGTCTCGACGAGCACGACCCGCCCCTCGCCCGCAGTGCCCGGCTCGATGTCGAGGACGGCGAGATCCGTGACGACCCGGTGCACCACGCCCTGACCGGTGAGTGGAAGTGTGCACTGGTCCACGATCTTCGGCGATCCGTCTCGTGCGGTGTGCTCCATGAGCACGATGACGCGACGCGCGCCGTGCACGAGATCCATGGCCCCGCCCATACCCTTGACCATCTTGCCGGGCACCATCCAGTTCGCGAGGTCTCCGCCTCGCGACACCTGCATGCCGCCCAGGACCGCGGTGTCGATGTGACCACCGCGAATCATCCCGAACGACAGTGCCGAATCGAAGAACGCCGCACCGGGGTTGACCGTGACGGTCTCCTTGCCGGCGTTGATGAGATCCGCATCGACCGCGTCGTCGCTCGGGTACGGACCTGTGCCGAGAATCCCGTTCTCGCTGTGCAGCACGACGTCGACGCCCGACGGCAGATGATTCGGGACGAGCGTCGGCAACCCGATACCGAGATTGACGTACTCGCCGGGATTCAGCTCGAGCGCGACCCGCGCCGCCATCTCGTCACGCGACCAGCTCATGCCGGAACCTCCTGCCGCACGGTGCGCTTCTCGATGCGCTTGTCCTGCTGTCCCGACTCCACGATCCGCTGCACGAAGACACCGGGCAGATGCACACTGCCGGGATCGAGTTCGCCGGGCTCCACCAGCCGCTCGACCTGCGCGATCGTGACACGACCCGCCATCGCCGCGAGCGGATTGAAGTTCAGCGCGGACTTCTCGAACACGAGATTGCCCTCGGTGTCGCCCACCGCCGCGTGCACGAGCGCGAAGTCGGCGACGATGCCCTCCTCGAGAACGTAACGCTTGCCGCCGAACTCACGGATCTCCTTGGGCGGCGACGCGACCGCGACCGAGCCGTCGGGCGCGTAGCGCCACGGCAGCCCACCGTCGCCGATCGGCGTCCCGACGCCCGCAGGCGTGTAGAACGCGGGGATTCCCGCACCGCCGGCACGCAGCCGCTCGGCGAGCGTGCCCTGCGGAGTGAGTTCCACTTCGAGTTCGCCCGCCAGATACTGCCGCGCGAACTCCTTGTTCTCACCGACATACGACGCCGTGACGCGCGCGATCCGACCGGCCGACAAGAGGATTCCCAGACCGTAGTCGTCGACACCGCAGTTGTTCGAGAACACCTCGAGCTCCGACGCCCCGGTGTCCGCGATCGCGCCGATCAGCGCATCGGGGATCCCGCACAGGCCGAAACCACCCACCGCGAGCGTCGAGCCCGACGCGATGCCGGCGACGGCCTCCGCCGCCGACTCGCGGACCTTTCCGCTCACCGGCCGGTCTCCGTCGCGGGCAGGATGCGGCTGCGGACCTCGCCGAACCCGATCCGGCCGCCCGACGCGCCCGGCGCCGTCGCCGAGATCGCGATCTCGTCGCCGTCCTCGAGGAAGGTCCGCTGCTCGGCCGCGACCTCGACGGGTTCCTTGCCACCCCAGGTCAATTCGATGAACGCACCGCGCTGGTCCTTCTCCGGTCCCGAGATGGTGCCCGACGCGAAGAGGTCGCCGGTGCTCGACGCCGCGCCGTTGATCGTGGTGTGTGCGAGCATCTGCGCGGGCGACCAGTACATCCCCGCGTACGGCGGACGCGTCACGACGTCACCGTTCCACTCGACTGCCAGATCGATGTCGAGGCCCCACTTCTGCTCACCCTGCAGGTACGGCAGCGGCGTCGGGTCCTGCACGGGCGTCGCGACGCGCGCGGCATCCAGCGCGGCGAGCGGGACGACCCACGGCGAGACGGAGGTCGCGAAGCTCTTGCCGAGGAACGGCCCGAGCGGGACGTACTCCCACGCCTGGATGTCGCGTGCGCTCCAGTCGTTGACGATCACGGCGCCGAAGACGTGCTCCGCGAACTCGTCCGGCGCGATCGGGGACCCGAGCGGCGAGGGAACGCCGACAACGAAGCCCATCTCCGCCTCGATGTCGAGCCGGACCGACGGGCCGTAGGTCGGTGCGTCGTCGCCGGGCAGCTTGCGCTGACCACAGGGCCGCACGACGTCGACACCCGAGACGATCACGGTGCTCGACCGGCCGTGGTAGCCGACCGGGAGGTGCTTCCAGTTGGGCATCAGCGGGGCGCTGTCGGGCCGGAAGAGCTTGCCGAGGTTCGTCGCGTGGTTCTCCGACGCGTAGAAGTCGACGTAGTCCGCGACGTCGAAGGGCAGCCGCATCGTCACGTCGGACACGGCGTGCAGCGCCTCGGCGGGGAGGTCTCCCTGCACGAGTTCGACGATGCGCGAACGCACCTCGTCCCAGCGGGCCTTGCCCTGCGCCATGAACGGGTTGAGCGACGGCTGCGCGAACACGTCGTCGCCGAGGGTGGCGGCCAGATCGACGACGGTGTCGGCGACGCGGACGCCGACGCGCGGCGCTGCGCCGTCGGCCTCGAAGACGCCGTACGGGAGATTGTCGATCCCGAACAGCGATCCTTCGGGGATGTCGATGGTGGTCACGATGATTGTCCTTCCGAGTTCGCCACGAGCTCGGCATCGAGCTCGAGCAGGCCGAGGTCCGTGAGGTCCGCCACGGGTTCGGCGATACTGCAGGTGCCGTACGAGCGGAACGCGCCGCGCACCGCGCGCACCGTGTCGTCGTCGAGGTCGTTCAGCCGCGCCGCGAGGGTGGCGCCGTCGCGCTCACCGAGCACGTCGACGAGGGCCGCGGGAGTCGCGCCCGCGAGTGCGTCGGCCGTCGCGACGAGCAGATTCACGAAGCCGTGCTGCTCGAAGCCCGTGACCGGGTCGGTGTTGCGGACCGCGTGGTGCAGCCCCGCAGTCGCCTTGAACGGAACACCGCTCGCCACGACGCGGTGGACGGCGGCCGCGAGTTCCGCCTCGTCCGGGTACGCCTCGGCGACGACGCCGCCGGTGCGGAACTTCGCGCGCCAGCCGTTCTCGGCGACCACGGCGAGGTAGCCGGGACGGCGCTCGCCGCGCGGGATCTCGACGTACACGTCGACGCCGTCGAGCGCATCCGCGGCGGCGGTCACGGCCGCCGCGAAGTCCGATGCGGAGAGCTCTGCGCCGGAGGCGATCTCGACGGCCGCGACGCGCACACCGTCGATCGCACGTGCGGCGTCCAGCCCGGCGATCAGCTCGGCCGGCCCCGCGGGGAAGGTGACGCTCAGGTCGATGGCGGCGGGCCGCTGCTCGGCGAGTTCGCCGAGGCGCCCGACGGGGACGACGAACGGACCCACGAGCGGCGACACATCGCCGGAACGGTAGCCGGCGTGGGCTACGACGGCCGCCGGCATCGGTGCGTCACCGGGCGGGAAGAGCGCGGCGTCGTCGCACAGACCGGTCAGCAGCGCGGCGATCACGCCTTCACCTCGGACTTCGTCACCCACGAGTACGCGTACGACTCGTCCTCGCACGCGAATGCCGCGCGGCCGAGTTCGAGCGGCGCGAAGGTGTCCACCATGACGGCGAGTTCCTCGAGGTACTCGACGCCGAGCGACCGCTCGACACCACCGGGCTGTGGACCGTGCGCGTGGCCGCCCGGGTGCACCGAGATCGAACCGATGTCGATTCCGGATCCCTTGCGCGCCTCGTAGTTTCCGCCGCAGTAGAACATCACCTCGTCGGAGTCGACGTTCGAGTGGTAGTACGGGACCGGAACGGAGAGCGGGTGGTAGTCGGCCTTGCGCGGCACGAAGTTGCAGATGACGAAGTTGTTGCCCTCGAACGCCTGATGGACGGGCGGCGGCTGGTGCACGCGGCCCGTGATCGGCTCGAAGTTCGAGACGTTGAACGTGAAGGGGTACAGGCAGCCGTCCCAGCCGACGACATCGAACGGGTGCTCGGCGTAGACGAACCGGGTGCCGACGATGCCGTGCGACGTGCGGTGCTTGACGAGCACCTCGACGTCGGTGCCCTCGCCGACCGGGATCTCACCGGGGCCGACGAGATCGCGTTCGCAGAACGGCGCGTTCTCCAGGAACTGCCCGAACCGCGAGAGGTAGCGCTTCGGCGGCACGATGTGACTGTTCGACTCGATCGCGTACGCGCGCAACGGTTCTTCGCCGTGCGGGAGCCACCGGTGCGTCGTCGACGTCGGGATCAGGACGTAGTCGCCCTGCTTCGCCTCGAGGGTGCCGAAGACCGTCTCGACGGTCGCCTCACCCGATTCGATGTAGACCATCTCGTCGCCGAGTGCGTTGCGGTACAACGGCGACGGCGCCGCCGCGACGACGTACGACAGGCGGACGTCGTTGTTGCCGAGGATCAGCCGGCGGCCGGTGACGACGTCGATCGTCGCGGGATCGTCGTTCGCGAACAGGTCGTGCAGCTTCAGGTGGCGCGGTGTGAGCGGGTGGTTCGGGACGGTCGTGACGTCGGGGATCTCCCACACCGTCGCGTCGACGATCGCGGACGGGATGCCGCGGTGATAGAGCAGCGACGAGTCGGAGGAGAAGCCCTCATCGCCCATGAGCTCCTCGTAGAAGAGCTTGCCGTCGTCGTCGCGGAACTGCGTGTGCCGTTTCGGCGGGATCGTCCCGGCCTGGCGGTAGAACGCCATGTCAGCCTCCTCGGGCGGTGTCGCGTGTGCCTCGCATCACTCCTATTGATACACACCTTAACTATTTCGAAGGCGCGCGACAACCTCGGATTTCCTGTGATGGTGACCGGCAGAGCCGTGGAAGCGCCCCGGCGCACGCTCAGGTGCGGCCGCGGACGTCGAACTGGCTGCGATTGGTGATGAGCTTGTCGAGCAGCATGACGAGGACACGCTGCTCGGCTTCGGTGAGGACGCTCGCCCACGCGTACTCGCGCTCGTTCTGGGCGCGGTAGGCGTCACTGACCTTCGCGACGCCCTCGTCGGTGAGCGACAGGCGCACCGAGCGCTTGTCGCGCTCGTCCATCTCACGGTGCATGAGACCGCTCTCCACCAGGCCCTTCGTGAGATTGGAGACGGCCGCGCGGCTCATCCCGGTGAGCGTGGCGGCGAGCTTCGATTCGATCGGGCCCGCGAGCCACGTGACGAACAACAGCCGGAATGCCGACCACGACAGACCGCGCGGACGGTGCACCGCGTTCTCGAAGTCGTACGTGACGACGTTCGACGCGCGGTTGAGGGTGAGCAGGACCTCGGTCGCGAGCTCGTGCGTGCTCCCGAACTCCGTCTTCAGCCGTCCGTGCGCGAGCGCGATGAACGACCAGAAGTCGAGGGGTCGCTGCTGCTCGTCGGACATGCGATCACTCTAACTGCACACGAATCGATTCAGGAATGTATCGATCGAGGCCCTGCCCACCACAGAAAGCGAAGCGCTAGCCGGTGACGCCGGTGATCTCGTTCGGCGTCTCGGGGAGCGTCGCGGACGCGGTGACGGCACCGCTCTCGATGTCGACCGCGTGCAGCGAGTCGGTCGCGGGGTCGGTGACGTAGGCGGTGTGATCGGCGACGAACAGCGCCGGCCGCGGCGACTGCCACTTCCCCGGCTCGGTCCAGGGGTCGACGACCTCGATCGACCTGGTCACCCGCGCGGTCTCGGGGTCGATCACGTGCAGGGCGCCGTCCGTGCCCAGCACCAGCGCCTCACCGTGCGGCCCCCGGGCGAGGGAGCGGAACGTGTGACTCGCGGGGAGATCGACCAGCGTCAGCTCACCGCTGCGGACGTTCGTGATCGAGACACGCTCGGGCCGCTCGAGCTCCGCGTCGGGGTCGACCTTGTAGTCGCCGAGCACGAACGCGGACTCCTCGTCGCCGGCCTGGTTTCCGATGCGGCCGTAGGGATCGAGGCTGGACACCTTCCGGAACGCGCCGTCACGGTAGAGCACCAGTCCGTTCTCGCAGCCCACGATCACGGTCTCGCCGTCGGCCACTGCTTCGCCGTGCACGCCCGGGCAGTCGTCGGTGCGGGCGATCTCCTCGTCGCCCGGGCCCCGCGCGACCACGCTGTGCCGCTCGTCCTCGTTGCCCTCGGTGGTGATCAGGGTGCCGTCCGACAGTTCCACGGCTACACCGTGATGCGCTTCGGGCGTGGTGTATTCGCGGGTGACGGCCGCGTCGCCGGACGCGAGTTCGGCCGGGTCGAGGACGAGGACGCGACCGGTGCCGTCGTCGAAGAGAACCGTCCTGCCGTCGTGCCGCACGACGTGGCCGGGCGTGGTCGCGCCGAACGTGATGCCGGTGAGCGACGGATCGGCGGTGTAGTGAGTTCCACCGTCCGTCCATGTCCCCGTGTCGAGCGCCGTGAATCCGTCTGCACCGCTGACGAACACGTGGCGTCCGTCCCCTGCTGGATTGATCCGGACGAAGCCCTCCGCGTCCTCCTGCCCGACGACGTCGAGCGTGTCGGCGTCGAGGACGAGGATGCCGCCGTCGTACGACACGGCGAGTCGCGGCGTCGCGGAGTCGACGACGGTGGCGTCGGCCGCAGTGGCGCCTGCCCGGGAGGCGGAGTCGCTGTCTGCGCTACCGGAAGAGCATCCGGTCACGAGGAGTCCGGTCAGGCTCAGGGCGGCCAGACTCGTTGTCGCGCTTACTCGTTTCGTTGTGATCATGAGGAAGAAGTACCCTTGTCGACAATCATTGTCAAAGTGTTGAATGTGCATGAGTTCACGTCGCGAGCGCCCCGGCGATCGCGGTCGCGTTCGATCGCATCATGTCGAGGTAGGTTCCGGCGCCCGAGTTCTCGTCACCGAGCGATTCGGTGAACAGCGACACGATCGCCACGTCGGTTCCGGTCTCGGTGGCCAGCGCCTGCGCCAGCCGTTCGGGCTGCGACGAGTCGACGAAGATCGCACGCACACCGGCATCGCGGATCACCCCCGCGAGGTCGGCGAGATCGGACGCGCTCGGCGACGCGAGTGTGGTGCCGCTGGGAATCACGGCGCCGATCGTCTCGAATCCGAATCGGTCTGCGAGATAACCGAACACATGATGGTTCGTCACCAGCTTCCGGTCCGGCGGGGCGATCTGCTCGAACTGCTCGCGCATCGCCGCCGCCGTCCCCTCGACCCGCGTGCGGTAGTCGTCGGCCCGAGCTGCCAGGGCGCCGCGATCGACGCTCGCCTCCAGGTTCTCCTCGATCGACGCGCGAATCGCGTCCACCGCGAGAGCCATTCGCCCGGGATCGGTCCAGAAGTGCGGGTCGGGCGCTCCCCGCGTTCGGCCTGCGTCGTAGACGAGCGGGTCCACCCGATCACCGACCTCGAGCACGGGAACCCCGTCGGCGCGCGCCGCGTCGACCGTGCTTCGAGCGCCCTCTTCGAGACCCGATCCGTTGGCGATCACGAGGCTCGACCGCTCGACGCGCGCGGCGTCCGAGGCCGAGATCTCGAACGAGTGCGGATCCGCGCCGCGTGGCATGAGGACGAGAACGTCCGCCTCGTCACCGACGATGTTCTCGGTGACATCACCGAGGATGTCCGTCGTCACGACGATGGTCGGTCTGTCGTCGGCGATCGCTCCTCCACATGCCGTGACGACGAACAGTGCGGTGAGCAGCGCGGCGCACGGGCCGATCCACCGCCTCCGCGTCACGAGCCCACCACGCCGACGGACGAGATCGTGCCGCCGAGGTCGAACGTGCGTGCCACGCGCGCATCGTCGCGGTAGTCGATCTCCGCGACCGTCCCGGCCTCGGGATCGGACACGTAGACGCGGCTGCCCCCGACCGCGATCGCGGGGCGAGTCGCCGACGTGTCGGACCAGTCGAACGGTCGCTCCAGAACGGGCGAGGACGCCGCGCTCGCGCCCGTCGCCGCGTCGAACGTCGCGAAGGTGCCGTCGGCGAGAACCGCGAAGACGGTGGTGCCGTCGCCTGAGAGTTCCGCTGCGAGTGCGGGTTCCGGAGTCCGGATGTGCGTCCAGCTGCGGTTCGCGACGTCGAGCACCACGACGCCGTCGTTGCTCGCGGGCGCCCCCGCGGTGCCCACGACCAGCGGGAGCCGATCGTGGCCGTACAGCGAGGCGGGTCGCGATTCCGGCGTGATGCCCTCCGGGTACGGGAGTTTCTCGGCGGACCATTCCTCGCCCTGCGCACTCACCAGCAGGAGTCCGTCGTCGCACGCCCCGATCGCCGTGGTGCCGACGACCGTCGCGCCGTGCATCCGCGGGCACGCGGCGTCGAGAGTGGCGTCGTCGCCGTCCGCCGAGTACACCTCGAAGCCGTTCGGCCGGTTGTCGTCCGGATCCTCGCTGGGCGTCGAGACGAGCACGTGCCCGGCGACGGGGAGGACGACGCCGTGGTGCGGCGCCCGCGCCGGGATCTCGCGCGGCGAGAGTTCGCCGTCGCGCAGGTCCGCGACATCGACGAGGTCGCTGCGGCCGTCGTCGTCGAAGAAGACCGCGGCCCGCCGATCTCCCGTGGTCACGTGCGCGGGCTTCGTGCCGGTCAGCGTCCCGAGCTCGACGGGGTCCCTGACGTAGGAGTGGGTGTGGTCGCCGTGGTCGATCGTCCACGATCCCGCGTCGACGACGTGGACCTCGCCGGCCTGCTGATCCACCGAGAAGACATAGCGTCCGTTCACGATCGACGCCGCGCCCGCTCCCTCGTAGTCGAACCGCGCGAGTTCGTCGGTCGTCGCGAGATCGAGAATCGAGACGGCGCCACTGTCGCGGTCGGTGACGACGAGTCGCGGCTGTGGACCCTCCACCTCGGTCGAACCGGGATCGGCGGCCAGATCGCTGCCCGCCCGCGCGGTGCCCGCCTCGTCACCGCCGGCAGCCTCGCCGTCGTTGCTGCCGCACGCGGTGCCCGCGAGCGATACCGCGACCACCACCGCAGCGCACCTGATCCACGTCCCGCTCCGCATACCGGCACCCTTCATGACATCGACAATCGTTTTCAACAAATGGTAGGTCACGCAGCGGCGCTCGGCGCGGCGGGGCCGACACTCGCTCGCCACCGCACCGCCCGGGAGAGCTTCGCGACGGCGACCGCGACGAAGAACTGCACGACGGCGATCCCGGCGATCGTCGCGCCGGCCGCGGTGTCGGCGTGCCACGAGACGAGCAACCCGACGACGACCGCGGACCAGCCCAGGGCCGCCGCCAGGAGCATCGTCGGCAGGATCGAGCGGCGCGCGAGCGCGGCGGTGGCCGACGGCGCGACCAGCAGCCCGAGCACCAGCAGGGTACCGACGATGCGGAACGACGCGACGACCGCGAGGACCACGGTGCCGAGCATGAGCAGGTGGGCGAGGCGTGGCCGCATCCCGAGCGTGACAGCCTTCGATTCGTCGAACGCGAGCGCCGTGAACGGCCGATGACAGAGCAGTGCGAGCGCCACCGCGACACAGGTCGCGACGGCGAGCCACACGAGATCGGCGGTCGTCGCCGACAGGACGTCACCGAAGAGAAAGGCCGTGAGGTCGACGGCGAACGACCTCGCTCGCGACACGATGACGACGCCGAGCGCGAGCATCCCGACGAACAGCAGCGCGATCCCGGTGTCGGCGGTGAAGCCGCGGCGCCGGGTCACCCAGGACACCCCGAGCACCATGACGACGGCGCTCGCCGCCGCGCCCAGGACGACGTTGACGCCGGCCAGATACGCGATCGCGACGCCGGGCAGGATGCCGTGCGAGACGGCCTCGCTCAGGAATGCCATGCCCCGCACCACGACCCAGCTCCCGACGGCGGCGCACAGCACCGACACGAGCAGCCCCGCGACGAGGGCGCGCCGCACGAAGGACACGGTGAACGGGTCGAGCAGCCATTCCATGACGCGCTACAGTAACGACAATGATTATCGTTCGCGAATTGACCGTCCGCTACCCGGGCGCGTCACAACCCGCCCTCGACGCCGTCGACGCCGAGTTCGAGCCCGCCGCCGTCACCGTCCTGTGGGGCCACAACGGCTCGGGGAAGTCGACGCTGCTGCAGGTTCTCGCGGGAACGCTCCCGCCGACGAGTGGCTCCGTGCACGGCGTCCGCGGCTCCGTCGCCTACGTCCCGCAGCACACCCGGGTCCCCGAACTCCTTCCCCTCACCGTGCGCGGTGCGGTGGAGATGGGCACGTGGCGCCGGCTCGGATGGTGGCGCAGGCTCGGCCGCGACGATCGGCGCTCGATCGAGAACGCCTGCGCGCGAATCGGACTCGACACACTCGCTCGTCGTAGATTCTCCGATCTCTCGGGCGGACAACGCCAGCGCGTCCTGCTCGCGCAGGCAATCGTGGAGCGCGCCGACGTCGTGCTGCTCGACGAGCCGGCCACCGGACTCGACGCGGCCTCCCGGGCCGTGATCGACGACGTCGTCGCCGCCGAGGCGCGACGGGGAGCGGCCGTGGTGATGGCGACGCACCACGAGGAGCATCGAGCCCTTGCGGACCGGATCGTCACGCTGACGAACGGCCGCGTCGACAGGGAGCGGGAGCAGGCTTCCTAGCCGCCGAGGGCACCGAGAACGGTGCGGAGCTTGGCGCGGGTCTCGTCGACCTCGGCATCGGGATCGGAGCCGTCGACGATGCCGCCACCCGCGTATGCCGTTGCACTCGTGCGGCTTCCGTCGACGAGAGCGCACCGGATCGCGACCATCCACTCGCCGTCGCCGTGCTCGTCGCACCAGCCGACGGCTCCGGTGTAGAGGCCCCGATCGGGCTCCTCGCGCCGGATCAGATCGAACGCGCGTTCGTACGGCGACCCGCACACCGCGGGCGTCGGATGAACGGCGATCGCGAGGTCGAGTGCCGTCGTCGCCGGGTCGGCGATCCGTCCGACGATCGGCGTCCCGAGATGCCACATCTGCCCCGTGGCGACGAGAGTCGGCTCGGCCGGAACGTCGAGTTCGCTGCACAGCGGCGTCAGGCCGCGGCGCAGCGCTTCCACGACCAGGGCGTGCTCGTGCCGGTCCTTGCCCGACGCGAGCAGTGCGCGGCCGGCGGTGTCGTCACCCGGCGTGCGGGGCGCCGAGCCGGCGAGCGGATGGCACGAGACGGTGGTGCCGGTTCTACGAACGAGGACCTCGGGGCTGGATCCCACGAGCACCGCGGGCGAGGGCTCGTCCGGGTCGCCGAGTCGCACGAGGTAGCCGTTGCCACCGGGATCGGCCGCGGTGAGCCGGGACAGGACCGCGACCGGGTCGATCGCCGCGGCGGAGGTGACTGTCACGTGCCGCGCGAGCACCACCTTCTCCAGCTCGCCCGCGGCGATGAGCTTCAGTGCGCGACGGACCCGCTCGGCGTGGCGCGCGGGATCGGACTCGGTGACCTCCACCGGAGCCGCCGGTCCGACGTCGCGCGCCCACGGCGTGCCGGTGACGACGCGGCGCTGCGGCGAGGTCAGATCGCACGGCCCGTCCGGATCGAACGCGAGTGCACCCACGACCCCCGCGCCGCTGCGCACCGCGTCGGCCGCGGCGCCGCGGTCGGTGAACCGGGCGCGGACGCCGTACCCCTCGACAGTTCCCGAGGGCCGTGACAGCACGAATCGCAGCGTGTCCGATGTCCCGGTCGCAGCATCTCCGGCCATCTCGCCCTCGCTCCCGTCGGCAGCCGTCCACATGAATATGGTTAGGCTAACCTGATAGCCGCCCCGTGCGGTGGTCGCCCTCGTCGAAAGGATCTCACGTGCCCTCCACGCTGACCGCAGATCGGGTCCGTGCCGACATCGCGGACGTCCTCGACCTCGATCCCGCCGAACTCGCCGACGCCGACGACCTCCTCGACGAAGGACTCGACTCGGTGCGCGTCATGGCGCTCGTGGAGCGCTGGCGCGCCGCGGGCGTCGACGTCGACATCGTCGACCTCGCCGCGGAGCCCACCATCACCGCATGGACCAAGCTCCTCACGGCCTGACATCCTCGGCGCCCACGTCCGCCGTTCTGCACCCCTTTTCGTACTCTGCACCCCTATCGGACGTCCGATAGGGGTGCAGAACGACGTTCGGGGTGCAAAACGGCAAGAAGGCGTCGCGTCAGCGGAACATCGCAGCGTTGCCGCGCAACTGACCGCCGTCGACGACCATCGTCTCGCCCGTCACCCACGAGGCGTCGTCGGACGCGAGGAAGACGATCGCCTTCGCGACGTCCTCCGGTTCACCGATGCGTCCGAGCGCGGTGGCGGCGGCGACGAAGCCCTCGTGTTCCTTCCACAGCGCCTCCGCGAGCCGCGTCCGGACGACGCCCGGGGCGATCGCGTTGACGCGCACCTTCGGCGAAAGCTCCATAGCCAGTTGACGAGTCACATGAACGAGGGCTGCCTTGGACGCGTTGTAGGTACCCAGGCCGCGCTCGGCGGACATGCCACCGATCGACGCGGTGTTGACGATCGAGCCGCCGTTCTCGCCCATCCACGACTTCACCGCGAGCGACGTCCACAGCACGGGCGCCCAGAGATTGACGTCGAAGGTCTTCGCGAAGCGCGCGTGGTCCTGGTCGATCACCGGGCCGTACGCGGGATTGGTCCCGGCGTTGTTGACGAGGACGTCGAGGCTGCCGAACCGCTCGAGGGTGAAGTCGATACACGCCTTCGCGGCGTCCTCGTCGACGACGTGCGCGCCGAATCCAACGGCACCGTCACCGATCTCGGCCGCGGCAGCCTCGGCGTTCTCCTGCTTGCGCGCGGTGAGGACGACGTTCGCCCCGGCATCGACGAGCGCACGTGCCGCGGCGAGACCGATGCCCCGCGAGGCTCCGGTGACGATGGCGGTACGTCCGGTGAGGTCGGCCATGCTCATTTCCCTTCGTTCCCGGCGTTCTTCGCCGGGAGATAGCGTCGTAGTTCCTGTCGCGCGATCGCGCGCTTGTGCACTTCGTCGGGTCCGTCCGCGAGACGCAGCGTGCGCAGGTGCGCGTACGCCATCGCGAGCGGGAAGTCGTCGGTGACGCCGGCGCCGCCGTGCACCTGGATCGCGCGATCGACGACCTTCAGCGCGACGTTCGGTGCGACGACCTTGATCGCGGCGATCTCGGTGCGCGCGGCCTTGTTTCCGACGGTGTCCATCATGTGGGCGGCCTGCAGCGTGAGTAGCCGCGCCATATCGATCTCGATGCGCGCCTCGGCGATCCAGTCCTGGATGTTGGACCGCTCCGCGATCGGCTTGCCGAACGTCACCCGTGACGTCGCGCGGGCACACATCGCTTCGAGCGCCCGTTCGGCCATGCCGATCGCGCGCATGCAGTGGTGGATGCGGCCCGGCCCGAGCCGCGCCTGGCTGATCGCGAAGCCTTCGCCCTCGCCCGACAGGATGTCGGTGGCGGGCACCCGCACGCCGTCGAACGTGATCTCGGCGTGCCCTTCTCGGTCCTGATAACCGAAGACGGGCAGATTGCGCACGACGGTGACGCCCGGCGCGTCGATCGGGACGACGAGCATCGACTGCTGACGATGCACGGCGGCGGTCGGGTCCGTCTTGCCCATGACGATGAGGACTCGGCAGTGCGGGTGCATCGCGTTGGACGCGAACCACTTCCGCCCGTCGACGACGTACTCGTCGCCGTCACGCACCATCGCCGTCTCGATGTTGGTGGCATCCGAACTCGCGACGGCGGGTTCCGTCATCGCGAACGCGGACCGGATCTCGCCGTCCAGCAACGGCTTCAGGTACTTCTGCTTGTGCTCGTCGGTGCCGTAGAGCGCGAGGATCTCCATGTTGCCGGTGTCGGGCGCATTGCAGTTGAAGACCTCGGGCGCGATGTGACTACGGCCCATGATCTCCGCGAGCGGCGCGTACTCGAGGTTGCTCAGCCCCGGTCCCCATTCGGGATAGGGCAGGAAGAGATTCCACAGCCCCGCGGCCTTCGCCTTCGCCTTCAGTTCCTCGAGCACCGGCGGCTGGAAGTGCGGGGTGCTCGCGGCGCGCATCTGCTCGTCGTAGACGCGCTCGGCGGGCAGGACGTGCTCGTCCATGAACTCGAGCAGGCGAGCGCGGTACTCCGCGGCTCGATCGGACACGTCGAAGATCGACGCCTCCCTGCCGCGGGCGTTTTCCGACATGACGACTCCTGACGACGATGGTGTCCCGATCCTAAGTTGAATCCGGATTCAAGTTCAAGCCTTCTTCGTGGCGAGCGTTCACGGCCGCGCCCCGTCGAGGCCGAGCGCGTTCACCCACAGCCGCGTCGCGGTGAACACCAGCGCCTCGAACTCGGCGTCGCCCGGCCCGGGCAGGCTCGCGGCGCCGGCCGAACGCCCCACGAAGTGGCCGTACGCGAGCCTGCTCACCATCGCCGAGAGCGCCTCGGACGCGAGCATCGGATCGACCTCGGCGTCGGCGCGCCCCGCGCGTTGCAGGTCGGCGATGCTGCGAGCGTTGCGTTCGACGAACGCGGCCGCCCTGCGGCGGCGCAGATCGGCGATCTCGGGATCGATCTGCGCGACCTGTTCGAGCAGCGCCATGAGCCTGGCGTTGCGCCGGTAGGCCTCGAAGTACGCCCGGTTGCTCGCGGCGACGACGGCGGCCGGGTCGTCGTCGGCGGCGACCCGCTCCGTCCCGGGATGCAGCATCTCCTCCTGGGCCTCGCCCAGGACGGCGGCCAGGATCTCCTCCTTCGAGTCGAAGTAGGTATAGAAGGAGCCGGCGGAGCACTGTGCCTCGCGCGTGATGTCGAGCAGTCGCGCGTCGAGAAAACCCTTCCGCTCGAACACGCTTCGCGCCGCCGCCACGAGGGCGGCCCGGGTTCGGACGCCTCGCGCCGTGCGCGGCGGTGGACGTCCGCCGGGCGAGGCGAAGGCGGGCGGATCCGGCGATTCGGGCTCGGGCGAGGCGGGATCTCCGCCGTCCCCGTCGATCGACACAGCCATGCCGTAGTTATACGTGTGCGCGCTCACGTACGAGCGCGCCGTGCCTGATCCGTCGCCGACAACCCGCGCGGGCGATGCCACGCTCTACGCTGTTGCCGTGACCGATACTCGAGGTACCGAGTCGTCCGGCGGGCCGACGACCACGCGCGACGAGGACTCCGGCCGCCCGATGGGCGTCGGCAAGGAGATTCTCCTGACCGCACGCTTCTGGCTCGCGCCCGTCGCGCTGGTGATGGTCGTGATGGCCTCGCTCGCGGCCCTGTACATGGGCGGACTGCTCGATCCGACGAAGAACCTCAACTCGTTCCCCATCGCCGTCGTCAATCAGGACGAGGGCGACGTCGTCCCCGACTCCGATCCGCCGGAGCGGATGGTCGTCGGCGACCAGATCGTGGACGGGATGAAGGACGCCGTCGACCCCAACGCGATCGACTTCCACGAGATGGGGATCGCGCAGGCACAGGCGGGTCTCGACGACGCGTCGCTGTACGGGTCGATCGTCATCCCGAGCGACTTCACGAAGCGGCTGCTCATCCTCGCGCAGGGCGCCGTCGTGCCCGGCGAGATGGACCGTCCCGTCATCACCGTCCACACCAATCCACGCGCCGGCACGCTCGGCGCGAACATCGCCGACCAGATCGGCTCGCGCGCGATGGACCAGGTCAATCGCACTGTGGGCGAACAGATCACCCAGCAGGTCACCGAGCGGCTCGCCGCGCAGGCACCCGACCTCGAACTCTCGGGTGCGTCGCGGATCGTGCTCTCGGAGCCGATCGACGTCCGCTTCGTCGAGAACGACCCGCTCCCGGACGGGACCGGATACGGTCTCGCCGCGTTCTACTACGCACTGCTGCTCGTGCTGGCCGGATTCACCGGAGCGACGATCGTCAACACGCTCACCGACGGCCTGCTCGGCTTCACGCCGACCGAGATCGGCCCGCTCTACCTGCACAACGAGTCGGTGCGGCTCTCGCGGCTGCAGACGACGATCGTCAAATGGATCATCATGCTCGTCGTCGGGATGACCGTCTCCGCGCTGTACGTGTGGATCGGGCATCTCATGGGCCTGCCGATACCGGATTCGTTCTCGCTGTGGCTCTACGGCGCGCTCGCGATCACGGCGGTCGGGGTCACGTCGATCTCGGTCATGGCGGCGTTCGGCAACGTCGGGCTGCTCGTGAACCTGTTCGTGTTCATCATCATCGGCCTGCCGTCGTCCGGCGGAACCGTGCCGCTCGACGCCGCGCCCACCCTCTACACGTGGCTCGCGGACTTCGCGCCGATGCACCAGGTCTATCTCGCCGTGCGCGGAATCCTGTTCTTCCACGGCGATCCGGCGTCCGGACTGCTCCACGGCGCGTGGATGACGCTGCTGGGGCTCGTGTTCGGGCTCGTGCTCGGCGCCGCCGTCACGGCCTTCTACGACTGGAAGGGGCTCCATCGCCGCCACAAGGCGCAGCACCCCGAGAACGAGCCGGATCACGACGAGGTCCGGGCGGATCCGGCGGGCGCCCGGTGACCCTGCCGTCGGCGCGCAGGCGAGCGATCCCGTCGCTCGAGGCGCGCCGCGCGGCCTCCGTCGAATTGCCCAGGATCGCCGCGATCTCCTTGTAGGGCAGCCCCATCACGTGGTGATACGCGACTGCGGCGCGCTGCGTGAACGGCAACTCCGCGAGCGCCTCCCACAGCTGCGGATCCAGGCCGTGCCACGCCGGCGACCCCACGTCGGGCACCTCGTCGACCGGGATCGCACGGCGTCCCCGCGCGCGTACGACATCGATCGCCTTGCGGTGCGCGATCGTCACGAGCCACGCCTCGACGTTCGCGCCCGCATCGAGCCGTGGATACACGCGAAGCGCCGACAGAAACGTCTCCGACCAGGCGTCGTCGGCGTCGCTCGGACCCACGACGGCGAGGCACACCCGCATCACCGTCGCACCGTGGGTGCGGACGACGCTCTCGAACGGCGGCAACGTCTCCACGATGCGTGATCCTTCCAGTAGTGCGGACGCTCGTTCGAGTAGACGCTCGGCGCAACCGGATCGTGAGGTCGCCGTGCCCACGGTCCCGGGCAGGTCGTGCAGTATGGAGCAATGGCAGTCCTGGTGCCCGGCCCACGCGACGTCGTACGAGCCGTGACCTCGGTCGGAGCATGGGTCGCGGGCACGGCGGGCCTGCTCGTGTCGCTACCGGGCCGGATCTCCGTGCTGCTCGACGAAATCGAGCTACTGGTCAAGCGGATCGACCTCGTCACGTCCGGTGCCGCGGAGGTCCATCTTCGCGCCGCCGAGGTGACCGACGCCGCGGCCACGATCACCGAGACCGCTGCGCAGCTGTCCACCGCCGCGCAGGAACTACTCGACATCTACCAGCCGCTCGCGCTGCAGGCCGCACCGATGGCACGGCGATTCGTCGACGAGTTCAGCGACGAGGAGGTGACGGCGGCGATCGCGCTGGTCGATCAGCTCCCCGAGCTCACCGCACGGACCAACGCCGTGCTCCCGATCCTCGCGACCCTCGACACCGTCGCGCCCGAGATCCACCAGCTCCTCACGACGGTCGAGGACGTGCGGCACGCGATCCAGGGCGTTCCCGGCTTCAAGTTCTTCAAGCGCCGCGGCGCGGCCGACTGACGCGCGGCGAGTTCAGCCCACGGCGTCGAGACCCGCTGCGACGAAACGCGGAACTGCGGAGCCCGCGGTGTCCAGCCCGTCGCCGGCGGCCCCCGCGCGATGACGATGGTCGATGCCCTGCGCGATGACCGCCATCTTGAAGTTCGCGAGCCCGAGGTGGAAGTCCCAGTCGTGGATGTCACGGCCCGACGCCTCGCTGTAGCGATGGGCGAGGGCGTCGCCATCGGGCAGTCGATCGCTCGTCCACGCCGCACGGTCGCCGAGCACGGTGTCCAGTGCCGGATTGCGGTACACGCACATCAGCGCGACGTCCGCGAGCGGATCGCCCAGCGTCGACAGTTCCCAGTCGACGACGGCGGCGACGCGCGCGGGATCGGCCGTCGACAGGATCGTGTTGTCGATCCGGTAGTCGCCGTGCACGATCGCGGCGCCCGACCGCGCCGGGATCGACGCCGCGAGCCTCGCGTGGAGCCGATCGACGTCCGCGGACTCCGCCGCCTTGACGTGCTGCCACTGCCGCGCCCACAGCGCGACCTGACGTTCGAGATAGCCGTTCGGACGGCCGAAGTCGGCGAGTCCCACCGCCTCGTGATCGACGGCGTGCAGCCGCGCGAGCACACCGACGAGCTCGGTCACGACGTCGTCGACCTCCCCGAGTCCGTCGAGTTCGTCGGCGGTGCGCACGACGCGCCCCTCCACCCACTCCACGACGGTGAACGGCGCACCCATGACGGAGTCGTCCTCGCACAACGCGATCGCCGCGGCAACGGGAACACCGGTGTCGCGGAGCGCCGAGGTGACGCGGAACTCGCGCCCGACGTCGTGCGCGGACGGCGTGAGTCCCGCGGTCGGCGGACGACGAACCACCCAGACCGTCTCGCCGTCGGTCACGCGGTAGGTGAGATTGGACTTTCCACCCGAGAGCGCGCTCGCCCGAAGCGGTCCCGCGACGGCGCAGCCGCGATCCTCGAGGAAGCGGCGCAGGGCGATCGGCTCGAGACCCGGCAGTGTCGTCTCGGTCATCTCAGCTCTCCTCGGTTCCCGGCGCCACCTGCATCACGGACTTCGCCGCGCGCACAGCACGTTTCGCGATCGCCCAGCGGTGGACCTCGGACGGTCCGTCGTACACCCGGAACGGCCGCACCTCACGTGAGAGTCGCGCGAGCGGCAGATCGTCGGACACGCCCAGGCCGCCGCACATCTGGATCGAGCGGTCGACGATGCGGAAGGTCGCCTCGGCGGCATAGGTCTTGGCGATCGACGTCGCATCGGAGGCCGGGAGGCCCTGGTCGAGCTCCCAGCATGCGCGCAGCAGGAGCGCGCGGGTCGCGGCGATGTCGATCTCGTTGTCCGCGACCATGTGCTGAACCATTCCGAGATCGCCCAGCGCGGACCCGAATCCCTTCCTACGTGCGATGTAGCCGAGTGCGACGTCGTGGCCGCGGCGGGCGGCACCGAGCCAGCGCATCACATGGGTCATGCGTGCGGGGCCGAGGCGCACCTGCGCGTAGCGGTAGCCCTCGTCGACCTCGCCCAGCACGGCGTCGTCCGGAACCAGAACGTCGGTGAAGGCGACCTCGCAGTGGCCGCCGATCATCGCGCGGTCGAGCGTGCCGATGTGCCGCTCGACGGCGATGCCCGGCAGGTGCGCGGGGGCAAGGAACATCGTCGCCCCGCCGCGGTCACCCGGCTCGCCCGACGTCCTCGCCATGACCACGAAGAAGGCGGCGCCGTCGGCGCCGGTGATGAAATGCTTGCGGCCGCTGATCTTCCAGCCGCCCGCCACCCTCTCGGCGCGGGTCGTCAGGGCGGCCGGATCGGATCCGGCCCCCGGGGCGGGCTCGGTCATCGCGAACGCCGACCGCACCTCCCCGCGCGCCAGCGGTTCGAGGAACTCCGCCTTCTGATCCTCGGTCGCGATCTCGGCGAGCATGTGGACGTTGCCCTCGTCGGGCGCGGCGATGCCGAGCGCGGTCGGGCCGAACAGCGAGTAGCCCGCGGCCTCGAACACCGGCGCGCGGTCGCACATCCCGAGTCCGCCCCCGCCGTACTCGGCGGGAGCGTGCGGCGCGAAGATGCCGGCGGCCTTCGCCCGCCCTTGCAGGTCGATGCGGACGTCGTCGCCGCCTGCCACCGTGATGTCGCCGTCGAACTCGTCCTCCACCGGGAGCACGACGTCGCGCACGAAGACCTCGGTGCGGTCCACCAGACGCTGGACCTCCACCGGTACCGACAGATCGACCGCCATATCCATCCTTCGCGTCGTCGTCCGAAACTGGACCGACCGAACGATCGCTCGGTCGTCTTCGACAGTGACACGGACCACCCGTGCGCGTCAAGGGTCGGGGATATCCCTCGGCGTCGGCGAGTGGCGACGGCGCTGGCGTCAGCGAGCGCCGACGGCGCTGCGGGCTACCGCGAGATACCGCCGCACGATCTCGTCCGGGGAGAGCGGCCCGTCCGGGCGATACCAGGTCGACACGGCGACGCACATCGTCACGACGGCGCGGCTCGCGTCCTCGGGAAAGGGGGTGTCGAACACGCCCGCCGCCACACCGGCGCGCACGACGTCGTCGACCATGCGTTGCTGCTCGTCGCGCCGCGCGATGTACGCAGCGCGCGCGTCCGGCTCCATGTTCTCGGTCTCGCGCGAGGCGATGAGCGAACTCTCACGGCGAAACATGTGAAACCGCAAGAGGTTCTCGACGATCGCGTCGAACTGTGCGCTCGGCCCCTGTCCTGCGGACGCCGACGCGGCATACGAGCGGGTCAGCAGATCGTCCATGACGGCGTCGGTGAGCCCGACGAGCAGCGCCTGCTTCGACGGATAGTGGTGGTACAGGCCCGGCACCGACAGCCCCGCGCGGGACGCGATCTCGCGAATGGACGTGCCGTCGTATCCGCGCTCGACGAACGCCGAGGCCGCGGCGGCGAGCACGCGCGAGAGCCCCTGCTCGCGGTACTCGCGCCAGTCCGGCAGGTCGGTCGTCATGGGTTCACGGTAGAGCATGGCCGACCGATCGATCGCTCGTGATTCGACCGGCACCAAGTGTTGACTCCGACGTAGCGTCAGGGTCGAGACTGGCGGCATGCGAATCGGACAGATGGCTCGGGCAGCAGGGACCACGGTGCGCGCGGTGCGGCACTATCACCGACTGGGGCTGCTCGGCGAACCTCACCGGACCTCGAACGGCTACCGCGACTACACGATCGCCGACCTCGCGCGGCTCATGCGCATTCGCTGGCTCGCCGCCGAAGGGCTCCCGCTCGATTCCGTCGCGACCGTCCTCGGCGCCGCCGACGATGCCGATCGCGACGGCGACCTCAGGACGGACCTGCTCGCGCTGACCGCGGACACTCGCCGACAGATCGCGCTGCTGCAACGCAAGCTGGACAGCCTCCAGCGTCTCCTCGACGCCGTCGACCAGGGCAGACGTCCGACCGCACTCCCCCGAGACCTCGCGGACGCCTTCGACAAGCAGTCGGTGGCCGCCACCGATCCTTCTGCTGCGCTCGCACTCGCGCGCGAGCGGGATCTCGTCGAGATGCTGGCGATCAGCGGAGAGGCACCGAGCGACCTGTTCACGTGGTTCGCCGGCGCTCTCGCCGATCCTGATTCCGCTGCGACGTACCGGGCGCTGCTCCGCAGATGGGGCGAGCTCGAAGGAAGGAACCCGACCGAGCGCACCGACGACATCGAGCTGCTCGCTCACGACCTCGCCGGGCACCTCGACGGACTGATTCCTGGCCACGCGGACGTCGACACGGCACCGAGCTTTCCCGGATTCACGCTCCCCGACGTCGTACCCGACGCCGCGCAGCGGGCCGTGATCGAACGCGCGATCACGATCCTCGCCGCGGGCGAGCAGGCACGATGACGACGCCCGGGTGGTGGCGGAGGCTCGCCGCCCTGTGGTCGTGGGCCCTGCGCAGATCGTTCCGTCCCGCGGCCGGGGCGGTGGCGCTTCCCGGCGCCGCCGGATCGATGGCGGTCCCGGCCGCGTTCGCGGCGGCGACGGCGGTGGAGGTCGCCGTCCTCCATCTCGTGGTGCCGTGGCTGTGGTTGTCGGTGCTTCTCGCAGGGGTGTCGTTGTGGTCGGTCGCGTTGCTGCTGGGCCACGTCGCGCTCGACGCCGTCCACCCGCACACGATCGACGACGCCGCACTCACGCTGCGACGCCACGGCGAGGTCGTCGCGGAGATCGCTGTGTGCTCGCTCGCCGGCGTCGTGCGTCGCCGGTCGCTGTCGGCGGAGACCGGCATCGACGGCGGCACCCTCACGCTCGCCGGAACCGACGGAACGAACGTCGAGATCACGCTGACCGAGCCGGTGTCGGCGCGAATCCCCCCGGCGTTCTCGGCTCCGGGTGCTCGGATGCCGATCGATCGAGTTCTGCTGTGGCTCGACGACGCGCCCGGCGCGGTGGAGACGATCCGGCGTGCCGTGACACGAGCCGGGGCCGGGCGGGCGACGATCTCCCACCCGGCCCCGCCCGCAATGGATCAGTCCTTCGGACCACCGGCGACGTAGACGACCTGGCCGGAGACGAATCCGGCGCCCTCGCTCGCGAAGAACGAGGCGGTGTGGGCGATGTCCTCGGGCTGGCCGACGCGGTTGACCGGAATCTGCGACGCGGCACCCTTCTTGAAGTCCTCGTACGGGACGCCGACGCGGGCGGCGGTCGCCGCCGTCATGTCCGTCTCGATGAAGCCGGGCGCGATCGCGTTGGCGGTGACGCCGAACTTGCCCAGTTCGATCGCGAGCGTCTTGGTGAAGCCCTGCATCCCGGCCTTGGCCGCCGAGTAGTTCGCCTGCCCGCGGTTGCCGAGCGCCGACGTGCTCGACAGGTTGACGATGCGGCCGAACTTCGCGTCCACCATGTGCTTCTGGCATGCGCGCGCCATGAGGAACGCGCCGCGCAGATGCACGGCCAGGACGGAGTCCCAGTCGTCCACGCTCATCTTGAAAAGCATGTTGTCGCGGATGATTCCGGCGTTGTTGACGAGGATCGTCGGCGCGCCCAGTTCCGTCGCGATCTTCTCGACGGCTGCGGCGACGGACTCCTCGTCCGCGACGTTCGCGCCCACCGCGATCGCCTCGCCGCCGGCAGCCTTGATCGCATCGACGGTGCCCGCGCACGCGGCTTCGTCGAGATCGAGTACCGCGACGGCGTTTCCGTCCACGGCGAGGCGCTGCGCGACGGCGGCACCGATTCCGCGAGCCGATCCGGTGACGATCGCGACCCTGCGCTGCTGACTCATGTGGTTCCTCTCGGTTGTGGTGCCGCTCCGGCCGTCCGCTGTCTCTACGGGCGGACGGTCACGTGATGGTGATGCCGCCGTCCACCGCGATGGTCTGGCCGGTGACGTAGCCGCCGGCGGACGACACGAGCCACACGAGGGTCGCAGCGAGTTCCTCGGCGTCGCCGAGACGCGGGATCGCGAGGCGCGACTGCATCGACTCGAGGTAACCGGGCTTGTACGTCTCGGTCATCTCGGACTGGAAGAATCCTGGCGCGATCGCGTTGACCCGGATGCCCTTGCGAACGCCCCACTGCTGCGCGAGATCTCGCGTCAGTCCGATGATCGCGGCCTTGCTCGCGGCGTACGCGGCCTGCGGCAGCCCCGCGGTGGTCAGTCCGAGGACGCTCGAGATGTTGACGATCGAGCTGCCCGGGTTCATCACTCGCCCCGCCGCCTGCGCGGCCCAGTACGAGCCGTTCAGGTTGATGTCGACGACCTGCCGGAACTCCTCGGGCTTCTCGCGAGTCGCGGGGACGGCGGTGCCGATGCCTGCGTTGTTCACGAGCACGTCGACGCGGCCGAAGCGTTCCATCGCGGCGTCGATCATGTGCTGGGCCTGCTCGGGATCGGCGATGTCGGTCGCCACCGTGAGCGCCTTGCGGCCCGCATCCTCGACGAGGCGGGCGGTCTGCTCGAGCCGGTCGACGCGGCGCGCGGCGAGCACGACGTCCGCACCCGCCTCGGCGACCGCCTTCGCGAACGCGACACCGAGCCCGGACGACGCACCCGTGACGACGACGACCCGGTCGGTCAGCCTGAACTTGTCGAGAACGGACATACAACACTCCATCGGTGTAGTCGTGGTCACAACAGGTGTAGCAAACCGGACGGGCTCACCGCATCGGTGGGTGCCGACGAGCCCGTCCGATCGTGGCTCAGAGGCCCAGGTCGCGGCCGATGAGTTCCTTCATGATCTCGTTCGAGCCCGCCCAGATCTTGGTGACACGCGCGTCCTTCCACGCCCGGGCGGCGCGGTACTCGTTCATGAATCCGTAGCCGCCGTGCAGCTGGACGCAGTGATCGAGGACCTCGTTCTGTACCTGCGCGGTCCACCACTTCGCCTTCGCGGCATCCACCGCCGTGAGCTCGCCGTCGGCATGGGCGGCGACACACTGATCGACGTACGCCTGCGTCACCTCGACGCGCGTGACGAGGTCGGCGAAGAGGAACTTGTTCCACTGCAGCGAGCCGATCGGCTGCCCGAACGCCTTGCGCTCCTTCGCATATTGCAGCGTCTCCTCGAGGATCGGGGCAGCGTGCGCGATGTTCGCGACGGCGGCACCGACGCGTTCCTGGGGGAGCATCTGCATCATGTGGATGAAGCCGCGATCGAGTTCACCGATGATGTTCTCGCTCGGGACGCGAACATCCTCGAAGAACAGTTCGGCCGTGTCGGATTCGGGCTGGCCGACCTTGTCGAGCTTGCGGCCGCGCTGGAATCCCTCGGTGCCGTTCTCGACGGCGAACAGCGTGATGCCCTTCGCCTTCTTCTCGGGGCTCGTCCGTGCGGCGACGATCACGAGGTCGGCGTTGTAGCCGTTCGTGATGAAGGTCTTGGAGCCGTTGATGATCCAGTCGTCGCCGTCGCGCACCGCCGTCGTCTTGAGGGCCGCGAGGTCGGAGCCGCCGGACGGCTCGGTCATGCCGATGGCGGTCAGCAGTTCGCCCGTGCAGAAGCGCGGCAGCCACCGCTGCTTCTGCTCCTCGGTCGTCAGCTGGACGAGGTACGGCGCGCACACGTCCGCGTGGATGCCGAAGCTCGATGCGAGCGCAGCGCTGCTGCGCGAGAGCTCCTCGGCGAGAACGGCGTTGAAGCGGTAGTCGCCCGCCTCGCTGCCGCCGTACTGCTCGGGGACCTCGAGGCCGAGGAAGCCGTTCTTGCCGGCCTCGAGCCACACGTCGCGGTCGATGAACCGCTGCTCGATGAACTTCTCCTCGAGCGGCGTGACGTTGCGCGTCACGAACTCGCGTGCCGATTCGCGGAACGCCTCGTGGTCGGGTCCGTACAGGGTGCGTCGCATCGATCGCTCCTTCGTCGTGGGTCGCCCGGCAGCGAGCCGAGCCGCGGGCCGTTGTAAGCACCTGCTTATTTTCTAAGCGTGTGCTTATACTGAGACGCGACCGACCCTCCTGTCAACAGTCGCCGACCGAGGCCGGCGCATGCGTGGAGAGGACTGATGGCGCGATGGAACCCGAGATGAGCAGGTCGAAGGCCGCGGCGCGCATTCGTGCGGCGGCCGTCGCCGAATTCGCCGAACACGGCTACGGCGGGACGACGACGCGTCAGATCGCCGCCCGCCTCGACCTGAGCCCCGCGGCGATGTACCCGCACTATCGGTCGAAGGAAGAACTCCTCTTCGCGATCAGCTACGAGGGACACCGCGAGACGCAGGAGGTGCTCGCCGAGTCGGATCTCCCCGGCGAACAGCCCGTCGTCCGGTTGCGATCGCTCATCGCGGCATTCACGCGATGGCAGGCGGCGCATCACGCCCTCGCCAAGGTCGTCCAGTACGAGCTCGGCGCGCTGACCCCCGAGCACTACCTCACCGTGGTCGAGGTGCGTCGATCCATCACCGCGCTCTTCCGCAGCGTCGTCGAGAAGGGAATCACGACAGGCGATTTCGATTCCCCCGATGCCGAGGGCGTGACCCTCGCCCTGATGTCGCTGTGCGTCGACGTGTGCCGATGGTTCCCGGCGGGCGCGTACACGGACCCCGACGCCGTCGCGACGCTGTATGCCGACCTCGCCACCAGACTCGTCGGTGCCGAACCCGCCACGCTAGGCTGAGCGGCCGAACGGCCGAGGCACAGGGGAGGCACCGATGGCTGTAGTACGACTCGACGAAGGAACCATCGAGAAATGCGTCGCACACTGCGACGACATGCTCGACAAGCTCGTTGACGCACGCTCGCTGACCCGAACTCTCGAAATCGGAAGTGCCTTCGGAGGCTTCGTGTCGAGCCATCAGCTGGCAGCTGGATACAACGCCAAAGCTAACGAAACGAGCGAATGCTTGGACCGGTTCATCGACGCCGTCACCGCAATGCGTGAAGCCTTCGTCGCAGGTGGCGAAGCGTATGCCGATACCGACAGCAGCGTAAGCACCAAGCTTCGGAGCATTTCAGGGAGCCGGGTGTCATGATTCGCTCAGTCCTGCGCGCTGGTGCGATCGCCGCCCTGGCGTCTCTGCCCATCGCTTGCAGCAGTACGCCAGACGCGGTTGATATCGAGACACCCACCACCACGGAAGCGCCTCGGCATGTCGACATGTCGGATCGCCCTCACGTCACCTTCGATCCGTGTCACCACCTGGGCGACGAAGTCATGCGCAGCGCAGGTTACGACCCTGGCACCAAGGAGAGCACCGATTTCCTCGCCGACTCGTACACGACCCTCGGCTGCATGTGGAAGACGGATCCACGCCAGTATCGGATCACTGTGCTGTCGAGCAATTTCACCGCCGACGAACAACGCGAAAGGTTCTCGGAGCACACCACGTCGATACCAGTGGCCGGTTCAGAGGCGATCAGATTGATCGACCCCGACATGCCAGACGAGTGCGCCGACATCGTCGCAACCGAATTCGGAGCAGTGCTCATCAACCGCTTGGACCAGAATCTGATGACCGGTGGCGCTACGCCGGAACAGCGATGCGCGGGTATGGACGAGACCGTCGAGATCATCCTCGACGCGATGAACGCGCCGCGCTGAACACCGCAACCGCCCGAGCGCGGCTGTCTGTGACGTGCAGTAGCATCGGGCGAAGCGGGCACGGGGAGAGGGCCCGACGACCAGGGGGAATCGCACATGTCCGGGGACACTCCAGCGGCCGACATGCCACCGCTTCCGTTCGGGCTGTTGGGCACCGAGGATCCGGGCGCGCGCGCTCAAGCACCCGACCCTGACAACACCTTCGTCAAGCTCCACCCCCACCTGCTCAACAGTGAGGCAGCCGTCGAGGGGCGGCTGAACGCGTCGGGCGCCCGCGACGGCGGCTTCGACGGCGAGGTCGATCCGCCCTACATCCAGCACATGGACAATTTCATCGGCATGACCCTCGAAGAGATCGTGTCGATGGCCGGGCCCATTCGCTCCGGCGACATCGGCGCCGTCAAGGACGCCTACAAATCGATCGCCGCGAAGGCCGACATCTCCGCCGAACTCGCAGCACTCGTCGCCACGATGACCGAAGGCTGGGAAGGCGACGCACAGCAGGCCGCAGTCGCCTCGGTGCTGAATCTCCGGCAGGACGCCACGGCACTGTCCGACGGGCTCGATCAGATCACCGGCAAGCTCATCGCCGCCGAGGTGACGGCCTCTGCAGTCCAGACTCGGATCCCCGCAATCCCCGTTCCCCCACAACGACTTCCGCTGCTCGCAACCGACGCCGCCGCCGCAGAGACCGCCAAGCAGGCGGCAACGTACGAGGCACGACGCATCATGTCGAGCATCTACGCACCCGGCTACACCGTCGCCGGTACGGACGTGCCGATCATGCCGCACCCCACCGAGGTCTCCCCGGCTTCGACCGGCACACCCTCCGGGTCCCCGGCGTGGGGACAGGGCTCGGGCGGCGGCGCACCGGGAGGTGGAAGCGGCGCTACGCCAAACACTTCCGGCATTTCCGAATCCCGCGACGGCGCACACGGTGAGGACGCCACCACACAGGCGGCGAGTGCCGACGCCCCAGGTGCAGCGAGCTCCTCGGGGAATGCCACGGGTGGATCGGCGGGCGGCTTCGGCTCTGCCACCACTTCCGCGGCGTCGACGGCCGCCGGCACGGCGGGTGCATACCCCGCAGCGCCCGGCACCGCGAGCCACAGTGCCGGGATCTACGGCACCGGCGGCCACAACGGTGGGGGCGGCTTCGCTGGTGGCGGCTGACCGGGCGGCGCGGCGCGGCGCAGGAGCGACGAACGTGAACCGGCCCCCGGCGCCGCCGCGGGCGCGATCCCCGGTGCAGCAGCGGGTGCCGCTGCAGCCGCAGGCGCGAACATGGTGAAGTCCGGCATGGGACGCCCGCCGATCGGAATGGGTGCGCCGATGATGGCCGCCGCCCCGGGTGGAGCGCGCGCGAACGGCGCCGAGGACACCGAGCACGAGACGCCGAGTTACCTCGTCACCGTCGACAACGGCAACGAACTCGTCGGCGACCTCGCCCCCGTCTCACCGCCGGTGATCGGCGGCTGACCCGTGGACACGACGTTGACGTCCGAGCAGTTCTCGGCCCTCTGGAGCGCCACCGGCCTCGATCATGTGCCACATCCGCTGCACTACCGAGGATCGGCAGCGACCCTCGACGACCAACAGCACATCGACCGCGCACTGAACTCGTGGACGACGTCGCACCACGACCCCGCGCTCGCGTCGGCGATCGACGTCCTCCGCCACGCCGAACTGTCGGTGTCGCTCATCGCCTCCCCCACCGCGACGACTCCCGAACTGCGTCGCCGCGCCGCGATCCGTGGGCGTCACGTCGTCGTCGTCGAACAGGGTGACGACGCCGCCGGTGACGTCACGGTCTGGGCGCAGTCGGGACGCACCGACCCCGACCTGTCGTGGCTCGCCGGCACGCTGCTGCACGGACTCACGAACGTCCCGCCCGGCCGGACTGCCGAAGTCACCGCACACCCGGACGACCTCACCGCGACCGGCGCCGCGGGTGTCCTGCGTTCCTCGTACTCGCGGGGCGCGCCCGTCCTCGCCGGGATCGTCGCCCGACGCGAAGCCGCGGGGTACGTGATGCTGCTCGGACCGTTCGACGGCGCCGATGAGCCCTGCCGCGACCAGTTCACGTGGCTCGACGTCGCAGGTGACGGGCGCTACCTGTACGTCCGCGACGATCTCGTCCGGCTGACACGCGCAGACGAATCGACGCTCCGGGCGGAGCTGACGACTCGCTGCGCGAACGCGCTTCGCGGCGCGGCCGCACCCGCCGAACCCCGGGCGGCATGGCAATGACCCGTTAGGGTGGGTTCATGCCCGACCGGGATCGCGACGACGACGGCCGGCCCCGCAACGCGCGGCCGCGCGACGGTCTCGGCCGCCCGCTTCCGCACGGCACTCCCGGCGTCGAGCCGATGCCGGAGGATCTCGAACTCGACCCCGACGAGGCGGTGACCGAAGGCCAGCGCCTGCTCGATCACGAACGCCCCTTCCACGCCCACGAAGTGTTCGAGAGCGTCTGGAAGGCCGCATCACCCGAGGAACGCGATCTGTGGCAGGGACTCGCCCAGCTCGCCGTGGGTGTCACGCACATCGCGCGCGGCAACGTCACCGGCGCGCGCACCGTGCTCGCCCGTGCCCACTCCCGAATCCGGCTGTACGAGAACGATCCTCCGTACGGACTCGATATCGCAGGTCTCACGACGTGGCTCGAACACGTCGAGTACGAGATCGATGCCGACCGGCTGCAGACCCCGCTGCCCGTGCCACGATTGCGGCTCCCGTGATCGAGCGGCTGCCGATGTTCCCGCTGGGTTCGTGTTTTCTTCCGGGACAACGACTTCCATTGCACATCTTCGAGCCACGCTATGCGCGTCTCGTCGAGGACGCGCTGGACGAGAACCCGGCCGAGCCCACCTTCGGCGTCGTCCTCATCGCACGCGGAAGCGAAGTGGGCGGTGGCGACGAGCGTTACGACGTCGGCACTCTCGCCCGGATCGAAGCGCACGTGCGCGCCGGCGACGGACGTTACGAACTGTTCTGCCGCACGCGCTCGCGGATTCGCGTCCTCGAGTGGCTGCCCGACGACCCGTATCCCGTTGCGCGAGCCGAGGTGTGGGACGACGAGAACACGGGGACGGCGCTCGCGAGCTACGAGTGGACCGGTCTCGTCGAACGACTCGACCACCTGTACGGACTCCTCGGCCGGCTCGCGGATCTGACGGGTTCGGATGTTCCTGCGGCACCGGAGCTCTCGCGGTTCACGGGCGGGCTCGGCGAACGGCTCTACGAGATCGCCTCGTACGTGCCGATGGGCGATGCGGATCGGCAGGGGATACTCGCGGCCCCCGGCGCCGACGAACGCATGCGCGCCGTCGCGGAGACCATCGAGAACGCCGTGGACATGGTCCAGTTCCGGCTGTCGTGACATCATCGGCCGACCGATGCCGGACGAACAGCGAGACGGAGCGGCGATGACACAGCGGACGGATTCGTTCACGCACGACGGACTGCGGTTCGACGTGCGCGATTCGGGGCCGCTCGACGGCACTCCGGTCGTCCTGCTGCACGGCTTCCCGCAGAACTCCCGTAGCTGGGACGGCGTCGCCGCCCATTTGCACGACGCCGGGTTCCGCACGCTCGTCCCGACACAGCGCGGCTACTCCCCCGACGCGCGCCCGCGGCGTATCCGCGACTACCGCGCGAGCGCGCTCGTCGGAGACGTGCTCGCCCTGCTCGACGCCGCCGAACTCCCGAATGCCCATGTCGCCGGACACGATTGGGGCGCGGTCGTCGCGTGGCATCTCGCCGCGGGCCATCCCGATCGCGTGCGCTCGCTGACGGCGGTGTCGGTGCCGCATCCGGCGGCGATGGCGCGCTCGTGGACGAACCCGCGCCAGGCACTGTCGTCCTGGTACATGCTCGCGTTCCAGATCCCGCGTCTGCCCGAACTCGCACTGTCCCGCCCCGCGCTGGCACGCAAGGTTCTGGTCCGCACCGGGCAGGCCCCTCGCGAAGCCGAGCGCGATGCCGAACTCCTGTCGGATCGCGACGTCGTCCGAGGCGCCGTCAACTGGTACCGCGCCATGATGCTGTCGTCGCCGCGCGCACTGACGGCGAAGGTCCGGGTCCCGACGACGATGGTGTGGTCGGACGGCGACGCCGCGATCGACGCCACCGGGCCCGAGCGCACGGCGCGCTACGTCGATGCGCCCTACCGGTTCGTCACGCTGCGCGGCCTGTCGCACTGGATTCCCGACGAGGGGCCCGGAGTGCTCGCCTCCCTGATCGCCGAGACCGTCACCTCTGCAGGTCGGTGACGTCCACGTCACCCTGGCGTCACCCACTCGTCACGTCGTGTACAGTGGAGAACGCAACGCGGGGTGGAGCAGCTCGGTAGCTCGCTGGGCTCATAACCCAGAGGTCGCAGGTTCGAATCCTGTCCCCGCTACCACTGACGAAGGCCCGGAGGCTCAGCCTCCGGGCCTTCGTCGCGTCTCGGGTGCATGTGCCCGACTCCGACCGTCGCCTCTCGCGATCGGTGTGTCACGCACCACTCCCGTGCCATGATGCACCCACACGACACGAGGAGGGTGCGATGAACCGCACGGAGGCGGCCTTCACATCGACGGACGCGACGCGCATCGTCTACGACGTGTGGACGCCCGACGGCCCGCCGCGCGGCGTCCTGGTGCTGTGCCACGGGCTCGGCGAACACGCACGACGCTACGACCACGTCGCCGCCCGGCTCGGTGAACTCGATCTCGTGGTGTACGCGCTCGATCACCGCGGTCACGGCCGCTCCGGCGGCAAGCGAATGCTGTTGCGCGACTGGTCCGACTACGTGCGCGACGTCGGCGCCCTCTTCTCGATCGCCGCACGCGAGCATCCCGGCGCACCGCGATTCCTCCTGGGCCACAGCATGGGTGGCGCGATCGCGCTCTCGTACGCACTGGACCACCAGAGCGAACTCGAGGCGCTGATGCTCTCCGGGCCCGCCGTCGACGTCACGACGGGGACACCGCGTCCGGTGCGCGAGATCGGCAAGGTCCTGGGCGCGATCGCCCCGCGCGTCCCCGTCATGAAGCTCGACGCGGCGGCCGTCTCGCGGGACGCGGCCGTCGTCACGGCGTACCGCGAGGACCCGCTCGTACACCACGGGCTCGTCCCCGCCGGCATCGCGGCGGGCCTGCTCCGCGCGAGCGAATCGTTCCCGGCGAGGCTCTCCGAGCTCACGCTTCCCGTCCTCGTCCAGCACGGCAGCGACGACACGCTGGCACCCGTGTCGGCGGCGGAACTGATTCGCGACGGCGCCGGGTCGCAAGATCTCACCGTCCTGATCTACGACGGCCTCTACCACGAGGTCTTCAACGAACCCGAGCAGGAGACGGTGCTCGGCGACCTCGTCGAGTGGTTGCGCCCCCGCGTCCCCGCCGCAGGTCAGGGCTGAGACTCGGGATCCTGATGCAGCGTCTCGAGGATCGTCGCGGTGATCTCGCGCGGCGTGCGATCGACGTCGACGGTCACGACGTGTTCGTCCGGCGCGGGTGATTCGAGCGTCTGGAACTGCGAATCGAGCAGCGACGGCGGCATGTACTGGTGCTTGCGGTGGCGGACCCGCGTGCCGATCTCGTTCACCGAGCCGTGCAGGAACACGAACACGACGTTGTCGTCGACGCGAAGGATGTCGCGGTAGGCGCGCTTGAGTGCCGAGCACGTGACGATGGCGGCCCGGCCGGCTGCGGTGTGCTCCCGGATCCACGACGCGATCGCCTCGAGCCACGGCCAGCGGTCCTCGTCCGTGAGCGGCGTGCCCGACGCCATCTTGTCGACGTTCGCCTGCGGGTGCAGGTCGTCGCCCTCGAGGAAGTCCCAGCCGGTCGCCTCCTCGAGACGCAGTGCGATCGTGGACTTCCCCGACCCGGACACGCCCATGAGGACGACGACGGGATGCTGCGGGGGTGTCCAGGTCGGCTCGGCGTTCTGGGACATGGTCTCCTCGTTTCGGTGTCGACTCGTCGGGTGGCGGTCAGAGTACGAGGCTCAGGGCGAGCACCCCCGCGAGTCCGGCGACGGAGATCAGGCACTCGAGCACGGTCCACGTCTTGAGGTTCTGTCCGACGGTGAGCCCCAGGTACTCCTTGACCATCCAGAATCCGGCGTCGTTGACGTGGGACAGGAACAGCGAGCCCGACCCGATTGCGAGCACCATGAGCGAGACGTGACTCGTCGAGAGATCGGCCGCGACGGGCGCGAGGATGCCCGCGGCGGTGACGGTCGCGACCGTCGCCGAACCAGTCGCGACGCGGATGAGCGCCGCGACCAGCCAGGCGAGGAACAGCACCGGAAGCGCGCTGTCGCGGACGGCGTCGGCGATGACGTCCGCGATACCCGTGTCGATGAGCACCTGCTTGAAACCGCCACCGGCACCGACGATCAGCAGGATGCCGGCGATCGGCGGGAGGGCGTTGCCGAAGGTCTTCTGCAGGTCCGAGCGGTCCATTCCGCCGCCGACGCCGAGCGTGAGCATGCCGACGATGACGGCGAGGCCGAGCGCGACGATCGGCTGGCCCACGAACCCGATGAACGCCACTGCGGCACTCGTCGAGTCGGGCCAGATCACCTCCTCGAAGGCACGCAACATCATGAGGATGACGGGCAGCAGGATCGTCATCAGGGTGACGACGAACGCCGGTCGGCGGCGGTCGGTGTCGTCGTCACCCTCCGTGGCGCCGAAGAGGTCCGGTGCGGGCACGTCGACCCACTTCGCGGCGAACGTCGAGAACAGCGGTCCCGCGATGATCACCGTCGGGATCGCGACGACGACACCGAGCGCGAGCGTGAGCCCGAGGTTCGCGTCCAGTGCCGAGATCGCGACGAGCGGGCCCGGATGCGGCGGCACGAGACCGTGCATCGCGGACAATCCCGCGAGCGTCGGGATCGCGATCTTCATGAGCGGCAGACCGGAGCGGCGCGTCACGAGAATGATGACGGGCATCAGCAGGACGATGCCGATCTCGAAGAACATCGGAAGACCGATGACCGCGCCGACCAGGCCCATCGTCCACGGCAGCACCCTCGGCGACGACCGCGACACCAGCGTGTCGACGACCTGGTCGGCGCCGCCGGAGTCCGCGAGCAGTTTGCCGAACATCGCGCCGAGACCGATGAGGATGCCGACGCTCCCCATCGTCTCGCCGAATCCCTTTTCGTACGACGTGAGTACGTCGTTCGCGCCGAGACCTGCGCCGAGCCCGACTCCGATCGCGCCGAGCGACAGGGCGAGGAACGGATGCCACCGCTGCCACGTGATGAGCGCGACGATGACGGCGACGCCGATCAGCGCCGCGATGATCAGCCGTGGAGTGCCGGAGACTGCGCCGTCCTGCGCGAGGAGGACGGGTGTCGTGTTCATTCGCTCACGGTAACCGAGTCCTGCACCGCCAGAGTCTGATTCCGCAGCTTGGCCTGCGCTGCGCGGAATCGGTACACTCGACGGCGGAGCTCATACGGCCCCCGGACGAGCGCACCGTACCCGGCCAGCGACAAGACGGTGCCCTTGGTGAAGGAGGGCTCGTCCCATGGCATGGCTCGTTCTCGTGGTGTCCGGCGTTCTCGAAGCGGTCTGGGCGACCGCACTCGGCCGGTCCGAAGGATTCACCCGTCTCGCACCGTCCGCGGTCTTCGCGGTCGCGCTCGTCGCGAGCATGGCGGGGCTCGCGTTCGCGATGCGCGACCTGCCGACCGGCACCGCCTACGCGGTGTGGGTCGGCATCGGCGCGACGCTCACCGTCGCCTACGCGATGATCACCGGCGCCGAAGCGGCATCACTCGCGAAAGTGCTGCTCATCGGCGGGATCGTCGTGTGCGTCGTCGGGCTCAAGGTGCTGCACTGAGCGACGTACGGGACTAGCGCCGTACGAGCTTGACCAGCCACAGCAGGATCACGGCACCGAGCAGGCACGTGAGGAAGCTGAAGATGAGGCCGGCGCCTTCGACGTCGACTCCGATCAGCCCGAGCAGGAAGCCGCCGATCAGGCCGCCGATGACGCCGACGACGACGTTCAGCAGGATCCCCTGTTGTTCGTCGGTGCCCATCACCTTGCTGCCGATCCACCCGGCGAGACCGCCGATGATGATCCACCCGATGATGCCCAAGCCCAGCATGGCGCCTCCTCGCGTAGTGCCGGAATCGCTCCGGTTCCGCTTTCAGCGTCGCAGATGGGTGCGGGCCGCCGTGGGGTTTCGCTGCGGCGATTGCGAACGATCGGCGAGTATCCGCGTCTCTAGTAAATCCACTAGAGATGCGGATACTCGCGATATTCGTCAATCGTGCTGGCTGCGGAGGTACCTGCCGAAGTGCGGGACGGTGAACCCGATCGACCCGCGCTCGGCGGAGTAGATCAGGCCCTTCTTGATCAGACCGTCGCGGGCGGGCGACAGCGACGCCGGTTTGCGGCCGAGTTCCTTCGCGATGGCCGACGTCGCGACGGGCCCGTCGTCACCGGAAAGATCGGCCATCGCGCGCATGTACTCGCGTTCGGCGGGCGTCGCGCGCTCGTAACGTGACCCGAAGAAACCGACCGCGAGTTCCTCCTCGGCGTCGGGCGCGCCGACGCGAACGTCCTCCGCCGTGACGGGGCTTCCCGCCGCGACGTCCCACGTCGCCTTGCCGTAGGCCTGCACGAAGTACGGATACCCGTCGGCCTTGTCGTAGAGCGCGTCGAGGGCGTCCTGCGCGAACTTCACGTCCTCGCGCAGCGCGGGAGCGATGAGTGCTCGATCGGCGGACTCGCGATCGAGCCGATCGATCCGGTGATAGCGGAAGAGCCGCTCGGAGTAGCTCTTCGACGCCGAGAGCACCGCGGGCAGATGCGGCAGTCCGGCTCCGACGACGATGAGCGGGGCCGCGTCCTGGCTCAGTTCGTGGCACGCACCGCAGATCGCCGACACGTCGGCGGGGCCGAGATCCTGCATCTCGTCGATGAAGATCGCAATGCCGACGCCGACGTCGCGGGCGAGCGACGACGCGTCGAGAAGCAGTTCGACGAGGTCGATCTCGATGTCGCCCGAATCGGCCCGGCCCTTGACGGCGGGGGCGTCGATGCCGGGTTGCCAGCGCTCGCGCATCCCCTTGTCCGCGGTGGCCCGCAGCGCGAACGCCTTGAGCACACCGAGGAACTGCTCCACCCGGTCGGGATCGCGGTGGGCGGGGGCGATCTCGCGGATCGCCATGTGCAGCGCCGACGACAGCGGCCGTCGCAGTTCCTGTTCGGGCCGCGCCTCGATCTTGCCGGTGCCCCAGCCGCGCGAGATCGCCGCGGATCGCATCTGGTTGAGCAGCACCGTCTTGCCGACGCCACGCAGGCCCGTGAGCACCGCGCTGCGTTCGGGGCGTCCGCGCGCGACCCGTTCGAGCACCACCTCGAACGATTCGAGCTGCTTCTCGCGTCCCGCGAGTTCGGGGGGACGCTGCCCCGCGCCGGGGGCGTACGGGTTGCGCACCGGGTCCATGCGGGGACGGTAACAACCCGCATCGGAGATTCTGCGGACGTCTAGCGCGTGTCCTAGAGACGACTCGACGGCGCTAGCACGAGGCAGGTCGGCCGACGTGCGTCACGACGTCATCGGACATCCGGCGCAGCGTGACGCCCTGCTCGCCGCACGGGCAGGACCAGTAGACGACGACGCCCTCGCTCGTCCGGTGACGCGACGCCTCCCGCCAGCGGTGGGTGCACGGGGTGGTCGATGTCGCGGGGATGCTGTTCATGACTCGAGGATGATGTAATGGCATTGTGCAGCTCAACCCTTACAGCGAGTACGCCGTGAAGCTCGCCACCGAACTCGCCAACGAGCCGCCGGAATCGCTGGACGAGTTGGTGCAGCGCTGCCTCGATGCCGGCCTCGTCATCGACTTCCCCGTCGTCGACGACGACCTCGCCACGAGCGCTGCGGTCGTCGAGCGCTGGCTCGGGATCGTGGACGCGCCCGACGACGCGGAGCGGGCCACCGCGGTCAACGCGATGCTCGCAGATGCCTCGGCGTATCCCCGCATGACCGATCACGCCGGCGACGGCTGGCATCTGCACTATCGCGACGAGCACCAGCCGCTCGGCCACGTGCTCGCGGCACTGTTCTCCGTCGGCACGGCACTGCACCTCGTCGGACGTGGCATGCACCGGCTCGGCCGCTGCACGGCGGACGGCTGCACTCGCGTCTACGCCGACACCTCTCGCGGCGGCGCACAACGCTACTGCTCGCCCGGCTGCGCCAACCGGGACGCGGTGCGCCGGCATCGCGCTCGCCGGAGCATGGCGTGAGCCTCAGCCCTTCTCGATGTCGACGGTCGTGGCCGACGCGCCGCGCAACGCCCCGACCGCCTCCGCCTCGTGCTCCACGAGCTCGCGCTGCCGCTTCGACAGCGTCCCGAACACCGTCACCGTGACGGTGAGCGATCGCCCCTTCTTGCGGGGACGCCAGATTCCCGCGATCTCACCGTCGGCGAGGACGGTCCCCGGCTCTCCGATCGTCTTCCATACGTCGCGACGACGCCGCTCGGGCACGATCGTCGCCCTGTCGTGGAGCTGGGTGTAGGGGTCGCGGGCGGCAGCAGCCGAACGCCACGCGGAGCGGGCGGCGAGCGCAGCTCCTCCGCGTCGTCGGCGAGAATCCATGCAGCACCGTCGTACTCGACCTCGGTCATCTCGTCGGCGACGGCGCTCCACCACGGTTCGACGTCGCCCGCACGTATGCCGATCCATGCCGCGAACCCCGCACGCGTCGACGGGCCGCAGCAGTGCAGATATCGCCGCAGCAGTTCGGCGCGCGCCTCCGCCGGGTCGAGCTCGGCCGGAGCGTGACCCAGCCACTCCTCCGTCAAGGCGAACGGTGCTGTGCCGCCGTCGCGTTCGGCGAAACAGACGACCTGCTCGAGGGTCAGGATCCTGAGGCAGAAGTGGACGACGCCCTCGCCGAGCGGTTGCCCCGCGGCGTACGGACCTTCACGCTCCCACGTCGCACGCTGCCCGGCCGGGAGCGTCGCGGCGATCCGCTCCGCGATCTCGGCACCGAGTTCGCCGATCGCGAGCCGACGGCCAGTGAGCACGGCGCCGACGTGCTCGCGGGTGAGCGCGGCCGCCTCGGTGATCGTCATGCCGAGTTCGTCGACCGCCGGCGCGACGCCAGCGAGGAATCGTCGCAGCGCCTTCTCGTTCGGCGGCAACACGCCCGTCGTGAACACCGCCGCATCGGCGGTGGGGACGACGTACGGCGCACCCCGCATACTCCACGTGCGCAGCAACGACTTACGCACGACGAGAGCATCGTCCACGGCGGCGGCGGTGACGTCCTCGACACGCGCATGCAGGGCGAGTAGTGCCGATCCCGGTGGGCTGTCCTGGATTCCGCACGACGATGCGGCGTCCCCGAGCGCACCCGCACCGATCCGGTCGGTGAGACCATGGGACGCGAGCCGAAACGCCGTCACGTCACGGCGAGACACCGGAGGAGCCACGCCATCCACCATAACGAGAAAGCTCTTGCATCGAACACGTGTTCTAGGTAGGGTTCTTTCATGGGGTCGGGGGACACATCACACGCATCGCGGATCGCGGCATCACACGTCGCCGGTCTGCACGTGGCGTCGTGGCCCGAGGATTCGGAACGACTCGGCGACGCCGCACTTGCCGACGCGATCCTCGAGATGTCCGCAGCCGTCGCCGCCCTCGAAGCCAAGCGCATCGCCTTCCTCGGCGACTTCGACCGCCGTGGCCTCGCCGGTGAGGCCGGACACCGCGACACTGCCTCCTGGCTCACCGAACGGACCCTCCTCGAGATCGGTCCCGCACGCGCTGCCGTCACCCTCGCCCGGAGCCTCGCCGACGAGCCCGAGATCGCCGCTGCCGTAGCCGAATCCGCACTGTCGCCCGAGCACGCACGTCTCCTGTGCCACTTCTTCGAGAAGCCGCCCACCGCCCTGCGGGCCCTCGAGAACACCGATCCGGAGGAGTACGACGCCGTGCGGTCGGCATGCCGAGACGCGCTGCTCGCCGCAGCCGCACCCAGCCCGACCACCTCGACTCGAACGGTCCGCACCGCCAAGGAGAAGCTCGAACAGCGCCTCGACTGCGAGGCCGGGGCCGGGCCCACGACCAAGGAACGCGACGAGATCAACGAACTCTCCGTCGGCACCACTCTCCACGGGCGAGTCGTGATCCACGGCAACCTCGACGCCGTCGCGGGCGACATCGTCAAGACGGCACTCTCGAAGCTCTCCGCACCGCGCCCCGCCGACGGCGGCACACGCGACGACCGCACGCCGTCGAAACGCCGCGCCGACGCACTGGTCGAGGTGTGCAACTCGTTCCTCGCCTCCGGCGCTGCGGGATTCGAGGGCGGCGAACGCCCCCACGTCACTCTGATCGTCGACGATCGCGACCTTCGCTCACCCGAGGGTCCTGTCGCGGAGACGGTCGCAGACACGCTGACGCGCGACCTCCCCTGGACGCACTGGGGAACGACCCTCTCGCCCCGCACCTCACGCGCACTCGCGTGCGACGCCCAGGTGACGCCGGTGCTCGTCGGCGATCGCGGAGTCCCGCTGGCCATGGGGCGCACACACCGCCTCGTCACCCCGGCACAACGCCGCGCGCTCACCGTCCGAGACAAGGGATGCGCCTTCCCCGGCTGCGGTGCACCGTCACCCTGGTGCGACGCGCACCACGTAATACATTGGGCAGACGGCGGTTCCACCGATCTGGACAATCTGGTGCTGCTCTGCGGTCACCACCACCGGCACCTGCATCACAGCGAATGGTCCATCACGATCGACCCCGGCGCGCCACCACGATTCGAGCCGCCACCGAGACGGACACGCTCCGCGCACGGACCGCTGTGCGCAGCGTGAGCCCACACCGCGACGGGCGCGGGTTCCGGATGCGCCGCTGCCACACGCGCCGGTACGGCCGGCGCATCGGTGCTGCGCCATGCCCCGCGGAACCACCCGACGTAGATCACCCACCCCACGATCCCGACGCCGAAGGTCGCGACGGCGCGATACACGGCGACACCCGCGAGCGCAGCGGCAGGCGCGACACCCGCGCCGATCAGCGTCGAGGTGAGCACCGTCTCCACCGGACCGACGCCGCTCGGTGTGATCTGCGCCGACGCGATCACCTTGGCGGCGAGAAAGGCGACGGCCAGCACGCCGAGATCGGGTGCCCGGGTCACGGCCACGACGGCGAACACGAAACACGCGAAGTCGAACGCCCAGTTGGCCATCGACCACCCGAGCGCCGCACCACCGGTCCGCATCGGAACGCGGACCTCGGCGAGCCGATCCACGAACGCCCCTGCCGTCTCCGACGCCGACGCCTCGTCCCGGCGTAGCCACCGCGCCACGCGCACGGCCCCACCTGCCGCGAGGGTGCGGACGCCCGCGGTCCGGCGAGCCACGATCACGAGTGGCGCGACGAGCGCGAACAGCACTGCCACACTGACGAGGACGGCCGTGACTCCCCGATCGGGTCCGAGGACGATCAGCCCGACCACGCAGAGCACGACGAGCGCCGCGCTCGAGAAGATCCCCGCGACGAACACCTGCCACGACGCGACGGCGCGCGACGCGCCCCACATGCGCGTGAAGCGGAAGGTCGTCGCCGTCCCGATGATCCCGCCTGCGGGCAGTGTCACCGACCACGCGTTGGACGCGAAGACCAGGCCGACGTTCCATCGTCGCGGCGTGACGACTCCCGCCGCGACGAGCAGATGGCGTTGCACCGCCGCCGCAGCGATCATCGAGACGGCCGCGGCAGCGGCGCACGCGACGATCCACAGCCATCCCGCGCCGCGCACGACGTCGACCGCCCGAACGACGGTGTCGCGGCTCGTCCACAGCCACCATCCCGCGCCGACGACGACCGCGAGGGTCAGTACGGCGGCCGCGTAGGGCCGGTAACGGCTGACACGATCCGAAGTGGGCACTCATCCAGCGTCGTGCGTGCGGATTCCCGCCGCATCCAGGCTCGGCCCCGGTCTTCGACTCGGGGTTGACCCTCAGCCGACCCCGAACACACCGGAGTATTCAGCTCTCTAGCAACGAAACTAGATATCCGAATACTTCGATGACGAGGCCGCGGTCAGCGCGACGACGCGAGGAAGGCCCCGGCACCGCCGAACTCGTCGACGACGCCGGACGGCGCGGCGATGCCCCGTCGTTCGAGGATCGGCCGCACGCCCTCACCGAAGTGGTACGCCTCCTCGATGTGGGGGTATCCCGACAGGATGAAGTGGTCGAGGCCGATGACACGTACTCGGCGATGCGGTCCGCGACCTCCTCGTGCGATCCGACGAGTGCGGTCCCCGCGCCGCCGCGCACGAGCCCGACGCCCGACCACAGGTTGGGTGCGATCTCGAAGTGGCGCGCGTCCACGCCCGCGCGGAAACCCTCGCCACCACCGTGCAGCGCGAGCATGCGCTTCTGCCCCTCCGACGCCGAGCGCGCGAGCGCCGCCTGCGCCTGCTCGACGGTCTTCGGGTCGAGCGCCGACAGCAGCCGGTCCGCCTCGGCCCACGCCTGCTCGGAGGTGTCTCGGCTGATCACGTGCAGACGGATTCCGTAGTCGAGGGTGCGGCCTGCGGCGTCCGCGAGATCACGGATCCACGCGATCTTGCCCGCGACCTGCGCCGGCGGCTCGCCCCAGGTCAGGTAGGTGTCGGCGAACTGCGACGCTACCGTGCCCGCGGCCGGCGACGACCCGCCGAAGAAGATGGGCGGGGCCGGGTCGGGACGACGCTGCAACTGCGCGTTCTCGACGGTGACGTGCGTGCCCGAGAAGCTCACGGGATCCGGGCTCGCCCACAGCCGACGCACGACGTCGAGGAACTCGCCGCACCGTGCGTAACGCGCGTCCTTGCCCAGGAAGTCGCCGAACTGTCGCTGTTCGTGGTCCTCGCCACCCGTCACGACGTTGACCAGGAGCCGCCCACGCGACTGCCACTGGAAGGTCGCGGCCATCTGCGCGGCGAGCGTCGGGCTCATGAGTCCCGGACGCACGGCGACCAGGAACTTCAGGGTCTCGGTCGTGTCGATCATCATCGCGGTGGTCAGCCACGCGTCCTCGCACCACGCACCGGTCGGCGTGAGGACGGCCTCGAAGCCGTTCACCTCGGCCGCCGCCCCGATCTGGTTCAGGTACCGCAGCGTCGCGGGGCGATCGCCGGACATCGAGCTTCCGTGGCCGCCGGCCATGAGATTGCGCGAGTCGCCGTACGTGGGCAGGAACCAGTGGAAATGTGCAGACACCCGATCATGAGACCACCACCGACGCGCGCGAGGCGAGGGTTGTGTTCACGATGATTTCTACTCTCGACATGCGGAGACACGCACTCGTAGCGTCGGCCGGTCATCACCCGCCGACTCCGACGAGGTTCCTTCCATGTCTGTCACCACCCGGTCCACACAGCCGGAGGGCGAGAGCGAGTACGAACGCCGCAAGCGGCTCCGCACCGTCACCGCCGCCAGCCTGCTCGGGACGACCGTCGAGTGGTACGACTTCTTCCTCTACGCGACCGCCGCCGCGCTCGTGTTCAACCAGTTGTTCTTCCCGGACGAGAGTTCGTTCGTCGGAACGATGCTCGCGTTCGCGACGTTCGCCGTCGGCTTCGTCGTGCGCCCGATCGGCGGTGTCGTCTTCGGTCACATCGGCGATCGGATCGGCCGCAAGAAGACGCTGGCGCTCACGATGTTCCTCATGGGCATCGCGACGGCGCTCATGGGTGTGCTCCCGACGCACGAGCAGATCGGTGTCCTGGCACCGCTGTTGCTGCTGATTCTCCGTGTCGCACAGGGTTTCGCGATCGGTGGTGAATGGGCGGGCGCGGTGCTGCTCTCCGTCGAGCACAGCCCGAAGGGCAAGCGCGGGCTCTTCGGGTCGATCCCCCAGGTCGGTCTCGCACTGGGCCTCGCGCTGGGGACGCTCGTGTTCGCGATCCTCCAGGTCGTCTTCGACGACGAGCAGTTCCTCGCGTACGGATGGCGAATCGCGTTCCTGCTCAGCCTCGTTCTCGTCGTCGTCGGATTCGTGGTGCGGCTCAAGGTCGACGAGACGCCCGCGTTCCAGGAGGTGACCGAGCTCTCCAAGCAGAGCTCGATGCCCATCCGCGACACCTTCCGGAAACCGAACACCCGCACGACCGTGCTCGGCATGCTGTCGCGCTGGGGCGAGGGAGCGGCGTTCAACACGTGGGGTGTCTTCGCGATCACGTACGCGACGGGCACCCTCGCGTTCGACCGCGTCCCGGTTCTGCTCGTCGTGACGCTCGCGGCGCTCGTGATGGCGGCGCTGATCCCGGTGTCGGGCGTGCTCACCGACAGGTTCGGCGCACGGCAGATGTATCTCGTCGGCATCGCGGCGTACGGCGTACTGGTGTTCCCCGTCTTCGCACTGTTCGGGACGGAGAACCTCGCGTGGTTCACGGTGGCGATGGTCGTGGTGTTCGGCGTGGTGCACTCGGTGTTCTACGGGGCACAGGGCACGTTGTACGCCTCGCTCTATCCGGCGGAGATCCGCTACACCGGACTGTCGGTCGTCTATCAATTCTCGGGGGTCTACGCCTCGGGCCTCACTCCGATGATCCTCACCGCGCTGATCGCCGCGGGCGGCGGATCGCCCTGGTTCGCGTGCCTGTATCTCGTCCTGACGGCGGTCGTCTCGGTGGTCGCGACGTCGGCGATCCGAAACGAGGATCTGCACCTGACGACGGGCCGCTGATCGCTCGCGCGTTCCTTGCCGGGTCCGATACGCGAATGTATCGTTGCACTTTGTGAAGGTTTCGACACGACGACGCGACGACACTCGGGCAAAACTGCTCGAGGCAACGCTCGACGTGTTCGCCGAGCGTGGTTTCGGGCACTCGACCGTCGAGCAGGTCTGCGAACGCGCCGGGTTCACGCGCGGCGCGTTCTACTCCAACTTCTCGAGCCTCGACGAACTGTTCTTCGCGATGTGGGAACAGCAGTCGACGACGCTCATGGCCGACCTCGAACGCACCGCCGCCGAGGTGGTGCCGCGTCTCGGCTCGGCGTCCGACCCGATCCCCGCGATCGTCGACGCCGTCCTCGGTGCCGTGTCGCTCGACAGTCGTTGGTTCCGTGTCGATTCCGAGTTCACGGCCCACGCACTGCGCGATCCGGACCTGCTCGCCGCGCTGTCGCTGCGCGAGGACGTCATCGCCCGCACGATCGCCCGCATCCTCACCTCCGTCGCCGAAGCGATGAACGCGACGATCGACGGCGACCCCGCGCTGTTCGCGCGCGCCCTCGTCGCCGTCCACGACGGAACCCGCGTGCAGTGCGTCGTGCATCCGGCGACGGATCGTCCGCACGATCTTCGGCGCGATCTGTTCGTTCGCGTCGCCCGGTCCTACCTTCGGCCGATCCGAGAACCGCAGTGACACAGGAGACGCAGTGACAGATGCCGATGCGATCGTCGTGGGTGCCGGCCTTGCGGGGCTCGTCGCGACGTACGAGCTGACGAAGGCGGGCAAGAAGGTCCTCGTCGTCGATCAGGAGAACGAGGCGAATCTCGGCGGGCAGGCGTTCTGGTCGCTCGGCGGCCTCTTCCTCGTCGACAGCCCCGAGCAGCGCCGCCTCGGCATCAAGGACTCCTTCGACCTCGCGATGGCGGATTGGCTCGGCACCGCGGGCTTCGATCGCGAACGCGAGGACCACTGGCCGCGGCGCTGGGCGCAGGCGTACGTCGATTTCGCGTCGGGCGAGAAGCGCAGCTACCTCCACGAACTCGGCCTGCGGCTCATGCCGAACGTCGGCTGGGCCGAGCGCGGCGACGGAACCGCCGAGGGGCACGGCAATTCCGTGCCCCGCTTCCACATCACGTGGGGCACCGGGCCAGGCGTCGTGGACGTGTTCCGTGGGCCCGTGCTCGAGGCGCAGGCGCGTGGCCTCGTCCGCTTCGCGCACCGTCACCGCGTCGACGAGATCGTCGTCACCGACGGAGTGGCGACCGGCGTGCGCGGCGGCGTGCTCGCGCCGTCCGCGGAGCCGCGTGGTGTCGCGTCCTCCCGCGAGGTGGTGGGCGAGTTCGAGTTCTCGGCTCCCGCCGTCGTCGTGACGTCCGGCGGCATCGGCGGCAATCACGAACTGGTGCGCCAGAACTGGCCCGCACGCCTGGGTGAGCCGCCCGAGCAGATGCTCACGGGCGTCCCCGCACACGTCGACGGCAGAATGCTCGAGATCACCGAGAACGCCGGCGGCGCGATCGTCAACCGCGACCGGATGTGGCACTACACCGAGGGCATCACCAACTGGGATCCCATCTGGCCCGGACACGGCATCAGGATCATCCCCGGGCCGTCGTCGATGTGGTTCGACGCGACCGGCAAGCGGTTGCCCGTCCCGATCTTCCCAGGCTTCGACACGATGCGCACGCTCTCGCACATCATGACGACCGGGCACCGCCACACGTGGTTCGTCCTGTCGCAGAAGATCATCGAGAAGGAGTTCGCGCTCTCGGGATCCGAACAGAATCCCGATCTCACCGGGCGCGATCTCGCGCTGCTCTCGCAGCGGCTCAAGAAGGGCGCGCCGGGGCCGGTCGAGGCGTTCAAGCAGCACGGCGCCGACTTCGTCGTGCGGGACAATCTCCGCGACCTCGTCGAGGGCATGAACGCCCTCACCGAGACGCCGCTCGTCGACCACGACGACCTCGAACGGCAGATCGTCGCTCGCGACCGTCAGGTGTACAACAAGTACGCCAAGGACTTCCAGGTCATGGCGATCCACAACGCGCGCGGCGTCTTCACCGAGAAGCTCAGCCGCGTCGCGGCGCCGCACGCGATCCTCGACCCCGCGAACGGGCCGCTCATCGCCGTCCGGTTGCACCTGCTGACCCGCAAGACCCTCGGCGGCCTCGAGACGGATCTGGAGTCCCGCGTGATGCGGCCCGACGGCAGCGCGTTCCCCGGCCTGTACGCCGCGGGCGAGGTCGCCGGGTTCGGCGGCGGCGGCGTCCACGGGTACGCGGCGCTCGAGGGGACGTTCCTCGGCGGCTGCATCTTCTCGGGCCGCGCGGCCGGGCGGGCGGCGGCGCGGAGCGTCTGACTTTCGGAGTCCGGGACCCCCGCGTTGCCACACGAAGTGAACTGAGTCACAATCGTCCGAATCGTCCGAAGACGATGCGCACTTCGTTCCCCCGGGAGAACCCATGGACTCCGCACTCACCTCGGTGGGCCTGCCCGCCGCCCTCGCGATCATCATGTTCGGGCTGGGCCTGTCGCTGACGGTCGGCGACTTCCGCCGCGTCGCGACGGCGCCCCGCGTCGTACTCGTCGCTCTCACCTGCCAGTTGCTCGTTCTGCCCGCGATCGCGTTCGGTCTCGCGATCGTGTTCGATCTGCCGCCACTGCTCGCCGTCGGGCTCATGCTGCTCGCCGCGTCACCGGGCGGGACGACAGCGAACCTCTTCAGCCACCTGTTCCGCGGCGACGTCGCGCTCAACATCTCGCTCACGGCGCTCAACTCGGTGATCGCCGTCGTGACGGTTCCCGTCGTCACGAACTTCGCGCTCGTCTACTTCGACGGCAGCGGCGAAGGGTCGCTCGGCCTGCAGTTCTCGAAGGTCGTGCAGGTGTTCGCGGTGGTCCTCGTCCCCGTCGCGGCCGGCATGGTGGTCCGTCACCTCTCGCAGCGGTTCGCCGACAGGATGGACAAGCCCGTCCGGATCGCGTCCGCGGTGATCCTCGCGGGCGTCGTCGTCGCAACGCTCGTCGCTGAGCGCGCCTCGATCGGCGGCTACCTCGCGGCCGTCGGCGTCGTGACGACGCTCTTCTGCCTGCTGAGCCTGTCGATCGGATACATCGTGCCGCGGGCGCTCGGCAGTGCCTATCCGCAGTCGATCGCCTGCTCGATGGAGATCGGGATCCACAACAGCACGCTCGCCATCACGATCGCGATCGGCATCCTCGGTTCCACCGAGATCGCCGTCCCCGCAGCCGTGTACGGCGTCGTGATGTTCCCGCTCGCCGCGATCTTCGGTGCTGTCGTCTCTCGCGTCGCCCACCGGCGCGGTGACCTCGCGCCCGCCCCGGATCAGCGCGTCACGTCGGCGCGCATGAGGAAGACGTTGTAGTCCGACCACGTCGACATCGTGAAGTACAGGTCGCGCCCGGTCGACCACGGATGGATGAATCCGCCGTAGAGCTCGGGATATTCGAGGGCGCTCACCATCGGCACGCTGTCGGTCCACGCACCCTGCGGAGTGTCCGACTCGCGTAGCGAGATGGCGGCCTTGGAAGTGTCGAGGTACGACATCTGCCACTTGCCGCTGGCCTCGTCGAAGCGGACGGAGAGTTCCGCGACGGGCGCCGAGACGATCGTGGAGGCTTCGGTGTAGTCGGCCACCGGAGTCCACACGTCGTTCTGCCAGTACTGGTACGCGGACTTGTTCAAAACCTGGTCCTCGGGCACGCGGGCGAGCCCCACCGAACCGAGCCGGGTGTTGGGCGTTCCGAACATGTAGACGTAGCCCTCGTGCGGCACCATCGCCTGCACCTGGAACTTGGTGACGCCGAAGATGTTCTCCCACTTGGCGTACGGATCCTTGGTCCAGGTCGAGCCGCCGTCGTCCGAGTACGCGATGCCGCCGTGGTTCGTCCACCACGTCGCAGGAATCGAGTTCCACGTGCGGATCGACATGTAGCTCATGTACTGCCGGTCGCCGACGGCGAAGCCCGACGTCGGGATGGTCGTGATCTCGACGTTGTCGAGTTTGCGGCTGCTGAGCAGTTCGGCTGCGTGGCAGCGGCTGTCCTGCACCATCGAGTCGAGCGTCATGCCGTTGGCGAGATTGCGGTCGGTGGAGAACCCGAGCACGTTGCTGCGCCAGTCGCCGCCCTGCCCGCCGGGCGGATGGAAACCCTTGCCGACGGTGTCGCCGAACGCGACGGCGACCTGCCCGGGTTGCGTCTCCCACATGATGCCGAGGTCGGTGCCGTACACCTGATACCGCTTGTGCGTGCGGCTGATCGAGCCCTCGCCGGTCACCTTCGACACACGAGTGACGTCGCCGACGACGGGTCGCGACGGCGCGGGCGCGCGGGGCGCGGCCTCGACGGGCGGGTCGGCCTCGGGCGGCGGGGGCGGCAACTCCTGCTCGGGCCCCGGGACGGGGATACCGAAATAGAAGGGGTTGAAATCGAGGCCGAGCCGCGGAATCCCGATCTCGCTCGACAGATTCGACGGGCGCTGATCGTCATCGGTGAGATCCGGGCACGGGTCGGTGCACGGATCGGGCGGCAGCGGCCCGGGGTCGTAACGCTCCTGCGGCGGCTCGGGTGCGGGGTACGGCACCGTCGTGATCGCCGGATACGGGATGGGAATGTCGAGCTCCTCGGGGATGATCGAGCCCACCTCGTTGGAGACGTCCGACGCACACGGACCGGCGCCCGGCACGCCGTCGGACTCCTCCGCCCCGGCCGCGGCCGGAACGAGAAACGCTGACCCGACGCTCGCGACGGCGGCGACCCCCGCGATGCTGCGCCATCTCCGCAAGCGCGGAGTCCTCCCGCGAGTCGGCATCGGCTCCGCCTTCCGTCGGTGCGATCGAACCGCAGAGTATCCGACGTGCCGCCGCGACATGAGCGGTTCGGCGATCACATTCCGATTCTGCTGTGCGAGCGCGTGATCCGGTCGGAACGACTGATCGTCAGGGCCGCCGCGACCACGCCCACGACGACACCGACGAGGGTGTCCGCGACACGGCTGATCGCGACGTCGGGAGTGATGTGCGCGCCGAACCCGGTGAGCAGCAGCGCCATCGCCGTCACGGCGACGGAGGTGAGCGCGTAGTTGCGCAGGACCACGATCTCGGCGACGGCCTGCAGGACGACGACCACCGCGACGGTGGGCCAGAAACCGAGCTGGGCTCCGATCAGCCCGGCGGCGAGCAGGGCACCGACGATGTTGCCCGCGAGACGCTGGATCGCACGGTGGACGGTGTGGGTGAAGTCGATTCCCTGCAGTGCCGCCATCGCGCCCATCGACGCCCACAGCGGGTGGTCGAGGCCCACTCCGAGCGCGAGCCATCCCGCGACGAGCGCCGCGATCGTCGAGCGGACGGCCGCGAGCAGGAGCTCACGCGAGCGCCACCGCGGCGCGTGATCGCGGAGAAAACCGAATCGGGGCGAGAGTTGGTGTGTCGTACCGACGAATCCCGAGAGTTCGGTGCGGCTCTTGAGCCGGCGGAGTTCGGCCTCGTGGGACGCGAGATGTGCGCGACGGCGATCGTCGGGTTCGTGGCTCCACCGGTCGAGCAGCACCGCAACGTCGTCGAGAAGGGTCTCGAGCCGCTCGCCGTAGGCGCGATGACGTGAGCCGCTCGCGGCCACGACGTCCCGTGCGGCGTCGACGGCGCGGACGGCCGCGGCGACGTCCTCGTCGCTCGCGCCGCGCTCGACCCTGGCGAGCGCGGCGAGTGCCCGCGCCGTCGCGAGCCGGGCGGGGCCCATCGGATACAGCACCCACGGCGCCATCGCGGCGAGCCAGCCGACGACGGTGCCGACCGCCGACGCGAGAACGATGCCGGCCAGCGCAGCGACGCTGCCGGACGAGCCGACCGCGGCAGTGGCGGCGAAGATCATGACGACGGGCCCGGGGCCGGTGACGCGATAGACGCCGACGAGCAGCACCGCGACGCCGCACGCGATTCCCATGAGCCCGATCTCGACCGATGCCGGCACACCGAGCAGGCCGAGTCCCGCGCCTGCCGCGACGAAGACGACGACCCCGACGCCGATGATGCCGACCTTCCACCCGAGCCGCGGGTAGGGCTCGTAGCGCGCGAACGCCGACACGAGGGCTCCGAGCGCGGCGAATCCCGCGAGGTTCGGATACCCGGCGAGGCCGGCGACGACCATGACGACGGCGACGGCGATGCCGACGCGCACCCCGACGGCGAGCGTCGCATCCGCGTGGGCGACCTTCGCGGCGTCGGACCACGTCCGCGGCGCAACGGCGTGCGCGAGCGCCCGCGACGACAGCCGCAACCGCTGCGGCAGACGTTCGGAAGACGCAGTTGCGGGCATGGCTGCCATCCTAGCATTTACTTCACTAGTAAAGTAATGGTGAAATACATCGCTTCGTGCAACACGGCCGGATGTGTCGTGGGCCATGCGTAGCGTCCGTGTCATGGATCCGCACATCAGCCTCGTGACCCTCGGCGTCGCCGACCTCACCCGCGCCCGCGACTTCTACGTCGGCCTCGGCTGGCAGCCACGGTTCGACCAGGACGGCGTCGTGTTCTTCCAGGCCGGCGGCATGGTCCTCGGCCTGTGGAGCCGCGAGGAACTCGCCGCGGACTCGGGCGTCGTCGACTCCGGCGGATGGGGTGGCGTGACGCTCGCGCACAACGTCCGCAGCCCCGGCGAGGTCGACACCGTCCTCGAACGCGCCGAGTCGGCCGGTGCGCGCATCGCCCGTTCGGGCGCCGAGACCCCGTGGGGCGGCTACTCGGGGGCCTTCGTCGACCCCGACGGCCATCCGTGGGAGGTCGCGCACAATCCGATGTGGACGCTCACCGACGACGGCCGCACGCTGCTCTGACACAGACCGGACACGACCGAGGAGTTCGTCATGGCTGCATCACCGTTCCAGGGTCTGGCGCAGGTCAACATCTTCGCGAACGATGTCGCGGCTGCGCGCGACTGGTACGCGGACCGGCTCGGCATCCCCGCCTATTTCCAGCGCCCCGACGACGCGAACCCCGCCTACGTCGAGTTCCGGGTCGGCGACCACCTGTTCGAACTCGGCATCGTCCACAGTGCGTACCAGCCCGAGGGCGCATCCCGACAGGCCGGCGGCGCAGTAGCGCGATGGCACGTCGACGACATCGTCGCGACGGTGCGAGCGCTGATCGACGCAGGTGCCGCACCGTACGAGCCGGTGATCGAGCGCGGCGAGGGGTTCGTCACCGCGTCCGTGATCGACCCCTTCGGTAACGTGCTCGGCCTGATCCACAGCCCGCATTACATCGAGCGGTTGGGCGCCGCGGGCGCTGGCTCGACGCCCGGCGACTGACCCTCCCGGTACGTGCACGTCCTACGATGGGAGAGTGTCCGAATCCGCAACCCGTCCGGACGACGCGTACCGCGACGATGCGCACGGCGCCGACGAGCACAGCGACTCTCCGGACTTCACCGACCGCGTGCGCGCCGAATGGCAGCGCGCGTACCCCGAGGTGGACACCACCCCGATCGCCGTCATGGGGCGGATCACGCGGATCGGGGCGCAGGCGCTGCATCAACTCGATCGCGCACTCGCCGCCACCGGGCTGACCCGATCCGAGTTCGAGATCCTCACTCGCCTCGCGCGGAGCGACCGGCCCGTGCGCGCGAGCGAACTGACCGAGGCGACGCTGCAGAGCGCCGCGGCGACCACGAAACAGATCGACAGCCTCGCCGGACGCGGTCTCGTCGGGCGACAGCGCTTCGAGCGGGACGGGCGCGTCGTGCTCGTCGCACTGACCGACGACGGATGCGCGATCGTGGATCGCGAGTTCCCGCGGCGGCTCGAACGCGACCGCAGACTGCTCGACGGTCTGACGCAGGACGAACTCGACGCGCTCGCCGATCTGCTGCGCAAGGTGGGACGCAATCTCGAGCGCTGAGGCCGGCCGCGCTCGCGATCAGGGGCTCTCGACGGTCTCCGCCCGCGCGATCTCGGCCAGCGCGCTGCGCACGACGACGGTGAGCGGAACGCGCGCCCTGCTCGCGAGCGTTGCAGCGGCGAGGACGGCTGCCGCGATCCGCTCGAACTCCGGCACCGGGGGCGCGTCCTCCGGTGCGCTCCCGAGCGCACCGGTGAGCACGACGACGAGCGGCCCGACGAGATCGCCGCGGTACCACTGGGCACCCGCTACCGTCCGTTCGAGGATCGCGCGGACGTCGTCGGCACCGATCCCGTCCGGGTGGGCGGCCTCGAAGAGTTCCGTGACGATGCCCGACAGCGCCGTGACCGGCTGCCCGTGCGGCAACGCGGCCATGCCTGTGATCTCGTCCTCGAAGCCCTCGGCATCACCCGCCGCCGCGCGCTCGGCGGCCTCCACGATTCCGTCCGCGATCTCCAGCGCCCGATCGGGCCACCACAACGGCCACCTGCCGCCCTCACTGCTCACGCCGGCCACTCTGTCACGCACCGCCGACAGTCAGGTCAGCAGTTCCGCGAGGCGCTGCGCGTCGTGCGGCGCGTAGCCCTTCATGTCGTTGTCGAAGTACGCGAAGACGTCGAGGCCCGCCTCGGTCCACGCACCGATGCGGCCTGCCCACTCGCGCAGCGCGGAGTCGGTGTAGCCGCTCGCGTACAACTCCTCGTCGCCGTGGAGGCGGACGTACACGAAATCGGCTGTGACGTCGAAGAGTTTCGGGTACCGGCCTGCCGTGTCCGCGACGACGAGCGCGACGTCGTGCTCGGCGAACACCTCGCGCGCGGCGTCGTCCGCGAAGCTCTCGTGCCGCACCTCGACGGCATGCCGGATCGGCCGGTCCTCGTCGGTCTCGGCGAGGACGCGGTCGCCGCTGAGCTTGTCGTCGTGATCGCCGGCGAGCCGCGCGGCCGCCTCCGTGGTGCGCGGGAGTTCCGCGAGGAAGCTCGCAGCGAGGTCGGCGTCGAACCGCAGCGTCGGCGGCAGTTGCCACAGCACCGGGCCGAGTCGCTCGCCGAGCGCGAGGATCCCCGACGCGAAGAAGTTCGCGAGCGAGGCGTGCGGGTCGGCGAGGCGGCGCATGTGGGTGATGAACCTGCCGCCCTTGACCGCGAACACGAACCCGTCCGGAGTCTGCTCTGCCCACTTGCGGTAGCTCGTCGGACGCTGCAGCGAATAGAAAGAGCCGTTGATCTCGATCGTGTCGAGGCGGTGCGCGGCGTACTCGAGCTCACGACGTTGCGGCAGGCCGTCGGGGTAGAAGTCGCCGCGCCACCCCGGGTACGTCCAGCCGGAGATTCCGACCCTGGCGCGCGCCGTCATACTGCGAGAGTACGACTCGCGAGACCGGCCGTGACGGCGAACGCGACGGAGTAGCGTGCGAAGCACGGCACTGCACTCGACGCGGGACGAGGTTTCCACCGACATGACCGATCCGACGATTCCGCTTCCGACCTTCGGCCAGTACGGCGTGTGGCGTCAGGCCGACGGCCTGCAACCGGAGGTCGGCCGGGAGATCGAGAAGCTGGGGTACACGGCGATCTGGGTCGGCGGTTCCCCTCCCGCGGGACTGCACGTCGTCGAGCGGCTACTGGACGCCACGGAGTCGATCACGATCGCGACGGGCATCGTCAACATCTGGACCGCCGACGCCCACGAGATCGCGGCGTCGTATCACCGCATCGAGGAGCGCCATCCGGGCCGTTTCGTGCTGGGGATCGGCGCGGGGCACCCCGAGGCGCAGTCCGACTACACCCGGCCCTACGCGGCGCTCGAGCGCTACCTCGACGTGCTCGACGACGAGGGCGTCCCTACGTACCGTCGCGTGCTCGCGGCGCTCGGCCCCAGGGTGCTGGCGCTCGCGGCGGCACGCGCCGGCGGCGCACACCCGTATCTCACGACGCCCGAGCACACGCACGAGGCGCGCACGATCCTCGGTGAGGGGCCGCTGCTCGCGCCCGAGCAGAAGATCGTCGTCTCGCGCGATCCGGACGAGGCCCGCGAGATCGGCCGAGAGGCCGTGGCGAATCCCTATCTCCAACTGAGCAACTACGTCCAGAATCTGAAGCGTTCGGGCTGGACCGATGCCGACATCGAGAACGGCGGCAGCGACGCCCTGATCGATGCGCTCGTCGCGCACGGCGAGGCGCCCGCGATCGTCCCCCGGTTGCGTGAGCACCTGGATGCCGGGGCCGACCACGTCGCGGTGCAGGCGCTGCCGATGGCCGCCGATCCCATTCCCGCGTTGCGGGCGATCGCGCAGGAACTGGGGCTCGAGCAGGATCGGGCTCGCTGACGCGGATTCGCTCGCCCCGAACCATCGACATACTCGGACATCCAACTATATGTTGTTCGGGACAACGATGTCGGTGAGAGGGGCTGGGTATGGCGGTCGAACTGTCTCATTTCGTGGGCGGCAAGCGAGTACCCGGTGAGTCCGGCGACTTCGCCGACGTCCTCGATCCGGTGGGGGGCACCGTCGCCGCACGAGTACCGCTCGCGAACGCCCGCGAGGTGTCCGCCATCGTCTCCGATGCCGAACGCGCACAGCAGGAATGGGCCGCGTTCAATCCTCAGCGCCGCGCGCGGGTGCTCATGCGGTTCCTGCAGCTCGTGCAGGACGAGATGGACTCGCTCGCACGGCTGCTCTCGTCCGAGCACGGCAAGACCGTCGCCGACGCGAAGGGCGACATCCAGCGGGGACTCGAGGTCGTCGAGTTCGCCGTCGGCATCCCGCACCTGCTCAAGGGCGAGTACACCGAGAGCGCCGGGCCGGGCATCGACGTCTACTCGATGCGCCAGCCGCTCGGCGTCGTCGCCGGCATCACACCGTTCAACTTTCCCGCGATGATCCCGCTGTGGCAGGCGGCTCCCGCGCTCGCGTGCGGAAACTCGTTCGTTCTCAAGCCCTCCGAGCGTGACCCGTCGGTACCGCTGCGCCTCGCGGAGCTCTTCGTCGAGGCGGGCCTGCCACCCGGTGTCTTCGACGTCGTCAACGGCGACAAGACCGCGGTCGACGCACTGCTCGCCGACGAGCGCGTGCGGGCCGTCGGCTTCGTCGGGTCGACCCCGATCGCGCAGTACATCTACGAGACGGCCGCCAGGAACGGAACGCGGGCACAGTGTTTCGGCGGCGCGAAGAACCACGCCGTCGTCATGCCCGACGCCGATCTCGACGAGGTCGCCGACGCCGTGGTCGGCGCCGGATACGGCTCGGCGGGCGAGCGCTGCATGGCGATCTCCGTCGTCGTCCCCGTCGGAGAGGCGACGGCGGACGCCCTGGTCGAGAAGATCGCCGAGCGGGTCCGCGGGCTCACGATCGGGCCAGGTGACGACGCGGCGAGCGACTACGGGCCGCTCGTCGGGCCCGACGCCGTGGACCGCGTGAACGGCTACGTCGACCTCGGCGTCGAGGAGGGCGCCGAACTCGTCGTCGACGGGCGCGGTTTCACCCTGCCCGGCCACGAGAACGGATACTTCGTCGGGCCGAGTCTGTTCGATCGTGTCACCCCCGAGATGCGGATCCACCGCGAGGAGATCTTCGGTCCCGTCCTGCTCGTCGCTCGCGCGGCGAACTACGAAGAGGCGCTGCGCCTGCCGAGCGAGCACGAGTACGGCAACGGCGTCGCGATCTTCACGCGCGACGGCGACACCGCACGGGATTTCACGGCACGGGTGAACGTCGGCATGGTGGGCGTCAACGTCCCGATCCCGGTGCCCATCGCGTACCACACGTTCGGCGGGTGGAAGCGGTCCGTGTTCGGCGATCTGAATCAGCACGGCCCCGACTCGATCCGCTTCTACACCAAGACCAAGACCGTGACCCAGCGTTGGCCCGCGGGGCTGCGCGAGGCCGCAGATGGCGCCGTGGACCGCGGCGACCACTTCGTCATCCCCACCATGAAGTGACCGGAAAGGACTCTGGCACATGAAGATCGCATTTCTCGGTCTCGGCCACATGGGCGGGCCGATGGCCGTGAATCTCACAGCGGCGGGGCACGACGTCACCGGGTACGACCCCGACACCGCAGCGCGCGCCGCCGCAGCAGAGGCAGGAGCGACACCCGCCGACTCCGCCGTCGCGGCCGTCGCGGAGGCCGAACTCGTCGTCACGATGCTGCCGAGCGGACGGCACGTGCTCGACGTGTACGACGAGATCCTGCCCGCAGCTCCCGCGGGCACACTGTTCGTCGACAGTTCCACGATCGACGTCGCGGATGCTCGCGCCGCCCACGAGAAGGCGGTGGCCGCCGGGCACCGGAACATCGACGCCCCCGTCTCCGGCGGCGTCGTGGGAGCGGTCGCAGGAACCCTCGCCTTCATGGTCGGCGGGTCGGAGTCCGATTTCGCTGCCGCGGAACCGATTCTCGCGGTGATGGGGCGCAACCTCGTCCACTGTGGTGGGCCCGGCAACGGGCAGGCGGCCAAACTCTGCAACAACATGATCCTCGGTGCGTCGATGATCGCCGTGAGCGAGGCATTCGTCCTCGGCGAGTCGCTCGGACTCACGAATCAGGCCCTGTTCGACGTCGCGTCGCACGCGTCGGGCCAGTGCTGGGCACTGACGACGAACTGTCCCGTGCCCGGCCCGGTTCCGACCAGTCCGGCGAACAACGACTACCGCCCCGGCTTCTCGGCAGCGCTCATGGACAAGGATCTCACCCTCGCCGCGAACGCGGTGCGGGCGAACGGCATCCACGCCGCACTGGGCCTCGCCGCCGCCGACATCTATCACGCCTACAACGCCGACGGCGGTGGCACCAACGACTTCTCGGCCATCGTGGAGGAGATTCGCTCACGCAGCGGGAACTGAGCCCTGCAGCTCGGGACGGCCGTCCGCCCACGGCCTGACGGCCTCGAGGGCGGCGCCGGCCCGGAACACCGACGCCTCGGCGTAGGGGTGGCCGACGAACTGCACCCCGACCGGCATCCCGCCCGCCATACCGCCCGGAACAGCGAGGACGGGGCACCGGTTCGCGACGTTGAACGGGCTCGTCATGTGGGCTTCCCAGTAGTGCGTGAGGTGTGTGCCGCAGACGTCGATCCCGTCCAGGTAGTCGCCGTCGGCGTCGAGCGCGAGAACGGCGGACGTCGGGCACAGCAGTACGTCGATCGGCTCCATCGCGACCGCGAGATCGTGCTGCACCCTCGCGTCGAGCGCGAGGGAATCGACGAGCGTGCGCCCCTCGGCGGCCGCCGCCGCATCCGCGACGAAGCGCCGGGTGTACGCGGCGGTCTCGTCCATCCCGTCACCGATCGCCGCGATCATCGCCGGTGCCAGCACGAACCCGAAGTGCGCGAAGATCGTCTCGCGCACGAGTTCCGTCGTCCACGGCAACTCGACCGGGACGACGTGGGCCCCGGCCGATTCGAGATCCTTCGCGACGCCGAGCACGACGTCGGCCACGGCGGGGTCGACCGGATAGTCGCCGAGCCGCACCGACACCCCGATCCGCATCCCGCGCACGTCCGCGGCATCGCTCGACGGATCGCTCCCTGTAACGGTGGCGTGGTCGATCGGATGGACGCCCGAGAGGACCCGGGCGAGTAGCGCGGCGTCCGCGACGGTGCGCGCCATGGGACCGTCGCCGCGGTACCAGTCGGCGCTGAGCGGCGGCGCGCCCGGGATCCTGCCGTACGGCGCCTTGTAGCCCACCGTCCCGGTGAACCCTGCGGGAATCCGCGTCGAGCCTGCGATGTCGGAGGCGGTCGCGAGCGTCGTGATCCCGCTCGCGAGCGCCGCTCCCGCGCCGCCCGACGACCCGCCCGGCGAGGCCGACGGCACCCACGGATTGCGCGTCACACCCCACAGCGGTGAATGTGTGACCGTCGCACAACTGAACTCCGGCGACGTGGTCCGCGCGTGCAGCACACCACCCGCGGCCACGATCCGCTCGACGACGGGATGATCGGCCTGCGCACGCCGGCCGACGTGCGACGTCAGCCCGTTGGTGAGCTCGCGGCCCGCGATCGCGTGCTTCTCCTTCGTCGCGACGGTGAGCCCCAGCAGGGCCGGAACGTCCGCGCCGGTCCTGCAGGCCGACGCGAACTGCTCCTGCGCGGCCTTCGCCGTGACGCGTGCGTCCTCGAACATGGTCTCGCACAGCGAGCTCACGACCGGTTCGGTGTGCTGTGCGACAGCGATCTGAGCGTCCAGCACCTCAAGCGGCGATACCTCGCCGGCCCGGAACAGTCTCATCGCCGTCGCGGCATCCAGGTACGCGAGGTCGCGGTCGGGTGGCGTCACGACGTCGCGTGTGCGAGCGCGCCGTGGATCATCTCCCAGCCGATCCGCTCGAGCACGTCGACGCCGATCACCATGTCGGCGTCCTCCGTGAACTCGCGTTCGCAGTGCGAGACTCCGTCCACCGACGGGACGAACAGCATCACGGTCGGCGCAATCCGGTTGAGGGGCACCGAATCGTGGCCTGCCATCGTCTGCATCCGCCGCACCGAGTAGCCGAGGTCTGCGCACACCTTCTCGGTGAGTTCGAGCCCGTCCTCGGGATAACGCTGGATGTCGCGAACGTCGAAGTCGCGCACGTCGATCCTGATGTCGCGCTCGCAGGCGACGGCGTCGATGCGCTCACGCAACCGGTCGCGCGCCGCCAGGACGATCTCGGGATCCGCCGAGCGAAGGTCGGCGACGAGGTGCGCTCGCCGCGGGACGACGATGGGCGAGTTCGGCTCGACCGTCATCTGCCCCACCGACGACACGAGCGCCTCCGGCGGGAACTCCGCGGTGACCTCCTCGACCATGAGCACGATGCGGGCGGCGGCGACGAGCGCGTCGTGCCGGTCCGCCATCGCAGTTGCCCCGGTGTGCGATTGCTCACCGAGCACCTCGACGTCGAGTTTCTGTGTGTACCAGGACGAGTCGACCGCGCCGATCCTGATCTGCTCGTGTTCGAGGATGCGTCCCTGCTCGATGTGGATCTCGGCGTAGCCGGCGACCTCGGGCCGCTCGTCGGTGCCAAGATACCCGATCGCCGCCAAGGCGTCGCGCACGCTCACCCCGTCGGCGTCGGTGACGTCGAGCATCCGTTCCTCGTCCATCGTCCCGGCGAACACCGAGCTGCCCATGATCGACGGCGCGAAACGGCCGCCCTCCTCGTTGAACCAGTTCACCGCTGCGACGTTGAACTGCGGCGTCCTGCCGTCGGCTCGCACCCGGTCGGCGATGCGCGCGGTGGCGTGCAGTGCCGCGATCACGCCGTACGCGCCGTCGAACCTGCCGCCGCGCGGTTGCGAGTCGAGATGGGAGCCGAGCAGGACGTAGGGCGCGCCCGCCGTGAACTCGACGCTCGCGAACATGTTCCCGATGCGATCGGTCGTCACCGCCCACCCGCGTCGTGATGCGAAGTGCGCGAACCACTCTCGGGTGAGCGCGTCCTCGGGGGTTGCGGCCTGCCGCTCGACGCCGCCCGCGGGCGTCGCGCCGATCGTCGCGACGTGGTGGAAGTCGGCGAGGAAGTCGTCGCCGGCCGATGTGGTGGTCTCGGTCATCGCAGGGGTCCTTTCGGGACGGTCGAGTTCAGTGGAGGCGGCCGCGGGTCTCGGGAATCCGCGTGGTCAGCAGCAGCACCAGGACGACGAGTGCGGCTGCGGCGACGTAGTAGCCGGGCGATCCCGGAATGCCGGTCGCCGTGACGAGCGCCGTCCCGACGAACGGCGCGGTGCCGCCGAACGCGGCGTACGCGACGTTGTAGCTGATGGCGGCGGACGTGAAACGTGTCCTCGTGGTGAAGATCTCGACGAAGAACGTGTAGCAGCCGCCGCCGTAGATGCACAGCGGCACGACGAACAGCAGCTGACCGAGCATCGCGAGCGGGAGCGAGCCGCTCGTGACGAGCATGAAGCACGGCACCGCGGCGAGGGCGATGGCCGCGGCCCCCGCGACCAGCATCGGTTTGCGGCCGACACGGTCGCCGATCATGCCGCCGACCGGAAGCAGCAGCGCGTAGAAGAGCATCGCAACGGCGTTGACGGCCAGCGACTGCTCGCGGGAGAGGTCGCCCGACGTCTGGACGTAGGAGACGAAGTAGCCGGACAGGAAGTAGAAGCCCATCGCCGTCATGCCCATCACGACGATGACCTGTCCCATACGAACCTTGTTGTCGCGCCATGCTTCCCGCAGCGGCGAGGATTCCTTGTGCTCCGCCTTCTCGAGCACCTGACGGAACGCCTCAGACTCCTCGGTCCGCGCGCGCACCCACAGCCCCACGAACGCGAGCGGCAGGGCCAGCAGGAACGGGATTCGCCACCCCCACTCGGAGAACGCGTCGTCCGACATCGACCGGCTGAGCACGAGCAGGAGCGTTCCCGCGACGACGGAGGGCAGCGCCGTCGCGGAGATCGTGATGTTGAGCCAGAAGCCGCGACGCTCGACGGGCGCGTGCTCGAAGACGAACGCCGGAGCGCCGACGGACTCGCCGCCCGCCGAGAAGCCCTGCAGCAGCCGGCACACGACGAGCAGCGCCGGCGCGAGTGCGCCTACCGTCTCGTACGTGGGGAGCAGACCGATCGCACACGTCGCGACGCCGATCGTGAGCAGCGTGATGTAGAGGACCTTGCGCCGGCCGATCCGGTCGCCCAGCTGGCCGAAGAACAGCCCGCCGAGCGGGCGGACGAGGAACGCGACGCCGAACGTCGCGAACGTCGAGAGCAGGCCGACGGCCGTCGACTCACCCGGGAAGAACAGCGCGGCGAGCGTCACCGCCGACAGCGCATAGAGGGTGAAGTCGTAGAACTCGATGAACTGTCCGACGCTGCCGCCGGCGAGGACGCGCTTCTGGATCCCGGTGGAGCGAGTGCCCGACGCGAACGCGGACGCGTCCACCTCGGGAGCGCTCGTCGCCGCGGTCGCGGTGTGGGAGCTCGGGGGGTTCGTCATGCACATCGACGCTAGGAGCCCGATATTGCGTCGTCGTGAACGTTTTCGCGGCGACTCGGCAATCCACCTGCAACAACTGCGCCCGCCATTTCACGTGGATGCAACACAGATCACATCGAACGCTGCCGACCTGCGAGATCACAGAGTTCGTCTCCATCGATCCATACGCTTTCGGACATCACACGGATCGAACGCTACCCGTCGGTAATCCGTACAGGCTCCGGCACACGGCCGCGAACGCCGCGGCGCGCAACGTCGGCGTCGTCCCCGGAACCCGCGCGAGCAGCACCTCGATCGGCGGCAGATCGTCGGTCAGCCGGAGCGGGACGATCCGGCTTCCCGAGTACGTCAGCGTGTGATGCAGGCGCTGATTGAGGACGGCGTACCCGTGGCCCTGCCCCACGAACGCCCGCACCGTCTCGTAGTTCGAAGCACGGTGACGCACGCGCGGGGTGGCGCCCACCGAGCGATACAGCGAGAAGAAGTACTCGCGTGTGTGCGGCAGGTCGAGCAGGATCAGCGGGTCGTCCGCGAGGTCCACGAGCGAGACCTCCGCGTCCGGTGCATCGGCGAGACGATGCCCTTCGGGCACGACGACGTGCGGCGGAATGCGCTCTACCACTGTCGTTTCGAGCCCCGGGTCGAGCCCGATGTCGTACATCAGCGCGAGCTCGCACCGTCCCTCGTGCAGCGCGCGACGCACGAACTCCTGGTCACCCTCGAGCAGTGTCACGTGCAGATTCGGGTGGCGCTTCTCGATCGCCGAGAGGATCACCGGCGCGCGGAACGCCGCGAGCGGCGCGAACACCCCGACGACGAGCTCGCCCGTGAGATCGTCCGGATCGCCGTGCACCACGGCGTACAGCCGGTCTGCCGTCTCGAGGAACGGGATCGCCTCGTGCAGCAGCCGGCGGCCCGCCGTCGTCGGCTCCAGGCCACGCCGCGGCGACCGCGTGAACAGCGTCGCGTCGAACTCGCGCTCGAGCCGCGCGATCGACGCCGACAGCGCGGACTGTGTGACGCCGAGCCGGCGCGCAGCGTGCGTGACGCTCCCGACCTCGGCGACGACGACGAAGTGACGCAACTGGACGAGCGTGTACGGGGACGGCACGGGCGCGATTGTCGCAGGCCGCGACCGAGCATTGATGGTGCTCGTCACAGATTGCGCTACCGTGGCCCCGTGCACGATCGAGCAGCGAGTCCCGTGGGCCCGTACGCGGGAGGTCCACCGGCTGCTGCGCTCGTCGTACCCCCTCACGAGCTCGAACGCTTCCGCGGCCGGGAGATCGCCCGCGCCGGCGTGATCGCCGTCGTCATCGTGTGGCGGGTCGTCCTGGCACTCCTCGCGTGGATCGTCGCGCCGCGTGGCCGCCGGATCGCGGACGCCGCGTCCGACGGCGTCGTCGACGCCTTCGAGATCCTCGGCCCCACGTTCGTCAAGGTCGGTCAGCTCATCGCGTCGTCGTCGGGCGTGTTCCCCGCGCCGCTCGCGAACGCCGCACTCCGCTGCCTCGACGACGTTCCCCCGGTCGACACCCGGCAGGCACGCGCCGTCGTGGAGGCCGATCTCGGGCATCCGATCGACGCGCTCTTCGCGTCGTTCGACGACGTTCCGCTCGCGGCGGCGTCCGTCGCGCAGGTCCACGCCTGCACGCTGCACGACGGCCGCGAGGTCGTCCTCAAGGTGCAGCGACCCGGCATCTTCGGCCGCATGCTCGTCGACCTGCGGACGGCGTTCTGGGGCGCGAGGCTGCTCGAACGTTTCGAGTTCTTCCGCGTCGCCAACGCGACGGCCATCATCCGCGACCTGCACGCCGCGACGATGACGGAGCTCAACAGCGCCGTCGAGGCCGCGCGGCAGGAGACGATCCGCGACAACCTGTGGCAGTTCGGCGACAACAAGGGCGTCACCGCGCCCGAGGTGCTGTGGGACTACTGCGGACCGCACGTCATCTGCATGGAACGCATGACCGGCATCCCGCTCGACCGGTTCGACGAGATCGCGCACCACGACACCCGCATGCTCATCCGGCGGGGCGTCAAGGTGTGGATCGAATCGGTGCTGCTGCACGGCCCGTTCCACGGCGACGTCCACGCCGGCAACCTGTGGGTGCTTGGCGACGGACGGCTCGCGATGCTCGACTTCGGGATCGTCGGCGAGCTGCCCCCGCAGTGGCGGACGATTCTGCGCGAGATGTTCCACGCGACCCTCTTCGACGGCGATTTCCGGAAGATGGCAGCGGGGATCCGCGCGCTCGGCTACACCGCGGACGTCGAGGCGTCGGACGAGAAGATCGGCCTCGACGTCGCGGCGGCGCTCACGCCCGTCCTCACCCAGGACCTCGGCGAGCTGCGACTCAGCGACCTCATAATGGCGCTCATCGCGATCGGCAAGCAGTGGGGTGTCGCGAGCCCCGAGGAACTGGTGCTCTTCGGCAAGCAGCTCGGCTACTTCGAGCGCTATGCGACGCAGCTCGCCCCCGGCTGGGTGCTGGGCCAGGACCTGTTCCTCTTCCGCAACGTCTTCCCCGACGACGTCGCGGCGCGCGTCGCGCAGACCGGGCTGGAACTACCCGAGTAGCTCCCCCGGTTCGAGTTCCGCGTCGGTCAGCGGTGCCGACGTCCCGACGAACTCCCGCACCCGGGCGTCCGTCCACACGTGCGCGGGCACCGCTCCCTGGAGCAGATCGCGGACGAGCGCGGGCGACTCCCCGATCGGGCGGGCGGATCCCGCGATCACGATGTTGCCGTAGCGCCTGCCCTTGAGCATCGCCGGATCGGCGACGATCGCGGTGTGCGCGAAGACCGACCCGATCGTCGCCGCCTCTCGGCGCGCACCCCGCAGGTCTCGCGTGTCACCGCAGTTCACGACGTAGAGCCCGTCGTCGCCGAGAACGCGCCCGACGTGCCGCGTGAACTCGACCGTCGTGAGCGCGCGCGGCGTCACGGCTCCCGCGAAGACGTCGCGAACGACGACGTCACGGCTCGATTCGGTGAGCGATTCGGTGACGGCGCGCGCGTCGCCGACGCGGATGCGCAGCGCCGGTGCGCGCGGCAGGTCGAACCACTCGCGGGCGAGTTCGGCGAGCCGCCCGTCGATCTCGACGACGAGCTGCCGCGCGTCGGGACGGACGGCGGCGACGTGGCGCGCGAGGGTGCACACACCGCCGCCGAGGTGCAGTACCCGCAGTCGCGCGCGGCCCTCGAAGGCCTCCTCGACGAGGCGCGCCGTCCAGCGCATGTACTCGAAATCGAGCCGCGCCGGATCGTCGACGTCGATGTGGCTGCTCTCGACCCCGTTGATCTTCACGATCCACCCGTCGTCCGAGAGCGAGTCGCGGATCAGCTCGCACGTGCCGGTGTCGATCGGATACACGCCGGGCTGCACCCCGGTGTCCGTCCGTGCCGGTGCTCGTCGCGACTCTCGTGCTCGTCCCACACCTCGATCATGCCGGTACCCTGCCCACCGTGGACGAACCGGACTTCGCGCACACCGATCGGGCGGCACAGAGCCGCCTCGCGAAGGCGCGGGCACTCGCGGGTTTCGCGTGGGATCGCGGCATTGACTCGGCGGAGGTCCTCGCGTTCACCGATGCCGTCGCACGCAAGTTCGCGCGGGCCGCGGGCGTGAATCCGCCCGGCAGCGGTGAGACGTGGCGCGTCGTCGCCGGCCTGCTGGACGAGAAGGCACAGTGGGCGCTGCGCAATCCCGACCATCCGGCCGCGGCACGCGCACATCGTGACGAGAAGATCATGTGGGTCAAGCCGCCCATCACACCGTGGTGAGCGACCTGTACAACTGGGGTGGTGAGCGAGATCGACCTGCGTAGCTATCTGACCCGTGTCGGGTTCCCCGAGAACGAGGACCCCGCGGCAGACGTCGCGACCCTCGACCGGCTGATCGCGCTGCACGCGGATGCGATCGCCTTCGAGAATCTCGATCCCTTCCTCGGCGTGCCCAACCGGATCGACCTCGACGCGATCGTCGCGAAACTCGTCGACGGCCGCCGCGGCGGGTACTGCTTCGAGCAGAATCTGCTGTTCGCCGCGGTCCTGGAGCGCATCGGCTTCACCGTGACGCGCCTCGCCGCGCGCGTGCTGTGGGGTGGAGCGTCGCCGGACGATCCGGGCGCCCGGACCCACATGCTGCTCGCCGTGGACGTCGCGGGGCAGCGGCGCATCGCCGACGTGGGCTTCGGTGGCATGACGCCGACGGCGTCGCTCCCGCTGACGATCGGGGCCGTCGGCGCGACGCCGCTCGAACCGTTCCGATTCACCGCCGGCCAGGGTGCGACGTACGTGCTCGACGCGCTGACCGGCGACGCGTGGCGTCCGGTGTACATGTTCGACGAGCAGGCGCATCTGCCCGTCGACTACGAGCCGATCAACTGGTACCTGTCGACGTGGCCGCAGTCGCGGTTCGTGACGACGCTGACGGCGGCCCGGCCGACCCCGACGCACCGCTACGCACTCGCGGGCCGTCGTTTCACGATCCACCGGCCCGGCCGTCCGCTGGAACGCCGGGAACTCGCGAGTGCACACGAGTTGCGCGACGTCCTCGAGGAGTCGTTCGGAATCGACACGCGCGCACTGGATCTCGACGCAGCATTCGCAAGGGCGTGACGCTCGATCGTGCGTGTCCGAGCAACGCGACATGAGACAGGCGATCCCGCGCGCCGCCGCCTTCGATTCGCCCGGGTTCCGCGATGCACGCGCACTCCGCGACGCACCTTTCGCGAATATGCGTTCCCTCGCGTCAACCGGATCCGGTTGTCCACAGCTCGACGGTTATCCCCAGCTGCGGAAATGGGTCTTGTATCGAACGGGTGTGCGATATAGGTTTGTCGCATGGGGTCGGGGGATTCACACACAGCACACGGGGCACCGTGGCAGCTCGGTGACGGCGAGTTGCGGGAGCGGGCGCTCTCGTTGTCGCGTCAGATCGAGGCGTTGCAGGCGCAGCGGATCTCTGTGATGGGTGAGGTGGTCGAGCGCGGTATCTCCGGTGAGGACGGGTATCGGGATGCGGGGTCGTGGCTGGCGGCGCGGACGATGCTCGAGGTTCATGAGGCGCGGCGGGTCGTCAATCTCGCGGTGAGCCTGCGGTCGCAGCCCGAGATCGCTGCTGCTGTTGCCGAACAACGGGTCTCGCCGACACACGCCCAGATGATCTGCGACTTCTTCGAGACGCCGCCGTCGCTGCTGGCAGCGCTGGCCGAGGCCGACCCCGAGGAGCATTCGAAGGTGGTCGAGTTCTGCCGTGATGCACTGTTGGCGGCGGCGGTTCCCGGGCCGGGGACGACGACGGCGTCGGTGCGGCGCGCGAAGGAGCGGCTCGAGATCCGGTTGGACGCCGAATCCGATGGTCCGCCGACGCGCGAACGCGACAACCTCAACCACCTGTCCGTGTCGCATACCCTGCATGGCCGGGTGGTGGTGCACGGGAACTTCGATGCCCTCTCGGGTGAGGTGCTGTTGACGGCGTTGTCAAAGCTGTCGGCACCGCAGCCTGCCGAGGACGGAACACCCGACCGCAGGTCGCCGCGGAAACGGCGGGCGGATGCGTTGGTCGAGGTGTGCCGCAGGTTCCTCGATTCCGGTGCCGCCGGCATGGAGGCGGGTGAGAAGCCGCACGTGACTGTGTTGGTGAATCAGCGTGACCTCGAACGTCGCGCGGATACTGCCGCCGAGCGAAGGAGCGTGTCGATCACGGCGTTGCTCGATGGCGTCGGTCTGCCGTGGACACCGTGGGGCGCAACCCTCACACCTGAGACGGCGCGTGCGGTGGCGTGCGATGCGCAGGTCACGCCGATCGTGATCGACGACAACGGTGTTCCGCTGAGCATGGGCCGCACCACGCGGCTCGTCACCCCGGCACAACGTCGAGCACTGGTGGTCCGCGACCGTGGATGCGCGTTCCCGAACTGCACGGTCCCGTCTTCGTGGTGCGAAGCTCACCACATCACGCATTGGGCGGACGGCGGGTCGACGGATCTCGACAACATGGTGCTGCTCTGCGGCAGCCACCATCGCCATGTTCACCACAGCGACTGGACGATCACCTCGACACCGAGGGGCAGACCACACTTCGATCCGCCCGGCGGCTCCGGCCCTACGCTTCGAGGGCCTTGCGCTCGACGGGAGGAAGCGTGGACCACGGGAAGTTGATCCACTTGTCGGTCTCACGCCACGCGTAGTCGGGGGTGATGATCGTCCGTGGCTTGGTGTAGATCACGGCCGATCGCACCTCGGCGGCATGCTCGGTGAGCATGTCCACCACGAGGGCGAGGGTGCGGCCCGAATCGGCGACGTCGTCGACGACGAGCAGCTTCTTGTCGATCGTGGCGTTCGTGTCGAGCAACGGCTCGAGGACGACCGGATCCGGCAGCGTCTCCTCGACGTCACTGTAGAACTCGACGTTGAGGGTGCCCGCGGCCTTGAGCCCCATCGCGTACGAGATCGCACCGGCGGGGATGAGCCCGCCACGGGCGATCGCGATCACGATGTCGGGGTCGTACCCGCTGTCGACGACACTCTGCGCCACCTCGCGGGACGCGGTTCCGAAGGTTTCCCATGTGAGCACTTCCCGCATGCAGGCAAGAGTACCCACACGCGGGACGTGCCCTGCGCCGCAGGTCAGCGCTCGGTCATGGCCCGCACCGCGAGGTGACCGAACAGCATGCTCGTACCGATGGGATTGCCACCGCCCGGGTAGACGGTGCCGCTCGGCGCCGCCATCGTGTTGCCGGCCGCGAAGAGCCCCGCGACGACGCTGCCGTCGGCCTTCAGAACTCGGCCGGACGTGTCGGTGCGCAGTCCGCCCTTCGTCCCGAGATCGGAGATGCCGAACGCCGCTGCGTGGTACGGCGGGGTGTCGATCGGCACGAGCGGCGACTTCCCGCCCGCGAACGCGCGGTCGTACGCTTCGTCGCCACGGCCGAAGTCCTCGTCGACACCCGTCTCGGCGAGCTTGTTGTACCGCTCGACCGTGGCGACGAGGGCCTCTGCGGGAACGCCGATCTGCTCCGCGAGCCCCTCGAGCGTGTCGGCGGTCCGCCACAGTCCGGCCTCGACGTACTCCTCGGTCGGCGAGTACGGGACGTTCGTCGCGTGGACCGGCGGGACGTCGCCCTCCTTGTGGTCGTAGACCATCCAGTACGGGAGCGTGACGGTGCCGTCGGCCATCCGGTCGATGACGTCGCGGCCGAGGCGGTCGTACGGTGCCGACTCGTTGACGAAGCGATTTCCGCTGTCGTTCACGAAGATTCCGCCCGTGAACCACAGCGCGAACGCCGAGCGGCCGTCCGGGTGGGTCATGCCGGGCGACCACCATGCCTCGCTCATGAGGTCGGTGTCCGCGCCGATCGCCATCGCGGCGCGGTGTGCGGCGCCGAGGTTGCCCCACGGGCCCATCGTGTCGCGGGCGGTGCCGGGCACGCCGTGCTGGGCGCGCATCTCGTCGTCGGCCTCGAAGCCGCCGGCCGCGAGCACCACACCCGCGCGAGCCGTGACCGTACGGCGGCCGTTCTCGGTCGCGACGACGACACCCCGCACCCGTCCGTCCTCGTCGGTGACGAGCTCCTCGAGCGGCGCGTTCGTCCACATGCTCGCATGCGGGTACTCGTCGAGCGCACGAAGGAACCGCCCGATGAGCGCCTGTCCGCCGACGAGGTCGTCGGGCAGCGGATGGCCGAGCCGGTCGGTTCCGAGCGGGGGCCGCAGGTCCGCGCGGCGTTCGCCGAGCTCGCTCGCGGGCAGCGGCGACGGGATGATGTGGCGGCCGCCGGGACGTGCCTTGGGGGCCTTGTCGAAGTAGTCGGGCCACGGCAGGACCTCGAAGGCGAGACGGTCGTCCTTCTCGAGGTAGTCGACGAGCGGCGCACCGCCGGTCACGTAGGCGTCCTGGAGAGCGCGGGGCGTGCGGTCGCCGACGACGGCGTGGTAGTACTCGGCGGCGTCTTCGAGCGTGTCGTCGTCACCTGCACGTCGCAGAACGGCGTTGCAAGGGAACCACATTCCGCCGCCGCCCGAATAGGCTGTCGTGCCGCCGAACTTGTCGGTCGCCTCGATCATGAGGACCGAGAGCCCCTCGCGCGCCGCCGTGTACGCCGCGCAGCAGCCGCCGCCGCCCGACCCGACGACGACGACGTCGTACGTGTCGTCGCCGGTCTGTCCGCTCTGATTGCTCGCCATTCGTTCCGCCTCGTCGTCCTCGTGTGTGGTGATCGTCGCCGTGTCCCGCGACGGTAGGAACCCCGCGGCGGGTTCGGTGGCGCAGCTCCCGGCCACCGGGAGGGAATGCACCGGACCCCTCGCGCGTTGTTCGCCCAGTGCCCCTGCCCGCTGTCGCGGTGGGGGAGAACGATCGAAAGGTGTGCACGGCGTGAACGATGTGAGCGACCTCGGTGGCGCGACTCAGGAGACGGCACCCACCGCGGCGCTGTCGATTCTCGATCTGGCGTTCGTACGCGACGGCGGGACGATCGCGGACAGCTTCGACACCAGCGTCCGCCTCGCGCAGCTCGCGGAACGGCGCGGGTTCGGCCGCGTCTGGTACGCCGAGCACCACAACATGGCGAGCATCGCGTCGTCCGCGACGAGCGTCCTCATCGCGCACGTCGCCGCCCACACCGAGAACATCCGGCTCGGCGCGGGCGGGATCATGCTGCCCAATCATTCGCCGCTCGTGATCGCCGAGCAGTTCGGCACGCTCGCGACGCTGCATCCGGGACGCATCGATCTCGGTCTGGGCCGTGCGCCCGGCAGCGACCAGAAGACGATGTACGCGCTGCGACGTGAGCCGTCGTCGGCGGAGCGGTTCCCGCAGGACGTGCTGGAGTTGCAGGCGTACTTCGCGGGCGAGTCACGCGTTCCCGGCGTCGACGCGATCCCCGGCAAGAACACGGACGTTCCGCTGTACATCCTGGGCTCGTCGCTGTTCGGTGCGTCGCTCGCCGCGCAGCTGGGGCTCCCGTACGCGAACGCGTCGCACTTCGCGCCCGACAGCCTCGTCCAGGCCGTACGTCTGTATCGGGAGCGGTTCACGCCGTCCGCAGTGCTGTCCGAGCCGTACGTCATCGCCGGTGTCAACGCGATCGCGGCGGACACGACCGAGGAGGCGCTCGCGATGCAGGAGTCGGCGGCGCGCAGCCGCGTTCTGCAGATGGTCGGGCGCGGCCGGCACTTCTCGCCCGACGAGATCGACATGGTGATGCAGTCCCCGGCCGCGCAGCAGATCCTGCAGATGCAGCGCTACTCGGGCGTCGGCACCGGGCCCGAGGTCGCGGCGTACCTGGCCGAGTTCGCGCAGCACGCCGATGCCGACGAACTGATCGTCGTGCCGTCTGCACCGAACGCGGACGCGATGCTGCATTCCGTCGACCTTCTCGCCGATGCCGTGGGCCTGACCGCCCCGGCGGCGACGTGAACGACCCCGCCTCGCCGATCGACCCCGCTTCGCCGATCGACGCCGCTTCGCTGGTCGACGCCGAACGCCGGGCGGTCGACGCACGTATCGCGTCGCTGACCCGGCGTTTCGACGACATCGTCGAGAGTTCGCGGCTGAGCACCGACGACGACGAGCACGACCCCGAGGGGTCGACGATCGCGTTCGAGCGGGCTCAGGTCGCGGCGCTGCTCACGCAGGCGCGCCGCGAGCGCGACGAACTCGAGTCGGCACGTGCCCGGCTCGCTTCGGGCGAGTACGGACGGTGCCGCGCGTGCGGCCGCGCCATCGCTCCGGCCCGGCTCGAGGCCCTCCCTGCAGCCACGACCTGCATCGACTGCAGCTGACCGCGCAGCGCTCGGCCGCCTCTGGAAGTATTACGGGGCCCGCTCGATCGACGGTCTCGACAGTGAGGAGCCCCATGCGCAGCCGAGTTCAGATGCAGGACCGTGCACTGGCCACGCGAGCCTCGATCCTCACGAGCGCCGCGCTCCACGTCGCCGAACGGGGAGTCGCCGCCACTGCACTGACCGACATCGTCTCGGCGGTCGGCGTCACGAAGGGCGCCCTCTACTATCACTTCCCCAGCAAGGACTATCTCGTCGACGCGATCGTCGACGCGGGCACGCAGGCGATCGTCCATGCCGAGAAGGTCGCGACCGACGGTTCGCACACGTCGGACCCGCTCGAGCGCATGGTCTTCTTCACCCACATCGTCGCCGACCTCATCGAGCGCGGCCCGGTGCTGCGTGCCGCGTGCTCGATCGCGACGTCCGACGACGTGCCGTTCGAACGGCGCGTCGTCCTGCTGAACACCCTCGGCGACACCTTCGCCCGGTTCGCGGTGACCGCGTCCGACTCCGGGGCGATCGCGCCGACCGTCGACGTCGACGCGCTCGCCCGTGTGCTCACGGCGATGATGTTCGGCGCCCATCGGGTGCACATCACGTCGAACGAGGACGCCGCGCTGCGCGCGCGCCTCGACGAGTTCTGGTCGCTGATCGGCTGCGGCCTGGGCGGAGCGGCTACCACCACCCGGTGGTGAATCCCAGCCGCCGGTCGAGCTCGGGGATCATCGTGCGCACGTAGGACGCCGACAGGTGGTGGGCGTCGTGGTAGACGAACACGTTGCCCTGCACCGCCCGGCACACGCGGTCGTCGCACACCGCGTCGTTCATGTCCATCGGGAACACCAGCGGGAACGCCGCCGCCGGAACGAGAGCGGGATCGACCGGCGAGAGCGCGGCGTCGCGCGGCATGCCGCACGTGGTGGGGGTGCCGCCGTCGGCGATGCAGTCCACCGCGGAGTAGGCGACGCCGTCGTCGTGCAGCCACGGCGTGTCCCGCATCGCCAGCAGCGGGATGCCGAGGTCCGCGAGGCGCGCCCACAGCTCGATGTACTCGGGCGGGGTGAAGTCCCCCGGCGCCTCCGGGTTCGGCCGTGTGGACGTCGTGAACACCCACGCCGGCTGATCGATCGCGAGCTGCGCGACGACCCCTTCGGACCAGTCGCGGCAGTCGGCCGGGGCGTCGGGGGCGGCCCCCGCCTCGCCGAGCGTGATGGGGCAGCCCATCTTGAGGTAGGTCTGCATCCGGATGCCGCGGGCCTTGCCGATCTCGTCGAGCGCGGGCATCCAGTGCTCGGCATGGGAGCTGCCGATGACCGCGATGGAGATCGGCGACTCGACGTCGCCGTACGCGCACGTGAGCACGTCGGTGTGGTTGAACTCGGTGATGCACCCGTCGACGGTGGGCTGCGGGTAGTCGGACGGCGCTTGCAGCACGCTCGGCGCGACGGGCGCCTTGGGTGTGGGGACGCCGTCGATGAGGGTGAGGGCGCCGGGGTGGGTGCGCGGATCGAGCGGCACCGCCTCGGTCGTCGTCGAGACGTGATTGGACAGGTACCAGGTCCACCCGGCCGGCACCGCGAGGACGGCGACGGTCATGAGCGCCACGATCGGTGTGAGGGCGCGCCGCCAGTAGAGCGCGGGGCCGCGCGGCTTCTCGCGTGCGGTGAAGGGCTTCTCGACGTAGCGGTTCGTGAGCCACGCCAGGACGAGCGATGCGAAGACGATGCCGAGCCCCTGCACGAGGTCGACGTCGTCGCCGCCCTCCGCGTAGAGGTAGAAGACGAACAGCGGCCAGTGCCACAGGTAGAGCGCGTAGGCGATCGCGCCGAGCTCGACGAACGGCTTGCGGGCGAGCATCCCGACGATGTACGGCTGCCGTCCCGGCCCGGCGCCGGCGAGGATCAGCGCGAGGGCCGCACCGACGGGGACGAGGGCGAGCGGGCCCGGGAACTCGGCGCCGCCGTCGATGACGATGCCGCAGCCCAGCACGACGACGAAGCCCGCGAGCGCGAGCAGCCGGCGCAGCAGGAGCGGGAGCGAGACGCGGTGGATCACGAGCGCGAGGAGGGCACCGGCGAGCAGCTCCCACAGCCGGGCGCCGCTGTCGTAGTACGCCCGCGCCTGGTCGGCGTTCGACTCGAGCGTCGCGTACACGAACGACGCGACGGTGCCCGTCGCCACGACGACGGTGAGGACGGGCACGAGCGCGCCGATCCGGCCGGTGCGGCGGCAGCCCCACGCGATCGCGGCGATGACGAGCAGGGCGAGCAGATAGAACTGCCCCTGCACTGACATCGACCACAGGTGCTGCAGTGGACTGACGGAGGCGTCCGCGGCGGCGTAGTCGGACTGCGTCCACGCGAGCTGCCAGTTCTGGAAGTACAGGATCGACGCGATGAGCTGGTCGCCGATTCCGCGCCACTGCGTGATGGGCCGCGTGACGGCGACGACGATCGCTGTGACGAGAAGCACCAACGCGAGGGCCGGTACGAGCCGCCGTACGGTCCGTTTGATCACCTCGACGACGGACGGACCGCCCGACGCCGTCGCGCGGCGCACGAGCATTCCGGTGAAGAAGAAGCCGGACAGGACGAGGAAGATGTCGACGCCGCCCGAGACGCGGCCGAACCACACGTGATAGACGACGACGAGTCCGATCGCGATTCCGCGCAATCCGTCGAGGTCGTAGCGGTACGGGTTGGCCGCGGTCCGCTCCGGCGCTGCGGTGCCGTGCGCTGCGGACGCGCCGGTCACTGCGTGGTCGGAAGCGGTCACGAAACGAAGTCCATCCTGTCTTCGGGCACGCGTGAACCACGAGGAATCACGCGGGGGATCCAGTCCGATTATCCACACTGCCCGCGGCGCACCGGGAATCGGCGGTATCGTGCCGCACAATCTCATACCGCGCGGTATCTTGTTCGCGGACTCGGCGACCGGATGTGGCACGTGCCCCGAGCTGCAGTTTCTCCCACTGCGGTGTGGTGGTGAGATTTGTGCACGACCGTCCCGTTATATTTGGTCGAGCTTCGGTAGAGACACCTGCCGATCGAGATCGGCAGGTGTCCACACCTGCCTCGGCAGATGCGAGGTATCGAGACGGATGTTCGACCGGGATTCGACCGGACCCGACGCGCTCGCTCGCGTCGACGCGGTCGGCGCGGCACTCGAAGGAATCTCTCGGAGCCTGCAGAACAGACCGCAGGTCTACAAACTCATGAACGACCTGTGCGGGCAGGTCGTCGACACGTTCCCCGATGCCGAACTCGCGGGCATCACATTGCTCGAGCGGCCGGACCGCGCGGAGACGACGGCCTACACCGATGCGGCCGTCGTCGAGATCGATCGGCATCAGTACGCGACCGGCGAGGGTCCGACACTCGATGCCCCCGGCCTCGGCCGCGTCGTCCGCGCGTCGTGGTCCGGCGCCGTGCGGATGTGGCCCGCGTTCACGGCCCGCGCGACGAGCCCGCCCGTCCACAGCTTCCTGTCGGCTCCGCTGCGGATCGCCGCCGCGGGGATGGTCGGGTCGCTCAATCTCTACAGCCTCGGCGATCACGGCTTCAGCGATCTGGACGCGGCACTGCTGCGCGTCTACACCTCGTCCGCCGAGAACGTGCTCACCGTCGCGCACAACGCCGCGGACGCGCACGCCGAGATCGACGGCCTGCGACGTGCCATGCAGACGCGGGCGACGATCGAGCAGGCGAAGGGGATCCTCATGGCGCTGCGGTCGATCTCCGCGGACGCGGCCTTCGAGTTCCTCGTCGAGGCGTCGCAGCGCGAGAACGTCAAACTCGCCACGCTCGCACAGCGAATCGTCGAGACGATGGCCGAACCCGTCACCGAGTGAGGCGGGCGCGACTCGCTCCCGGTCGTTCGTCCCGGCGGGTCCGGCCCGGTAGGTTCGTCGAGCATGGACGGCCGTGAAGAGACAGCGCTCACCGCAGGGTCCGCACCCGCCGACGAGAGCGTGCTCGTCGTCGGCGAGTCCCTCGTCGACATCGTCGCGCCCCGCGGCGGCGACGCGCACGAACACGTCGGTGGCAGCCCACTCAACGTCGCCGTCGGGCTCGGGCGGCTCGGCCGTTCCGTGGCGTTCCTGACGCGCTTCGCCGACGACGCGCGGGGCGACCGCATCGCCGCTCACCTCGCGGCGTCCGACGTCGCCCTCGCGCCCGGGAGCGTCGTGTCCGGGAGCGACGGCGATCCCGATTCCGCGCGGACGTCGACGGCCCTCGCGGAACTCGACGAGCGCGCCGGCGCGACGTACACCTTCGATCTGCGGTGGGCGCTGCCCGCCGACGTCACACCGCCTCCCGCCGGTCACGTCCACACCGGTTCCATCGCGACGCTGCTCGATCCCGGCGCCGAGGCCGTCCGCGCACTCGTTGCGGCGCGGCGGCCGGGAGCGACGGTCAGCTACGACCCCAACGTCCGGGCGACCCTCGTCGACGATCCCGCCGCGGCCCGCGACCGGATCATGCAGTGGTGCGCGCTCGCGGACGTCGTGAAGGCGAGCGACGAGGACCTCGCGTGGCTCACCGGCGGCGGCGATCCGGTCGACACCGCCGTGGCGCTGCTCGCGCCGGGCGGTCCTGCTCTCGTCGTCGTCACGCGCGGCGCGCAGGGCGCCGTCGCGGCGTGCGGCGCGGGAATCGTGGAGGTTCCCGCAGTGCCCGCCGAGGTGGTCGACACCGTCGGCGCGGGCGACGCCTTCATGTCGGGACTGATCGACGCGCTGCTGCGCGCGGGGTTGCTGGGACGCGGGGCGCGCGACCGGCTCGCCGCCGCATCTCTCGACGACGTGCGCACGGCACTCGAGTGGGCGGCGCGCTCGTCCGCGCTCACCGTCGCACGGCCGGGCGCCGACCCGCCGAGCACCCGGGACATGGGGCAGGCGTCACCCGCCTGATCTGCTGGAACGCCCGCGGCGAGCGAGGTGGCGGTTCTAGCGTGGGCATCGACGTGACCGGACGGCACGCGCGCTCCGACGAAAGGCAGCCGATGACCAAGCTCGCGATCGTGTACTACTCCTCCACCGGGCACGGAACCAAGATGGCCCAACGTCTTTCGATGGCGGGCGAGAACGCGGGCGCGGAGGTCCGGCTGCGGCACATCGCCGAGACCCGCGATCCGTCGACCTTCGCGAACAACCCGGCCTGGTCGGCGAACTACGAAGCGACGAAGGACGAACCGGCCGCGACGGGCGACGATCTCGTGTGGGCGGACGCGGTGATCCTCGGCTCGCCGACCCGGTTCGGCGCGACGGCGGGGCCCTTCCAGGCGTTCATGGACGGACTCGGCGGACTGTGGGCGGAAGGCAAGCTCGCGAACAAGGTGTACGCGGCGTACACGTCGAGCCAGACGCTGCACGGCGGCCAGGAGACGACGCTCACGGCGCTCTACACGTCGCTCATGCACTTCGGCGGGGTCATCGTTCCGCCGGGCTACACCGACGCACTCAAGTTCGCGGACGGAAACCCGTACGGCGTCAGCCATGTCACCGGCCCGGACAACACCAACGAACTCGAGGAGACGACGCTCGTCGCGCTCGATCACCTCGCCCAGCGAGTCGTGTGGGTCGCGGGCAAACTGGAGTGGTGAGCAACCTCGAACTCGATCCACCCGAGCGCGTCTGCGAACGCGAGGCCGAGCCCGCACCCGACGCCGTGGAGATCATCGGTTCGCGCGACGTCCCGCTGGGCGGCCCCCGCGCGATGACGGTGCGGCGGACGCTCCCGTCGCGGGAGCGGTCCTTCGTCGGGGCGTGGTGCTTCGCCGATCACTACGGCCCCGACGACGTCTCGGTGACGGGCGGCATGGATGTCGCGCCGCATCCGCACACCGGGCTGCAGACGGTGAGCTGGCTGTTCACCGGCGAGATCGAGCATCGCGACAGCATGGGCAGCCACGCGATGGTGCGGCCGGGGGAGGTCAATCTCATGACGGGCGGCCACGGCATCGCCCACACCGAGGTGTCGACGCCGGACACGACGACGCTGCACGGCGTGCAGTTGTGGGTCGCGCTTCCGGCGGAGTCCCGTGACGCACCACGGGCGTTCGATCATCACGTCCCCGACGTCGTGACGGTCGCGGGCGGGAGCGTCCGCGTCTTCATCGGGTCGCTGCGGTTCGCGGGCGAGGTCGTCGCGTCGCCGATCGACACGTTCACGCCGCTGCTCGGCGCGGAGATCGTCGTGGACGCCGGGGCCACGCTCACGCTCGACGTCGACCCGGCGTTCGAGCACGCCGTCCTCGTCGACACCGGGGCCGTCACGGTGTCGGGCTCTCGAGTCGACCGCGGTGAGCTGGGCTTCCGCGGGCCGGGCGGCGACACTCTCGCGATCACGGACGCGACCGGCTCGGGCGCCCGCGTCGTGCTGCTCGGCGGCACGCCGTTCGACGAGGAGATCGTGATGTGGTGGAACTTCATCGGCCGCACCCACGAGGAGATCGTCGCCTTCCGCGACGCGTGGGAACGCGCCGACGACCGGTTCGGTGCGGTCGAGGGATATCCGGGCGATCGGCTGCCCGCGCCCGCGCTTCCGGGCGTGCGGCTGAAGCCTCGGCGCAACCCGAATCGCTGACTGCGTCATACCCGGTCGCCGCTCCCGATGCCGGTCACGGCCCCGGGGGCGGCGGCGCGATAACGCTCCGCAGCGGTCTTCGCCGCGCGTAACGTCGAGTCGGCCACGTCCCGCTCGCAGACGCCCTGCGTAGACCCGTGAGGTGCAGTGCTCATGACCGACGGTTGGATCTCCGGAAGCCCGTTCTCGAACGATCCGTTCGACGACATCTTCGGCCGTTTCTTCGGGTCGGGCGGCAGACCGAGACAGCAGGTGCAGCGCGTCGATCTCGGCCGGCTGCTCGACGACGACGCGAAGCAGTTGGTGTCGTTCGCACGGCAGGCGGTGCTCGACTGGGGCGGCACCGAGATCACCCCGGAGCACCTGCTCTACGCCGCGACGCTCGCGGATCCCACGCGCGGCGTCATCAGCGGTCTCGGGCTGGATCCGGACGCCGTCGCGACGCAGATGCGCGACATCGCCGCTGCGGGCGCCACCCCGCACGAGCCCGGTGACGAGGACGAGGAGGGTTCGGTCACGCTCGCTCCCGCGGCGAGGCTCGCGCTCAAGAACGCGCAGCGCCGGGCCGGCGAGTCCGGCGCCAGCTACATCGGCCCGCAGCACATCCTCCTCGGGATCGCGTCGAACCCCGAGAGCCCGGCGGCGAAGGCGCTCTCGGGAGCCAAGCTGGAGTCGCCGCAGGGGGGCGGCGCGGCGAACAGCACGACGCCGACGCTCGACGAGTACGGTCGCGATCTCACGGCAGAGGCCAGGGCGGGGAACATCGATCCCGTCGTCGGGCGGACGGACGAGATCGCGCAGACCGTCGAGATCCTTTCGCGGCGCCGCAAGAACAATCCGGTCCTCATCGGCGATCCCGGTGTCGGCAAGACCGCGATCGTCGAGGGACTCGCGCAGCGCATCGTCAACGGCGACGTCCCGTCGACGCTCGCGGATCGCCGCGTCGTCGCGCTCGACGTGAGTGCGATGGTTGCGGGCAGCAAGTACCGCGGCGAGTTCGAGGAACGGCTCACCAAGGTGCTCGACGAGGTGCGCGCGCACTCGGACGAGCTGGTGATCTTCATCGACGAACTGCACACCATCATCGGTGCCGGCGCGGGCGGCGAGGGCTCGATGGACGCCGGCAACATGCTCAAGCCCGCGCTCGCACGCGGCGATCTGCACGCGATCGGTGCGACGACGATCGACGAGTACCGCAAGCACATCGAGAAGGACGCCGCGCTCGAACGGCGCTTCCAGCCGGTCATGATCGCCGAACCGTCGGTGGACGACACCATCGAGATTCTGCGGGGGCTCGTCGACGTGTACGAGGAGCATCATCAGGTGCACTACAGCGACGAATCTCTCGTCGCCGCAGCGGAACTCTCCGATCGCTACGTCACCGACCGCTTCATGCCGGACAAGGCGATCGATCTCGTCGATCAGGCCGGCGCGCGGGTGCGGCTACGCACCAAGATGCCGGACGCCGACACGCGCAGCGCGGAGGAGGAGATCGCGCGGCTCGAACGCGAGAAGGATTCGGCCGTGGAGAAGGAGGACTACGAGCGTGCGAACCGGCTCAAGGCCGAACTGACCGAGAAGCGCGAGGCGCTCGGGAGCGCGGATGCGAGCGCGACACCCGAGGTCGCGGTCGTCGACATCGCGGAGGTCGTCTCGCGGCAGACCGGTATCCCCGTCGCCGACCTCACGGCGGAGGAACGCGAGAAGCTACTCGCCCTCGAGGACGTCCTGCACGATCGAGTGATCGGGCAGGAGCAGGCGGTCACGGCCGTCGCCGAGGCGGTGCGGCGCGCGCGGGCGGGTCTCGCCGATCCGAATCGGCCGATCGGATCGTTCCTGTTCCTCGGCCCGACGGGCGTGGGCAAGACCGAGCTCGCGAAGGCCCTCGCGGAGGCGGTGTTCGGCGACGACGAGCGCATGATCCGCTTCGACATGAGCGAGTTCCAGGAGAAGCACACCGTGTCGCGGCTCGTCGGCGCGCCACCCGGATACGTCGGCTACGACGAAGCGGGTCAGCTCACGGACAAGGTTCGGCGGCAACCGTATTCGGTGATTCTGTTCGACGAGGTGGAGAAGGCGCACGCGGACGTGTTCAACGTGCTGCTGCAATTGCTCGACGACGGCCGCGTCACCGACGCGCAGGGCCGGACCGTCGATTTCAAGAACACGATCGTCATCCTCACGAGCAACATCGGCTCGGATCTGATCCTCACGGCGCCCGGCGGCGACGTCGAGGCGATCACGCCGCAGCTGATGGAGCGGCTCCACTCGCACTTCCGTCCCGAGTTCCTCAACCGCATCGACGAGACCGTCGTCTTCCATCGGCTCGACAGGAGCCAGTTGCGGAACATCGTGGGCCTGATCCTCGACGGGACGCGGCGGCTGCTGCGCGCACAGGACGTCGAGCTCGACGTGACCGACGCCGCCGAGGATCTGCTCGCCGAGCACGACTACGCGCCCGAGTTCGGGGCCCGGCCGCTGCGGCGCACCGTCCAGAAGGAACTCGACAACAGGCTGTCGAGCATGCTGCTGGACGGCGCGATCACCGGCGGCGACACGGTGCGGGTCGACGCGTCCGACGGCGAGATCACCGTCGGCGTTGTCTCGCCCACCGGGACCGCGTCGGCCTGACGTCGCGCGGTTTCCGGACTGTTCGGACACTTCGGGCGGCCCGGACCTCACTCGCGCGATCGAATGTCCCCGGTCGGCCGATTCTCACCTCCGGTCACGACGAGATCACTACGCTGTCGGCAGGCTTGCCACCGCATCGCAAGCGGTGGCGCACGTGCGACGACCGGGAGATGCGCACATGGCGATTCTGGGCAGCGGCATCCGGCTGGGCGACGACGTCCGGACGAGCGGCGACGCCCGGGCCGGCGCCGGGATCAGGGCGAGCGAGAACGGTGCCGCGCCGGGCAGCAGAGGGCTGCGCGTGGGCGGTGGTATCCGGACCGACGAGATCGCGCGCGGATGTCTCCGGCTCACGTCGAGCGCGCTCGGCGGCGGCCACGCCCCCACCGACGACGACCTGGGCGAGTTCGGCGCCGCCGCGGCGCAGTGGGCACGCGACGGCATCCCGCTCGACACCGTCCTCGAGACCATTCACGACGGGTTCCGGATGGGCTGGAGCCGGATCGCCGCCGATGTGCCCGTCGACATCGACGAGGGCGGTCACCTCGTCATCGGGTTGCTGTCGTCGATCACGCGTGCGGCATCCGCCGCGTACGTGCGCGAGCTCGAGCTCGCCGCGAGCGAGCACCACACGTCGTCCTACACTGCCGCCGCTGCCCTGCTCAGCGGACGGGCCACTGCAGCTCCGGCGCGTCACCACGGTATCGAGATCGCGAGCGACTACCTCGTCGCGGCGCTGCGGCTGTCGCCGCATCCCGACGAGAGCCGTCACGACCTCCAGCCCGAGACCGCGGCACGGCGTACCGCACGCCGGGTGCGGGCCGAACTCGCGGCGTGCTGCGGACCCGAGGCACTGTCGCTGCTCGACTCGACGGGCGGCACGATCCTCGTCCCCGGCAGGCCCGACGACGAGACGGTCGATCGGCTCGTCGGCAGGCTGTCCGGTGCAGCCGAGGTTCCCGTCACGGCGGCGGTGGGTCACGCGGCGCGCGACGACGTCCGCGACATGGCCGACCGCGTCCACGAACTCCTCGATCTCGCAGAGCATCTCGGCCGCGGTCCGGGTGTCTATCGCATGTCGGATCTCGTGTACGAGTACCAGCTGATGCGGCCGGGCGACGGACGGCGCCAGCTCGCGCAACTGCTCTCCCCGCTCGACAAGTCGCCCGATCTGATCCGCACTCTCGAGGTGCACATCTCGCACGACCTCAACCGGCAGCGCACCGCCCGGCAACTGCACGTGCACGCGAACACCGTGGACTACCGACTCAAGCGGATCGCCGAGCTGACCGGATTCGATCCCACCCGCGCGTCCGGCCTGCGGCCGCTGCAGGCCGCCCTCATCGCACGCACGCTCGACGCCGTCGGCTGACGCCGGGCCCCGGGACGACCGGGAGATCACGCGTGGGCGTGCATCTCCCACACCAGGATCTCGGAGTCCTCCACCGCGTCGAGCGTGAAACCCGTTGCCCCGGTGAGCCGCACCGCGTCGCCCGGCCCCACGCGCGTGCCGTCGGATGCCTGCAGCGCGCCGCGCGTGACGAAGACGTGGACGTACGGCGCGTCCGGGATCGCCACGTGCGTGCCCGGCCCCGGCCGTGCCGCGTGCAGCGTCGCGTTCCGGTTGCGGAGCCGCCCCTCGGTCTCCTCGACGTAGCGCGGCATTCCCGTCGCGACGGGCACGAGGCCACCGCCCGCGAGCCGATCCCCCAGCGGCAGGTCCTGATATTCGGGCGTGAGTCCGGGCTCGTCCGGTGGAATCCACATCTGGACGACGTGCAGCGGCTCACGGTGGCGCTCCCCGGTGATCGCCCACGAATCGTTGTACTCGGAGTGACTCACCCCGGTTCCGGCCGACATTCGTTGCGCGGCACCAGGGGTGAGGAGGGCGGTGTTGCCGAGCGAATCCCGGTGCACGAGGCTGCCGCTCACGACCCACGTGACGATCTCCGTCTCGACGTGGGTGTGCCGGTCGAAACCGGCACCCGCGTCGACGGTGTCCTCGTTGTTGACGAGGAGCAGTCCGTGTGCGTTGTCCTCGAGCCGGAAGTTGCCCGCGAACGGAAACGAGTGCCGGCTCGTCATGTCCTCGAGCCGCAGGATCGTCCGATGGCCGGATCGGATCACCGCCGCTGTCGCCGTGGTCATCGCTGTGCTCGCGTCATTCGGCTGCACGGAACGTCTGTGCGGCCCACTCGGCGAACGACGTCCACGCGATGTCGGGATTCGCGGACCGCAACCCCTCGACGTCCACGCGGTACCCGGGACCGTTGAGGAAGGTCCACATCGCATGCATGTCGGCGTTGCGGACGAGATCGAGCGGGGTCACGACGGGGCGCACGGCCGACCCCAGCACGTCCGAGAGCGTCCCGGCCATCTGCTGCGGGGTGGGCGCGTCGCTCGCGAGCTCGATGCGACGGCCGCGATACGGCTCCGGATCGAGCAGGACCTTCGCGGCGAACCTGCCGAGGTCGATGCGCGCGAGCTGCTGCAGCGGGCGATCGACGGGGAGTGGGAGTTCGAGGATGCCGCGCTCGAGCTCGCCGAGTCCGCCGAGCATGTTGTCGTAGAAGTAGGTCGGGCCGAGGATCGTGTAGGGGATGTCGCCGTTCGCGAGTTCGCGTTCGACGCCGGCCTTGCTCTCGAAATGCGGTACGCCGCTGTCGGTGTCGGCACCCGCAACCGAACTGAACACGAGATGCGGCAGCCGCGCGTCGCGTGCTGCCTGCAGGATCGCACGGCCCTGCCGGACCTCTTCGTCGATGCCCTGCTCGAAGGGTGTCGTCACCGCGAACGCCGCCGCGGCACCGTCCATCGCCCGCGTCAGCGACGCGGGATCGTCCAGCGAACCCTGGACGACCTCCGCGCCCGCCTCGACGAGCGCGTCGGCACGCCCCGAGCTCGCGTGCCGCGACAAGGCGCGGACCGCTGCCCCCTTCTCCAGCAGCGCGGTGACGACGGCACCGCCCTGACCTCCGGTCGCACCCATCACGAGAATCGGCTCGCCTGCCACGTCAACGCCTCCTCGATCGCCCGCACCGTCGCTCTCGACGCTACCGGCCGTGCACCCCCGCGTGGGCGGCTCCGCTCACGCGGGGCGATCGCGGATCACGGTGGGCGGTGTGAGCCCCCACTCCGATCGGCCCAGCCGTGACGGGGGCGCGAGCGCCGCGAAGTCGGGGAGGCCGTCGTCGGCGAGCACGTCCGAGGCCACCGACACGGAGACGACCTCGCCGAAGACGAGCGAGCAGTTGCCGACGTCGAGCAGCCGCTCGAGCGTGCACTCGAAGGCTATCGGCGCCTCCGCGACGCGCGGCACCGCGATGCGGTCGCTCGGCTCGGGCGTGAGCCCGACGTGGGCGAACTCGTCGACGTCGGGCGGCAGCGATGCCGACGTCGCGTTCATCTCGTCGACGAGCGACTCGGTGCCGATGTTGATCACGAACTCACCGGTCTCCGCGATGTTGCGGTGGCTGTCCTTGCGCCCGACCGACGTGAACTGCAGGATCGGCGGCTCGCTCGACGCGACGGTGAAGAAGCTGTAGGGCGCGACGTTGAGAACGCCGTCGACCGAGCGGGTCGAGACCCACGCGATGGGCCGGGGCACAACGGAGGCCGTCACGAGGCGGTAGACGCGCGAGGGACGCATGTCGGCGGGAACGAACGTTGTGCGCATGGCACCGAGTCTAGTGGTGTCCCCGCGCTGCCCGACGAAATCTGTCGGGCGTCTCCCCGGCACGGGCCGTGAACCACGCACCGAAGTTCGAGGAGTCGTCGAACCCGAGCGTGGCTCCCACCCGCGCCGCACTGAGATCGCTGTGCACGAGAATTCGCTTGGCCTCGAGCAGGATTCGATCGTCGATGAGTTGTTTCGGCGACATGTCCACGGCGTCGCGGCTGATTCGTGCGAGCGTCCTCGGCGAATATCCCAGCAGTGCAGCGTAATCCGCGACGGAGTGCAGCCGCGCGTGATGCTGTTCGACGGCGTCACGCAACCGCGTGAAACCGGCCGACGGCCGCACCGCCGGGAGCGGGCTCGCGCCGACCAGTTGCACGAGCACCGCCGCAAGCAGATGTTCGCTCGCGGCGCGGTCGAAGGTCGACGGCTCGGCGGCGTCGGCAAGGGCGTGCAGGGCCTCGAACTGCGCGAGCAGCCGGGTCGCGGCGTCGTCGTCGAACTGCCACGTGCGCGGGGCGTACTGGCACGACGACGCGGTGAGCCCGCGGACCCGCAGGTCGAGCGCGGCGTCGGGGAACACCACCACGTATCCGTCCACCGCACCGAGTTCGCCCCACCGGTGCGTCACTCCCGGACGTACCCACACGATCGAGCCGCGGCGCAGCGTGTGCCGCTCGAAGTCGATCACGTGCTCGGTGCGCCCCTCCGCGACCGCGATCAGGAGGTGGAAGTCCAGCCGCTGCGGGTCGGCGGCGGCGTCGCCGACCCGCTCGGCGGTGGCGGCGAGCGGCCATGCCTCGACGGATCCCTCGCGGCCGGCAGGCGGGTGATAGCCCACACTGCGCACCGTGATCGAGGTCTCGTCCCGTTGTCTCGTGTCCACCATGATTTGACCCGTTCCGACCGTGACTGCAGCGCTCGTTCGTCCCAAAATTACCTCATGAGCGAAAACCCGACCCTCGCCGTGATCGGCGGCACAGGCTACGCAGGCGGACACATCACGCGAGAGGCGGTGGCCCGCGGGTACGGCGTCACCGTCGTCTCGCGGCACGATCCGGCCGACGCCGCTCCCGGCGTCACGTACGTCCGCGGCGAGATCTCGGACGAGGACCTCCTCCGCCGGCTCGCGAAGGACCACGACGTCGTCGCGATCGCGGTGTCGGCGGCGAGCACCGACCTCCTCGGGGCGATGCCCGTGATCGCCGAGGCCGTCGACGCGGGCAGCGCCCGTCTCGCCGTGGTGGGTGGCGCCGGAAGCCTGGTGGCGCCCGGCGGCGGCCGCCTCGTCGACTCCCCGGACTTCCCGGCCGCGTTCCGTCCCGAGGCGCTCGCGCACGCCGACGTCCTCACGTGGCTGCAGAAGAACGGCGACGGCATCGACTGGGTCTACCTGAGCCCTGCCGTGGGCTTCGGATCGTTCGCACCAGGTGAGCGCACCGGCACGTATCGCACCGGCGACGACACGCCCGTGTTCGCCGAGGACGGCAGTTCGCAGATCTCGGGCGCGGACTACGCCCTCGCCTTCGTCGACGAGCTCGCTTCCCACCGGCACGTGAATCGGCGTTTCACGGTCGGGTACTGACCGCACGCGAGAGTCACCCGCACGGCGCAACCCACACGGCGCGAAGCACCCGCTGCGACTAGGCTTTTGCGCATGCTCACACCCACCGACGACGTCGCCGGCCCTCTCGCGGACGGGCGCCACGTCGCGCTCCTGCGCAACGCGACTCTGGGCGGGGGCGAGGTCGCCGACGTCGTTCTGGAGGGCGGGGCGATCCGCGAGATCCGAGAGCCCTCACTCGATCCCGTCGGCGCCGGCGAACTCGATCTCACCGGATACCTGCTGCTCACGGCGGGCGCCGAACCGCACGCGCATCTCGACAAGGCGCTGTCGTGGAATGAGATTCGGCCACCGATGGGAGATCTCGGAACGGCTATCGCGTCGTGGCGGGAGTACAGCGCGCACCTCACCGTGGAGAGCATCGCCGCGCGTGCCGAACGCGCGGCGACCGCGCTCCTCGCGAACGGCACCACCGCGATTCGCACCCACGTCGATCTGCTCGCGGGCCCCGATCCGCTCCGCGGCGTCCACGCCCTCGTCGCGGTGCGGGAGCGGCTCCGCGAGATGATGGACATCCAGCTCGTGGCGTTGTGCCCGTACGACATCGGCGACGACGTCCTCGAGGACGCCCTCGATCTCGGGGTCGATCTCGTCGGCGGATCACCGCACCACACCCCCGATCCGTCGGGGGATCTGCGCCGTCTGCTCGCCGTCGCCCAGCGCCGTGACGTCGGCGTCGACATGCACACCGACGAGCAACTGAATCCCGGCTCGCTCACGCTCGAGGAGATGGCCGGCGTCGTTCGCGACTGGCCCCGTCACCGGCGCGTGACGGCAGGCCACTGCGTGAGCCTCGGTACGCTCGACGCGGAGGTTCTCGCTCGGGTCGTCGCGGCCGTCCAGGGCGCCCGGATCGGAATCGTGACGCTGCCGATCACCAATCTGTATCTGCAGGGCTGGGATCACCCCGTGTCAACGCCGCGCGGTCTCACCGCGATCCGGGCGCTGCTCGACGCCGGTGTACCGCTCGGCGCGGGCGCCGACAACGTCCGCGATCCGTTCAATCCGCTGGGCCGCAGCGATGCACTCGAGACCGCGATGCTGCTGGTGACGGCCGGGCATCTCACGACGGCCGAGGCGTATCGCGCCGTGAGCACGGGCGCCCGTGAGGTCATGGGCCTGCCCGACGCGAGCGTCCGGCCGGGTGGCGTGGCCGATCTGCTGGCGATCCGGGCGACCGATCTCGAGGACGCGATCGCGACGGCGTCGCCCGAACGCTATGTCCTCAAGGGTGGGCGGCTCGTCGCTGCGGCTCGCCTGGAGCGGTCGGTGTACCGGGGCTGATCTCCTCGGCCTCGCGCCGCCGCGCGAGCCGCTGCGCCAGGACGGCGCACACGATCAGCTGGATCTGATGGAACAGCATGAGCGGCAGCACGATCAGGCTCACCTGGCTGCCCGAGAACAGCACGGCGGCCATCGGCAGACCCGATGCGAGGCTCTTCTTCGACCCGCAGAACAGGATGACGATGCGATCCGCGGCGTCGAAGCGCAACAGCCGCCCGAGCCCCGCCGAGATTCCCAGCACCACCGCGAGCAGGACAACGCACACCGCTGCGAGGACGAGGATCTGCCCGACCGAGATCGTGCTCCAGATCCCCTGGTTCATGCCTTCGCCGAACGCCGCGTAGACGACGAGCAGGATCGACCCGCGGTCGACGATCTTCGTCGGCTTCGCGTGCCGCTGCACCCATCCGCCGACCAGCGGGCGCAGCAGCTGACCGACGACGAACGGCACGAGCAGCTGCAGCAGGATCGCGACGGCCGAGGAGGCGTCGACGTGAGCGTCGCCCGTCGTCGTCATGAGGAGCACGACCAGCAGCGGCGTGACGAACACCCCGACGATGTTGGAGAACGACGCGCTCACGATCGCGCCGCCGACGTTGCCACGCGCGATGGACGTGAACGCGATCGAGGACTGCACCGTGGACGGGACGAGACACAGGAACAGGATTCCGGTGTAGAGCTCGTCGGTCACGATGCCCGGAGTGAGCACCCGCAGGGCGAGCCCGAGCAGCGGGAACACGACGAACGTCATCGCGAGGATCACCGAGTGCAGCCGCCAGTGCCGGACTCCATGCCACGCCTCGGCGGGGGAGAGCCGCGCGCCCAGCAGGAACAGCAACCCGATGGCGAGCGTCGTCGCCCAGCCGACGACGTCGGCGGCGGTTCCCGTCGCCGGGAAGATGCTCGCGACCGCGACGGCGCCGAGCAGTGCGAGGACGAAGCCGTCGATCGAGAATCTGCCGAGAATGCTCACACGAGGACGGTACGCGGGGAGGTCGTCACGGTTGCGTGGTGTCTCGCAGCGCACGGACGCGACCGGGGTCGAAGGCGGCGATCTCGTCCAGTGCCGCGACGACGGTGTCCACGGTCTCGCCGAAGTACTCCGCTCCCTGGCCGGCGTTCGCGTGGAGCGCGTCGCCGACGACGCCGCTCTCGTGGAAGTCGTCGGCGAGCCACCCGAACCGGACGGGCTTGCCGAAGCCGACGTAGCGAGCATCCGCGATCGACACGGGCACCGCCCGAACGGCTTTCGTCATGTCGACGAGGTCCGGCCGCACGTGCAGCATCATCGAGGTCTCGACGTGCCCGGCGTGGATGCCGAAGCCGCGTTCGGTCTCGCCCGCACGCGGCGGTCCGGAGTACAGGAAGGTCTGCAGATCGAACCGTTGCCGCAACTCCCGCAGCGCGACCTCGAGCAGGGCCGAGTTGCCGCCGTGGCAGTTGACGAACAGCAACCGCCTGGCAGGCGTGGCGGCGATCGACCGGCCGAGGTCGACGAGCGTGTGCAGCAGCGTCTCGGCCGTCAGCCACATCGTTCCCGGAAGTCGCGCGTGCTCGTCCGATTTCGTGTACGCGAGCGCGGGCATGAGCCAGACGTCGTGCCCGGCCGCGGCGCCGCGCGCGACGAGTTCGGCGCCGAGCGCCTCCGCCATGACGAGATCCGTCGCGAGCGGCAGGTGCGGCCCGTGCGGTTCGACGGCCCCCGTCGGCAGCACGAGGATCGAATCCTCGGACAGCACGTCGGCGACCTCGGTCGTGGACAGGTCGACGTAGCGTCTGTTGCGGGTCGTCATGTGCCGCTGCCCTTCACGACAGCCACCTTCCGGGATTGAGCAACCCCTGGGGGTCGGTCCGCGCCGCGATCGCCTTGATGCGGTCGGCGTCGAGGTCGACGTACGACTGATGCGGAGAGTGGACGCCCACCCCCAGCTTCTCGAGTTCGGGAACCCCGGCGTACACGGTGTCGGGATCGCGGTAGATCCCGTTGAGCATCCCGAACATTCGCCCGTGACCGACCTCGAGGTGAAGCATCCCGCCCTCGTACACGGCCTCGACCTCGTCGAGTCGCTCGACGAGCGCGTCGCCCTGCACCTCCATGTGGAACCACCGGTCCGGCTGCGCCTTCTGGAGCCACCACGTCGGATGGTTGTACGAGATCGTGGAGAGCCGCATCGTGTTCTGCAGTCCGTCGCGCACGATCTCGACCCGACCACCGTGCCGCTGCACGATCGCCTCGACCTCGTCGACGACGGCGGCGTCGACGATCGCCCGCAGGCTCGCACGGCCCGCGGGAATGCCCTCGTCCGACGGCAGATGCGACGAGATCTCCGCGCCGTCCGCCGAACACAGCCGCGGCGCGGGCGAGACGTCGCGCACCTCCATTGCTGCGCCGAACGCCGCGTGATGATCGGGGAAGCTCGTGTACACGCACCGCCACGGCTGCAGCGGTTCGAGCCGGACCGTCGCGCGGGCGATGACGCCGGCGACGCCGTACGTGTGCACGAGCGGCTGTGCGTCGTCGCCCGTGAGGCAGACGATCTCGGCGTCCTCGTGTGCGTAGACGACGTCGAGCGCCGCCACGAAGCCCATGTGATTGCGGCCGTGGACGATCGTGCCGGTCCCCGCCGAACCGCCCGCGAGGAATCCGCCGAGCGTGGACTGCGCCGTCGACGGATACATCCAGAGCTGCTGTCCGGTGTCCCACGCCGCCTGTTCGAGCGTGATCATGCGGGCACCGGCCTCGGCCGTGATGCTGCCGTCGCCGACCTCGACGATCGCGGCGAGCGACGTCGTGTCCATCACGAGCCCGCCGAAGCGCGGCACCACCTGACCGTAGTTGCCGGTTCCCTTGCCGCGCGTCGTGACGGGGACGCCACGACGCACGGCCGCCCGGACGACGGCGGGCACCTGCGAGATCGACTTCGGATAGCACACGAGGTCGACGCGGCCGAGCGGCTGCTGCGCGGTGAGGATCGGGCTCATGCCCGAGCCGTCCTTGGACGCGCGGGTGAGCGCACGGGGTAGTGCACTCACGCCGCGCGGTCCGAGGATGCGCACCAGGTCGTCGGCCAGCGCATCGACGTCGTCGCGCCCGAACTCCGGGCGGCCGACCTCCGATGCCGGGGCCATCGTCACGGGCGTCGTGTTCACGGGAAGCTGATCGACTCGTCGATGAACCGGTTGGTCACGACGGCGTCCGGGGCCAGGTCCGCGGGCACGTCCTTGCCCTGCTCGTTGAACACGGGGCGGGTGATGTCGATGAGCTGCTGCACGCGCGCCTCGTCGAAGTCACCGTGCGTGGGAGTCGTTCCGTTGCCGACGAGTTCGAGCTCCGTCATGGTCTCGAGGCCGTAGTCGGCGTTGCCCTGCCCGTACACCCAGCCGGTGTTGTACTGCTCGACGGCATCGAGAATCACGGCGTTGGCGGCCGCGGGATCGGCGAAGTAGTCGACCGACGCCTGCTGCATGACCGGCACGAGCTTCTCCAGGCACGCGGAGTTCTCCTCGAGCGCGTCGGCACGCACCGCGAGCGGGGACTTGTAGGTCGGGTAGCCGGTGTCGTGGATGAGCTCGAAGTTCACGGGCTTCTTCCAGCCCTCGACCTCGTTCTCGTAGACGTACGGCTCCGACGACGCGAATCCCTGCTGCCCGTTGGCGCCACCGGCCGCGACGAAGTTCGCCGGCGTGCCGTCGTAGCTGCCGTCGACCTGATCGGGGTTCAGCACACCCGAGCCGGTGAGGTAGTCCATGTACGCCTCGCCCTCGAAGTAGAGCACCTTGGCGGGGGTGTCCTTCAGGTCCTCGATCCGCTCGACGTCGGGGTACGTCTCGGGATCCCACATGAGCATCATCGGGCTCTTCTCGAGTGCCGCGTACACGCCGATCGTCGGGTTGTTCCCCGAGTTGGAGATCGCCTGGTCGGTGTCGACGTAGCCGAGCATGATGTCGGGGTCCTGGTACATCTGCGAGGTGACCGACTGGAAGCCGATCGCCGGTCCGCCCGAACGGATCTCGAGGTCGACGCCGGTGTACTCGCCGCTCGCGAAGAGCGGGCCGCTCGTGCGCTTGGAGTTCGCGTCGATCTGCGGGTCGGGGCCGAGCATCTGGTACGAACCGCCGTGCTCGACCTCGGGGTTCCAGTCGGTCTGGATCACCACGGTCGCAGGGCAGTCCTGCGACAGGTCGATCGCGCCGATCGGGCCGTCGTATCCCGAACTCGCGGTGGCGGCGTCCTCACCCGAGCACGCGGTGAGGACGAGGCCCGTGGTGGCCGCGAGTGCCACGAACGCACCGCGACGGGCGTGCGCGCGCCGGCGCAGGGGAGAGGCGGACGATGCACGTGACATGAACACTCCTGGTGTGTGGATGTCTTGCTGGTGGGGACGAACGGGTCGAGAAACTCGGGGACTCAGCGCTTCACGTTGTGCCACTTGCCGACCACGCGGTTCGACAGCCAACCGAAGAACGCGAAGACGAGGACGCCGAGCGCCGACGCGAGCAGGATCGCCGCGAACAGCTCGTCCGACTGGAGACGCGAGCGGTAGTTGTCGATCAGGATGCCGATACCCGGCGCGCCCTGCTTGAAGAAGAAGTCGCCGACGATGGCACCGACGACGGCGAGCCCCGCCGAGATCCGTAGACCCGCGAACATCGCGGGAAGGGCCGCGGGGAACTCGAGCTTGATCAGGCGCGTGATGCGCCGGGTCTTGTGCAGCGCGAACAGCTCTCGATGCCCGCGATCGACCGACTTGAGTCCGAACAGCGTGTTCGACACGATCGGGAACAGTGCGATCAGCACACACACGAGGACGCGCGCGGAGAACCCGAAGCCGAACCAGAAGCCGATGAGCGGGACGAGCGCAAGGATCGGAATGCACTGCAGGATAACTGCGTACGGGAACAGCGACGTCTCGGCCCACTGCGCCTGCGACATCAGGACGGCCCACGCGACGCCGACGACGAAGGCGATGGCGAGGCCCGTGAGCGCGACGCTCGTCGTGCGGCCGAGCGCCTCGAGCATCTCCGGCGCGTTGGAGCCGAACAGTCCCTGCGTGATCACCTCGTGCGGCGGCGGCATGAGGAAGCGCCGAGACGGATCGAGCACGAGATAGGTGATCGCGTACCAGAGCGCGATGATGAGGGCGAGGACCGCGAGCGGCCCGACGATCGGCAGCCACGAGCGCCGGGGCGTCGCCGCCCCGGCCGGCGGCGGCGTGAAGGAGTCGGTCGCCACCGCTCCTGCCTGCGCTTCCTCCGCTTTCGTCACGAGATCGGTCCTGCTCATGCGTGTGCCTCCCGCAGTGCGTCCGAGATCTGCTCGGCGATGGCGGTGAACTCGGGGGTGAACCGCAGCGACGGTTCGCGGGGATGATCGAACGGGACGGCGATGTCCTCCACGATGCGGCCGGGCCGGCCCGACATCACGACGACGCGCGTCGACATGTAGACCGCCTCGGAGACCGAGTGGGTGACGAACAGTCCGGCGAAGCGCCTGTCGGCGAACAGCTTCGACGTCTCGTCGCCCAGCCGCTGCCGGGTGATCTCGTCGAGCGCGCCGAACGGCTCGTCGAACAGGAAGAGCTCGGGATCGAGCGTGAGCGATCGTGCGACCGACGTGCGCATCCGCATACCGCCGGACAGCATGTGCGGCAGGTGCTTCTCGAAGCCGGCGAGCCCGACGAGTTCGATCGCCTCGTCGGCGCGGCGGTAGCGCTCGGCCTTGCCCACGCCGTCGAGTTCGGCCAGCAGTGCGACGTTGTCGCGCACCGACCGCCACGGCAGCAGCGTCGCGTCCTGGAAGACGTATCCGATGCGGTTCGCACCGACCTGCGCGTATCCGGCCGTCGCGGTCTCGAGCCCCGATGCGATGCGCAGGAGCGTCGACTTGCCGCAGCCGGAAGGACCGACGACGCTGACGAACTCGCCCGCAGCGACCGTGAGATCGATGCTGTCGAGTGCGTGCGTTCCACCGGGATACACGAGATCGGTGCCCTGAAAACCGAGCACCTGCCGTCCGGGCGCGGGCGACGCCTCGGCCATCGGGCGGGCGGGTGGCACGGTCGCCGCTCGGGTGGGTGGCACGGCCATCTGGCGCCTCCTGACAGACATGGCTTCGTACGAGAAGGGGATTCGCTGCGGGACCGGCTGGGACCACGGGCGAGCACCCGTGCCGGACGACGGTGTGCGGCACGATCGCGACGGGAAATGTTGACCCCATCAACATCCCCAGTATGGGGTGCGGCGTGTTTCACTCTCGTTAACCGGATCGCCGATTGCGTAAACACTCCGTCCGAGCCGCCCCTGCGGGCGGTGTCCGCCTAGAATCGGCGACGTCCTCGGCTGGGACCCCCGGTGCGCCCGACACTTTCGTGCCCTGTTCGTCGTGCCCGCACGTCGTCGTACCCACACGCGGATCGCGTGATCCGCACATCCCAGGAGTCCGCTCTCGTGACCACCGCCGCAGCCACCACCGTCACCGACGTCGACGCCGTCGTCCACGCGCGTCGCGATCTCACCCCCGACATCGCCGAGATCTCGTTCCGTCCGCACGACTCGTCTCCACATCGAGGCGGCGCTGTCCCGTTCCACTGGGAGGCCGGTGCGCACGTCGACGTCGTGCTGCGTGATCCGGAGTCCGGCGCGCAGATCGTGCGGCAGTACTCGCTGTGCACGGACGACTCCGGGCTGCCGACGGTCGCGATCCTGCGGGAGCCGGGTGGGCGCGGTGGGTCGGTACTCGCGCACACGCTGCTCGTTCCCGGCGCGGAGGTGACCTTGCGCGGTCCCCGCAACCACTTTCCGCTCGTGCGCGCCGCCGGATACGTGTTCGTGGCCGGCGGCATCGGGATCACCGCGACCCTCGCCCTCGCGGAGGCGGCCGCCGCGACGGGGCGGCCGTGGCGGCTCGTCTACACCGGGCACGGCCGCGACCGGATGGCCTACGCCGACGACCTCGTCGCACGATACGGCGACCACGTCGTGATCCACGACTCCACCGTTTCGGGCCGGATCGACCTCGCCGACGCGATCGGTACCCCCGAGCCCGGCACCGCCGTCTACTGCTGCGGCCCCGCGGGCCTGCTCGAAGCGACCGCCGCGTGGTGCGAGCCGATTCCCGCCGTCGACGTCTTCGCCGAACGCTTCGTCCCCCGCGAACAGGACGCGCCCGCGCGGACCACCCCGTTCGACGTGCAGCTCACGCTCAGCGGCAGGACGCTCACGGTGTCGCCGGAGCGTTCGATCCTCGACGTCGCGGAGGAGGCCGGAGTCGTCGTCGTGTCGTCGTGCCGGGAGGGCACGTGCGGCACGTGCGAGACCGACGTCGTCGTCGGCGAGATCGACCACCGCGACTCCGTGCTCACACCCGAGGAGCGCGCCGAGGGTGAGACGATGATGATCTGCGTGTCCCGCGCGTGCGGGGCGAGGCTCGTGCTCGAACTCTGACCGAGGCCGCGCGTCAGTCCTCGTCGCCGGCGCCGCCGGAGTGGTCGAGGACGACGACCGCGGGGCCGACGCCGTGGCGGCGATGACGATGGTCGATCCCACCCGGGCACACGATGCTCTCGCGTGCGGTGAGCACGTGGTATTCGGACTCCGCGCATCCGGGCATGCGCAGTTCGACCTCGATCGTGCCCGCCACGACGTAGACGAGCTCACGACGCGAATGTCGGAAGAACTCGGCGAACGTGTCTGTCGTGACGGTCATCTCGGTGACATCGGCGTATCCGGGTTCGTGGTCGACGAGCCGCGCGGCGTGCACGCCCTGATCCGCGGCGGGCCCCGTCGTGCGTGCAGCGGTCGGGCGCGCGGCGGTGTCCGCAGCGCCCGCGCTGCGCGCGAGCAGACTCTGCTGCGTCGTCGCGAGGGCACTCGCGATCAGATACAGCGACCGCATCGACGGACGTGCGAGCCCGCGCTCGATCTGACTGAGAAACGAATGCGAAAGCCCTGTGTCCGTGGCGATCTGGACGAGCGTACGACCGAGCTCGCGTCGCCGCGCACGAATCGCCGACCCGAGCGAGACGTCGGGTGGAGCATCGGTGAGCGCTCCTGCCATCTGCCGTTCCTGTCGTCAGCCGTTCTCGTGTACGGGCTTTCGACCGATGGTAGCGGCGATTCGCCGATGCGGGCGGCAGACGGGACCGAGAGCGAGCGACTTCACCGCGACAGGTTCGCGATCGCCTCTCCGAGTCGTGCCGACGCCTCGGCCGCCACCGGCTCCAGCTCGGGACGGCCCGTCACCTGCACCATGAGATCGGGATCCATCGCCTCGACCCGCACGATGCCCGGCCGCTCGCGATCCTCGCGAACGACGACGTTGCACGGCAACAGCAATCCGACGGTGGGCTCGAGCTGAACGGCACGGTGCGCGATCGGCGGATTGCACGCCCCGAGGACGACGTAGCGCTCGATCTCCTCACCGATCTTCGCGCGCAGTGTCGACTGCATGTCGATTTCGGTGAGGACACCGAAACCCTGCTCCTGCAACGCCGCCCGGGTACGTTCGACCGCGTCCTCGAAGTCCGTCTCGAGTTCGGTCGCGATCGCGGGTGTGGTCACGGTTGCACTCCTTTCACACGGGTCACATCACACCGGGGTCCGGTTCACGCGAGCGCGAGAAACAGCTTCTCGAGCTGCTCCTCGGTCATCGGTTCGCCGTCGCCGTCGCCCTCACCGGTCATGCACTCGCGCAGGCCCGACGCCACGATCTTGAAGCCTGCGCGGTCCAGCGCGCGGGAGACCGCGGCGAGTTGCGTGACGACGTCCTTGCAGTCGCGGCCGTCCTCGATCATGCCGATCACGCCCGCGAGCTGCCCGTGTGCGCGGCGCAGCCGGTTGAGCACCAGCGCGACACTCTGTTCGTCGCCGACCATCATGCCTCCATATATACGGGCGGGGGTATCCCTGTCGAGTGTACGCGCCCCCGTCCGGTGCAGGGAGGGCACAATCGACCGGTATGGCGGCAGCGACGACCGAACACGGCACACCCGGCCCGGCACCCGAGCACGTCGACGTGCTCGTCGTCGGCGCGGGACTCTCGGGCATCGGCGCAGCGTGCCACCTGCAGCGAACCCTCCCCGGTCGCTCGTACGCGATCCTCGAGGCGCGCGACACGATGGGCGGGACGTGGGATCTCTTCCGGTATCCGGGCATCAGGTCGGATTCGGACATGTACACGCTCGGCTACCGGTTCCGGCCGTGGCGGGGCGAGAAGTCCATCACCGACGGCGGCTCGATCCTCGACTACATCCGCGAGACCGCGGCCGAGTACGACGTCGAACGGCACATCCGCTACGGCCACCGCGTCACCGGGCTCTCGTGGTCCGACGACGACGCGCGATGGACCGCGACGTGCTCGGTGGCCGGGCGCAACGTCGTCGTCACCGCGTCGGCCGTCCTGTGCGCGAGCGGCTACTACCGCTACGACCGCGGGCACACCCCGGATCTGCCGGGCATCGAGCGGTTCGGCGGCACCGTCGTGCACCCGCAGCACTGGCCGGCCGACCTCGATCACACCGGACGGCGTGTCGTCGTCGTCGGCAGCGGCGCGACCGCAGTGACCCTCGCGCCGGCGATGGGCGGCGCGGCGGCGTCCGTCACGATGCTGCAGCGCTCACCCACGTACATCGTCCCGCTCGCTGCGCGCGACGCCGTCGCCGACAGGCTGCGGCGGTTCCTGCCCGAACGCCTCGCGTACCGTGCGACCCGGCTCAAGAACGCGGTCGTCCACGTCGCGACGTATCAACTGTGCCAACGATTCCCGAATGCCGCCCGGCGGCTGATCCGCACGACGCAACGGGCGCGACTCCCCGAGGGTTACGACCTCGACACGCATTTCACGCCCCGATACGACCCGTGGGACCAGCGGTTGTGCGTCACCCCCGACGCGGAACTGTTCCGCAGCATCCGCCGCGGCGAACTCGACATCGTCACCGACCGGATCGCGACGTTCACGCCCGACGGGATCGAGCTCGAGTCCGGCCGGGAACTGCCGGCCGACCTCGTCGTCACGGCGACGGGGCTCGAACTGCTCGCGTTCGGCGGAATCGAACTCACGGTGAACGGCGAGCCCGTCGACGTCACCACCACGATGGCCTACCGCGGCATGATGCTCAGCGGCGTACCGAATTTCGCGTACGTCATCGGGTACACCAATGCGTCGTGGACGCTCAAGGCGGATCTCGTCTCCGAGCATTTCTGCCGGCTGCTCGCGCACATGGCCGCTCGCGGACTCGACACCGTCGTCCCGGTGCGCGATCCGTCGGTCGGCGAGGAGCCGTTCCTCGATTTCGACGCCGGTTACGTTCTGCGCGCACTGGATTCGCTGCCCAAGCAGGGCTCACGCGCGCCGTGGCGGCTTCGGACGAACTACTTCCGGGATCTGCTCACGTTCCGTTTCGCTCGGGTGGACGATCCGGCACTGCAGTTCTCCCGGCGTCGTCGCCCGGCGTCCGTTGCCACGGCCAGCGGCCGCTGATCTCGAGTTCGAGCGACCAGCTCAGGAAGGTCCGGACCGCGACGATCATCGCGAGCACGCCCACGCTCTGCACCGTGGGCGTGACCGCGACGGTGCGGATGATGTCGCCCGCGACGAGCAGTTCGAGCCCCAGCAGGATCGAGCGCCCCAGCTCGACCCGCAACCGCGGATAGGTCCGTGGATCACGGCGGCCGGCGCGCAACCCGGCGCGCGCGAGCGCCACGACGGCGCCCACCGCGATGACGACGACACCGGCCGCATCGATCGCGTCGGCGACCGTCTCGACAGCTCGGACGAACTCCACGGATCCACCTCTCGCCGACTCGGGCAGCCACGGCGCGCGATTCGGGCACGCGCCATGCGCGCTCGATTCAGACTAGGAGCACAGCGAACCTCCGGAGCGCCGAATCGGAATCGAGGTGATCGGCCATGTCACGACGCCCCGCCGACGGCCCCGCGGACGGTGCCCGCCGCAGCGCAGCGCGCGGCAGGAGTACGCGCAAGCGGGTCGAGCGATCACAGCTCGCGCGGCTGCCCACCGACAGGTCCGATCCCCTCGCCCTCCTCGCGTCGCAGGACGAGCAGCGGCTTCCCGAGCTCGTCCCGCTCCGCCGCGAACGGATGGCGGCCTCCCCGTTCTCGTTCTATCGGGGCGCCGCACTCGTCATGGCGGACGACCTCTCCCGCACTCCCGACAGCGGAATCCTCGTCCACGCGTGCGGGGACGCGCATCTGAGCAACTTCGGCGTCTACAGCACACCGGAGCGCAACACCGCATTCGACCTGAACGACTTCGACGAGGTGCATCTCGCCTCGTTCGAGTGGGACGTCAAGCGGCTCGCGGCGTCCGTCGTCGTGGCGGGGCGGTGCAACGGAATCGACGACGAGCGGTGCGCTGCCGCCGCTGCCGCGGCGGCACGGAGCTATCGGACCGAGATGCGTACCGCGGCGACCCGCAGCAATCTCGACACCTGGTACATGCGGATTCCGATCGGCGAGGTGCTGAGCGAGATCGGCGAGAAGCTCGACACCTCGCGCGCGAAGTCGACGGTCGCGGCGCTGCGCAAGGCGCGCGATCGCAACAGCGCCCAGGCGCTGCGCAAGCTCACGGTCTCCGACGGGACGCGTGCACGCTTCCGCAGCGACCCGCCGCTGCTCGAGCCGATCGACGACCTCGTCGCTCCCGACCGCGCAGCCGAGATCCACCGCGACATCCAGCGGCGATTCGCCGACTACCGCCGCACCCTCGACAACGACAAGCGCGCCCTGTTCGACTCGTTCGAGCTCGTCGAGGTCGCCCGCAAGGTGGTCGGCGTCGGCAGTGTCGGCACGCGCTGCTTCGTCGCTCTGTTCACCGGGACGCAGCTCGGCGATCCCCTCGTCCTGCAGATCAAGGAGGCCGATCGCTCAGTGCTCTCCCGGTACGTGAAGGGCCCCATCCACCGGAACCAGGGCAAGCGCGTCGTCACCGGCCAGCGGTTGCTCCAGGCGAGCAGCGACATCTTCCTCGGCTGGCAGTCGGGCCCCGACCTCGACGGCGGATCCCGCGACTTCTACGTCCGGCAGCTCCGCGACGGCAAGGGATCGGTCGTCGTCGAAGCGCTCGAGCCCGACGGCCTCGAGCTGTACGCGGGCCTGTGCGGGCGGACCCTCGCGATCGCCCACGCCCGCGCCGGCGACCGGTTCGCGATCGCGGGGTACGTCGGCAAGGGGTCGGCGTTCGTGGACGCGATCACGCGCTTCGCGATGGGCTACGCCGACCTCACCGAACGCGACCACGCGCGGTTCACGGCACGCTGACGCCGACGTTCAGGTCCGGGTCGTCCGCACGAGCAGACCCGCGACGTGCGCGGACGCAGCGACGCGCGCGCCGTCCGCGTCGCCGGCCTCGATCGCCGCGACGATGCGCTCGTGTTCGTCCACCGCGAGCCGGCGATTGAGCTGCGACGTCCACATGTCGGAGCGATACAGATGCGACTGGCCGTCGAGCCGCTCGAGTGCCTCGCTCAGCGGACGGTTCCGTGCCGTCTCGCGGACGAGAGTGTGGAACTCCAGGTCGAGCCCGGCATCGCGGCGCTGATCCGCCTCGGTGGCCAGCAGCGCCCGCTGGTCCTCGACCATCGTGCGCAGCCGGGCTACCACCTCGTGCGACGCGGAGGACGTCGCCTCGTACGCGGCGAGTCCGTCGAGCACCTCCCGCACCCGGAACACCGAGCGCACCGACTCGGCGTCGAGCGACGCGACCCGGGCCCCCGCGTTACGCGTGTGGACGGCGAGGCCCTCGTAGATGAGCTGCTGCACCGCCTCGCGGACCGGCGTCCGGCTGACACCGAGCCGGGCCGCGAGGGCGGGAACGCTCAGCGGCGCTCCCGGCCCGAGTTCGCCCGAGAAGACGAGCTCACGCAACTGCTCGTGCACCGAATCCGTGAGCAGTGCGCGTTCCGCCGCGGTCATGGCAGATCGGCCGTCCTTTCCTCGCTCTCGTGGCTGCGTGCCGCCGCCACGCGAGCCGTCTCGCGCAGCGTGAGTGCAGGCGCGGTTCCCGTGCGCATTCCTGCGACCTTCATCGCGATGTTCTCCGCGATCGTAATCGGCGGGTAGCCCGGCGCCTCGTCGCTCACCGTCCCGGGCAGTGCTTCGATGACGGCGTCGTGGTTCCCGTCGAAGAAGAACGCCGCCGACCTGCGGCGCCGGATCCGGCCGTCCACGATCGGCGGATCGACGCGGTGCACCGTCGAGAGCCACCGGTCGTTCGTCCAGCGCGCCATCGCGTCGCCGAGATTCACGAGCAGCGCACCCGGGGCGGGCTCGACGTCGTGCCAGGTGCCGTCGGTGGCGAGCACCTGGAGTCCGGGCACCCGATCGGCCCACAGGATCGTGAGGATCCCGAAGTCGGTGTGCGCACCCATTCCCTGCATCCCGGGAGCGAAGGCGATCTCACCCTCGGGGAGCGCGTAGTTGTTCATCTTCAGCACGTCGATGGAATGGTCGATCATCCCGTCGAAATGATCCGGCGGGAGTCCCAGCGCATCGGTGAACGCGCGGAGCAGGGCCCGCGCGAGCATCTGCGACGACGCGAAATACCGTTCGATCGCACCACGGAACTCCGGGACGTCCGGCGGCCAGGTGTTGTGCGGGTAGCTCGCCTCGGGGACGGCGACGTCGGGAAACCACGACGCTTCGGAACCGCAAACCCACCTCGCTGCAGGCTGCATCGAGCGCCCGCACTGTTTCTCGGGTCATGCGCCCGACTCGTGCCACGAACCCACGAGCAGCTTCTGGACGGCTCCGAACAACGCGAACACCGCCACGCCGAACACGGACGCCAGCACGATCGCGGCGATGAGATCGTGGGACTGCAACTGGCTTCGGTACACGTCGAGCAGTGTTCCGATGCCGGCCTGCCCCCTGACGAAGAACATGTCGCCGATGATCGCGCCGACCACGACGAGGCCCGACGCGGTCCGGACACCGGTCATGATCGCCGGCATCGCCGCACGAAGTTCGAGGGCGACGAGCCGATCCCAGCGGGACGCCTCGGACAGCGTGAACAACTCGTGCAGCCCGCGATCGACCGAGCGGATACCGAAATGCGTGGTGGTGACGATGGGAAAGACCGCGATGAGCACGCACACGAGGGTGCGCGCCGTCATCCCGTACCCGAACCACAAACCGATCAGCGGGACGATCGCGAGGATCGGAATCACCTGGATCACCACCGCATACGGGTACACGATGCGCTCGATCCACTTGGCCCGGCTCATCAGCACCCCGGTGCCGACACCGACCACGACGGCGACGCCGAAACCGACGAACGCCACCTGCGCCGTCACGGCAAGCGCCTCGAGCATCGGGGCGAGCCGGCTCCAGTCGAGCAGCGAGTAACGGAGCACCTCGATCGGCGGCGGCAGCAGGAATCTGCGATCGGGATCGAGCACCCCGTAGCTGACGGCCGACCATGCTGCGAGCCCACCGATCAGCGAGATCGTCGGCCACAGAACGAGTTCGCCGAGTCTTCGCAGCGACCAGCTCGGCCTCGCTCGACTCCGTCGCCGCGCTGTCGCGGTCCGATCGCGGTGTCCGATCGCGGGCGAGATCACCTCGGTCACGACGCGCCTCCGTGGAGCAGCGCCGAGATCTCGGCGACGTGGTCGGTGAAACGGCGGTCGTAACGAATGTCCGGGTCTCGGGGATGCGCGAATTCCTCTGCCCCACCGCCGATGTCGACGATCTTCGCGATCCTGCCCGGCCGGGCCGTCATCACCACGACGCGATCGGCGAGATACACCGCCTCGGAAACCGAGTGGGTGATGAACAGCGCCGAGAACCGCCGCTCCGCGTACAGCCGCTGCAACTCGTTCTGCATGTCGAGCCGGGTCATCTCGTCGAGCGCCCCGAACGGCTCGTCGAGCAACAGCAGATCAGGTGCCAGCGTGAGTGCGCGGGCGAGCGATACGCGCATCTTCATTCCGCCCGACAGCGCGCGCGGGAGTTGATCGGCGAAGTCCTCCAGCCCGACGGCCGCAATCGCCTCCGCTGCGCGGGCGCGCACCGCCGCACGGTCTCCGCGGTCTCGGCGCCGCAGCCTCGCGGACAGTTCGACGTTGGCGCGGACCGACCGCCACGGCAGCAACGTCGGCTCCTGGAAGATGAATCCCGTCGATCCCGCGGCTGTGGAGACGCTGCCGCTCGTCGGGCGATCGAGGCCTGCGGCCATGCGGAGCAACGTCGACTTCCCGCAGCCGGACGGCCCGACCACCGCCACGAAGTCGCCGCGGCGAACCTCGAGATCGACGGTGTCGAGGGCGAGCGTCCCGGTGTCGAACCGTCGGCTCACTCCGTCGAACACCACCTCGAGTCCGCGGGTGAGTCTGCGTGCATCGGTGCCGTGGGTGAGATCGGCAAGTTCCATCGTGTCCCTCCACTGATCGAACCCGTGACCGTCCAGATCTGCGTTATGCATGCATCCGTCGGCTTTCCTGTCAGGTAGACACGATTCATTACATGTATCTCGTACGGGTTTCTCGAAGTAAACTCCGCGTGACGTCACGCCATCGAACGGCACGAATAATGATCTGTCTGCATCGACTCGCCGCGTCGGCGCGTTTAACACTCCCTTTACACCGACTCGATTGCATGTAATAACGCTGCGGCACTGTGGTCGTCATGACCCAGTCCCGCACCCGCCTCGTCGGTGTCGTCGGCGCCCTCGTGGCCACCACGCTCGGGCTCTCGTCCTGCGCCTACGCCGAGTCCACCGATGCCGCCCCCACCGACATCGAGTCCGCACCCGACGAGGAGAACCTCGCCGGCGTGTGCCCCGAGACCGTCGGCGTCCAGCTGCAATGGCAGCCGCAATCCGACATGGGCGGCCTGTTCGAGTTGCTCGGCCCGGGATACACCGTCGACACCGAGCAGAAGTCGATCACCGGGCCGCTCGTCGCGAGCGGCAAGGACACCGGCGTCGACATCACACTGAAGGCGGGTGGTCCCGCGATCGGCTTCCAGTCGGTGACATCCCAGATGTACGTGGACGATTCGGTGATGCTCGGCGTCGTCCACGGCGACCAGCTGATCGCCGCGTCCACCGATCAGCCGGTCGTCGGCGTCACGCCGTTGCTCACCCGGAGTCCCGCGATCCTCATGTGGGATCCGCAGACCCACCCGGACTGGGACTCGATCGCCGACATCGGCGAGTCCGCCGCGACCGTCGTCGTGTCGAAGGACCAGATCTTCCCGCAGTGGCTCGTCGGCAAGGGGATCCTGCAGCCCGGCCAGATCGACACGAGCTACGACAGCGCCCCGGCCCGGTCCGTGGGCGACCCGTCCATCGCACAGCAGGGATTCGCGAACTCCGAGCCCTACCGGTACGAGCACGCCGTCCCTACGTGGGGCGAACCGGTCGCCTTCGACCTCGTCGCGAACTCCGGGTACGACATCTACGCGTCGAACGTCGCGGTCCGTGCCGACCGCCTCGAGTCGCACTCGGCATGCCTCGACAAGCTCGTCCCGATCGTGCAGCGCGCCGGCGCCGGCTTCGCGGACGACCCCCACGCGACCAACGAGAAGATCGTGGACATCGTCGCGCAGGACGTCTCCTACAACCCGTACACGATGGAGCAGGCAGAAGCCGGCACCGACGTGCTCGTCGACCTCGGACTGCTCGGGCACGAGGACGACGGGACGTTCGGCACGTACGACGACGCGCGCACGCAGCGCAACCTCGACGAGCTGCGCCCCATCCTCACCGACGGCGGAAACCGCGTCGCTCCGGAGCTCACCGGCCCGGACCTGTTCACGAACCGCTTCACCGACACCACGATCACCGAGTGCCCCAGGAGACCGGAGCCATGAATCAGAACCTCACCGAACTCGACCGCGAACGTGCGATGGGCGGTACCGGCACCGTCAGCGACCGTGAGGTCCGGCGCATCTCGCTCGCCGCGCTCGGGACGGAACGCGACCGCATCGCCGGCGAACTCTGGTCCGCCGCAACCGACACGGGATTCTTCCAGGTCGTCGATCACGGCATCGACCTCGCCGACGTGCGACGGGCCTTCGACGCCGCCGAACGATTCTTCGCGCTTCCCGAGGACGTGAAGGCACGGTATCCCAAGCGATTCAACTCCGGATGGGAGTCCATGACGCAGGTCCGCCCGTCGATCGGCACCCCGGACCAGAAGGAGTCGTATCAGGTCACGCTCTCGAACATGTCGGGGCTGTGGCCCACCGACGACGAGGTCGCCGGGTTCCGCACCGTGATCGAGGATTTCGAGCGCAAGTGCCGGCTGCTCGCGATGGAGATTCTGTCGCTGTTCGCGGACCGACTCGGATTCGATCGCGAGTTCTTCACGCGAGCACACGATCCCGAGTCGCCCACCTACCAGAGCACGCTGCGGCTGCTGCACTACTTCGCGGTTCCGGAGGACGCCGACCTGTCGGGCATGTGGCGGGCAGGAGCGCACACCGACTTCGACTGCCTCACCTTGCTGTTCCAGCGGGCGGGGCAGGGCGGACTCCAGGTGCTGCCGGGCAAGGAGGCACGGTCGGAGGCGTGGACTCCCATCGAGCCCGCCGACGAGGCGATCACGTGCAACATCGGGGACATGCTGATGCGATGGAGCGACGACCGGTTGCCGTCGAACTTCCACCGCGTCACCAGCCCCGGCCCGGGCGAACACCGGGGAGCGCGCTACAGCATCGCGTTCTTCGCGCAGGCGAACAAGGAGATCCTCATCGAGAGCGCCGCCGGCACGTACCCGCCGATCACCGCGGAGGACTATCTGCAGCAACGCATCTCGGCGAACTTCTGACGCCCGTCACAGCCCCGCTCGTTCGAGCGCTTCCTCGTAGAGATCGGTCGCTTCCTCGGCACTGCGTCCGTCCGCGAGGGCTCCGGTGTACACCGCGAGCAACTCGTCGCTCCGCTGCTCGAATCGCGCGCTCCACCGCTCGGCGTCCTCGCGCCAGTAGCCGACTACGTCGTAGCGGTCGCGCGACCAGCCCCGGCCGCGCAGCTGCTTCTTGGCGGCGCGCGTCGCGGCTGCTTCGCCGGAGAACCAGCAGTACGCGTCGTCGCCGAACTCGAGGTCGGCGAGTGCGTCGGCGAGGCGGGTGGGCGAGACGCCGTTGCCCGAACCGACGAGCGGAACGACGACGGTGTTCGCGCGCGCCGGAAGGTAGTCCAACTCGTCCGCCGCGAGCACCTCGGCGAGCACCGTCACCTCGACTCCGGACGGTGTCTGCTCGAGGATGCGGGCGAGCGCCGGAAGTGCCGCGAGATCCCCCGCGAGGACGTGATGGCCGGCCGCCGGCGGCGAGTACCACGAGCGCGGCCCCGACGCCGGGACCCGCGTGCCGGGCTCGGCGGTACGGAACCAGTCGACGGCGGGCCCGTGCGGGTGCTCGGCGATGTCCACGACCATCTCGTTCGCGCGCGGATCGTACGACCGGACGGTGTAGTTGCGGGGCGCGGCGTCCGCACCCGGTTCGCCGCCGGGGAAGGCGAACACGACGGCCTCGTCACCGGGCACGATCGGCACGTACCCCACGCCGTCGCCCGGCCCCACCTCGAAGCGCACGCGCAGCAGGTTCGACGCGATCCGCTCGCGCCCCGTCACGGTGCACCCGAAGTTCTCCATCACGCCGCCTTCTCCATCACGCCGCCTTCTCCATCACGCCGCCAGGGTAGCGGCGGCGGCAGGTCAGATGCCCAGCACGACCTTCGCGATCGAGAAGTAGAGGATCAGGCCCGTCGTGTCGACGAAGGTCGAGATGAACGGTGCCGACACGATCGCGGGGTCGATCCCGATCCGTTTGGCGATCATCGGGATCGCGGCGCCCACCGTCGTCGCGAGCGTGCACACGCAGACCACGGTCAGTGCCAGAACGAGGCCGACGTCGCGCCCGGCCACCGCCATCGCCGGCAGCACACCGACGATGCCGAGCGCACCGCCGAGCAGGAAGCCCGTCGTGATCTCGCGCCCGACGACGCGGGCGAGGTCCTTGGGCCGCACGTCGCCGACCGCCATCGCACGCACGACGGTCGTCGCGGCCTGCGATCCCGCGTTGCCGCCCGTGCCGATGAGCAGCGGGATGAACAGGGCGAGCGCGACGACCTGATCGAGCTCGGCCTCGAAGTACGACTGCACTCCGACGGTGAGCGTCGCGGCGACGATGAGCACGAGCAGCCACACGATCCGGGCGCGGACGAGCCGCACGATCGGCACGGACAGATACGGCCGGCGCAACGGTTCGGCGCCGCCGACGCGGGCCGAGTCCTCGTCGTCCTCGGCCTCGAGCACGCGCATCGCGTCGTCGACGGTGAAGATCCCGAGCAGCCGATTCTCGGCGTCGACGACGGGAACGGCCACGTAGCCGCCGTCGCGGACCGTCTGGGCCGCGCGCTCGCGGTCGTCGGTCGCGCGGACCGTCGTCGCCTCCGACATCAGGTCCTCGACGGGGGTGTCGGGATCGGAGACCATCAGACGCCGCAACGAGACGACACCCTCGACGCATCGCCCCGGACCCAGGACGGGCACGGTGTAGATCGTCTCGACATGATCGCCGATCATCCGCAGCCGGTGCAGCGCATCGGCCGCCGTCGTCCCCGTACGTACGTATGCGACCTCGGGCGACATGCGCCGTCCCGCACTGTCGGCGGGGTAGCCCAGCAGCGCCGTGGTGTAGTCGCGTTCGGTGCGCGAGAGCCCCGACAGCAGCCGCGACGCGACGCCCGCGGGCAACTCGTCGAGCAGCGGCGCGCGATCGTCGGGGTCGAGCTCGCGGAACAGCTCCGACGTGGTGTCGGCCCGCAGCCCGGAGATGAGCTCGCCCTGCAGCGCCGGATCGAGGTCCTCGAAGACCTCGACGGCGCGGTCCTTGGGCAGCAACCGGAACGCCACCGCGCGGTCGTCGCGGCTCATCCGCCCGAGCAGGTCCACGACTCCGGGAGTGTCGAGCGACGCCATCCGCTGCTGGAGGCGTGCGAGCTCGCGGGCGTCGTCACCGTGCCCGTCGCCCGCTTCCCGCTCGACCTGCTCCTTCTCGATCACAGAGGTGAGGTTAGCGCCCGGAGCTCGCGGTTCGGGACGGGCGAGGTCAACGCTCCGGACCGGCGAGCAGCGTCACGGGCGGGCCGACCACCACGCGCTGTTCGAGGAACGGGACGGCGTGACCGGCGATCGCCGCGTTGTACGCGACCGGTTGCTGGTTCGGATTCGCGTGTCCGGTGCCCGCCATCCGAACGACCCGCAGCGCCCCGTCGGGCCCGCCGGCGAGATCGAACAGCACCCGCTGGGTGTAGTCGACGTCGACGACGGTGTCGGCCGCGCCCTGCTGCGGCCGCAGGAACACGATCCCCGGGGCGACCTTGCCGTCGACGTCCTCGCGCAGCGCCTCCACATCGCTCGCGGCACCCGACGCGACGATCGCCGTGAACTGGCTCTCGATGAGCGCGTTGCTCGCGGCGGCGGGCGTGTAGATCTTCTCGCCGAGCACCTCTTCCACGACGTCGACGAAGGCGCCCGGCCGGAACCCGACGGTGCGCTCGACGTCCGCCGTCACGAAGCGGTCGTGGCGCGCCGTGATCTCGACGCTCATCCGCACGAGCCGGCTCTCGCGTGCGCCCGGCAGCCAGCCGATCCACCGCAGCATCTCCTCCCCGGCGTCGCGGCTGCTGCTGCGCACCGCGTGGAGATCGATCGGCGTCGAGTCGAGCACGACGCCGGGAACCCCGAGCGACGACTCCGTGTAGAGGTGGCGCGCGACCTCGAGCGCGATCACACCGCCCATGCTGTGCCCGACGAGGACGACGTCGCGGATGCCTTCACGTTCCGCGCGGTCCCGCACCAGATCGCTCACCACGCGGGTGTCGAGGCCCGAGTTGTCGTACTGGACCGCCCAGACCCGGCCGAGTCCGGCGAGGGAATCGAGCGTGTACGCCGTCGGTGCGGCGTCGAGATTGCCCAGGCCGACGAGGTCGACGACGGCGGTCGTGTCGCGGCGGACGTCGGCGGCCCGATGCACCTCGACGATCTGCGGATGAGTGTGCGCCAGCCGATCGCGTTCGGGTGCGACGTCGAACGTCCAGTAGAGGGCGGCGACGGCCGTGAGCGGTACGAGAACGGCGGCGAGCACGGCCAGAGCACGGCGCGTGGCACCGCGCTGGGACGACACGAAACCGGTTTCGCGGAGCCTGGCGTGCCGACGGGAATCGTCCCAGTCGGCGCGCGTGGAGGGGAGGCGTGGCGGAATCATGCCCCGTCGAGGGTACCGACGCCCCGGCGGCCCGCCCCTGGTCGCGCCGCGCCGGGTGCCGGGGATCACACGATATCCGCATCCGCGACTAGCCTGACCGCCATGGCCGATCGTGCGGTGTTCGTGACGGGGGCGGGCTCGGGAATCGGGCGCGCGACGGCACTCGCGTTCGCGCGGCGCGGATGGGGTGTCGGCGGCTACGACGTCGACGCGGACGCACTGGAACGGCTGGGCGCCGAGATCACGGCACTGGGCGCGCAGACACTGACCGGCGTGCTCGACGTCCGCGACCCCGACGGGTTCGCCGCGGCGATCGCCGCCTTCACCGACCGGTTCGGCCGGCTCGACGTCCTCGTCAACAACGCGGGGATCCTCGAGGGTGGCGCCTTCGAGGACGTGCCGCTCGCGGCGTCGCTCCGCGAGGTCGACGTCAACGTCGGCGGCGTCGTGGTCGGGACGCACGCCGCGTTCGACGCGCTCCGCCGCACGCCGGGGGCGACCGTCGTCAACCTGTGTTCGGCGTCGGCGATCTACGGCCAGCCCGAACTCGCGACGTACAGCGCCACCAAGTTCGCGGTCCGGGGGCTGACGGAGGCCCTCGACCTCGAGTGGCGCCGGCACGACATCCGGGTCATCGCACTGTGGCCGCTGTTCGTCGACACCGCGATGACGACGTCGCTCGACACCGGTACGACGCGATCGCTCGGCGTCCGGCTCACGGTGGACGACGTCGCCGACACGCTCGTGCGTGCCACCGTCGCGCCGTCGCTGCTCGCGCGGCTGACGCATCAGGTGCATTTCGCGGTGGGGCGGCAGGCCAGGCTCATGCTCGCGAGCTCGCGGTTCGGGCCGGCGTGGGCCGTGCGCCTCGTCAACAAGCAGTTGTCCGGCACCTGACCAGGAACGCCGTTATACATTCGTGATGCGACGTTATGTTTTCGTGATCTTCATGCGCCGAACGTGACATGTCCGGGCGAGAAAGTAGGTGCCGTCGCCGCCGAGAAAGGACCGCACCGTGGCCCTTCGAGACCTCGCCCTTCAAGACCTGGCCTTTCGAGACCTCGCCCTTCACGACCCGGCTCTGCACGAGCCGACCCCGCACGAAACCCCCGCACCGCGCGAAACCCCTGCGCAGGACGCACTGAGCGACGCCGTGCGTGCCCTCACCGTCGCGTCGGAGCGGCCCGCCCGCATCACACCGTCCGGTGAGGTGCGCGTCGACTTCGAGTTCTCGCGGTACGTCCTCGCCCGCGAGGTCGATCACGAGGAGTCGTCCGCGGCCGACGCCGGCCGGCCGTGGCTCGTGCGGGTCTTCCGCGCAGTCTCGGGACGGACGTCCGACATCGAACTCGCGAGTGCGACGGCGCCCTGGCTCGTCGACGCGTTCGACGCCGCCTACACCGCGCTCGACACCCCGGGCGGCACGGACCCACGGACCGTGTGACCGAGACCGGGCGGTGTGGAACCATCGTCACATGACAGATCCGTCGAGCTCGAGCGACACCGCCGGAAAGACCGAGATCACGGTCCACACCTCGACCGAGGCGGACTGGCCGACGGTCGAGCAACTCGACGCCGTCGCCTTCGGCCACTACCCGGCCGCCGAGCACAGCGCGTTCTGGCGATCGCTCGTCGATCCCGCCGACCTTCTCCTCGCGCGCGAGGGCGACACCCCGGTCGGTGTCGCGATGCATCTTCCGCTCGAGTTCACGGTGCCCGGCGGCGAGCAGGTGGCGGCCCGGGGCATCACGTGGGTGTCGGTGGCCCCGACCCACCGCCGCCGCGGCATCCTCCGCACGATGTTCACCGCCCTGCACGAGGGGATCTCGGCGACGGGCGCCCCGATCTCGGCGCTGACCGCGAGCGAGGGCGGCATCTACAGCCGCTTCGGCTACGGCCCCGCGACGGTCTCGGCGGGCGTCTCGCTCGATCGGCGGTTCGCGCGCTTCCTCGACACGACGCCCGATCCCGGCGGCGTCCGCATCGTCGACGCCGAGACGGCCCGCACGCTGCTGCCCGAGATCTACGAGCGCTGGCGGCTCGTGACCCCGGGTGCGCAGGCGCGGCCCGAGCAGTACTGGGAGCGGATGTTCGCCGACTCCCAGGAGACGCGCGGCGGCGCGACGGCGCTGTTCTTCTTCGTCCATCCCGACGGCTACGCCGCCTACCGCTACAAGAACACGCGCAGGCCGGGCGAGGACGACGCGCTCGTCGCGCTCGTCACCGACTTCGTGACGGTCACGAACGACGCGCACGCCGCACTGTGGCGGACGCTGTGCGGGCTCGATCTCACCGACCGCATCGAGGCTCACGGACATCCCGACGACCCGCTGCGGCTGCTGCTCACCGACTACCGCCTGCCGCGCACCGTCTCGCGTACCGACGACCTGTGGCTGCGCATCATGAACGTTCCGGCGGCGCTGCGGCTGCGGCGCTACGCGGTCGATCTGTCGACGGTCGTCGAGGTCGAGGATCCGTTTCTGGACGCGGGTGGCCGTTTCGCGCTCGAGATCAGCGGCGGGCGCGCGTCGTGCGAACGCACCGACGCGCCCGCCCGCTTCCGGATGCGGATCGATGTCCTCGCGGGCATGTATCTCGGCGCGCACCGCGCACGGGGATACGCAGCGGCGAACCGGCTGTGGGCGGCGGATCCCGCCGAGCTGACCGCGCTCGACAACGCCTTCTGCTCCGACCGCCCGGCCGTCCTCGGCTGGGGGTTCTGAGCGAGCACGCCCACGAATCCCTCGGTGTCCACGAATACCTCGGTGTCCGTTCGCCCATCGCGGTGCACGGGCCGGGGCGGGCGCGTAACGTCGGCACGTACGCGCCGCTCCCCCGACCCGAGGAGTGATGGGTATGGCCTCTGCTCCAACCGCGGCTGCCGCCGCACGTCGAGCGGCAGCGTTCACCGCCCCGGTGTATTCGGCCCACATGGTGGTCGACCCGGAGTTCCGGATTGCAGGGGTCAATCCCGAGTTCGAGGCGGCGACGCACCGCACGTCGCACTCGCTCGTGGGTGTCGACGCGTTCGTCGCGTTCCCGGCCGCGCCCGGCGGCGGGTGGGTCGGGCCCGCGCGCCAGCGCGAATCGTTCGAGCGTGTCTTCCAGCGCGGCCGGGCCGATCGGTTGTGGGCGCTGCGCTACGACGTGCCCACCCCGGACGGCGACGCCTTCGTCCGCAAGGTGTGGAACATCGTGAACACGCCGGTCGTGGACGGCGGCGGCACCGTCGTCGGTGTGCGGAAGCAGGCGCAGGACATCACCGCACACGAGGAACTCGTCGGTGATCTCGCGGCCGCCGTCGAGTCCGCGGAGGACGCCGACTCGCTCGCGATCGACTCCGACACGCTCGCGCGCGTCGTGTCGGTGATGCCCGGGATCGCGCTGTCGCGGCGCGACGCCCTCCACGAGAACGCGCACCTGCGCCGGGCGCTCGAGACCCGCGCCTCGATCGAGCAGGCCAAGGGCATCCTCATGACTCGCCACACGTGCGGCCCGGACGAGGCGTTCGCACGGCTCGTCGACCTGTCGCAGCACACGAACCGCAAACTCGCCGACGTCGCGCACGATCTCGTCGCCGAGGTCGCGCCGCAGCATCCCCGGCCGTGACGGCGCGTCACCGCACCGGCGCGTCGACCGCGTCCCACATCCGAAGGTAGGCCTCCGCGCCGCGGAACAGATCGGCAACGATCGCGTCGCCGTCGGGGCCCGCCTGCACGCGCACGCTCTCGATCCAGTCCGGCAGCAGGCCGTAATGCGCTGTGCCGTCGACGTTCACGTCGAAGACGCGGTTTCCCGTGATCTGCCTATCCACGACGGTCACGCCGTCGGCCGCGGTGAACGGATAGACCACGGGATTCGACGCGGCGGACGGCCGCGCGGGTGCCTGCGCTCCGAGACCGCCCATGTCGGGCCCGAAACCGAGTCCGAAGAACCGATCCGGGTCGGCGTGCTCGCGCAGGATCCGCCACGCCGAGACGAAGTCGGGCGGCATGTCGCCGTGACGGCCACGCTCGCCCGGTTCCGCCTCCGCCGTCGTCGCGAACAGCCCGACCGCACCACCGAGGTCGAGGATGCTCCGGTAGTTCGCGTGATCGGTCCACGTGTGTGACGACACGATGCCGGGATACCCCCGCTCGTTCACGAGTTCGACGACGCGGCGCGCCGTCTTCACCCCGAGATGATCGAGATCGACGACCATCCGGCGGTCCATCATCGCGGTGACGGCGTGCTCCCCGAGCGCGGTCAGGCCGCGCACGTTGCATGCCGCGTCGCCGCCCGCCGAGAGCGTCGGATTGTCCTGCTGCTCGCCGTCGCACGGCTCCGTCTGCCAGCCGTGCCCGGTCGCGATCACCTGGCCCAGTTCGACCGCGCCGCCCGTCGCCCCCTGGTCGAAACGTGTTCCGCCGAGGGCGTTGTCGAACTTGTGCGTGAGGACGACCTGACGAATTCCCATGTCCTGCAACTCGTCCAGGCCCGCATCGATGTCCGCCTCGGTGCACGCGGGAACATCGCCGCGCTGCGCGCACCCGAACGGCTCGGAGACCTCGATCCCGAGGAAGACGGCGAGCTTTCCGGCGGCGACGACCTCGCGGGCCTGCGCCGCCGAGTCCACGATCTGCAGGAAGCCGCGGCCGGGACCGCCTGCCTGGGCGTCGATGTAGTCGCGCATCGCGAGCAGCTCACGGTGCTGGATCCGCACCGACTCCATCTCGTCGCACGTGCCGTCGCCCAGCGGATACAGCTCGCACAGAACACGATTCTGGACGTAGTAGGTGGTGACGGTGCGCAATCCCGCGCGCCACGCCCGCTCGATCCAGCGGTGGTAGCTCTGCTCGTGGGTGAGCGAGTGCGCGGCCGGCCAGTCCGGGAAATCCGGCCACCCGGTGGTGTCGTGGGGCCCGGGACGCGACAGGGCGTGCTCGGCGACGGCGGGCCACCCGTCGTCGCCGTGGTCCGGGCAGTCCTGCAGGGCCACCGTCACCCCCAGCGGCGAATACGGTGTGCCGCAGTGCAGTGCGCCCCCGAGGAACAGGTGCGCCGTGAGGTGGGCGTGCGAATCCGCGAATCCGCGCACGCTGCCGTCGGCGCTCGTCCCCGTGAACGGCTCACCCTCGACACCGATCTCGGCCTCGGGGAAGGGCGTGCATCCCACGGTGGGCTCGAGCCGGACGCCGGCCAGCACTGGGCCGTCCGGGAGCGTCGACGCGAGGGTGTACGCACCTCCGGGCTGCGTCGTCACCGTCCACTCCGCGGCGGGCGCGAGGCCGCCGAGCGCGGCGCCTTCGGCGGTAGCGACGATCAGCTCGCCCGTGGCGGCGGCGAACAGGAAGCGGCCGAGCCCGGATGCCTTGGCGGCGAAGGGGCCTACCCCCTCGAGGCCGTCGGTCCCCCGGATCCCGTCGATCCCCTGAGTCCCGTCGGCACCCGTGACCGTGACGCAACTACCCGCGAGGTGATGCGCCGGGTCGCCGACGGGCTGCGCGACCGCCGCCGGCGACCACACCCCGGCACTCGCCCACGCCAGCGCGAGCACGAGTCCCGCTCGTACGCCACCGATCCCACGACGCCGCATGAGCCTCCCCGCTCCCTCTATCCGGTGATCGCGAGAGTGTGACACTCGGCGGGCGTGGGCACAGCGTTTCCGCGCAGGCTGATGTCAACCGGTTCCGTCAGCGCGACGGAACCGGAGTCGTGGTCGTGGTCGTCGGGGGAGTCGTCGGGGACGGCGTGCCGCTCGGCGGCACCGGCGTCGTCGGGCTCGTGGGGACGTCCGTGATCGTCGGCAGGATGATCTCGGTCGGCACGCCGTCGACCGGGGGCACCGTCTCGGTGGGCGGCACGACGTCGCCGGGAAGCGGCGTCGAGGACGGCGGCACCGTGGTGGTCGTCGTGGTCGTGGTCGTGGTCGTCGTGGTGGGTGCGGTCGTGGTCGACGTCGCGTCGGCGGCACTCGTCGCGGCGACGAGCGTCGCGCGCTCGGCGGGCGGCTGCTGCGCGAGGTAGGTCAGCCACTGCGCCGCGTAGTCGGCGGACGACAGCGGGCGGTCGTCGTTCGCGTCACGCCAGTAGTCGAAGTGGTGTCCGTCCTTCCAGCCGAGGGTCAGCTGGTACGGGTCGCTCATGACGACGGGAATCGTGTTCTGGTTGGTGACGACGAGATTCACGATCTCGTTCATCAGCTTGCGCGGCAGATTGGACAGCCCGGCCATCTCGCCCGCCTCGATCGTGTCGCGCGCGACGGGGGTGACGGCGCTGCCGTCGTACCCGGGCGTCGAGACCTCGAGCAGGACGTCGAGGAACGTCTCGTCGCTCGCCATCCAGTTCGGATCGGATCCGATCCGGGCGAGTGCGTCGAGCGCGATTCGCCCGACGACGAGCGCGACGCCGCCGCCGGTCGCCTCGGTCAGGCCCTGCTGCTCGAGTCCGTCGACGTCGAGCTGCCGGCCGACGTTGACGGCGAGCTGCAGCAGCGAGATGTTCTGCGGCGCAGCACAGAACAGGTCGCCGTCCGAGCAGAACGACGCGACCCTGCCGTCGAGCGCTCCGAAGCCACCGGCCGAGTCCGGCATCGCGCCCTGCCCGCCCGCGGGATTGGTGTGGCGCTGGTACTCGCGATCGAAGCCGTCGGGATTCCCGAACGGATTCTCGGCGCCGGGGAACGGGCCGTCGCCGACCGCGCGTCCCGTGTCGGAGAGAATGACGACACCCACGACGGAGGCAGGATCGACGATCGCGTACCGGCCGTCGGCGGCGGGCTGCGCGTTGCCGATGTCCATCGCGACGCGGCGCGCGACGTCGGCGCCCTCGCTGTAGCCGGTGATGGCGAATCGGGTGCCCGGGCACGCCTGGCTGATCGAGCGGATGACGGCGGACGCGTTCTCGACGCCCTGCTGCACGGCGGTGTCGTAGGAGTTCATGTTCGCGGGGTACGCGATGTAGACGGCGGCGGCGTCGGCACCGGCGTCGCGGGGAGCGTTGACGACGGGATCGAGCCACTCGCTCGAATAGTCGTCGGACAGCGTTGCAGGGAGCGGGTTGCCCGCGGCGTCCACCAGCATCTTGGTGTGATCGGTCGGCGCGTCGCCGCGTCCCGCGATCGAGATGGTGACCATCTCGCGGCACTCGGTGACCGACGACGTGAGCTGGGTGTCCCGGCGGGTCGGTTCCTGCGGGGCGATCGCCCAGTAGGCGAGGAGCATCACGGCCAGGCCCAGCGCGGCGGGAAGTGCGGCGGTGCGCAGCAACCGTCTGGAGCCGGTCCCGCCGTCGGGTGCTGTGCGGGCATGGGCTGGTCGATGCGAACTCATGATCTCGGCCTCATAGCTGTCGGCTCCTGAGTATCGGCTCCTGGTGGGGCCGTACGACGGCGCCGCGTGGAGCGGCACGCGCTGTCGATCGATAGTCGCCCGCGCCGCACGTCGCGTTACAGATCGAGCAGGACGTCACGCGCCCGAATGTCACGATCCGGTCACGACGAAGGCGTGCATACCCACCGTCCGGAATCGGAGATACCGGTCGGATGGTTCTGTATCGGTTCTGCACGAATCGCCCGAATCGGCTGCGACAAGTGTGTCGTGGCGTCACAGATACGTGATCTGCGGGGGCGGGGACCGCACACGCGGGTAACAACGCGAAACCGCCACGCAACCGTCGCCGCATAACGTTCTCCTCGTCCCCGAAACCGCGGGGTGGCAAGGCAATTCACTCGAAAGGAACGTCACATGGGACTCGTCGCAGGACTGATCGGAATCGTCGGGGATCTGCTGCACCTGCTGCTCGGGGGTCTCTGACCACAGCTTTCGCCGCGCACGCGCCCGAAGACCTCGGTCTTCGGGCGCGTGCGGCGTTCAGCTCCCGATCTGCCACGCGCCGAGCCGGCGCAGCAACGGATTCTTCTTGTAGACGTGGCTCTGCATCCGCCGCAGGATGTCGTCGAGCGCACCGATCGCCTGCTCGATGTACGGCCCCTTGTTGAGCATCACGCATTCCGCACGCTCGCCCTGGGCCGCGTCGGTGACCTCCGCGCGCGTCGGCACGCCCGCGTCCGCGAGCGAATCGAGGACCTGCGTCGCCCAGATCACCGGGACGCGCGCCGCCTGACACAGCCACAGCGTCTCCTCCTGCACCTCGGCCAGCCGCTCGAAACCGGCCTCGACCGCGAGGTCGCCGCGGGCGATCATCACGCCGATGCGTTCCCACCGCATGAGCTCGAGCAGGACGTCGGGCAGTGCGTCGAAACCCGCGACCGTCTCGAGTTTCACGACGACGCCCAACTCGGTACCCCCGTGTTGTTCCAGCAGGTCGAACAACTCGCGCACGTCGTCGGCCGACCGCACGAACGAGATCTCCACGATGTCGGCGAGAGCGACGACGGAGCGCAGATCCTCCTTGTCCTCGTCGGTGAGCGCCGCGATCGGCAGCGACGAGTCGGGGAAGTTGATGCCCTTCTCGGCCTTGAGTTTCGTGCCGCCCATCGGCGCGGCGGTGATCCCGACGTGGATCTCCTCGGCCGACGCGGACGTCACGACGCCACCGATCTTGCCGTCGTCGAACAGCACGCGGTGACCTTCGTGCACGGCGCCGAAGGCCTCGGGGAGCGTGCAGCCGATCCGGTGACGACCGTCCGTCGTGGGCTTCGTCGGGACCTGCGACGCCGTGAGCACCATCGAATCGCCCCTGTTGATCCGCAGCGCCTGCTCCGTCGCGGGCAACGCCCCGACGACGGTCGTGTCGTCACCGACCGCCAGTGCCGTGCCGGGGATCAGGTAGCTCGTGCGATCGCCGACGATCCGCACGCCCGTGCCCGTCGCCTCGACGACCGACATCGCGCGGCGCCGGCCCCGCGCCTCGCGGAACTCGACCGATTCGCCCACGACGCGACGTGCCACCCAGCCCTCGTCGACGACGGGCACGGCCCGGTCGTGCGCGTGCAGCGGGGCACGCCCCAGCCACACGCTCGACGGCGTCAGCACGCGCCCCGCGGCGTCGCGGCCCGGCTTGATCTTCACGACCTCGGGCCCCGGCTCGATCGGACCGGTGCGAAGCTTCGGACCGCCGAGGTCCATCGCGATCCGCACGTTCTCGCCCGCCGACCGCACGTGGACGGCCATCGCCGCCCACTCGTCGGGGCCGTCGTGCGCACAGTTGATGCGCGCGAGGTCCATCCCGGCCGTCACGAACGACTTCACGAGCGCAGCGTCGGACGCGGCGTCGCTCGGCATCGTCACCATGATCCGCGTACTGCGATCGTCGGGCGTCCCACCGAGCAGTGCGGCGGCATTGTGGAACAGCTCGACGCCCGGCTCGGGCGTCTCGTCGTCGCCTGGGCCCGGCCTGCCGGCCACGAGGTCGAGCATCGTGAGCACGGCGTCGAGATTGCGCATCACGTCCGACTCCATGCGGCCCAGCGACGAGAGCCCCGCCCGCGAGAGCCGCACCTGCAGATCACGTAGATCGCGGTTGCGCAGTGCCCGGTAGCGCACCAGATTCGCCGCCGCGGCGCGGTGATCCGGGTGAACGGCCGCGATCGCCTCGGCGGCCTCCGACTCCGCCGCGAGCGCGACCTCCCGCAAGTCCGCGATCTCGCCCCGCAGCGCCTCGAGCTGCTGTGGCAGTACTCGTCCCGACGTCATTCCGCCATGGTCCACCACACACCGCACAGATTGCACGATTTCGCGGACGCCGGATGATGCCGGGTGCGAGCATGTCTGCATGTCCGAGCCCCCGGTCCCCGGCGACGACGTCGCGGACGTCCACGCCGCCGCCGAGGAGTTCGAACGGGCGGTAGTCGCGAACGACGCCGACGCGATCTCGGCGCTCGTGACCCCGGACTGGGTACTCGTCGACGGCGACGGCGTGGGAGGCAGAGGAACGTTCCTCGATCTGGTCGCGTCCGGCGATCTCGTCCACAACGCCATGGCGACCGTCGAGGGAACCGAACGTATCCGCATCCACGGCGACACCGCCGTGCGTACCGCGCGGGTCACCAACACCGCCGAATTCGGTGGCCGGCGCTTCGACGCGGACGAATGGACCACCGACGTCTACATCCGTACCGGCACCGGGTGGCGATGCGTCGCGTCGCACACGACCCCCGTCGCCGAGGCCTGACGGGCGGACTCTCGTGCCCGCCACCCACCTCGCGACGAGGGCCCGGTGTGCAGATGCGGCGTCGGTTCTTATGTGCAACTGTGATGCGCAATTGGCGACGAGGGGGACACATGGTGGTGGAGACCGTCGACAGTTCGACACCGGTGGGGCGCGCGCCCGAATGGTTGTCGTGGGAGCGCACGGTGGAGCGTTCGCTCGTGCACCGTGCCGCGGTGGCCGAGGTGCTGCTGACCGATTCCGGCCCCACCGACGACACCGACACCCATTGGGTCGCAGCACAATTACCGCGCCTGCACGGCTTCTATCGTCCCGTCGCCGGCGTGCACGATCCGATGCTTCTCGTCGAGGCGTTCCGGCAGTCCGCGTCGATGCTCGGCCACCGCGTCCACGACGTGCCGTCCGGCCACGCGTTCGTCATCTCCGCGCTGCGCTTCACGTGCGAGGCCGCAGCGCTCCGAATGCGTGATGTCCCGGCGCGACTCGCGATGCGCGCCACCTTCTCCGACGTCGCCCAGCGCGGCGGCACCGTCGCGGGGTTCGCCCTCGCCGCGGACCTGTTTCTCGACGACCGCCCCGCCGGCTCCGCGGGCGGCTACTGCGCGGTGATGAACCCCGAGGCGTATTCACGGATGCGCGGCGGCCGGACGAGCACGCCGCGCATCGCGATCCGGATCGACCCCGCACCGGCAGCCGACGTCGGCGTCGCGCGCCCCGCCGACGTCGTGGTGGGTCCGCGGCGCGGCGACGAGTGGCCGATCCGCGTCGACATCACGCACCCGGTGCTGTTCGACCACCCGAGCGATCACCTGCCCGGAATGGTCACGCTCGAAGCGATCCGTCAGGCCTGCCGCATGCACGAGGGCCGGCCCCACGCGCTGATCCAGTCGTTCGACATCTCGTTCCACCGCTTCGTCGAACTCGACGCCGCCGCGTTCGTGAGCGTTCGGCCGACCGGCGAGCCCGGCGTCCTGCGCGCGAGGGTCGAGCAGGACGGCGCCGTGTGCGCGTCGGGCAGGGTTCAGCTCGACTGATCCAGGAAGTCGTCGCTGAGCAGGGATTCGCCGGTGGACGGCCGCCACCGGCACGAGATGAGGGAGGGGATGGTGTCGTGCTGATCCTCGGGGAGGAAGGACGGCAGGACGATCGCCCACATGTCGTCGATGCGCCCCTCGAGGTCGGTGCGGCCGGTGTAGACGTTCGACACGAGTTGCACGCCCGTGTAGGCACCGATCACGAAACGCGCGGTGCGCGCGTGATCGATCCCGGGAACGAGCTGACCGATGCGTTCGGCGGCGCCGAGCAGTTCGGTGCACCGCTCGAGCCAGTCGTCGTAGGGCTCCTGCGGCCCGGACGTCGCGCTGAGTTCGAGGGTCAGCCGGATGCCTGCCCGGACGATCGGCTCCCAGCGGATCTGCCGGCCGAGCTCCTGCGACATCATCACGATCTGCCCGATCGGGCTGATCTCGTGCTCCTCGACGATCTGATCGAGCGCCGCCATCGAGATCCGGCGCTGCGCGTCGATGACGACGCTCGCGAGCTCGGACTTCGACTTGAAATGGAAGTAGAGCGCGCCCTTCGTGATGCCCGCCTCGTCGACGACGTCCGAGAGGCTCGCGCCGTCGTACCCGCGGTTGTCGAACATCGCCGCGGCAGCGCGAACGATCTGCGCGCGGGTGAACTTGCCTCGAGCCTGTACCGCCACTGCCAGCCCCCTCGTACCGAAGGAAGATCGTGTCACCGATTCCGTTGAACGACAGCCTCACCACCGTCGATGAGCTTCATGCCACAGTCGCGGGCGCGACCGGTTTTCTCGGCACGCACATTACCGAGCAGTTCCGTGGTGCCGGGATTCGCGTCGACGGCCGCGCACGGTCCACGACTCCGCGTCTCGACGTCACCGACCCCGCGACACTGCGCGGTGTCGGAGACGGAGCACACGTCGTGGTGCACGCCGTCTCCTACACGGGGCCTGACCCCACTCTCGCACAACGAGTGAACGCCGAGGGAACCCGCAACCTCGTCGAGGCCCTGAGCACTCTCGCACACCCGCCGCGGCTCCTCTATCTCAGCACCATCGGCGTGTACGGCCTCGGTCCTCACTCCATGCTCCACGAATCGGACGCGGTGCGCGACCCCGTGAGCCCCGTGAGCGCCAGCCGGGCCGAAGCCGAGGACACCGTGCTCGCGGCGGGCGGGACCGTCGTGCGTGCGGCCTTCGTCACGGGTGAGCAGGATCGGTGGCTGCTGCCGGGACTCAAGCGCCTCGTCGGTGCGCTCGGCGCTGTGATCGACGACGGCGACGTCCCGGTGTCGACGATCTCGGCGACCCGTCTCGCAGAACTCGTCGTCCGACTCGCCCTCACGCCCGACTGGCCCGCCGCCGCTGTGTTTCATGCGGCCGACCCCGAGCCGCTGCGCATCAGGACGTTGCTCGAACGCGCCGCGGCGGAGGATCCGTCGTTCACGATTCCGGAGCGGAGTGTGACGCTCGATCGCGCACTCGCGATCGCCGCCGAGCGGGCGGTGCCCGAGCGGAGCATCGATCTGCTGGGGCGGGAGCACACGTACGACGCCACGGCCATCATGCGCGCGGTCGGCGTGCGCGCGGTCGGTGTGCGCGCGGCCGGATCGAACCCCTCGATCAATCCGACCGGCATCCGGCGCCCTTCGTGACGGTGCCGGTGACGACGACGTCACCGTCGGCCAGCCACACGACCTCTCCGACGTCGCCCTCGACGACGGCGCGGCCGCCGAGAACCACCACCATGCCGACATCACCGAGGACCCACACCTCTTCTCCGGGTAGGACCACGATGTCGCAGCCGTAGGGCCTCGACTCCACCTTCCAGTTGCCGGAAGTGGTGTCGTTCGGCTGCGCCCTCGACGCGTACACGGTGCTACCGCCCGTTGCCGTCGTCTCGGTCGGTTCTCACCACTGCCTCCAAACATAACCGGTCGACCGGCTTGGTTTCGAAGCGACCATAAACGACATCGCGGGTACCTCGCAAGACCCCGAACCTTCGCCCGCAGGGTATGGGCACACCGACGGCAATCACCGTGCAACACGGACACAACACGACGGCCCTAGCATCCCGCGCAGACGACACCACCACGAAGGGGACACGGACACATGCGAGCTCTGAAGAACACCGCGGTGCAGATCGGCATCGCGGCGATCGCGGGCATCTGTTTCGGGCTCGCGGTCGGCGAGTGGGCGACAAACCTCCAGTTCGTCGGCGACATCTTCATCCGCCTGATCCAGATGGCGATCGTTCCGCTCGTGATGTCTTCCGTCATCGTCGCGACCGGCTCGATGACCGGCGCCGGCACGGGGCGCATCGCCGCTCGCACCTTCGCGTGGATGCTGGGCTTCTCCGCGATCGCGGCCGCGCTCGCGTGGGTGCTGGCGACGGTGATCCGCCCCGGCGACGGCATGACCTTCACCGGCGAACTCGACCCGACGCTCGAAGAGAGCGCCCAGGAATCGCTCGGCTGGCAGGACACACTGCGAAACTTCGTGTCCACCAACATCTTCGACGCCATGTCGACGGCGACCATGGTTCCGATCATCGTGTTCTCGCTGCTCTTCGGGATCGCGCTGCGCATCCAGGTCGGCAAGACCGGAGACGATCGCGTGCTCTCGTTCGTCGAGCAGGTGCAGCAGATCGTGCTCACCATGATCCGGCTCGTCATGTACATCGCGCCGATCGGCGTGTTCGCGCTGCTCGCCGCGCTCGCGGGAGACGCGGGAATCTCCGTCGTCACGACCGGCCTGCAGTACCTCGGGACCACGCTCCTCGGCGTCCTCATCCTGTTCGCACTGTTCGTCGTCGTGGTCGCCGTGCGCACTCGGCTCTCTCCGGCGAAGCTTCCCGCCAAGCTGGCGCGGCAGACCGCCATCGCCGTCACGACGACCAGTTCGGCAGTCACGTTCCCGACCGTGCTCGAGACCGCGATCGATCGCATCGGCGTCAGCCCGCGCATCGCCAATTTCACGCTGTCCGTGGGACTCACGATGGGATCGTACGGCGCCGTCCTCAACTACATGATCGTCGTGATGTTCCTGGCCCAGGCCGGGAACATCGAGCTGAGCATCGGCCAGGTCGCACTCGGCATGGCGCTCGCGATCCTGCTCAACCTCGGCACCATCACCGTCCCCGGCGGATTCCCCGTCGTCGCACTGTTTCTCGCAACGACACTCGACCTGCCCATCGAGGCCGTCGGGCTGCTCATCGCCGTCGACTGGTTCACCGGCATCTTCCGCACCTTCCTCAACGTCAACGGCGACACCTTCGTCGCGATGCTCGTGGCCGATGCCGACGACGAGATCGACCGCGAGATCTACAACGACGAGAAGGCGCCGTCGCCGAACCCGGACCCCGACGACGAGCGGGATGCACTCACCAAGGTGGAGTGAGCAGCGGCTGGCCGGTGGGAGGTGCCGGGAGCGTTCAATGCCGGTGGTGGCGTCGGCGATCGTCGGCCTCGGCGACGCGCCGGCGCCAGTCGCGGGTCAGCCACATCTCGACGAGTTCGGGAGTCGTGCGCGCTCGCCGCGCCCAGTCGTGGAGCAGGTCGGTGTAGCGGACGTACTGCTTGACGGTGAAGTTGCCCGCGACGGGGTTGCCGATCCAGCCGTGCCGGATCAGGCTCGCCACCGCCTGCTGGTCGAGGAGCTGCGGACGTTCGCCGCCGGCGTCGTACGTCGCCCAGCAGAAGAGCGACAGCAGCGGACGGCCGACGCCGGGCGCCTTCGGCCAGCCGGACCACTCGCGGAAGGGTCCGCCGTCGAGGAGCGACGGGCGCGTGCGGCAGGTCTCGAAGGCCGCCGTGATGACGTCGAACGGCTTGTCGGGCGTCCGCCAGCTGCGGACGTCGACGAAGCGGCGCGCTCGGCTGCGGTCGCGATGCGAGTACAGCCAGGCCGCACACAGATACAGCGACTCGAGGTCGGTCGGGGCGAGCGGGCCTGGCGCGAGCTCGTCTCGACGGACGAACGCCTGACCGGACTCGACGACGCGGCCGTCCTCGTCGCGGCCACGCAACTGCACCGGGATCTCGTCGCGTTCCAGTCGGCGGTTCCACCAGTCGAGGTCGATCGCAACGGTGTCGTCGAGCACCGCGACGTCGTGCGGTTCGGTGGCACACCACTGCACGCACTCGTCCGGCACCGTCAGCACCTCGTCGCGGAGATCCATGAACGAATCATGGCAGCCTCCACCGACACCGGCACCCCGTTCGACGAGCACGAGGTCCCGCGACGCGCAGTGCTCGCGGTCGCGCAGTTCGGGGCGCGCAGTTTCAGGGCGGTCTGTGGTGTCACGCTCCCGCTGCCCAGAACACGGGCGAGTCGGGTTCGGTGTCGTAGACCTGCCCGTCGGACATGGTCCAGCGCAGCAGCCCGTCGCCGAGTTGCTGTACGGTCATGCGGCCCTGGGTTTTTCAGCGGTGGTGCCGTCGGCAGAGGCAGGCGAGGTTCGCTTCCTCGGTCCTGCCGCCCTGCTCGGGGTTCTCGTGGTCGAACGGGACCGTGTGGTCGATGTCGCAGCTCGAGGCCGGGACCGGGCAGTGCGGGAACCGGCACACCCCGTCACGGGCGCGGATCCGGTCCGCGAGGGCACGCGGGATGCGGTATCGCAACGCCGCGATGTCCGGTGCCGACTCGACCGGATCGACTGCACTGACGTGGATCCGCTGCGTCGCCGAGTGCGCAATCGCTGCGCGCACCGTCTCGGGATCGAGCGGACCCACACCAGGCAGGAAACCGATGCTCGGGATCGCTGCCGAACCGCCGCCGGGAACGCCCTCGGCGTCGGTGCCCGTCGCTCCACCACCGAACGACCCACCACCGACCGAGCCACCGCGGAACGACCCGAAACCGATCGAGCCGTCGCTCACGACGATCTGCGCCAACGGGCCACGCTTGCCCGCAGCCGGGACAGCGGTCGCGCAGTCGTCACGCCCGCACCCGCACGTGAGCCGCCCACTCCCATCGGCCAGAGCGACAAGTGCATCGGCATGACGCTGCGGCATCGACCGCTCGTCACCGGCGCACCCGTCGCCGATGGCCATCTCCTTCAGCCGGTTCCAGATCGTCGCCGCATCGAGCGAGGGGAGTTCGCCCGAGAGGAACCCCATCCCGTCGTCGCACTGCTTGACCGAGATGTACCGCTGCTCCTTCGCCCGCGCCGAGCGTTCCGCGAACCCGTCCCGGTCGTAGCGCGCCACCAAACGACGGAGCCGCCCGCTCAGCCGGGCTGGTGGTAGCCGGTCGATCGGCCCGCGAGCGAACAAGGTCGCTTCCACGATGCGAGCTTTCTGGTCGGAGAGGTTCTGCAGCAGGTTGTGGATCGTGCGGACCTGCGCCAGATCCAACTCACCCACCGAGAACGCCGCATCGGTCAACGGCAGCCGGTTTTCGAGGTCCTCGCACAGCGTGATCGCGAACCACACCCGGCCTCGCTCATCCCGAGTGCGAGCGCGACCTCGTTCGCTGCCGACTCGCCTGGAATCCCCACCGATCCGGACGCTTCCGCCGCCACGCGCGCTGCATGAAACGCCCCGATCGCCCGAACCTGCCGATACTCCGCACACGCGAGCGCACGTTTGGACTCGACCAGTCCCGCCACGTCTACCAGCCCGTTTCCCGAGCCGCCCCCACCCGAATCGAACATGAGTACGACACTACAACCACCCACCGACACACTTCGTCGTCGAATCGCACGGGCATCACAGTGGTTCGGGAGAGGCGGCCGTGCGAGCACGGGCTGTCGGTGTGACGTGCGATAGTTGCCCATGCGATCGACGTGCGCGCTCTACATCGACACCGGCTACCTGCTCGCGTCCGTCGCCACGCGCGTCACCGGCACCTCCCTTCGCAGCGGAATCAACGTCGACTACGCGGCACTGATCCGATCGTTGGTGGCAGCGGCCGAGGCACGATGCGGGCTACCGATTCTTCGCGTCCATTGGTACGACTCCGCCAGGGACGGCGTCGCGGATCGGCAGCAGGAGCGCATCGGCGAGCTCCCCAAGGTCAAGCTTCGGCTCGGCCGGTTCGGGGTCAACGGAGAACAGAAGGGCGTCGATCTCCGTATCGGGCTCGATCTCGTCGCGCACGCCCGCAACGGAGCGTCCGACGTTTTCTTCCTCGTCTCGGGCGACGACGACCTGACCGAGGCCGTCGAGGAAGCGCAGATGCACGGTGTACAGGTCGTCGTTCTCGGGGTGCCGAACAGCGCCGGGAGGCCGCACGGTGTGAGCCGGCATCTGATTCGTGCGGCCGACGATCTCGACACGATCGACGGCGCGTGCGTCGATGTGGCGGTCGTGAAGGTCGACCGACCGGCACCGCCTGCCCCGCCGGCACTCACAGCTCCGCCGGCGGCACCCGTTCCCACAGTGGAGAGTCCGCGCCCCGCGGTCCGTACTCCACTGGATCTCGCTGGGCGACAGCGTATTCAAGAACCACCCCGCCCACAAAGCGTTCCTGTGTACAGCGTCTCGTCGGGCGCGCCGGCCCAGGCGCCGCCCGAGTACATCGACACGGATACCGATGTTCCGAGCGAGCAGGATCGGGTGATCGACGACGTCGTGGCTCGGGTGCTCGCGTCGTTCCGGGAGAGCGCTACCGCGGACGAACTGCTGGATCTCCGCCGCGCCCGCCCGTACATTCCCCCGGCCATCGACCGCGCCCTCCTGCTCGACGCGTCGGAGGCGACCGAGAAGTACGACCTCGACGAAGGCATCCGCTACCGACTCCGTTCACGCTTTTGGGAGATTCACGTCGCCCGGTGAGCGAGGCGACCGCCAGACCGTCGTCGGCGTGCAGCCGGACAGGACGTTCGGCCACCGCTCCCACGGATCTCCCTGTCCTGCCCGGCTACGAGCGACTCAGTGGTCACGCACAATCGTCGAATGGCCAACTCTCGCTCCGGTGACTCGGTGCTCGAACGCGTGCTGCGAATCCTCGAGGCATTCGACACTTCCGCTCCGTCGCTGACGGTAGGTGCGCTGGCCAGGCGGGCGGATCTGCCGCAGGCGACCGCGTACCGCTTGGTCGACACGATGGTGCGGCACGGCTTTCTCGACAGGAGTTTCGACGGTCGGATACGACCCGGCCTTCGACTGTGGGAGCTCGTCACCCGCTGCTACCCGGCGCGGGACCTCCACGACGCGGCATTGCCCTTCTTGCAGGATGTGCAGTCCGTAGTCGAACAGCACACCCAGCTCGCCGTCCTTCGTGACGGCGAGGTTCTGGTTCTGGAACGCCTCTCGTCGCCGCATTCGGTGGTCAATCAGGCGTCGGTCGCGTTCCGGATGGGCGTTCACGAGACATCGATGGGGATGGCGATGCTCGCACTGTCATCCCAAGAAGCGCAGGAGCGCTACCTGAGCGAACACAAGGATGCCGATGCACTCTTCCCAGGTGGTCTGCGCCGTGCGCTCGCGGAGGTCCGCGCCCGCGGCTATGCAAGCCTCGACGGCTTCCAAGACGCGGGAACCACCGGCATCGCAGTTCCTGTACTCGGCCGAACGAAGCACGCGGTCGCGGCGATCGGAGTGGTCGTGCCGACGGGCACGACTCCGCACGCGATCATCGCGGTGCTCAGGGCCGCCGCCCGCGGAATTGCACGCGCTACCGACGAGGACTCCGCTTCCTCATTCAATGAGAATTGATGATGGACCGAGCCGCCTCATCTTCCAGACTGATGTGTCACACGCCACAGTACGAACGCGGAGGACGCATGAGTTCAGCCCATCGGATCGATACCACCCGAGTCGGCATCGTCGGCGCCGGCCCCGCGGGCCTGATGCTCTCGCATTTGCTCTCCAAGTCCGGTATCGACAACATCGTCGTCGACAACCGCGATCGCGACGCGATTGCGCGCACGCATCGCGCCGGCATCCTCGAACACGGATCCGTCAAGCTACTGTCCGACAGCGGCGTGAACGGGCGCGTCCTCTCTGAGGGGCATCGGCACGACGGTATCGACCTCAGATTCGGAGGCGAGAGCCACCGTATCGATTTCCTCGATCTCGTCGGCGAATCGGTCTGGCTCTACCCACAGAACGAGGTCTTCATCGACCTCGCAGACGCGCGCGAACGGGACGGTGGCGACGTCCGTTTCGGTGCCACCGACACCGTGGTGCACGACCATACGACACGTACGCCGAAGATCCGCTTCACCGAGTCCGACGGAAGCCCCGCCGAGATCCGTTGCGAGATTCTGGTGGGAGCCGATGGGTCACAGAGCATCTGCCGCAGATCCATCCCCGCGGGCGAACGAAGCGACGACTTCATCGAGTACCCGTTCGCATGGTTCGGGATCCTCGCACAAGCGCCACCCAGCGCTCCGGAGTTGATCTACACCAACTCCGAGCACGGTTTCGCACTCATCAGCCAGCGCAGTGAAACGGTGCAGCGCATGTACTTCCAGTGCGATCCGGCCGCCGACGCGTCGGCGTGGACAGCGGATGAGATCTGGGCCGAGCTCCAGCGTCGCGTCGACGGTCCCGATGGACTCCGGCTCCAGCGCGGCCCGATCTTCGAGCAGATGGTGCTCCCGTTCCGTTCGTACGTGTGCGAGCCGATGCGATACGGCAACATGTTCCTGGCCGGCGATGCAGGACACACCGTACCCCCGACGGGGGCGAAGGGACTCAACCTCGCACTCGCCGACGTGCGGATACTGTTCGAGGCCATCGATTCGTTCCACCGCACCGGCTCGCGCGCCCTCCTCGACTCCTACAGCGACACCGCGCTTCGACGAGTGTGGCGCGCCCAGAGCTTCTCGTACTGGATGACCAACATCCTCCACAGCCGCCAGGACGCCTCCCCGTTCGAGCGCAAACGCGCCCTCGGTGAGTTGGCAACTGTCGCGAACTCCCGCTACGCGCAGCAGCATCTTGCCGAGAGCTACACCGGATGGCCGCACGCCTAGCCCGTCGTACGCGCGGTGCCAGGTGGCCGACACCGCGCGTACGGCAACGCATTCGGGGATGCTGCCGCTCGGACGACCTGTCAGCGGAGAATCGGTGCCCCGGTCGCGGCGAGGACCTCGTCGACGCTGATTCCGGGGGCCGTCTCCACCAGTCGAAGACCGCCGTCGACGACGTCGAGAACAGCCATGTCGGTGACGATTCGCTGCACGCAGGACCGACCGGTGAGCGGCAGTGTGCACTCGTCGAGGATCTTGGGCTCACCCCGCTTCGAGACGTGCTCCATCATCACGATGACGCGCTCGGCTCCGTGCACGAGGTCCATCGCGCCGCCCATTCCTTTGACCATGTGGCCGGGAATCATCCAGTTGGCCAGGTCACCGGTGGCACTCACCTGCATCGCTCCCAGAACTGCGACGTCGACCTGGCCGCCACGGATCATCCCGAACGACTGCGAAGAGTCGAAGAACGAAGCGCCCGGCAACGTCGTGACAGTTTCCTTGCCGGCATTGATCAACTCGGGATCCAGTTCGTCCTCGGTCGGATACGGCCCGACCCCGAGCACGCCGTTCTCCGAGTGCAGAACGACGGTGACGTCACGGGGAATGTAATTGGGCACCAGAGTAGGCATGCCGATACCGAGGTTGACGTACTGGCCGTCGGTCAGTTCCTGTGCGACGCGCGCGGCCATCTGCTCGCGGGTCAGTTTGTGGGGCGCTACCCGAGTCATGCTCGCACCGTTCTCTTCTCGATTCCTACCGTGACTCTTCCGACCGGGACGACGCGTTGAACCTGGATCCCAGGAGTGTGGACAGCATCCGGATCCAACTCACCCGGGTCGACGAGATGCTCGACCTGCGCGATGGTGATGCGCCCCGAGGCCGCCGCCACGGGGTTGAAGTTGCGCGCGCTTCGCCGATACACGAGGTTGCCATGACGATCCCCCTTCCAGGCGTGGACCAGCGCGAAGTCCGCCGCTATCCCACGCTCCATGACGTAGGCGACGCCGTCGAACACACGGGTCTCTTTCGGTGGACTCGCGATAGCGACGCCGCCGCGCGAGTCGTAGCGACGGGGGAGGCCACCCTCGGCGACCTGGGTACCGACCCCTGCTGGGGTGAAGAACGCGGGTATGCCAGCCCCACCGGCGCGAAGTCGTTCTGCGAGTGTGCCCTGCGGCGTCAACTCCACCTCCAGTTCACCAGCGAGATACTGACGCGCGAACTCCTTGTTGTCGCCGACGTACGAGCTGATCGTTCGACGGATGCGGCCCTTCGCCAGCAGGACGCCGAGCCCGAAACCATCAGTGCCGCAGTTGTTGCTCACCGTCTCGAGCTCCTTCGCGCCCTGCTGCAACAGGGCGCCGATGAGAATCTCGGGCACTCCGACCAGGCCGAATCCCCCGACCGCGACGGTCGAGCCATCGGAGATGTCGGCGACTGCTTCGGCCGGTGTGGCGCTGACTTTGTCCATCATGCGGTCAGCATACGACCCACTGTGCGTATTGTGAACCCTCGTCCGCATAGTGAACACGACGCCTCCGGCGTTGATTCGGGGCCTGAGAGGCTCTACCTTGTTCACATAACGGCACATCGTCCACATTGCGAACAGCGTGTTCCGGGGAAGACCGCGGATACGGCAACCCGCCGTCGGGCTCCTCCGTTCGGGCGCCTTCGCCGACCATGCCCACCAACCGCCCGAGGTGCATACATGTTTCGACTACCCCCGCAGTACCCGCCACTCGGCACTCAGGTGAACGCGCCGCCGAACTTCGCGGACTACAGGACCACGGGACTCCGCAGCCCGCGTCGGCCCCTGGTGCTGATGCCGCAGCGACTCGGCGAACTCACCGGACCCGTGTTCGGAGAGGAGCGAGTGCTCCCTGGCGATGCCGATCTCACGAAGGCGAACGGCGGTGAGGCACAGGGCCAGCGAATCATCGTGCACGGCCGAGTACTCGATGCCGGCGGGACGCCTGTTCCGGGCGCACTTCTCGAGGTGTGGCAGGCGAATGCCGGTGGCCGGTACCGCCACACCGGAGACAACTGGCCCGCGCCACTCGATCCGCACTTCGACGGCGTCGGGCGCTGCGTGACCGACCGCGACGGCAACTACACGTTCACGACAGTCAAACCCGGCGCCTATCCGTGGCGAAATCACGACAACGCGTGGCGCCCGGCGCACATCCACTTCTCCCTGTTCGGCACCGCGTTCACACAACGCCTCGTAACTCAGATGTACTTCCCCGACGATCCACTGTTCTTCCAGGATCCGATCTACAACGCAGTTCCCGCGCAAGCCCGGCACCGGATGGTGAGCGTCTTCGACTACGACGCCACAGTTGCCGACTGGGCTCTGGGATTTCGTTTCGACATCGTCCTACGTGGACGTGATTCCACACCGTTCGAGGACGAGGACCACGATGAGTGACAAGGCCGCCCCCCGATACCCGGTCACACCGGGCGACTTCACCACCGCCGAGTACGGCGTCACGCCATCACAGACGGTCGGCCCGTACTGGCACATCGGACTCCCCTGGAAGGACGGGCCGGACGCGGTCCCCGAGGGAGTGCCGGGTCGGATCACGTTGCTCATCACAATGATCGACGGCGAAAAAGTACCCATCGCCGATGCGATGGTCGAGACGTGGCAAGCGGATGCCGCGGGCCGGTTCGCGCACCCGGACGACCCGAGGGGCTCGGCGACACCGACCCCGGCCGGATTCCGCGGATTCGCTCGCGCCGGCACCGATGCGACCGGCACTGCTGCGATCCACACCGTGAAGCCGGGCGAGCTCCCCGCCGAGGACGACACCGTCGAGGCACCTCACGTCAACCTCGGGATCTTCGCTCGTGGAATGCTCGACCGCCTGTTCACGCGCATGTATTTCCCAGAGGACACCGCCGCACACGCTACCGATCCGGTACTGGCCTCGCTGCCCGATTCGCAGCGCACCAAACTGGTAGCAACGAAGACGGACGACGGCTACAGCCTCACCGTCTACGTTCAAGACAACGATCCCGACGGCGTCGAGACGCCGTTCTTCGAATTGTGACCAGGAGCCTCTCGTGACGAACACGCGCGGCGAACTGTTCGATCCCCTGTTCGGCGAGTCGAACGTCACCGAGCACCTCTCCGATCAAGCCTGGGTGTCTGCACTCCTGGAGGTCGAGGCCGCGCTCAGTCGCGCAGCCTCGACGGTCGGGCTCACCGACGCCGTTCACGCGGCGACCGTGACACAGGTCGCCGGCCGTCTCTCCCTTCCCGGAGGCCTCGACGTGGCCGACCTCGGCCAACAGTCGAAAGCCGGGGGCAACCCCGTGATTCCCCTCGTGAAGACCCTGCGCACCGCGGTTGCCGGGCACGGCGTCCCGTCGTCCGCCGTTCATGTCGGTGCCACGAGCCAGGACGTGATGGATTCGGCTCTGATGTTGTTGTCCGCCAGGGCCGGGCACCGCGTTCTGGCAGATCTGCAGGCAGCAGCCGACGCTGCAGCCGATCTCGCTCGACTCCACCGAAACACCCCGATGGCTGCGCGCACGCTCGGCCAGCAGGCGCTACCGACGACGTTCGGGGTACTGGCGGTGTCGTGGTTCACGGGACTCGACGGCGCCCGTTCGCAACTCGAGCGGGCGGTGTCGATGTTGCCCGTCCAGTTCGGTGGTGCGGCAGGAACTCTCGCTGCCGTGTACCCGCATGGGATGGCGCTCGCCGACGCGCTCGCCGACGAACTCGCCCTGGCTCGGCAGAGCGTCCCGTGGCACACAACTCGCACGCCCCTCGCGACTTTCGCGGCCGCGCTCGGTGTCGTCGCAGGATCCGTCTCGAAGCCCGCCACCGACGTGGTACTGATGGCATCGACCGAATTCGGCGAGGTGGCGGAGGATACGCCCGGTGGTTCGTCGGCGATGCCCCACAAACAGAATCCCGTCGCCGCGATCGCAGCACGCGCGGCGGCCCGCCGAGTACCGAGTCTGGTAGCGACCATCCTCTCCACGATGGACCACGAGTTCTCCAGAGCAGCCGGTGCATGGCACGCGGAATGGGAGACGACGACCGACCTGATGCGGCTGAGCGCCGGCGCCGCAGACCGGCTCGCGACGAGCCTCGGGGGTCTTCGCGTCCATCCCGAGGTGATGTCGCGGAATCTCGACATCACCGGCGGCCTGATTCTCGCCGAACGCGTCGCCACCGCACTCGCCGAACACACCGACGCGGCTCGGGACATCGTCACCGCCGCAGCAACATCCGGTGTGCCACTCGACCGCCATCCCGCGATCACCGAGCATCTGACGGCCGACGAACTGCGGAATCTGCTCGATCCAACCCAGTATCTCGGACACGCCACCGAGCTCGTCGACCGCGCCCTCGACGCCCGCACGACCGGAGGACATCGATGACGGTCCGACTACATCACGAAACACACGGAGACCCCGCGGCTCCGCCGATCGTCCTGCTCGGGTCGTTGGGGTCGAATGCGCACATGTGGGATCCGCAGATCAGCGCACTTTCTTCCCGCGCCCACGTGATAGCCGTCGATCACCGCGGTCACGGGGGTTCCCCCGCCCCCGCCGGGCCTTACACGGTCTCCGATCTCGGTGGCGACATGCTCGCAACACTCGACACACTCGGGCTGGACGAGGTGCACGTCGTCGGGCTCTCGCTCGGCGGCGCGGTCGGACAATGGCTCGCCGCGCACCATCCGTTACGTGTGCGGGCGCTCACCCTGCTCTGCACGTCGGCACGGTTCACGCCCGCGCAACCATGGCTCGACCGCGCTGCGACCGTTCGCGGCGGCGGCATCGCAACGGTCGCGAACTCCGTCGTCGAACGTTGGTTCACTCCCGAACTCGCACAACGCGATTCCCAGCTCGTTGCACACCACGTCGACATGGTGCGCGGGACGAACGACGAGGGCTACGCCGCATGCTGCGAGGCCCTGGCTCGATGGGACGGCCGCGCCGACCTCTCCCGCATCGTCGCTCCGACCCTGGTGATCGCAGCCGAGCAGGACGGGGCGACACCGGTGCCGGAACTGCGCGCGATCGCCGACGGAATCGCGGGCGCCGAACTGCACATCCTCTCCCCCGGCGCACATCTGGCCAGCGTCGAGCAGGCCGGGGCCGTCACCCAGCTGATCGAGCGTCACATCGCCGCCGTGGGTTCGGTCGAGATGTCCCGACGCGTCCTTCGCGACGTCGGTTCCACGGTACGCCGCTCCGTACTCGGTGCCCCGCACGTCGAGCGGACAACCGCAGGCAGCACACCGTTCACGGAGCCGTTCCAGGACTTCATCACGCGCACTGCGTGGGGTGACATCTGGGCTCGGGACGGACTGGATCACACCACCAGGCGATTGCTCACGATGGCGATCCTCACCGCGGTCGGCAACGAGCACGAACTCGACATGCACATACGGGCAGCACTACGCGCAGGGACTGCACCAGAACTGCTCATGGAAGTATTCCTTCACACCGCGGTGTACGCGGGTGTACCGAACAGCAACCGAGCCTTCGCGCTCGGCAAGGAGGCGCTCGCCGACCTGGCGAGCGAGACCAGAGGAGCGTCCGAACGTGACGGATAGAAGCCAGTGACGGAGACCAGCCCGCCCGAACCGACAAGCTCCTCTACCGACTACGTGCAGTCTCTGGCGCGCGGGTTGTCGGTCGTCAAGGCGTTCGACGCCGAGCACCCGCGTCGAACACTGAGCGAGGTAGCACGCGCCACCGGTCTGACCCGAGCGACGGCTCGGCGCTTCCTGCTCACGCTCACCGAGTTGGGGTACGTGCGCTGCGACGGTTCCGCGTTCTGGCTCACTCCACGGGTGCTCGACCTGGGCTACAGCTATCTGTCGAGTCTGTCGTTGCCCGATATCGCCGGACCTCACCTCGAGGCGCTCTCCGAAAGTGTCCACGAATCGACCTCGGTCTCGATCCTCGACGATGGCGACGTCGTCTACGTCGCACGTGTCCCGGTCCGACGCATCATGACGGTCTCGATCACGATCGGTACGCGGTTTCCCGCGTTCGCCACGTCCATGGGCAGGGTGCTGCTCGCCGGACTCGGCGACGTCGAACTGGACGCCTACCTCGGCGCGGTGGAACTCACTCCGCTCACCGGGCGCACGCTCGCGTCCCCGACCGCACTCCGAAACGAACTCGCGAACGTGAGATCGGACGGCTTCTCGATCGTCGACGAAGAACTCGAAGAAGGCCTGCGGTCGCTCGCCGCGCCGATTCGCGACCGCGACGGAGCCGTCGTCGCAGCCGTCAACATCTCCACTCAAGCAGCGCGGTACACGCTCGACGCGGTACACGACTCACTCGTACCGGCCGTCGTCGCGGCTGCAGCGGACATTTCGGCCGATCTCGCCCGCATTCAGCCTCGCACGCCTCGACATGACGGGTAACCGGTAGTCATACCTGACCGGATACGCGCCATCGCAACGATTACCCGGCCATGGTGACATTCCCCGACAATCAGTCAGAACGCCCCGACGCCTCGATGCATGGGCGCCTCGAACAGCACGGCGCAGGGATCTGTCAACCCGTTAGTCCGTTCCTCCCATCCACCGTTGCTGCAGCTTCGCGAGATACCACTCTAGTTCCGATATTGCGGCATCCGAATCTCGTCTGCGAAGAGCATCGAGAAGTCGATATCGCGACTCGATTATGTAATCCTCCGCTGATGGACCGACCCGGAGTGTCAACTCGTGAGTGATTTCCAGAAGCGGCTGGATGAGGATTGTCAGGATCGGATTGTGGGCGGCTTCGGTCAGTTTCTGATGGAATTCGAGATGGACCTTCATCTTGTCACGCCATCGAGTGTCCGCATCGATAGCCACGGTGCGTTCGACAATCTCTTCAAGAGAGTCGAATTCTGACCGAGTTGCGCGCTCGCACACCCTCGCGAGGATCAAGCTCTCGAGCCCGATCCTCGCCTCGGTGAGATCCGAGAGCGAGTATCGCGTCAGAGTCATCCCGTCCAGAATTCCTTGGGCCACCACATGCGACGTGGTATCCACCACGAAAGCCCCGCCGGTATGTCCCTTCTTCAGGACGATCAACCCGGAGATCTCGAGCATTCGAAGAGCTTCTCGAACAGTGTTCCGACTCACACCGAGCTGCTCGGCGAACTCGCGTTCGCTGGGCAGCTTGTCGCCGGGCCGAAGCTGACCCGACGGGAGCCGATCACGAACTTGGTCGATGATGTCGTCGAAGGCGCGCCGCGTCTTCGCGGGCTCGAATGTCAGCTCTGCAGCCACTGAAGTCCTCCTGCCAGAATGGCCTCCCGCTCGACGCCGAGGCTCGCGGGAAGTCGGACGGGCGGTTCAACCATTGCTGTGCCACCCTAGCGGTTCGCCACGATCGCAGGGCGATCCCAACAGTCGGTCCGACTTCGGAGCGGCACTTCAGTGGCCCTCTGCCGATCTCCACGACCCCGATCCGTGCGACACGATTACAGCGTGACTACCCGGCGTTGGACTGGCCCGGCAGCCACAACGCGATCTCGGGCCAGAATATGAGCGCCGTCAGGACTACTAGTCCGGCGATGACGAACCATGCGGTTCCCTTGAACACTTCTGTCAACCGGACGGTGCGGCCGAGACTGACCTCGGGATTCTGGGCGAGTCGATGCACGATGTAACTCAGCATTCCGATAGGCGGTGTCACCATTCCGATCTCGACCAGGATCACCATGAAGACGCCGTACCAGATCATATCGATGTCCAGTGCGGTCAGCACTGGTAGCAGAACCGGGACCGTCAACAAGATCATCGCCAGGCTGTCCATGAACATCCCCAAGATCAAGAAGACGACAACCAGAACGAAGAGAAAAGCAATGCGCGACAAACCGATACTGGTCACCGCATCTGCCATGATGTCGGCCAGGCCCGACAACGCTACGACGCGGGTCAGGACATGCACGCCCATCAGCAGCAGGAAGATCGCCGCTACGCCGGCAACAGTTTCACGCAGGCAGGCCACGAGCGTCTTTCCGAGCCTGTGTACGTTCCGATCACCACCGAACAACCAGCCCAGGATCACAGCGAGCAGTGCACCGAACGCGCCGGCCTCTGTCGGCGTGAAGAACCCCATGTACATTCCGCCGACCATGACGACGACGATTGTCGTCACCGGCGCGACGCCCGCCAGTGATGTGACGCGCGACCGCAACGTGATGTCGCCCGTGTCTTCTCGTGGGGCGAGCGTGGGGTCGAGGATCGAGCGAATCAGAATCAGAACGGCGAATGCCGTCGCCAGCACCAATCCTGGAATCAACGCAGCCAGTAGTTGGGGCCCGATCGGCGTGCCCGCCGCGCCCGCATAGACAACGAGGACGACGCTCGGTGGTATGAGCATGCCGAGGGTGCCCGCCATGGCGACGACGCCGACAGCCAGGGACGGCCGGTAGTTCGCCCGCAGCATTTCCGGGATGGCGACGCGGCCGAGTGCGTACGAGATTGCGATGGAGCTGCCACTGGCTGCGGCCAACCCCGCACCTGCGAAGTTCGTCGCGATCGCCAGCCCACCTGGCAGTTTTCCCAACCACTGCCGCGCCGCATCGAACAGGGGAGTCGTCAGATTGAATTTGCCCATCGCGATGCCCATGAAGATGAACAGTGGTATGACGCTCAAACTCCAGCTAGCCGCCGTAGCGAACGGCACATCCTCGAAAGTGACGGCCATCGCGTCGAATCCGGCGAGTCGCCACATACCCAGCCCGCCCGCCGCCAGGATTGCGATGCCCACTGGGACGCCGGTGAGCATCAGCAGGATGGTCGCCGCGATCACGACTATTCCGACCACGGGATCGGACATCTCTACCAGGAAGAGAGCAGCCATCGAGAGGCACGAGATAGCGGCGACGACGAACATGAGCCGGTTCGCGCGCCCACCGGCGCGGCGAGGAGGTCGACCCCGGACCACCTTCTCATCCCGTTTCAGAGCTGAAGTGTGTTCTGCGGCAAGGCTCTCAGTCATGGACTTTCCTCTGGGTCGATTGGGCACCGACGATGACGATCGAGGCAGTCAGCTGAATTGCGAAGAGCATCAAGCCGACTGCAGCGAGGATGCGCACCGGCCACACGGGCAAGGTGATCGCACCGAGCACCTCCAACCGAAGTTCGGTGGCGTAGATCGCCCCGATCACCGCGTAGTAGGTCAGCGCGAGAACGACCAGTAGCGTGACGATCCGTCCGATCAACTCCGTCGCGAGCGCTGTGCGCCCGGTCAGACTGCCGACGATGATCGTCGCGCGGATATGCTCGCCCGCATACTCGGCATAGGCGAGAGACAGGAAGACGATCAGCGGCATGAACAGATTTGCGGTGAGTTCGAGGGTACCGGGGATCGGCTGGTTGAAAACGTTGCGAGACAGAACGTCTGCTGCGATCTGGATTGTCAGAACCAGGACGATGACTCCGGCCACAGCGCCCGAAAATGTGGACAGCCTGTGTATTACGGAGATCGGCGCTCGAGGTGTTGTGGGGGAAGATTCCATGACGGACTCCATCCGCGTTGTTGCGGGGGACAGGTGGTGACTGCCGGGCAGGCTAGGGCCGATGTCGATCGAAGACCTCGCTGCGGACCTCGGCGGCGTACCGAGTGAGATCCATTCGGCCGTCCTGGGTGGTGCGGGTCAGATCCATCGCCGACAGGCGCTCATGCCACAGGGCCATGGTGTCCTTGTAGTTCCGAATGATGTCGTCCGGGGGCCCGGCGGAATCCGGTGCGGTCGACGGCATCGACTCACGCACCTCGGACTGCTGCGTCTGTACAGCGCGAAGCAGATCGTCATCCGGGTCATGGAACGCCAACCCGTGCTTATCGGTTCCGGTCTCGACGAGCACCTTCTCCAACCCGAGCCCTTCGTACTCGAGGTACCCCTCGAACCATTGGTAGGTGGCATCCCAGATCAGACGCTGATCCTCGACCGGGAGCGCCTCCCACACTTGCTTGTTCATGACGGCGTACTGGGCATTGATGCCGGTCAAGGGAAGGCTGGTGTGATGCTTGGCCACCTCCCAGAAACCGTAGGAAGTCACGGTCTTCGGGGAGGCGAGTGTGCAGTCGATGACACCGCGCTCCAGCCCCTCGTACGTCTCGCCGATCGACATGTTCACGGGGGTCATCCCCAGCGCACGAGCCTCGTCGTCCCACAACCCACCACCGGATCGGATACGTTTGCCGGCCGCGTCCGCCAGCGTGGTCACCGGTGTGGTGCAGAGGATGTCGTACTTGGTGATCGGATGAGCCGAGAACAAGAGCTTCATTCCGCGACCGTCGAACTGGTTGTTGACGGCCTCACTGGACAGCGCGAAGTCCGCCTGGGCGGCGTTGGCTTGCATCACACCGTTCGGGAAGCTGGTGTCCGCCAAGTTTCCGAGCCGTGTCAGCCACTCGGTGAGAGGGAATTCACTGGGATAGTAAGTAGCGGTGAACATTCCAATGTCTGCCACGCCACCGCGCACGCCCGAAGCCATGTCGTTGCCTTTGAGCAGGCTGCCACCCCAGTACTCGTCGAACGCAATCCGTCCATCCGAACGATCGGCGACCTCCGCTGCGAAGGCCCGAAAGCCGTCACCCGAATGGGCATTGGTGTAGTCCGCGTAGCGAAGAACCAGTGGCGCTCCTGCATCGGTGTCTCTTCCCATCGCGGTGCCGCACGCAGGTAGGAGTGCCAGTGCCGCCAAGGCGACTGCGCCGACTCGAAAGCGCCCCCGTACTCGGGTGGCGCGTGTCGTTCGCCTCATCGCTTTCTCGCCTTTCTCTCGAGTCGACCGGATTCGGGTCGCTCCGACCCATTGCTTGTGGCGAACTGTCGATCCGAAGACTCAAAGCCCCATCCGCTTGGCGATCACGTTTCGCTGAATCTCGTTGGTGCCGCCGCCGATAGGGCCGACGCGGGAATCGCGGAAGAACATCTGCATGTCGTACTCCATGGAGTAACCGGCACCGCCGAGAATCTGCAGGCCCATATCGGCGCACTTGAAGTTGTTCTCGGTACACACGATCTTGGCGATCGAGGTTTCTTCGATGGCGTCGTGGCCCGCGTCGAGGAGTTCCGCGACTCGGTACACCGACTGACGCGCAGTCTCCGCCATGATGCGCATGTCCACCAGCTTGTGCTGAGTGACCTGAAAGTCCGAGATCGGGCGGCCGAACTGGGCACGGCTCTTGGCGTAGTCCTGGGCGTACTCGGTGATCCGGAAGCAGTGACCGGCCGAGATCGCCGCCAGTGCCAGACGCTCCACGGCCAAGCACTTCATCATGTTCTTCCATGTCTGATTCTCCTCGCCGATGAGGTTCTCCTCAGGAACGAAGACGTTGTCCAGAACGACTTCGTTGGCATGAGTCGTGCGGCGGCCGAGCATCGACAGCGGACTGATCGTCACCCCGGCAGCCTTCGCGTCGACGAGAAAAGTGCTCAATCCTTGGTGCCGGGGTGCGGTGGGATCCGTCTTGGCGATGACGACGATGTAGTCGGCCACGTGAGCGCACGTGATCCACACTTTGGTGCCGGAAAGGACGTACCCGGAACCCTGCCGCACCGCCTTGGTCTCGAGGCCGGCGACATCCGAACCGGTACCCGGCTCTGACATCGCCAGTGCGAGCTTGACTTTGCCCTCGATGATCTGCGGAAGAATCCGCCGCTTGAGCTCCTCCGAACCGAACTTGGCAACGTGGCCACCTGCGTAGATCAAGGTGGTCATCACACCCTGGCCGATGCCGGAATAGTGATAGCCGAGGGTTTCCATGAGAACGGTCAGGTCCTTGTAGTTTCCCCCGGCACCACCGAATTCTTCCTCGAACGGGATGGCGAGGTAGCCAGACGAGGCGAGAGCTTGATATGCCTCTTCCGGAAACCGGCGCTGATCGTCGAGTTGGCCGATGCTGTCCAGCGGCAGAGTCGCCCGAAGGATGTCCAGCACGCTGGAACGGATCATGAGTTGCTCGTCGGAGAGTCCGGCGGTGTTGATCAGGCCCGCACGCTGCGGGATGGTTGCGGTGGTCATCGTGTCATCCTTCTGTGGCGAATGCTGTTGCGGAGTTGTGCTGTTCATCAGACGTGACGGCCGCCAAACCCTCTTTGCTGTAGACCATCGTTCTCATCAGGCCTCGCTGAGTGACGTCGCCGTGCTGGTTGAGTAGCTCCATCTGCCGGGTCACCACTCCGCGGTCCGGCTTGGAGGCGCTGATTCGAGCCGAAAGAACCGTGGTTCGCAGGTATACGGTGTCGCCGATGAAGATGGGCGCGAGGAACCGCCACTCGTCGACACCGAGTGCGGCTATGGCAGTACCGTCGAATTGACCCATTCGGGCGCTGAGACCGGTACAGATCGACATCCCCAGTGTTCCGTGCGCGATACGCCTTCCCAGGGGTGAGCGGGCGCTGTATTCGGCATCGGTATGCATGGGATTGGTGTCGCCGGACACCCAGGAGTACTGCACGATATCGGTTTCGGTAACTGTGCGCCCGGGACTGGATGACACCTCCCCGACGACGAATTCTTCGACGCATTTGCCCATGATCTTCTCCTAGACGGTGAGCGCTGCCGAATGGCTGGGCACGATGAGTGCGTCGGCGGCGATCGCCCCTGCGCGTCCGACGATGAGCGGATTGACATCGACCTCGCTGAGTTCGTCCGCGAGGTCACTCACCATTTCCGAGAATCGGACGACCGTATCGACGAGGGCCTCGATGTCGTAGCCGGTATCCCCGCGCAGTCCGGTGAGGATCTTGTGCAGGCGGAGCGATTCGATGGCGCGGCGTGCGATCTCGGGTGTCACCGGCGCCAACTGCGTCGAGACGTCACGGAGCAGCTCGACGAAGATGCCTCCGGCGCCCACGGTGATCATCGGGCCGAACTGTGGATCGATCCGAGCTCCGAGCAGTACTTCGACGCCGGCGCCGATCATGGTCTGCACACTGACACCATCTATGCGCGCCGTCGGCTCGAGAATTCTTGCGTTGTCCAGTATTTCGGCCGCTGCTAGCCGAACCTCCTCCGCAGTAGCTAGATTCAGCCTGACACCACCCACCTCGGTCTTGTGCTGAATGTCCGGTGAGGAGACCTTGAGGACGACGGGATAACCGAAGCGTTCGGCCAGGCTCACAGCCTGGCTCGGTGTGGTCGCGACCGACTCGCGGGGCACGGTGATGCCGTAGGCGGAAAGGAGGGCCTTGGCCTGCTGCTCGGTTGGAGGTGGCGACTCGGCATCGGTGGCCGCGAGGACAGCTCGGGCGACCGCCTCGGCACCGGAATCCGAGATTCGTTCCGGGAGAGCGAGGCCGTCGAGGATTCGTCGTCGGTGGTGCCAGTTCTGCCAGAGCGAAATAGTCTGCATGCACCGTGCGGCAGACCGGAACAGAGTCACGCAGGGATCGCTGTCGAGGGCTCGGCTACCCGGCCCTTCGAGCCATTCGTTCATCCAGACGGCGGCGACTGCCGTTCCAGTGCGGGCGCTCACCTCACTGAGCAGTGATGCTCGTACGCCTGTCGTCGTCTCGTGCGCGAACACCAGTGGGACCACGACCGCCCCGAGACCGGGATCCGACGTGAAGGCGTCCAGACAGTGCGAGAATGTCGCGACGTCCTTGAGCACCTCGGCTGTCAGGTCCGCTGGGTTGCCGATCGCCCGAACGCCGGCACGACCTCGCTCAGTGCCCGACTGGTGGAAGGATCGAGCGGCGAGAGGTCGAGATCGTGGTATTCGGCCTTGTCCGCGTTGATCACCCCGGCACCACCGGATGTCGACATGATCCCGACGCCGGGCGCGATGGGGCCGCCGGGATTCTTGGCGAAGAACGATGCAACTTCGGTCAAGGATTCGAGGTTGTCGACCCAGACTGCGCCAGCGCGTTCGCACGCAGCAGCGTACGCAGCCGTAGTGCCGGCGAGGGTACCGGTGTGCGACATCGCGGCAAGTCCGCTCTTTTCCCCGTTTCCGGCCTTGTAGACGATCAGTGGCTTGCCTGCCGCCTCGGCTCGTTGGGCCGCCTGCAGGAATCGTGCGCCGCTCTTGACCCCCTCCATCAGACAGATGATCACCTTGGCGGTGGGCTCCTCGGCCAGGTAGGCGATGAAATCGCACACATCGACGTCAGCAGAGTTCCCCGAGGCCAGATAGTGGCTGAACCCGATCCCACGCTGAACGCCCTGCAGGACCGTGTAACCCAATGCACCGCTCTGCGACACGATGGCGATGTCCCCGGCAGCGCCCTCGATGACGGCGCCCGCGTCTGTCATGAAGTTCATGGCGCCGCCGGAGGCGACGTTGGTCAGACCGACACAGTTCGGCCCCGCAACCCGCAGTCCGGTCCGCTGCGACAGTTCCGCGATCGCTTCCTGGTCGACGACACCACCGTCCGATCCCGTCTCGCTGAATCCCGACGCGTAGACAACAGCCCCTCGGGCCCCGACTCGGGCGGCGTCCTCGAGCGTCCGAAGCACGAGCGGCTTTGCTACACAGACAATTACGCAGTCGGGGACCTCGGGGAGTTCGTCCAGAGACGGAAAGCACGGCCGGCCTTCCACCGCGTCATAACGTGGATTGACCCCGTACACCCGGCCGGTGAAGTGCCTGAGGTTCTCCATCGTCCGCTGCCCGAATCCACCCGGCGTGGCAGAAGCGCCGACCACGGCGATCACCTGCGGGTTGATCAGACCGTCGAGGTCCTGATGAGAGAACACGTCTCTCTCGATCGTATGGGTCACAAATCCTCCTTCGGCCATCCGGCGCATTGGCCCATCCATTGATATGGTCTAGCTCACAATGCGGTCTGTCAAGGGGTTGGATCACTTCGCGTCCGTCGTCGACCGAGCCGGGAGAAGGGTTCGCACGTGGGAAAAACCGTGACCATCATCGGTGCCGCCGCACTGCCTGTCGGCAAGTGGCAGAGCGCCGCCGACGCAGCTGTCCAGGTACTCGAGCATGAGGTGCTGGCTCGCCTCGTCGTTCGAGCCGTCACGGAAGCGGGGGTCGATAAATCCGATATTCAAGGCATGACTTTCGCGCAGCCCCGGCCTTACACCGCCCAGAAGTACTTCGCCACCTTCATGGCCGACTATCTACGTCTTCCCTGCTCGGGGAACGTCTCGGAGGTCCTGGGCAACGGCATGACAGGCGGATTCGCCTTCGAGCAGGCCGCAAACGACATACTGCTCGGTCGGTCGAAGGTGTCTCTGGCACTTGGCATCAACTTCGAAACAGCGATCCCGGCGCGCGAACACATGATGAGCTCGATGCGCGCGGTGGGCGATGTGGACTTCCAGGCTCCGTTCGGTATCACCCCCATCGCGTGGTACGCAATGGACGCCACTCGCTACATGCACGAGTACGGTTCCTCACGGGATGAGCTCGCTGCCGTGGCCGTGAAGAACCGCCGTCACGCGGCACTGAATCCGCTTGCCCAATTTCGCACATCGATCACCCTCGACGATGTGCTGGCTCAGCCGATGATCGTCGAGCCGCTCGGGCTCTACGAGGTGCCGCCCCGTAGCGACGGCGCCGTGTGCTTGGTACTGGCCGAGGAAGATGTCGCAAAGTCTCTTCGTCGGCCGTACGTGAAAGTCCGCTCCCGCGGTTTTCATCACGAGGGGGCCCATCAGATCAGCGAAGTGCCCAACGACATGATCGCGCTCGAAGCTGCGCAGGCCGCAGGTCGGCAGGCGTTCGCTCGGGCCGGGATCGCACCGGGCGACCTCGATCTCGCAGAGATCTACGCACCGTGCACCATCGTCGAGGTCTTGGCGGCGGAGGCCCTGGGATTGACTCCGCGGGGCGAGGGGGCTCGTTTCGCAGCCGAGGGCCGTACGAGCCTCGGCGGCGATATCCCGATCTGCACTTCTGGTGGCCTCACATCTCGGGGACATCCCGCATACGTCACTCCGCTTTACAGCTTCGTCGAAGTATTCGACCAGTTGCGCGGAACCGCTGGCCAGCGCCAGGTCCACGGTGCCGAACTGGCATTGACCAGCGCCGAACTCGGAAACTACAACGCCGCTCTGGTACATATCCTGGAAGGAGTGCACTGATGATTCCGATCATCGATGTCGACGCTCGGCATCCGTATCCTCAGCGAGTAACCGAGGCGACCAAGCCGTTCTGGGACGCGCTCGGAGCAGGACGACTGATCACCACCGCGAGCGCCACGACCGGTCGGCCCACCTTTCCCCCGAAGCCTATCGATCCACACACCTGGGATCACGAGGTCGTCTGGGTCGAATTGAGCGGCAGGGGCACGCTCTACTCGTTCACCACTATCCACGCCGCCCCGAGCGCCTTCGTTCGGGACGTGCCCTATCGAGTGTGCGTCGTCGATCTCGACGAGGGGCTGCGCCTCGCCACTCGCCTGTGGGGCGACCGTGAGGTCCGGACCGAGGACAGGATCGAACTCATCGTGGTGAGGTACACCGATCACATCTCCTACGCCGCCCGTCCGCTCGACGGAATCGATCCGTGTCGATCACTCGACCACGCCTGATCTTCGTCCGCCCCACCGAGCATGTGCACAGCCAGAAAGCGAGCAAGCTGAATTGCACTCCACTGCAAAGGAACCAAAGATGAACTCGAAGACTGCAAAATGTGATCTGCTCGTCATCGGATCCGGCGCCGCCGGTATGGCCGCGGCAGTGAAAGCAGCAAGCGAGGGTCACAGTGTGATCGTCGCGGAGAAGTCCGAATGGCTCGGCGGAACCACCGCGATCTCCGGGGGGTGGGCGTGGGTCCCGGGGAACAAGCAGGGCGTTGCGGAGGGCGATACCCGCCAAGAGGTCGAAACGTACATCAAGGCACTGTCCAAGGACTGCTTCAAGGCCGAGATGGTGGAGACCTTCCTCGACGAAGTACCCGAAGCCATCAGCTGGCTCGAACGGGAGACCGACGTCGAGTTCGTCTATCCCGAAATGGCTCCCGACTATCAGATGGACGCCCCTGGCGCGAAGGCGTCCGGGCGCGCGATCTCCGGCAAAGCCGTCGATGCTCGCACGCTCGGCGCGAACCGGCTACGGTTGCGCCCCTATCTCGATACGTACACAGTCTTCGGCTACATGCCGGAGGTCGGACCCGACATCGCGCAGTTCCTTCATGCGAAGCAGTCGTTGAGGTCCTTCGTCTACGTGTCGAAGAAGCTACTCAAGACGTGGGTCGAAACGGTGGCGTTCCGGCGTTCGTTCGACCGCACAAACGGTAATTCGCTTATGGTCCGGATGGTCTCCTCCGCCGCGAAGCTCGGTATCCGTCTGTGGACAGGGACCCCCGTGACGAAGATCCTGCAGGATGACGACGGAGTCGTCAGCGGTGCCGTGCTCGGCGGAGACCACGCGTGCACAGTCGAAGCGCGACTCGGCGTCGTCATCGCAGCGGGAGGGTATTCGTCAGATCCCTCCCTGCGTGCCCAGTACTGGCGCCACGATCCGGGCGGAGACAATCACTTCACACCGACGGTCGGACACGATGGCGACAACGTGCGACTCGCAGCGCCATTCGGCGGACATGTCGATACGAGGGTGCACGAACCCGCCGCATGGGCACCTGTCACCGTGTTCACCGGTCTTCGCGGAAAGACGCGGGTCTTTCCCCACCTGAGGGCGTTCGGCCTCCCGGGGTTGATCGCCGTCAACCGCAGGGGCGAACGTTTCGCCAACGAGTCGAGTTCGTACCACGACTTCGGAATGGCGATGATCGATGACAACGTCGGTGAGGACAGAACGATCGGGTACATCGTCGCCGATTCGAAAGCGATGCGGAAGTACGGCATCGGGTACGCCAAGCCGTGGCCGATACCGCAGACCTACTTCAAGCGGACCGGGTTCCTCCACAAGGCAGCGACGGTCGAAGAACTGGCACGAAAAATCGGCGTCGACCATACCGGGCTGAAAAATACTTTGTCCGAGTTCAATTCGGGTGCGGCGAAGGGGGAAGACCCGAAGTTCCGCCGCGGTTCCAACTGGTTCCATCACTTCAAGGGCGATATGGAACACAAGCCGAACCCCAACCTTGCACCGCTCGACAAGGGCCCGTACTACGCGGCCAGGATCGAGATGGGTGATCTCGGCGCGTATTCCGGGCTGGCAGTCGATAGGCACAGCCAGGTCCTCGACGAGGACAAGCAGCCCATCCCCGGCCTGTTCGCCGCTGGTTCCGCAGCAGTGAGCATCTTCGGCGGCGGATATCCGGGCTACGGTGCGAACATCGGTCCCGCGCTCGTCTTCGGCTACACGATCGGTCGCGACGCCGCCCGACTGGCCGACCTGCGTCGGAACGCACCGGCCCGGGAAGCCGCTCTCAAAGGAGTGTGAGATGGCCTTTTTCCTCGTCCGCTACTGCTACACCGACGACACCGCAGGCCGCGATGCTCACAGGGCACGACACAAGGACTACCTCTCCGAAGCGGCAGAACGAGGCATGATTCTCGGATCCGGCCCGTTCGCCGCCGACGAGGAAGCCGGCGCGGCAATGATCTATCGAGCGTCATGCAAGGCAGATGTCGTCGAAGTCGTCGAGGGCGACCCCTTCCGCTGCCGTGGCTACGTCGCTTCCTACGAAGTCACCGAATGGATTCCGATGATCGGCCCCTGGGCGGCCGATGCTCAGAGGCGGGCCGCAACTCCCGCGTGAACGACCACCTCCGATGAGGAGACCCGGACCGGTCTGCACGGCCGACACAGTAGGGCGTGCAGACCGGGCGGCAGTTGAAGGCCCGTCAGCCCCTGGCCATGTCGACGAACTTGGACAGGTGAAGCTGGTGCGCGACGGTGATCGTGGCGGTCGGGCCGTTGCGGTGCTTGCCGAGGATGAGGTCGGCTTCGCCGGCGCGCGGGTCGTCACGCTCGAACGCGTCGGGGCGGTGCAGCAGGATGACCATGTCGGCGTCCTGCTCGAGCGAACCGGACTCACGAAGGTCCGAGACCATCGGCTTCTTGTCGGTGCGCTGCTCGGGCCCACGGTTGAGCTGACAGATCGCGACGACGGGAACCTCGAGTTCCTTCGCGAGCAGCTTGAGGCTTCGCGAGAACTCCGAGACCTCCTGCTGGCGTGACTCGACCTTCTTGCCGGACGTCATCAGCTGCAGGTAGTCGACGACGACGAGTTTGATGTCGTGCTTCTGCTTGAGCCGCCGTGCCTTCGCACGGATCTCCATCATCGTGAGGTTCGGCGAATCGTCGATGTACAGCGGCGCCTCGCTGATCTCGCTCATGCGCCGCGCGAGCCGCGTCCAGTCGTCGTCGTTCATCTTGCCCGAGCGCATGTCGCCGAGCTTGATCTTCGCTTCCGCCGACAGCAGACGCATGACGATCTCGGACTTGCTCATCTCCAACGAGAACATCACCGAAGACATTCCGTGCTTGATGGAGCAGGACCGCAGGAAGTCCATGCCGAGTGTGGAGTTGTGGGTCGGCACCATCGCACGCCCCGCCACGTACATGTGGTCGGCGTTGTCGACCTCGACGCACCGAACCGGAATCGAATCGACCTTGCGTACGTCGACGACGAAGCGTGAGTCCGAACGCGCCGTGTTGACAGCGGCACGACGTTGCTTGTGCGTGAGAACCTTTCGGCTCAACCGGAAGACCGTGTCGTCGGTCGAGAAGGTGAGGGTGTACGCCGTCGACGACTCCTCGCTGCGGCCACGCACCCGCTTACGCGACATCTGGCAGCGATATCCGAGGCTCACCACGAGTTCGGCGACGTCGTTCGCCAACCGCTCGCTCGTGACACTGAACTGCGCCGAACCACCGGCGGTCACCGTTCCATCGGTGTCGAGCAGACCCGCCAGCAGTGAACGCCGCTGCGACTCCGAGGCACGCAGGTATCGAGCAGGAATGTGCTTGTCGCCGAGAACACCGATGGTGCGGAGGCACGCCTGCAGCGTCCCCACCTCGTTCCGGCACTTCTGGCACATCCGCAGACCGATCGACGGTCCACCACAGCGACCGCACGTGGGAGCAGGCACCGGATCCGAAAGGAAGCGGGCCTTGCCGCCGCAGGAACGCCCACACGTGCGGACCTCGCTGGTGAACGGCACGAACGACTTCCCACACACGACACAGTCACGAGTGGGCTTTGCCGGCGCCTCGGGAAGCTTCAACGTGTATCGAAGCGCCGCGGCGGCCGACGGAACCGCATGGATCCCCTCGGCCTCCATATGCATGATGATCTCGGGATCGGCCGTGGTGAACTGCGCACACGCGCTGCTGCCGTCACCGAGCCACGCCCCCAGCGTGTACGGCGGCACCAGTAGTTCCTGCTCGGGCAGCTCCAGCGCCTTCGCGTTGCGAACCGAGTGATTGAGCCGCGCATCGGCAGTCGGGCACCGCAGCGTCTCTGCGATCTCGCCGGTCGTCCGGATCTCGGCGAACGTCCGCTGATTCTTGGAGCGGTTGTATCCGGCAGCAGCCGCCTGGGCGGACTTCCGAGATGCCCGCGTGTCCGTGAGCCACTGATGCTGCTCGTCGGCGACGATCACGGTTCCGTCCGAGAATTCGACCTCGTAACACGGCCGATCCGTCATGACGTCCGTGGCCGCGACGACCCGCGTCGGTGCGCCGTCCGCCCCGATGAGCAGGTCGCCCACCCGAACGTCGCCCATCGTCGTCCAGCCCTCGGGAGTTGCGAGCGGAGTGTCCAGCGCCAGAGCCTTGCCGACGCCAGGCCGGGCCGCGACGATGATCATCTGCCCGGGATGCAGCCCGTTGGTGACCTCGTCGAGTTCGGCGAAGCCGGTGGGGACGCCGAGCGAGATACCGCCGCGCGACGCGATCGAGTCGATCTCGTCCATCGTCGGCTGCAGCAGCTCTTCGAGGGGCACGAAGTCCTCGGTGGTCCGCCGCTCGGTGACCTCGAAGATCTCGGCCTGCGCGCGATCGACGACCTCCGCGACGTCCTGGCCGTCGGCGCCCGTGTAGCCGTACTGGACGATGCGCGTGCCCGCGTCCACGAGGCGCCGCAGGATCGACTTCTCCGCGACGATCTCGGCGTAGTAGCCGGCGTTCGCCGCCGTGGGGACGGTCTGCGTGAGGGTCACGAGGTACGGCGCACCGCCGACGCGACGCAGCTCGCCCTTGCGGTCGAGTTCGGCGGACACCGTGACGGGGTCCGCGGGCTCACCCTTGCTGTAGAGATCGAGGATCGCGTCGTAGATGCTCTGGTGCGCGGGGCGGTAGAAGTCGCCCGGGCGTAGCACCTCGAGGACGTCGGCGACGGCGTCCTTCGACAGCAGCATGCCGCCGAGCACGGACTGCTCCGCGGCCATGTCGTGGGGTGGCTGCCGCCCGAACTCCTCCCCGACGTCGGAGTCGGAGTAGTCGGAGTGTCCTCTGTCGTCCACTACCGCCATGTCGCCCTCCATCACGGGTACTCGGCCCGCTCTCCACCACTTTAACTACACGGATGTGATGCCCCACCGTTGTACGCGCCGACACCGACACACTCGGCTCCGCTACCACGCTCGGATCACGGTATGGATTAGCTGGGGTTCGCTCAAATCGCACTGTGCACCGCCCTGTGGAGCGATTGTGGAAAGTGCAGGAGCGGCATGTGCACCCCTTGTGGACAACCTGGGGAACAACCGAGATCACACCGCAGAAATCCCAGCTCGAGAGCCATGCGCACGATTCACGAACTGGGGATTCCGCGAACTCGGCGTGTCGCACGGTTTTCCACACTCGGGCGTGTTCGGCGAACCGTGGGCAAATCAAGCTGTGGTACTGGTCACCTTCGAGGGTGGCCGTCGTTAACTCTCAGTGACATCGATGACGTCTCCGCGAAAGCCCCTCACGGCACCTCGCCGATGCAGTAGAGAAGGTCACGCAGCCCCCGGAAACACCTCGGCCCCCGCACCGTGGTGCGGGGGCCGAGGCGGCTGATCGCGTGTCAGGCGGCAGCGACGGTCAGCGCCAGCTTGGCGACGACGTCGTCGTGCAGCTCCACCGACAGCTCGTACTTGCCGAGCGCCTTGATGTGCGACTTCGGAAGCACGATGTTGCGCTTGTCGAGCACCGGTCCACCGGCAGCCTTGACGGCGTCGGCGACATCGGCGGCGGTGATCGAGCCGAACAGCTTTCCGGCGTCCGACGTCTTGCGAGCGACGGTCACGTTGTCGAGACCCTCGATCGCCTGCTTGACCTCGTTCGCATGATCGAGACCACGGATCGCACGCGCCTGCTGGGCGCGCTTGATGCCCTCGACCTGCTTGAGCGCACCACGCGTGGCCGGGATGGCCAGATCACGCGGCAGCAGGAAGTTGCGGCCGTAGCCGTCCTTGACCTCGACGACATCGCCGGGGGCGCCGAGGTTCTCGACGTCGGCGGTGAGGATGAGCTTCATGTCCTTGTTCCTTTCCCTCAGCGAGCCGATGCGGCGTAAGGCAGCAGAGCCACCTCACGAGAGTTCTTGACGGCCACGGCGACGTCCCGCTGATGCTGGACGCAGTTGCCGGTGACACGACGCGCGCGGATCTTGCCGCGATCGCTGACGTACTTGCGCAGCAGCGCCGTGTCCTTGTAATCGATGCTCGTGCCCTTCTCCTTGCAGAAGATGCACGGCTTCTTCTTCATCACCTTGTCGCGTGCCTGCGGCTTGGCCATGTCGTATTGCTTCTTTCTGGATGTTCCGATCGTGGTACGGATCAGAACGGGGGCTCGTCGCCGCCGGAGCCACCGAAGGAGCCCGACGCCTGCGGGGCGTTGCCCCACGGGTCGTCTCCGCCGTAGCCACCGGACTGCTGTGAGCCTCCGCCTGACCCGCCGGAGGAACCACCGAATCCGCCTCCGCCGCCGCCTCCGCCGCGGCCGGCCCGAGTGACCTTGGCCGTGGCGAACTTCAGCGAGGGGCCGATCTCGTCGACTTCGAGCTCGACGACAGTGCGCTTCTCACCCTCACGGGTTTCGAACGAGCGCTGCTTGAGTCGTCCCTGCACGATGACGCGCGAGCCGCGATTCAAGCTCTCGGCGACGTTCTCCGCCGCTTCGCGCCAGATGTTGCAGCGGAGGAACAGCGCTTCGCCGTCCTTCCACTCGTTCGTCTGACGATCGAAGATGCGCGGGGTGGACGCCACCGTGAAGTTGGCGACCGCCGCACCAGCGGGAGTGAAGCGGAGTTCCGGATCAGCCGTCAGGTTGCCCACGACGGTGATGACGGTATCGCCTTGAGCCATGTGATTCCTCCTGCAGTAGTGGAGTTCGATTGGCACCGAGCGTAGAGGGTCCGGGGGACACGAGGCCGCGACGCGACCGAGTTGTCCACAGGCTCACACGCCCGAGTGCTCACGAATCACTTGTCGTGGCGCAGCACCTTGGTGCGAAGCACCGACTCGTTCAGACCGAGCTGACGATCCAGCTCGTTGACGGTCGCGGGCTCGGCGTCGATGTCGACGACGGCGTAGATGCCCTCGGAGTGCTTCGCGATCTCGTAGGCGAGACGGCGCTTGCCCCAGACATCGACGTTGGAGACCTTGCCGCCGTCCTGGCGAACGACGTTGAGGAACGTATCCAGGGAAGGAGCAACAGTGCGCTCATCCAGGCTGGGGTCCAGGATGACCATGAGTTCGTAATGACGCATGAGACCTCTTCACCTCCTGTGGACTAGTGACGGCCACGGACGGTCCGTGGCAGGAGGGTCGCCTGCGTCGGCAACCGTTCAAGGGTACACGGGTGCCCCGTGACCAGCGAAATCGGTGGATACGACCGCCAGCGGTCCGCAGCGAACAACGCGCGAACTAGGCTGGGGCACATGCCCGCGACCCGTCGATCGAGCGCCCTGACGACGGCGCTCGTCGTCGGGACGTGCGGGCTGTGGCTCGTTCTCGGCTACCTCAACAAGGCGCGCTGCGCCGGCCCACCGTTCGACGAGTGGGGCCGCAGCCTGATCTTCGACTCGATCAAGGACACGCGCGTCTGCTACTCCGACATCCAGCTGCTGTGGATCGGGCGCGACATCGATCGGCACGTGTTCCCGTACGTGTCGGGCGGCATCGACGCCGACGGCATGCTGTTCGGCGGCACCGTCGAGTATCCCGTCCTCAGCGGCCTGCTCATGTGGCTCGGCGCGCTCGGTGCGCACACCGACGCCGAGTTCCTCGCGCATTCCGCGCTGCTGCTCGCCCCGTTCGGGCTGCTCACCGCATGGATGCTCGGCCGGCTCGCCGGCAAGTGGGCGCTGCTGTGGTCGCTGACGCCGCCACTCGTGCTGTACGCCTTCCACAACTGGGAGCTGCCCGTCGTCGCGACGGCCGTCGCCGCGGTCTTCGTGATGGCGACCGACCGCATCCCGATCCGCGTTCGTGCAGTCCTCGCGGCGGTGCTCCTCGCGATCGGGTTCTGTCTCAAGATCTATCCGGGCCTGTTCGTGCTGCCGCTCGCCGTCTACGTCCTCACCTACGGACGCAGTCGCGGTCGCGGGTACGACGTGCGCGGCGCGCTCGCGACGATCGGCGCCGCAGTCGTCACCGTCGTGGCGATCAACCTGCCGTTCGCGATCGCCGGGTACGAGGGGTGGCGGGCGTCGTTCGCGTTCCAGGAGAACCGCACCGCCGACATCACGACCAACTCGATCTGGTTCTGGGGACTGCGGCCCATGTTCGGGGTCTCGATCGACGAGACGGCCCCGGACGCCTATCACACCGTCGTGGGAATCCTGTCGCCGTTGCTCGTGCTCGCGGCGTTCGCGCTCGCCGTGCACCTGGGGTGGCGGCGGATGGAGCACTCGGGCGGTCACTATCCGTGGATCGCCGTGAGCGCGATGATGCTGTGCGGATTCCTGTTGCTGCACAAGGTGCATTCACCGCAGTACACGCTGTGGCTGCTGCCGTTCTTCGTGCTGCTGCGCGTCCCGTGGGGCCTGGTGGCCGCCTATCTCGTCGCGGATCTCGCGATGGGGATCGGCGTCTTCTCGTACTTCGGCGCACTGTCCGAGGGCGACGACGCCGCGACCTGGCAGTTCGTCGTCGACGTCGGCGTCTGGGGCCGGGCGGTGCTGCTCGTCGTGCTGTTCGTGGTGTTCGCGCGCGCACCGCTGCGGGGCAGTCGCGACGACGCGGATTCCGGGCCGCCGACCCGCCATGCCGCGGTCGCGGGCCGGCGGCCGTCGTGACGGACTGGTTCGGCCGGCCGGTACTGCGCGGCGCCGCCGTCCGCCTCGAACCGCTGTCGAGCTCCCACGTCGACGCGCTGCTCGCCGCCGCCGACGATGCCTCGCTGTTCACGTGGTCGTCGTCGCAGCTCACGACCCGCGACGACGCCGCGGCCCTCGTCGACGAGTCGCTCCGCGATCCGCTGCGCGTGCCGTTCGTGGTGATCGACGGCGCGAGCGGCACCGTCGTCGGTACGACGTCGCTGTACGCGATCGATCCCCGACACCGCTCGCTCGCGATCGGCTACACATGGCTCTCGCGGTCGGTGCAGGGGACCGCGATCAATCCCGACTCGAAGCAGTTGCTGCTCACGCACGCGTTCGACGTCCTCGGCTGCGTCCGCGTCGAATGGCATGTGGACGAACGGAACACGCATTCGCGGCGTGCCGTCGAGAAGCTCGGTGCCCGGCTCGACGGCCTGCTGCCGAAGCACCGCAGGCGCCGCGACGGCTCGTGGCGCACGACGGCGCTCTACTCGATGACGGACGACGACTGGCCTACCGTGCGCCGCGCGCTCGCCGCCCGCGTCGAGAACACGCTCAGCCGCTCGTAGCCGGTTCCGGTTCGCGTTCGCGCGGCCTCCCGCGGGGCGTCAGGAACCGTGGCAGCCACCGCGGCGGTGCGTCGGGTGCGCCGTCGAGCGGCCCGCCGACCGGGTCGTCGACGCCGCGCGCCCGCACGAGATCCTCACCCGGCCGCAGGATCTGCCGAACGACGAGGACGCACAGTGCGATCACCGCGAGATCGCGCAGCAGGACGGTGCCCGTGAACCACTGCTCGGGCAGTCCCTTGTTCGACACGCCGAGGTAGTAGAACATCCGCGGCACCCACACGAACGCGTCGAGCGCCATCCACGCCAGCAGGATCCGGCGATGGGGCAGCGCGAGCACGGCGAGCGGGACGAGCCACAGCGAGTACTGCGGACTCCAGACCTTGTTGGTGAGCAGGAATCCGGCGACGAGCAGGAAGCACAGCTGGGCGACGCGGGGTCGCACCGGCGCACGGAGCGCGAGCCACGCGATACCGACGCACACCGCGACGAACGCCGCGAGCGAGACGGCGTTGAGGGTGCTCGGCGTCTCCCCGGGGGCCAGCGGGCCGTCGAAGCCCGTCCATCCCGTGAACGACATGACGACGTTGTAGATCGAGTCCGGATCGGCGGGCCGCTCGGAGTTGAGCCGGAAGAACTCGGCCCAGCCGTTCGGAAACAGCACGGCGATCGGCAGATTCACCGCGACCCACGTCGCGGCGGCAGCGGCAGTGGTTCGCCCGAACTCGCGCATCCGCGCACTGCGCAGACACAACACGAGCAACGGCCCCAGCAGCATGAGCGGATAGAGCTTCGCCGCCCCGCCGAGCCCGAGCAGCACCCCTGCCAGGACGGGCCGGCGGCGCGCCCACGCGAGGAGCCCCGTCGCGGCGAACGCCGTCGCGAGCGCGTCGAAATTGGTGAACGCGTGGACCGCCACGAGCGGCGAGCACGCCACGAGCGCGGCATCCCACACCCGGCGGCGGCCGGCGAGCGACGCACTCGCCCACACCGTCACGAGCCACGCGACCGCCAGTCCCAGCGCGACGACGTTGAAGTACACGACGACCTGCAGGGCCGACGGCAGCCACGGAACGCCGTGCCACGCCTTCGCGATCACCATCGAGACGTACTGGTAAATCCCGGAGAGGACCGGATACTCCATGTACCGGACCTGCGTCGAGCCGTCGGCGCGCTCCTCTTCCCAGGACGCCTTGTACGGGAACTCGCCGCGATCGAGCCGTTCGGCGCCGTACAGCGGGACCGTGTCCGAATAACACATCGCGACGTACTGCCGCTGCCCGCTCCAGTCGAGTCCGATGCCGCCGTCCTCGCCCACCGGACCCTGCTGCAGGCACGGCGCTTTCGCGAACCAGCCGAGCGCGAGAAACACGACCGCCATGAGCAGCATGGCGCGCACCGGAGTGAAGAATCGCGCGCGTCCGACGACGGCGTGCGCACCGATCGGGCCCCCGATGGTCCGCGACAGTTCGCGGACCATCGGGTCGGTCCGGCTCGGGAGGTCTCGGTCGACGCTCGAACGATCGGGCGCCACCGGGCCGGGGGAGACGAGAGTCCGCCGGTGCGGATCCGAAGCGTCGCCCGTGTCGTCGGGACCGGCGGAATCCGCCGTCACAGCTTCGGCTCCATTCACCAGAGGCTACCGGTCGGGGTCAGCCTCCCGGCATCACGAGGTCGCCGTCCTGGGGTGCCCCGTTCTCGCCCCCGTTCTGGCCTCCCTGACCACCCGGGTCGGCACCCGCACCGGGCGGTTGCTGCGTCTGCGGCGGCTGCTCGGGCTCCGGCCGCTGCTGCAGACCCGGGATCGGGATGGTCACGCCGGGCAGGATCTCGACGGGCCGCTGCGTGATCTCGAGATCGGGAATCTCGGTGGGTAGCTGCAGGGTGCTGCGCGGCGCCTCGGTCGTCGTCGACGGCGCAGGGCCGGTGTACTGCGGCACACCCGCCTGACCGCCGATCGACCCCGGCCTCGGGAAGCTCTCGACGTCGGTGCCGCGGAGCGACGCGTCCATCGCCGACTTCCAGATGTCGGACGGCAGCCCCGATCCGTAGATGCTGCCGCCGTACGAGTTGACGAGCGGTTCACCGTCGGGAGTGCCGACCCACACGGCCGTCGACATCGACGGGGTGTAGCCGACCATCCACGCGTCCTTGTTCATGCCCGTGTCGCCGAGCTGTGCGGTGCCGGTCTTCGAGGCCGACGGACGCCCGCCCGCGAGGGCGTGGCCCCGCGAGTACGCGGCGATCGGCGCCATCGCGGCGGTCGTGTTGTCCGCGACCGCTTCGTCGATCCGCTGCTCGCCCTGGATCTGCTCCTGCTCCTGCGAGCGGTCGAGCAGGACGTTGCCGTCCGCCGTCACGACCTTCTCGATGAAGTGCGGCGCGCGGTAGGTGCCCGACGCGGCGAGCGTCGCGTACGCGGACGCCATGTCGAGCGGGCGCGACTGGTACTGGCCGAGGATCACGCCGTTGTTCGGGCCCGCACCGTTCGGCTCGGTGAGCGACGGTCCGACGCCGGGGATCTCCTCCGGAATGCCTGCGAGGTGCGCCATGTCGGCGACGGCCTGCGGGCCGCCGTCGAGATCCGCCTGCAGCCGGTAGAAGCTCGTGTTGAGCGAGCGCTTGAGAGCCTCGGCGATCGTGCACGTGCCGCAGCTCTCGCCCTCGACGTTGCCGATCGAGATGCCGTTGACGGTGAGCGGGCTCGAGTCGTACATCGCCGACAGCGGGATGCCCTGGTCGAGACCCGCGGCGAGCCCGAAGACCTTGAACGACGAGCCGGTCTGCAGACCCGCGTTCGCGAAGTCGTAGCCGTTGCCGTCCTCGCCGCCGTAGTACGCGACGACGCCACCGGTGCGTGGATCGACCGAGACGACCGCGGTGCGGAGGTTGTCCGGCTCGCCGTCGAGGTTGTTCCGTGCGCCGTCGACCGCGGCCTGCTGTGCCTTCGGGTCGATCGTCGTCGTGATCTGCAGGCCCTCGGTGTTGAGCTGGTTCTCGCTGATGCCGGCGGCCGACAGCTCGCCGAGCACCTGATTCTTCACGTGCCCCTCGGGACCCGTGCTCTGCTGCGACGCGGCGTCGAGATCGGCGAGCGCGCGGTACGGCGGGTACTGCATCGTCGCGCGGGTCGCTTCGTCGACCCAACCCGACGCGACCATGCCGTCGAGCACGTAGTTCCAGCGCTGCTGCGCGCGATCGGGGTTGACCTCGGGGTCGAGGACCGACGGCAGCTGGATGGACGCGGCGAGAACCGCACCCTCCTCGACTGTGAGCTCTTCGACCGGCTTGTCGAAGTACGCGTTCGCAGCCGCCGAGATGCCGTACGCACCGCGACCGAAGTAGATCGTGTTCAGGTACGCCGCGAGGATGTCGTCCTTGCTCCACTCGCGCGCCATCTTCGACGAGATGACGAGCTCCTTGAGCTTGCGGGTCATGCTCCGCTCGTCGCCGACGAGCGTGTTCTTCACGTACTGCTGCGTGATCGTCGAGCCACCGCCCGCGCTCTCGCGGCCCAGCACGTTGTCGCGTGCGGCGCGTGCGAAGCCCGTCACGGAGAAGCCGGGATTGGAGTAGAACTCGCGGTCCTCGGCGGCGAGCACGGCGTTGCGCACGTGCTCGGGGATCTGGCTGATGTCGACTTCCTGCCGGTTGCCCTCGGGCGGGACGACGCGCGCGATCTCGGACGTGCCGTCGGCGGCGTAGATCGTCGCGACCTGGTTCGTCTCGAGGTCGCCGGGACGCGGGACGTCCTGCACGACGTACGCGGCCATGAATCCGAGAATGGGGACGACGAGCGCGAGTGCGACGACGACGTACCCGGCGCGGCGGACGGTACGCCAGCGCGATTTCTTCTTCGCAGGTTTCTTTCCAGCCATGTCGCCCGGCCCCGAGGGAGGCCGTCCACCTCCCGTTCCGTTGCCACCACCGCCGGAGCCGCCGGTCGGCGGCGGGCCGGGGGGACGTCCTCCCGGCGGACGACCGCCGCCACCGGCCGCGGCCTCGGGACGCCGTCCGGCAGGCGCGGGCCTGCCCTGCGGCGGCGGGCCCTGCGGACCTTGCGGGCCGGGCCCGTTCGGTCGCGGCGGGAGCGGGCGGCCCTGCGCGTCGCGCGGGATCGGGCGACCGGGCGGGGGGCCCTGTCGTCCCGGCGGCGGCCCTGCCGGCCCCTGGGGGCGTGGTCCTCCCGGATACCCGCCCTGCCGAGGCGGCATGGGCCGCTGCGGTCCGGGCGCGCCCTGGCGCGGCGGCATCGGCCGCGGCGCACCGTCACGCCCGCGGGGGGCATCTCCGTATGGGTTGTGCGGGGAACTCACGTACCTGTCTCCAGTCCAGTCGGGCTGTTGCGCAGTCCTGCCTGATCGTCTCGTGTGCCGTTTTCGCCTGATGTGGCCGAATCGTTACCTGGGTGAACGCAGTTGTCCCGGCGCCGGTTGCGTCGGCTCCGGGGTGCTATTCGATCGCGGTGCGCCGGTCCGGTGGCCTCGAACCGCGCGTGCGCTTGGGTTGCGGCGGCCTGCCGAGGGCGTACGACTGCACCAGATGGTTCCAGCGGCACGTCCGGCACACCTCGACGACGTGCACCGTGAACTCTTCTTCGGTTCCGGACATGCGAGTGATCTCGTCGGGCGTGCGAGCCGAGCCAGAGACGCTACCCAACTTCTCTCCGAAAACCCAGGAGACGTGGGTCAGCTGTTCTTTACGACACACCGGGCACGCGACGTCGGTGGCGCGGCCGTGGAACTTCGCGGCGCGCAACAGATAGGGGTCGGCGTCGCACACCTGCGCGACCCGGACGCGGCCCGCACGGACTGCGGCCAGCAGCGATCGCCGCTGAAGCGCATAGTCCACGATCTGCCGCTCTGAACGCACGTGACCAGAGTACGGAAGTCGGCGACATTCCGGCCCCGGGGCGCACCCGACTACGATCGTTTTTCGTGTCACCTCGCTTCCGCCCGTTCGCCCGGCGGGCCGCTCGCGCGCCGATGACGGCACGGCCCGGCGATCGCGCCGCAGCGCACGCCAGGCTCGACGAGATCCGCGACGAACTGGGTGAAGCGGAGTACGCGGAGCGGCGCGACCGTATCGCCGCGGCATCGACACTGCGCGAGCTCTCCCGGATCGTGACCCACGGCGAGGCGGCCGACGACCCTGCCGACCAGCAATGACCGCGGCAGCAACGACCGCGGGTGGCAGTGACAGAGTGACGACGTGAACGCTCCCACCCCCGACCCCGAGACGGTGCGCTCCCGCTACACGGAGGAGTTCCGCATCCGGCTCTCCGATCGCAGCCCGTCCGGGCACGTCAACAACGTGTCGTTCCTCCGCTATCTCGACGAGGCGCGCACGGCGTTCCTCGCCGGACGCCCCGGCCGAGGCGGCGTGCTGCGTCCCGTTCTCGACGTCGTGACGACGCTCGTCGCGCGCAACGTCGTCGAGTACCGCCGCGAGATCTTCCCCGACGAGGAGCCCGTGCGGCTCGACCTGTGGGTGCCGCGGATCGGCCGGACGAGCTTCTCGGTGGCCGCACACGCGTACGGCCGCAGCTCGGACGAACCGGCCGCGATCTTCGACTCGACGGTCGTCCTCGCGACGCGGGCGACGGGGCAGCCGTGGCCGATCGACGACGCGACACGGCAGCTGCTGGCCGCATACGCAGGCCCTCCGCCGGCGTTGCGCACCACCGCAGGCTGACACCCCGATACCCCGGACTGTTTGTCACACCTATCGGTGTAGTCTATGTTCGTATATATCGGTGCGATACATTGTGCGTTCGCATCGACGATTCACGATCGGTTCGATCTGGGTGTTCAGGAGGTGACGGATGCTCGAACTGGCCATTCTCGGGCTCCTCCTCCAGTCGCCCATGCACGGCTACGAGCTGCGCAAGCGATTGACCGGCCTGTTGGGAGCGTTCCGTGCGTTCTCCTACGGGTCGCTGTACCCGACGCTGCGACGCATGCAAGCGGACGGACTGATCGAGGAGGACGCGGACGCGTCCGGCGCGACGAAGCGCCGAGCACGCCGCGTCTACCAGCTCACCGCACTCGGCGAGAAGCGTTTTTCCGAGCTCGTCGCCGACACGGGACCGCAGAACTACACCGACGACGGATTCGGTGTGCACCTCGCGTTCTTCAGCCGCACGCCGGCCGAGGCGCGGATGCGCATCCTCGAAGGCCGTCGCCGGCAGGTCGAGGAGCGCCGTGAGGGGCTCCGCGACGCGGTCTCACGGGCGAGCGGTTCCCTCGATCGCTACACGCGTCAGCTCCATCAGCTCGGCCTCGAGTCGAGCGAGCGCGAAGTGCGCTGGCTCAACGAACTCATCGCCGCCGAGCAGTCGACACCAGCACCCAAGAAAGAAGGAGAACCCGACCATGGGTGAGAACAGCACCGCGGTGCGCGTAGCCATTGTGGGCGTGGGGAACTGTGCCTCGTCCCTGGTCCAGGGCGTGCAGTACTACAAGGATGCGGACGAGAACGCCATCGTCCCCGGCCTCATGCACGTCAAGTTCGGTCGCTACCACGTCCGCGACGTCCAGTTCGTCGCCGCGTTCGACGTCGACGCGAAGAAGGTCGGGTTCGACCTCGCCGAGGCCATCAACGCGAGCGAGAACAACACCATCAAGATCGCCGACGTCCCGCCGAGCGACGTCGTCGTCCAGCGTGGCCCGACGCTCGACGGCATCGGCAAGTACTACTCGCAGACCATCGAGGTCTCCGACGCCGAGCCGGTCGACGTCGTGAAGGCACTGAAGGACGCCGAGGTCGACGTCCTCGTGTCGTACCTGCCCGTCGGATCCGAAGAGGCCGACAAGTTCTACGCGCAGTGCGCGATCGACGCGGGTGTCGCGTTCGTCAACGCCCTGCCCGTCTTCATCGCCTCGGATCCCGAGTGGGCGAAGAAGTTCGAGGATGCCGGTGTCCCGATCGTCGGCGACGACATCAAGTCGCAGGTCGGCGCGACCATCACGCACCGCGTCATGGCGAAGCTGTTCGAGGATCGCGGTGTCGTGCTCGACCGCACGTACCAGCTGAACGTCGGCGGCAACATGGACTTCAAGAACATGCTCGAGCGCGAGCGCCTCGAGTCGAAGAAGGTCTCCAAGACGCAGGCCGTGACGTCGAACCTCACCGGTTCGCTCGCGGGCAAGATCCACGACCGCAACGTCCACATCGGCCCGTCGGACTACGTCGAGTGGCTCGACGACCGCAAGTGGGCGTACGTGCGCCTCGAGGGCCGCGCCTTCGGTGACGCCCCGCTCAACCTGGAGTACAAGCTCGAGGTGTGGGACTCGCCGAACTCGGCGGGCATCATCATCGACGCGATCCGCGCCGCGAAGATCGCGAAGGACCGCGGCATCGGCGGACCGATCCTGCCCGCGTCGTCGTACCTCATGAAGTCCCCGCCGGTCCAGATGGCGGACGACAAGGCACGCGCCGAGCTCGAGGTGTTCATCTCCGGCGAGTGAGTCACCTTCGGGTGAAGTGTTTTCCACAATGCGCCCGGTGAGTCTCACGACTCGCCGGGCGCATTGCGCGTCTCGGGGCGGGAAAATCGGGTGACACCGGGGAGCAGCGGTGTTACGTTGCTGCACATGGGCACTTTGAACAGCTAGATCGGGACGCCGCAGGCTGCGGCGGGTCCTGAGCGCGCACATCCTCCGGGGATGTGCGTGGGCGACCCCTTCCCGATCTCGGCCGAATCGATCTCGGCCGCCTGTGCTCCGGAGTACGCGATGCATCCTGCACCCTCTGTTTCTGCAACCACTGTTTCTGCGCCCACTGTCTCTGCACGCACTGCGTCGCCGTCGCAACTCGTTCTCGACGGCGTCACCCTGCGCTACCCCGACCGCGTCGTCCTGCGGGACGTGTCCTTCTCCGTCACCCCCGGCGAGACGGTGGGCGTCATCGGTGAGAACGGCGCCGGCAAATCCACTCTGCTGGGCCTGATCGCCGGTGCGATCCGTCCCGGCAGCGGCGATGTCCGCGTCGTCGCTCCCGGTGGAATCGCCCACGCCGCTCAATCACTGGAGCTACCGCCCGGATCGACCGTGCAGGATGCGATCGATCATGTGCTGGCCGATCTTCGCGCCCTCGAACGGCGACTGCGGTCACTCGAGGAGCAGATCGCGGCCAGCGCGCCGACCGATCTCGACCTGCTGCTGTGCGAGTATCGCGCCGCGACGGACGAACTCGACGCTCGCGACGGATACACCGCCGATCGTCGTGTCGCCGAAGGACTTGCTGCACTGGGCCTTCCCGGCCTCGACCTGTCGAGCGGGTTCGCGACGCTCTCCGGTGGTGAGCGAGCGCGAGTCGCGCTCGCCGCCGCGCTGGCCTCCCACGCGGAGCTCCTTCTCCTCGACGAGCCCACCAACGATCTCGACGACGATGCGGTGCACTGGCTCGAGCGGCGGCTCGCGGGTCACACGGGAACCGTCCTCGCCGTGACGCACGACCGCGAGTTCCTGGCGCGACTCACCTCGGTCGTGCTCGAGGTCGCCGAAGGCTCGGTCCGCCGCTACGGCGACGGATACGACGGCTACCTCGCCGCGAAAGCGACCGAGCGTCGACGGCGGCTCCAGCAGTACGAGGACTGGCGAGCAGAACTCGAACGGAGTGCGACCCTGGTGGAGTCGAACGCCGCACGGCTCGACGCGATTCCGCGCAAGGCTCCGAAGTCCGGGTTCGGGCACGGCGCCTTCCGTGCCCGCGGGCGGGATCACGGCGCTCGGAGCAGGATCGCGAACGCCAAGGAACGCCTCGAGCGGCTGACCTCGGATCCCGTTGCACCGCCGCCCGATCCGCTACGGTTCACGCCGTCGTTCGACGGCCGTGACCTGCCCTCGACCAGCGGTGACGGTGCGGTGCGGGTGTGTGGGCTCCGCGTCGGCGGACGGCTCACACTCGATGCGTTCGACGTTCCGCGCGACGGCCGCGTCGTCGTGACGGGGCGCAACGGGGCGGGCAAGACGACCCTGCTCGACGTGCTCGCGGGCGAGGTGGAGCCGGACGCCGGCGACGTTCACGTACGGGGACGAGTCGCCTACCTGCGTCAGCACGTCCTGCCGTCCGCCTCGGGCCGGACGCTCGCGGAGGCGTTCGCGGCGCGCGCGGAACTCCATCTCGACGATGCGCGGCCGACCCTGCTGGCGCTCGGGCTGTTCGAGGACCGGGGCCTGGACCGACCGGAGACGTCCCTGTCGTACGGTCAGCGCCGCCGCCTCGACCTCGCTGTCGTGGTGACGTCCGGTGCCGATCTGCTCCTGTTCGACGAGCCGACGAATCACCTGTCGCCCGCCGTGATCGAGGACCTCGAGGCGGCGCTCGACGTGTTCCCCGGCGCCGTCGTGATCGTGACGCACGATCGCCGGATGCGAGCGCGGCTGCGCGGTAAGCACGTCGCGCTCGTCTCCGCCCTCACCCGGGGAGTGGGATGACGACTCCGGGCAGGATCTCGACCTGACGCGCGGGCGGCGGTGCCGGTGCGGGAGGCGGGATCTCGACAGGGGCCGGCGCCGGGGGCGGGGCCTGCTGCACGGGCGGCGGCGCCTGCTGGACGGGTGCCTGCTGCACCGGCGGCTGCTGCTGGACGGGCGCCTGCTGCACCGGCGCCTGCTGTTGGACGGGCGCCTGCTGCTGTACCGGAGCCTGTTGCACGGGCTCGGGTTCCGGCGCCGGGGCGGGCGCGCGAGCGGACGTCCGTTCCTGCGTCACCACCGTTTCGGGCGAGGGGACCGGGGCGTCGCCCCGCGACTTCGGCGGCGGAAGCGGTCCGGGCGTCGGGAAACTCTCGCTCGGCGAATCACCGAGCGCGCCGTCCATCGTCCGCTTCCAGATGTCCGACGGAAGACCGGAACCGTAGATCGGCCCACCGTCGGCGGTGATCGGGCCGCCCTCGGGCGTGCCGACCCATACCGCCGTCGACAGCGACGGCGTGTATCCGACCATCCACGCGTCCTTGTTCTGCCCGGTCTCCCCGAGCTGCGCGGTCCCCGTCTTCGCGGCCGACGGCCTGCCGGCGGCGAGATCGTGGCCGCGCGAATACCCCGCGACCGGACGCAGCGCCTGCGTGACGCTGTCGGCGATCGCGGGGTCGATCCGCTGCTCGCCCTCGGGGTCGCCGCGATCGAGGAGTACCTCGCCGTCCGCCGTCGTGACCTTCTGGACGAAGTACGGCGAGTGGTAGGTCCCCGACGCCGCGAACGTCGCGTATGCGGAGGCCATGTCGAGCGGCCGGGTCTGGTACTGCCCGAGCACGATTCCTCCTTCGGGTTCGCCGCCCTCGTGGCTGAGCGAGCGGCCGTCGAGTCCCGGGATCTCCTCGGGGATGCCCGCGCGATGGGCTTCGTCGGCGATCGCCTGCGGCCCGTCGGCCATCGTCATCATGAGCCGGTAGTAGCTCGTGTTGAGCGAGCGCTTCGTCGCCTCGGCGATCGAGCACACCCCGCACGATTCGCCTTCGACGTTGGTGACGGTGAGGCCGGCGACGGTGATCGGATCGCTCGAGAACGTCGCACCGAGCCCGATTCCCTGTTCGAGGCCCGCGGCCAGTGCGAACGGCTTGAACGACGACCCGTTCTGCAACGGCGCCTGCGCGAAATCGAAGCCCGAACCGTCGTCGCCGCCGTAGTAGGCGCGGACCGCACCCGTCCGCGGATCGATGCTGACCGACGCCGTGCGCAGGTCGTCGGGCCGGCCCTCGAGGGTGCTGCGTGCGGCGTCGACGGCCGCCTGCTGCGCGCGGGGATCGATCGTCGTCGTGATCTGCAGACCACCCGTGTCGATCTGCTGCTGATCGATCCCGGCGGCACGCATCTCGCCGACGACCTGACGCTGAACGAGCCCTTCCGGCCCCGGCGGTGCGGTGTCGGGCGGGTCGTCGGGCAGCGGCGCCGGGAACTCCACCTGGGTGCGCTCCGCCGGCGAGAGAACGCCCATCGTCGCCATGCCGTCGAGCACGTAGTTCCAGCGCTCCTGCAGGCGGTCGCCCGCGGTGGCCGGGTCGAGCGTCGTGGGGCTCTGGATCATCCCGGCGAGCATTGCCGCCTCGCTGACGCTGAGCTCGCCGACGTGCTTGCCGAAGAAGGTTCGCGACGCCGCCTCGATCCCGTACGCGCCGCGGCCGAAGTAGATCGTGTTGAGATACGCGTCGAGGATCTCGCTCTTGCTCCACTGCCGCGCCATCTTGGCCGACGCCACCAGCTCGCGCGTCTTGCGCCAGACATTGCGTTCGGTCCCGACCAGCACGTTCTTGACGTACTGCTGCGTGATCGTGGAGCCGCCGCCCGCGCTGTCGCGTCCCAGGGCGTTGTCACGGGCCGCGCGGGCGAATCCCGACACCGAGAAGCCGGGATTGTCGTAGAAGTCGCGGTCCTCGGCGGAGAGCACGGCGTCGCGCACGTAGTCCGGAATGTCGCTGAGCGGTACCTCGATGCGGTTCCCCTCGGGTGGCACGATCCGCGTGATCTCGCTGCCGTCGTTCGCCAGCACCGAGGCGACCTGATTCGTCTTCAGCTCGGTCGGCCCCGGAACACTCGTGCGGACGTATGCGAGGAGGAACAGCATGATCGGTGCCACCAGGAAGACGACGACGGCCACCGCGACGATGCGTCGGGTGCGCCGCCATCCTCGGCGTGCCGTACGCGGTGCGGAGGATGCGCTCCCGCGGGCACGGCGTCGGTCGGGCTCTGTCAAGAAGGTCGCTCCCCACTCGGGCATCGGATGCCCGTCCGGTCGGCTCGCCGACGATCATGACACCGACCCCACCCCCGGCAGGGGGAATTGCCCGCCCCGTGACCCAAAGGTCACAGGACCGGAAGAGCGGTACGGCAGTACAACTTTCGCGTGCGGTGACACGCAACGGTGACGTGTGACACTCGTGGCACACCGGCCGATACAGAACGTGACACCGCAATCGACAGGAGCCACCATGAGCACCGCAGCGATCCGGCGTGGCCTCGTCGCCACCCTCGCCGCAGCCGCGATGGGTACCGCCGCCCTCGTCGGCGCCGGCACCGCCCACGCCCAGCCGACGTCCACCACCATGACGTGCGGCAGCGCGAACCCACTGTTCTGGGCGCCGCAGTTCACCTGGACCGTGACGGCCTCGTCCGGCGAGTCGCTGCCTCCGGGCGGCGACGGGCTCGAACCGTCGCTGCTGCTCAGCGGCGACAACACGCTGCCCAACCCGCCCGCCGGGCTGTTCCCGCACCTCGGGCCGGACTGGTACGGCACGCGCGTGATCGTCGACTGGCACAACACCACGACGGGCGCGTCGGGCCAGAGTTTCAGCGACGAGGAGGCGTGGAAGCAGAAGCCGGGCATTCCCGTGAACCGCGCGTGGACCGGGACAGGCAGCGTAGACGTCACCGTCACGGTGCAGACCGGTGCGGGATGGTGGTGGTTCAATCCGCAGAACGCCGTGTGCACCGGCACCGTCGAGATCGTGCCGGGACGCGGCTGACGATCAGCGTCGGGCGCGGGCCCGCACCGCGAGTGCCGTCGCCAGCAGGAACGCCGCGAGGACGAGCGCGGGCCCGACGCCCGGATCGTCGCGCAGCAGTTCCGCGACGGCGGCGACGAACGCGATCACCGAGAAGAAGCCGAACAGCCCGATGAGCAGTTCGAGGTGGTGGCGGACGCGCTGCTGTCCCGGCTCGGGCATCAGCTCTTGACTCCGCCGGCCGTGAGACCCGAGACGATCCGGCGCTGGAACACGAGCACCATGATGACGAGCGGGATCGTGACGATCGTGCCCGCCGCCATGATCGCGGTGTAGGGCTGCGAGTACGCGTCGACGCCCGTGAACCGCGCGATCGCGACGGTGACGGGCTCGGTCGCGCGGTTCGACAGCTGACTCGCCAGCATGAACTCGTTCCACGTCGCGATGAACGCGAGGATCGCCGTCGTGAACAGGGCGGGCGCCGCGAGCGGCAGGATCACGAGCCGGAACGCCTGCGCGCGGGTCGCGCCGTCGACACGTGCCGCCTCCTCGAGTTCCCACGGCAGATCGGCCATGAACGCCGTCAGCGTGTAGATCGTCAGCGGCAGCACGAACGAGATGTTCGGGATGATCAGGGCCTGGTACTGCCCGATCCAGTTCAGGTCGCCGAACAGCTGGAACAGCGGCGTCACGAGCGCGACGCCCGGGAACATCGACGCGGCGAGGACGACACCCGTCACGACGTACTTGCCGCGGAAGTCGATGCGCGCGAGCGCATACGACGTGAAGATGCCCAGCAGCAGCGCCACGAACGTCGTGACGGCGCCGATCACGAGGCTGTTGACGATGGCGCCGAGGAAGTCGTTGCCCTTGTCGGTCGCGAGCGCCTCACGGAAGTTGTCGAGCGTGACGTGCGTCGGCCACGGAGTCGTGTCGAAGGTGTGGGCGATGTCGCGGAACGCCGTGACGACCATCCAGTAGAACGGCGCGAGCCCCCACACGAGGATCACGACGACACCGATGTACGTGCGAACGGTGGGGCCGAGTCGCGGACGCGGTGCGCGCAACGGACGGCGCGGGCTCTGCTCGTCGGCGCCGGGCGCCTCGGGCGCGCGGTGACGGCCGGTGACGGTCACAGGCTCGCTCCCTTCCGCTGGTTCTCCTGGGTCCGGACGGCGTTGGCGCCCAGGAACTTCACCATCACGAACGCGACGGCGAAGATCATGAGGAACACGAGCGTCGAGAGGGCGGACGCGCTGTTGAAGTTGCCGGCCCGCATGTCGGCGACGACGAGGATCGAGACGGTCGTCGTGGGCGTCGAGCCGCTGGTGCCGCTGAGGATCGCGGGGAGGTCGTACATCCGGAGGACGTCGAGCGTCCGGAACAGAATCGCCACCATGAGTGCGGGTTTCACGAGCGGCAGCGTGATCTGGGTGAATCGCTGCCACGCGGACGCGCCGTCGACGCGCGCGGCCTCGTAGGTGTCCTTCGGGATCATCTGCAGGCCCGCGAGGATGAGCAGCGCCATGAACGGCGCCGTCTTCCACACGTCCGCGATGATCACTGCGAATCGCGACGCCCACGGGTCCGTCGTCCACGCGATGTCGGTGCCGAGCATCTTGTTGGCGATGCCGTTCTCGGAGAAGATGAAGAACCACAGTTTCGCCGTCACCGCGGTGGGGATCGCCCACGGGATGAGCACACTCGCCCGGAGCATCGAGCGGCCGAAGAAGCTGCGGCTCATGACGATCGCCATCCACAGCCCGAGGCACGCCTCGATGGAGACGGTGACGACCGCGAAGAAGAACGTCGTGCCGACCGCGGGCCAGAAGTCGGCGCCCAGCGTGCCGGGCGGGCACGTGACGTCGCCGCATCGCTGCGTGAGCCACATGAGGTAGTGATCGAAGCCCGCGAAGCCCCCGGCCTCGAAACGCCCCGTGTCCTCGTTGATCCCGCGTTCCGCCTGGAACGACAGATAGACGGCCCGCAGGACGGGGTAGCCGATGACGACGGCGAGAATCGCCATCGTGGGTGCCACGAGCCAGAAGGCCCTGCGGTTGCTTTTCACCGCGAGCACCCGGGAACGGCCGGAGCCGGCCCGATCCTCCATCGACTACCCCCTACTGCGCCTCGTGGTCACGAGACCGTCATGCGGACTGCGAAATTCAGCCGGCGGCCGACGTGATCGCAGCCGACATGTCGGCGACCGCCTGATCGACGGACTTGCCACCGGTGATCGCAGCATAGGCGTTGTCCTGGATCGCCTTGCTCACGGCAGCGTAGTACGGCGTCACCGGCCGCGGAACGGCGTTCTCGAGCGCCGTCTTCAGTGCCGGCAGGTAGGGCTGGGCCTCGACGAGTGCGGGATCGTCGTAGACCGAGGCGAGGACGGGCGGGAACGACGCCTCCGCGAACGACGCCTGGTTCTCCGGGTTCTGGACGAACTCGATGAAGTCGCGTGCGGTCGCCTTGAACTCGGAGTTCACGTTGATGCCGTTGTTGTAGCCGCCGAGCGTCGACGCGCCCGGTCCGTTCGGTCCGACGATCGGTGCGACGGCGACATTGCCCGCGACCTCCGAGCCCTCGTCCTCTGCGTTCGAGTACATGTAGGGCCAGTTGTAGGCGAACAGCGTCTCACCGCCGACGAACGCGAAGTTCGTCTCCTCTTCGGTGAATCCGGTCGCGCGGGCCGGGATCTGGCCGCCCTCGTACGCGTCGACGAGCGCCTGCAGTCCGGCCTTCGCCTGGTCGGAGTCGATCTCCGGGGTCGAGCCGTCGGAGCCGACGACCTCGCCGCCCCACGAGTTGACGAACTGCGTCGTCGCGACCGTCAGGCCCTCGTACTGCTTGAGCTGCGTCGCGAGGCAGTCGACGTTCCGTTCGGTCGCCGTCTGGCACGCGCCGGTGAGTGCGGCCCAGTCGGCGGGCGCCTCGGGCAGCAGATCCGTGCGGTAGTACAGCAACTGGGCGTTGGTGTTCTGCGGGCCCGCGTAGAGGACGTCGCGGTAGGTCGCGCTCTCGACGGTCGCCGGGAGCAGCCCGGAGGTGTCGATCGCGAGGTCGCCGTCGAGCGGCTGGAGCCAGCCGTTCGCCGCGAACTCCGCCGTCCACGTGACGTCGAGCGCCATGACGTCGTAGTCGGTGTTGCCGGCCTGCAGCGACTGCACGAGGCGCTCGCGCTGGTCGTCCGCCTCACCGGGCAGCTCCGAGAGCTCGACCTGCTCGTCCGGATGCTCCGCGTTCCACGCCTCGATGACGGGCAGGAGCTTGTCGGTGTCGTTCTTGCCCATCGCGAACGTGATGGGGCCGCGTCCGTCGACGTTCTCGCCGGCCGCGTCGCCGGAGTCACCGCCGTTCGAGCACGCAGCGAGCGTGACCATCGACGCCGCCGTCGCGACGACCGCGGCACGCCGCGCGAATGTGGAAATCTGCACCATGAACCCTCCGTATGCACTGGTGGGCTCTCCGAACTCGAGAACTCACCCCCGTCGTGTCGACAGGAGCATACTGTGGCGCACGACACATGCGATTTTGGGGCCGCCCGGTGGCGGCGTGCGGTGCCGTTCCGCGCGATTCGCCGCACGTACCGATCGCTCCCCGGCGAGGATGGCTCCTGGAGCCGACACAACCGACGAGGAGCATCATGACGCAACTCGATTTCGACGACACGACCGACTTCGACGACGCGAAACGCGGTTTCGTCGCCGCGCTCGATCCGCCCGTCGTGACGGGTGCCGGCGGACGCACCGTGTGGGATGCCGACGCCTACGGCTTCATGGCCGGGCAGTGCCCGCCCACCGCGAATCCGAGCCTGTGGCGGCAGGGGCAGCTGTGCTCGGAGCAGGGGTTGTTCGAGGTCACCGACGGAATCTTTCAGGTGCGGGGCCTCGACCTGTCCAACATGCCCCTCGTCGAGGGCACCGAGGGCGTGATCGTGATCGATCCGCTCATCTCGACCGAGACCGCCGCGGCGGCTCTCGCGCTCTACCGGCGCCACCGCGGCGAGCGGCCGGTCACCGGGCTGATCTACACGCACTCGCACGTCGACCATTTCGGTGGTGCGCGCGGCGTCCTGCCCGAGGGGGACGGCGTCCCCATCGTGGCGCCGGTGGGCTTCCTCGAACATGCCGTGAGCGAGAACGTCTACGCGGGCAACGCGATGACGCGACGCTCGATCTTCATGTACGGCGCGGGGCTCGAGAAGGGTCCGGCGGGGCAGATCGGCTGCGGGCTCGGCATGACGACGTCGGTCGGCACCGTCTCGCTCGTGCCGCCGACGCTCGACGTCACGCACACGGGGCAGGAGGAGGTGATCGACGGCGTCCGCATCGTCTTCCAGCTCACGCCGGGCACCGAGGCACCCGCCGAGATGAACTTCCTGTTCCCGGATCGGCGCGCACTCTGCATGGCGGAGAACGCGACTCACAACATGCACAACGTCCTCACGCTGCGGGGCGCGCTCGTACGCGACACCCGGGTGTGGGCACGCTATCTCGACGAGGCGGTCGCGATGTTCGCGGGTGACGCCGACGTCGCGTTCGCGTCGCATCACTGGCCGACGTGGGGCCGCGACGAGTGGACGGGCTGGCTCACGAGTCAGCGAGACATGTACGCGTACCTTCACGATCAGACGCTGCGGATGATCAACGAAGGGTGGACGGGACCGGAGATCGCGGAGCGGCTGACACTGCACCCGAGCCTCGACGACGTCTGGGCGAATCGCGGCTACTACGGCTCGCTGAGCCACAACGTCAAGGCGGTCTACCAGCGGTACATGGGCTGGTTCGACGGCAATCCCGCGCACCTGTGGGAGCATCCGCCCGTCGAGCGGGCGAAGCGGTACGCCGCCGACTACGGCGGTGTCGACGCGCTCGTCGCGAAGGCACGCGAGTACGCGGCGGCGGGGGATCTGCGCTTCGCTGCGACACTGCTCGATCACGCCGTCTTCGCCGATCCTGCCCACACCGAGGCGAAGTCGGCGCTCGCGGAGGTCTACACCCGGCTCGGGCACGGCGCCGAGAACGGCCCGTGACGCAACTTCTTCCTCGTCGGTGCCCAGGAACTGCGCGGCGGGCCCACACCGACCGACATCGACACGGCGGGCTCCGGAATCGTCACGGCCCTCACCGTCGACATGATCATCGACTCGCTGGCCGTGCAGGTGGACGGCCCGAAGGCCGCCGAGTCGGACTTCACGATGGACTGGAACGTCACCGACGACGACTCGCGGGTCCGGCTGACGCTGTCGAACGGGGCACTCACGCACCGCACCGACCGGCCCGAGGCCCCGATCACGGGAACCTCCGACGCGACGCTCACGCTGTCGAAACGGCAACTGCTCGGCGCCCTCTCGGGCCAGGGACTCGGCGACATCACCGTCGCGGGCGACGAGGACGTCTTCGGCAGGCTGCTCGCGCTGCTCGTCACTCCCGATCCCCGGTTCGCCATCGTCACACCGTGATGCTCCTGCCGGGGCCCGGCGAGACGGGTCAGTCGGGGAGCCGCCGCATCTCGACGACGACGAGCCCGAGACTGTCGAATCGAGCGAGCAGCCCACGGAGTTCGGAGGGCCCTGCCACCGGCCCGTACAGCATCGTGTAGGGCCCGGGGACGTCCGAGACGCTCAGTTCGGGGAACACCGAGAGCGCGCGCTCGGAGAGGTCTCCCGAGATCGAGAACGCGTACCGGACGCGCTGCGGCCACGTTTCGGGCATCGCGTCCTCCTTCCGTCTCATCGATCGTCGCATCGGCCTGCGCTCCCACACTTCACCCGTTCGTGGTGAACCGGCGCTTCGCGACGACTGCGGCACACCTGCGGTGCCCGTGCACGATCAGAGGAGCCCGATCGCGCGTGCAGCCCCGACCGCCTCGGTCCGCGTCGACGCGCCGAGCTTGCCGTAGATTCCGCGCAGATGCGTCTTGACGGTGTTGACCGACACGCCCAGAACGGCGGCGATCTCGCCCGCGGTGCACGGCGACGGCAACTGCCGCAGCACCCGCGTCTCCGCGGCGGTGAGGATGACCGCCGAGCGCGCGTGCACGGCGTCGGGACGATGCCGGATGGTCTCGGCGAACTCGTCGAGACACCCGAAGCGACCCGCGCCGGCGTCGAGCAACGCCATCGCCCCCCTCACCGCGAGAAAGGGGCGCACGAGCCGCTCCGGCTCCGCCGCCAGCAGCGCCGCCTCGATGTCCGCGTCGCTGCCGACCCGGTCGCCCGCCTCCGCGCGCACGACGGCGCGCAGCACCAGGGCGTCCACGCGGGAGGGCGACGGGTCGGTGCGGGTCAGCACCGAGTCGAGACGCACGCGGGCGTCTCCGGCGTGACCGCACGCGACATCGATCGCCGCACGGCCGATCTCGCACTCGGCGACGTCCCCGTACAGGTCGTGGGCCGCGCGGACGACGCTGCGAGCATGCTCCGGCTCGTGCAACTCCAGCAGCATCCAGGTGGTCGCGAGCGCGAGCATCGGCCCCGCCACGGGCACGGGTGGCCCCTCCGCCGACCGGCGCGCAGCACGCGCGATGGTCTGCGCCGCAACGGCTCTGTCGTCGCTGTCGGCGAGACCGTCCAGCTCGGCCAGCGCGTACGCGACGGGGTCCGCCGCCGGATCCGCACCTCGTACGGGCACCTCTGCCGTCAGGTACCGCTGCAGCGCGAGCAGCGCCCCGGATCGCGCGGCGTCGACGGACTGCCGGAGCCCGGCTCCCGCTGCGAAGGCCAGTGCTGCCTCGGCGCGTCCGGCCATGACGGTGAGCGAGCCGTGCGCGCCGGCATCGGCAGCGAGCAGCGCTCGCGCGGCGAGTTCGAGCTCCGGGATCCGCACGTGTTCCGCCAGCGCGAGAGCACGGTGAAGCAGCGGCGCCGCGGCGGCCGGATCCGTCCTCGCCTCGACGAGCGCGACGTAGCACTCGACGTCGGGACGATCGGTGGGCGGCACGTCACCGGCGTCGAGGATGCCGAGAGCCCCTTCGACATCGCGCGTCACCGCCACCCGCAGCCGCGCGAAGACGTGCGGCGGGCAGAGGTCGGATCCGACCGCGGCGTTCGCGATGTCGACGAAGGCGCGAGCACCGCCGAACTCCCGGTGCCGCACGGCGTGCATCGCCCGCAGCAGATGGACGAAGGGATCTCCGCCGATGTCGGCGGGAGCGTCGTCGAGCGCCCGGAGCCACGCGGTGCCCGACCCGCTCCACACGGCACGCGGGCCCGATTCGGCGACACAGCGGGCGATCTCGCCGTGATCACCGCTCGCCACGAGGTGTCCGAGCGCGCGATCGGGCTGCCGCTCGCGCTCGAACCACCGGCCGACCTGCGCGTCGAGCGCGGCCCTGCGTTCGTGTCCCATCGTGCGGGTCAACTCGGCGAGGAGATATGCCCGCATCATCGGGTGGTAGCGGTACACCTCGGACCGCCCGCTTCCGGTCCGGCTGATGGGGAAGTTCGTCGCCAGCAGCCTGGCGAGGGTGTGCTCGGCGCGAGGGCCCGCGAGCGCGGCCGCCAAGTCGGTGGTGAAGTCGTCGGGAACCGCTGTCGCAGCGAGGAATCGGCGCGTACGCGGACTCATCGACGCGAGCAACTCGTCCACGATGCGGTCGGCGGCGACGGGCCGGCGTGACGCGGTGAGCGAATCGAGTGCCGCCGGACGCGTTCCGGTCTCGGCGAAGAGCAACAGGACGAAACGCACCATCGCGGCCCAGCCGCGTGTGGTACCGACGATCTCGTCGACGTCGGACTCCGACACGCGAACTCGCTCACCCTCGAACAACTCTCGCGTCTCGTCGCGCGTGAAACGCAGGCTGTCGCCGCCCACTCGGACCAGCACGCCGCTCGCGTCGAGCTGCGGCCACGCCACCGGCGGGTCGAATCGCGCCGCGACCACGATCGTGACGGGCTTGGGCAGGCGGGACAGGAAGAACGACAAGGCGGACAACGTGATCGGGTCGTGGAGGACGTGCGCGTCGTCGAGCACGATCACGACCTCGCCCGGCGTAGCGTCGAGCCACCGCAGCAGCGCCGCCGCGGCAGCACGCGGCGACGGATCGGGTGTCGCCGTCGGCGCACCCACCGACGCCGCGACGGTGTCCCAGAACAGGACCGGATCGTTGTGCTGTTCGCCGAGCGTCGTCCACGCCACCGTCCGGCCGCGCGTGCCGATGCATTCCAGCCAGCTCACCACGGCCACCGTCTTGCCGCTGCCCGCGACACTCGACAGAAGCGCGGTACCGCCCCCGATGTCGCGCGCCCGGTTCAGCCGCTCGCACACCGCGTGACGGTGGATGGGTGCCGCGGGCAGACGCGGGACCGACGCAGCGCGCGCGTCGCCACCCCCCACACCCCGAAATTCGACAGTTCCCACCACCCGCTCCCGCGTTCGGTGGCCGGACTCCGCCATCTCCTTCCGTTCGGAACGTACCGCGAGCGCCGAGACGTCCGGGCGGGTTCGGGAGTTGCGGTCGTGCATCACCCCGTGATCGGCTACGCGGTCGCGGCCGACAGGCTTCGCGGTGTCCTCGACAGCGCCGAGCGCTGGCTGCAGGCGAACAACCACACCGTCCTCGCGGTCGTTCTGCTGGTCATGGGCGTCGTCGTCCTCGGGAAGGGCATCGGCACCGCGTGAGGCTGCTCGCCGTCAGGACAGGCGGGTGCCGTCGCCGGTGGAGAAGACGTGCAGTCGAGCGGGATCGACGCCGAACGTGACGACATCGCCCTTGCTGGGCGGACGCCGCCAGTCGACGCGCGCGACGACGGGCCTGCGCTCGCCGTTCACCTCGGTGTCGCCGTAGACGAAGGCGTCCGAGCCGAGTTCCTCGACGACGTCGACCTCGACGCGCAGTCCGGGAGCCTCCGTCGCCACCGGTTCGAGGTGCTCGGGACGGATCCCGACGGTCACCTCGCGGTCGGCGTTCTCGCCGCGCAACTGCCGCGGAACCGCGATCTGCGCGCCACCGATCTCGATGCCGTCGTCGGTGATCGGGACGGTGTAGAGGTTCATCGACGGCGATCCCATGAAGCCGGCGACGAACACGTTCGCGGGGCGGTCGTAGAGTTCGCGCGGCGACGCACACTGCTGCAGTACGCCGCTCTCGAGGACGGCGACGCGGTCGCCCATCGTCATCGCCTCGACCTGATCGTGCGTGACGTAGACGGTGGTGGTGCCGAGCCGCCGCTGCAATTGCGCGATCTGGGTGCGAGTCTGGACGCGCAGCTTGGCATCGAGATTCGACAGCGGTTCGTCCATGAGGAAGACCTGCGGCTGCCGAACGATGGCCCGCCCCATCGCGACTCGCTGCCGCTGCCCACCCGACAGGGCCTTGGGTTTGCGGTCGAGGAAGGGCTCGAGGTCGAGCAGCCGGGCCGCCTCCTCGACGCGCTGCCGTATCTCCGCCTTGCTCTTCTTGGCGAGTTTCAGTGCGAAGCCCATGTTCTCGGCGACCGACATGTGCGGGTACAGCGCGTAGTTCTGGAAGACCATCGCGATGTCGCGGTCCTTGGGGTCCGCGGCGGTGACGTCCTTGTCGCCGATGAGGATGCGGCCACCGGCGACGGGTTCGAGGCCGGCGAGCATGCGCAACGACGTCGACTTCCCGCACCCCGACGGACCGACGAGGACGAGGAACTCACCGTCCTCGATGTGGAGATCGAGTTCGTCGACCGCAGGTGTGGTCGTCCCCGGAAACACACACGATGTGCCGTCGTACGTGACTGTCGCCATGGCGCGCAGAGTACAGGTCAGAGAATCGCCGCGTACGCTGCGGTGCCGGTGTGGAAATCGGCGGGATGGGTGACCGGCGCCGCCAGCAGCCCTGCGGCCGAGTCGGTGAGGAAGTGGCCGACGCCGATCCAGTTCGGCTCGTAGGAACCCTCACGGATTCCCGCCTCGTATTCGGCGCAGACGTCGCTGATCATGGTGCCGAGAATTCGCCCGCGCCCCGACAGAATCCCTTCGGGGACGTGGGCAGTGAACACGCGCATGCGGTCGGCGAGGGCGGCGATGCGGGGATCCGCCGAACTCGCGGCGGCGACGATCGCCGCCGTCGACGGCGTGTTGCGGAGCTGCTGGAGCAGACCCGCCCGCCAGCTCGGTACGGGCAGCCCCCCGAAGGTGTCGGTCGTCGGGAGCACCAGCGCGCGCAGCACGTCCACCAGTTCCGGCTCGGCGGGCATCGCCGCGACGCGGTCTGCGCGCAGCCGCCGGGTCTCGCTGGTGTGCCGTGCGACGAGCGCGTCGAGCAGTTCGTCGCGGCCGCCGAAGTGATACGAGACCGCCGAATGGTTGGAGTTGCCCGCATGTTCGGCGATGCGGCGGTTGGACACCGAGCCGATGCCGTTGAGCGCGAACAGTTCCTCCGCGGAGTCGAGCAGCGCGGTCCTGGCGCGCTCGCCGTGCTTGGCCACCGGTAGTCCCTCGATCCCCGCTGCAGTCGCGACGGTCCGTTTCGAGGCGTTTGCGTCACTCGCCTCGACGTCAAGGGTAGGCGGCGGGCCCGTCGCCGCTGCCCCGACGGTGCTGAGAGTCATCTCACCGAGGCCGCACGAGCATTTTTAAGACATGTGGCGTAATTTGGCTGGGTCGCTCTCAGCACTTCAGGAGGTACCCGTGGCCGAGCCCACGACAGACGCCGACGGCGCGGAGGATACGGACGCCGCGGCGGCGCGTGCTCGCAAGGAGAAGATCGGCCGCTACGTCTTCGCGTTCCTGTTCCCGTTCGTGATGACGGTGATGATGGTCGGCGGATATCTCGGCGCGATGCACGCCCCGAGCCCGAAGGACATGCCGATCGCCGTCACCGGGCCTGCCGCCACCGCGCAGCAGGTCGCCGGCGCCATCGACGCCGCCGACCCGGACGCCGTCGACGTGCGGATCGTCGGTGACGTCGACGAGGCCCGTGCCGCCGTCGACGCCCGCGACGTCGCGGGTGCGGTGGCACTCGCACCGGACGGCGCATCCGCGACCGTCTACACCGCGTCCGCGGCGGGTGCGTCGCAGGCGTCGACCGTCACCTCGCTCGTCGTACCGCCCCTGGTCGCCGAGGGTGTCGACATCGCGGCCGAGGATCTCGCGCCGCTGCCGCAGCACGATCCCGCCGGCCTCGCCGCGATGTTCATGACGACGGGGCTGATCCTCGCCGGCTACATGCCGCTGAGCCTCGCCCTCTCCAACAGCCCGGACCTGTTGCGACTGCGCCGATTCGTGCCCGTCCTCGCCGGATGGGCTGCCGTGTGCAGCGGCGTCGTGTGGCTCATCGCGGGCCCCGTCCTCGGTGGCATCGAAGGCCACGGCGCAGCGGTGTTCGGCATCGGCTGGCTCGCCGTGTTCGCGGTCGGCATGGTGCAGCTGCTCTTCACACGCTTCCTCGGCCCGCTCGCCGTCCTGCTCGGCATGCTGCTGCTCATGGTGCTCGGCGTCCCGGCGTCGAACCTCGCGATGTCGATCCACACGATGCCGTCGTTCTTCGGCTTCCTGCACGGGATTCTGCCGACGCCCGCCACAGGTGAGGCGCTGCGGTCGGTGCTGTACTTCGGCAGTGTCGGCGTGGGCGGGCACCTCGTCGTTCTCGCCGTCGGCGCGCTCGTCGGCCTCGCGGGCACGGCGGCCGTCGACGCACTGCGCAAGCGTCGCAAGCCCGACGCCGCGCCACCGCAGGTCACGATGCCCTCGCTCACCGGCTCCGCGACGGCGCCGCGCCCCGCCGTGCGCTACGCGGTGCTCGGCATGTTCCCGCTCACGATGGTCGCGCTCATGGTCGCGCTCATGACGGCGGGCATGTACAAGCCGATGCCGCGCGAAGTTCCGGTCGCCGTCGTCGCCACCGACCAGGCGCAGGCCGAGGCGGCGGCGTCGGGCCTCGACGAGTCGATGTCGGGCATGTTCGAGTTCAGTGCGACGACGTCGGTGGATCAGGCGCGAGCGGCGGTCGCGGGGCGCGACGTCGTCGCCGCGTACGTCCTCCCGAGTGCCGAATCGCCGAGCGCGGAACTCGTCACCGCGGGTGCCGCCGGCATGAGCCAGCAGCAACTCGTGGCTCGCACGTTCGACCAGGTCGCGCAGAGTCAGGGGGTTCCGCTCGTCACCAGCGACGTCGCGCCGCTGTCGGGCGAGGACTCGATGGGCACCGTCGCGATGTACCTCGGGATGGGCTGGATCATGGCCGGATTCCTGCTCGCGATGGTGCTCGGCAACGCGGCGCCCGACCTGATCCGGTTGCGTCGTTTCGCCCCGATCGCCGTGGCGTGGGGAATCGTGATGTCGGCCGTCGTCTGGCTCATCGCGGGGCCGATCGTCGGAGCCGTCTCCGGGCACTTCCTCGCGCTGTGGGGTATCGGTGCACTCGCGATCGCCGCGGTCGCGCTGTTCAGCTCGGTGTTCGTGCGGCTGCTCGGCATCATCGCGGTGATCCCGATCATCACCGTGCTGATGTTCCTGGGCGTTCCCGCATCGGGCGGCGGCGTGTCCGTCTACATGATCCCCGAGCTCTTCCGCGCGCTCCACGCCGTGCTGCCGATGCCCGCAGCCGTCGAATCGGCGCGAGCCGTCCTGTATTTCGACGGAACGGGCGTCGGCGGTCATCTCGTGACGTTCCTGATCTGGGGCGTCGTCGGCATCGTGGGCGCAGCCGCGATCGAGCTGTACCGGTCACGCCGTGATCGCGGCGAGAAGGAGCCGGAACTCGAGATCGACACCCCACAACAGGAGTTCGATCCCGTTCCCTGACCGGACCCACTGCGCCACCGGCGGCGAGCGATCACCTGCTCGCCGCCGGTTTTCGTCGTGCCTCGATCCGGCCTCCACCGTCACGGCGCGGTGCGTTGTCGGTGGCGTCTGTCAGTCTGTGCGGCTCTCGCGAGTGCGAGACGCGCCGCTCGCGGCGCACGCCTCCCCCCAGGAGTTACGGGCCATGACGCAGTTCGACCCCACCTCGGCTTTCGCCGCCGCAGCAACCGGCGATCCCGCCACGACCCGTGCGCGCTCCGGCGCACGGACGCCGGTGAACTGAGCGGACGGGCGAGGAGGAGACTCGAATGCAGTACTACGAGGGACTGTTCGGTGGGGTCGAGGTCGACGGCACGGCACTGCGGATGCATTCGGCGGGCGGCCCGGTGGTGGCGACTCGCCTCGAATTCGTGACGGGAGTTCGCCTGACGCCGGTGCGCGCCGACGGCCCGGGAGTGGTCGAGATCGACGTCAGCGATCACGCCGCCCCTGCCGCAGTGCATTTCGATCAGCGACTGAGCTCGCGCTTCTACGCACTGCACCGGTGGCTGCTCGCGGTCGTGGAGATCAACGCCGCCGTACATCGTGCCACGGCCGTGCCGGATCGCTCGTTCGCGGTGATCGACCTCGAGACGACCGGGTTCGCCTGCGCGCGACACGACAGGATCCTCGAAATCGCCGTCGTGCAACTCGATGCGGCGGCCGAGGTCGAGGATCGGTGGACGACGCTCGTGAACCCGCGGCGGGATGTCGGGCCGACGAGCATCCACGGCATCACCGCACGCGACGTCGCGTCGGCGCCGACGTTCGACGAGATCGCGGATGCGGTGCACTCGCTCGTCGCGGGCCGGATCGTCGTCGCGCACAACGCCCGCTTCGATATCCGTTTTCTCGCAGCGGCATTCGCCCGGATCGGGCAAGACATCGGACTGCAGGACGAACACGGTCTGTGCACGATGCGGCTGGCACGCAGCGTGCTCGGTACGGCATCACGCAGCCTCGCGGAGTGCTGCGCGACACTCGGCATCCACAACGACCACGCACACTCGGCGCTGGGCGACGCCCAGGCCTCCGCAGCGCTGTTTCGGGAGCTGCATCGTCACGACCATCCCGACATGTCCACCGCGCGACCGCTCGCAGGCGTTCCGGGCCGTGCCGTCGCGGCACCGACGCACCGGCGTGAGACGGCCACCGCCACGCCGGGGACGTGGCTGTCGCGGATCGCCGACCGGGCTCCGGCACCGCAGCAACGGCATCCGCACGGCGACGAGTACCTGGCGATGCTCGATCGTGCCCTGATCGACCGCGATCTTTCACTCGCCGAACACGATCAGCTCTTCGAGCTCGCGGAGACGTTCGGGATCGAGCGCGCCGACGGCGATGCACTCCACGTCGCCTACCTCGTGTCCCTCGCCGCCGCGGCATGGGAGGACGGCATCGTCACCGAGGCCGAACGGATCGACATTCAGGACGTCGCAGAACATCTCGGGGTGTCTGCGCGGACGGTCGACCGGCTCGTCTCACGGCCGCCCACCGACCGCACGCCCCCGCGCCGGGGCTTCGAGCTCAGAGTGGACGACCGAATCTCCCTGACAGGGGAGATGAGGCTGTCCCGCTCCGAGTGGATGGCGCGGGCCGCCGAAGCGGGCCTCGTCGTGGGGTCGGCCGTGACGAGGCGGACCGTGCTGCTCGTTGCCGCCGATCCCGATTCACTCGGCACGAAAGCACGGAAGGCTCGCGAGTACAGCATTCCCGTCGTCCACGAAGAGACGTTCGGGGCCCTGCTGGAGGCGATGCAGTCGCGGGGATGAGTTGGCGGCTGCCGGATGAGAGCCAACCCAGCCGGGGCACGGCGATCACTGACATGCTTTGTATGATTTTGACCTACAACACAGTCGCTGAATCATTCAGCACGGCACTTCCGGGTTTGGATAGCTTCCGAAGTGCGGGCGCTGCAGTGTTCGGGCCCGCGCATCCACAACCCACACAGGAGGATCGCCATGGAGGTCATCAGCCTCGAGCTGTTCAATCACCTGTTCTCGTTCGGAAGCCTCGTCACCTTCGGTGACTTCGTCTTCCAGTACGCCCCGATCTACATCTACTGAGGAGCGACACATGCTGTGGGACGCACTCTCGCAGTGGCTCGGGATCCAGTTCCCGATCGTGCTGGAGGACGTGATCATCTACTGGTCACCCGTCATCCATCTCAGCGCCTGAGCCGGCGGCCGTCTCGGGCCGCAGCCTGGCAACGGCGCCAGGCACACGCGCGCGTGCCGCCCGGAACGCATCCGGGCGGTACGCGACCGAGCAGATCAGCCTGCTACCTTCTCCTGCAACGAGGCAGCGAGTTCCGGTGTAGCGGCGACGATTCCGCTCCACCGCCTGGTGAGGTCCGTGTCGAACTCGATGGGCCTGTCGTACGCATCGACGACGACACCCCCGGACGCACCGACGAGCACGACGGCAGCCGCGATGTCCATGAGGCGATGCGTGTCGCTGCCGGCGTCGAGGAACGCATCGACCGCGCCCGTCGCCACGAATGCGGCGTCGAGCGTGCTGCAGCTCAGAATCCTGATGCGCTTCGCCTCGCGCGCGACGCGGCTCCACGCATCCCAGTTGCGTTCGTGGGGCCGCAAGACCGACACCGCGGCGGATGCGAGGTCGGTGCATCCGCTCGTCCGGAACGTCGACTCCGTCCGCGACGCCCACCAGACCAGGCCGGTGTGCAGCCAGGTGGTGATCGACTCGGTGAACTCGCCGTCGACCGCGACGGTCGCGCTGAAGCACGAGAGTGGCACGCCTGCAGCAGCGTTCGCCGATCCGTCGACGGGATCGACGACGAGCGTGACCGCCGAACCGATGTCGACGAATCCCCTCTCCTCCGTGAGGACGTTGACGCCGGCCTTCGTCGCCGCGGAGATGACGGCGTCCTCCACGACGACGTCGACGAACATCGTGTCGGTGCCGTCCGCACCCACCATCTCGACCGCCCGGAGTTGCTCGCGCGTGTAGCGGGAGACGGCGTCACGATAGGCGGCGAGCGCCGCGTCGGACGCCGCGGTGAGGGCAGGATGCGCGGACACGAGCGCGGAGGCAACCGGGGGAGTCACGAGATTCCTTTCAGACGAACGACTTGCGGATCCAGAGGGCGATCGCCTCGAGCATCATCACGACCGCGAAGACCATGAGCACGATCGTCGTCACGACGTCGAACTGCAGTACCCGCGCGGCGTTCATGAGGTAGAAGCCGATGCCGCCCGCTCCCACGACGCCGAGCAGCGTCGCGGCACGAATGTTGACGTCGAGCTGATAGAAGAGGTGCGCGACGACGGCGGGCGCGGCCTGGCGCATCGTCGCGGCCACGAACACCTGGAGCCGCGACGCCCCCGACGCACGGACGGCGTCCTGCACCCGGACGTCGGTCTCCTCGAGCGAATCGGCGACGAGCTTGCCCAGCAGGCCGATGACGCCGATCGCGAGAGCAAACGCACCCGCCGTGGCACCGAGCCCGGTGATGACGATGAAGAGGATCGCGACGATGAGTTCGGGGAGACCGCGCACACAGACGATGAACACCCGGCACGCCGTGGCGATCGCGGGCGACGGCGAGACGTTGCGCGCCGCGAGCGCTCCGACGGGAAGTGCGAGGATCGCGCCGAGCACTGTTGCGGCGAGCGCGATCTGGACCGTCACGATCAGTTCCCGGACGAGCTCGCCCCAGATCCCGCCCGTTCCGGGCGGGAAGAACAGCGCGAGCGTGTCCGGGGACGACACGATGCCGTCCGCCACCCGCGTGAAGTCGATGCGGGCGTAGACGAACGCGGCGGCGAGCACCACCAGGAAACCTGCGACGAAGGTGGTCGTACGGATGCGCGCCGGCGTCCAGGGCGGGCTCACCCGGTAGCAGCCGCTGCGCAGCCGCGGCGACGGTGCGGGCCGCGCCGCGCGGACCCACGCGAACAGGGTGCGGCGGCGTCCGAGCAGACTCGACCGGATCGCGCCCGACACGAGTTCGACGAGAATGCACAGCACGACGACGAACAGCGCGAGTGCCATGCCGCGCTGATAGTTCAGCGTCCGCAGCGAACCGGCCAGTTCCATACCGATACCGGCGACACCGACGTACCCGAGAATGACCGACGCACGGAGATTGATGTCGAACCGGTGCAGCGCCGTCGCGACGAAGGCCGGCATCGCCTGCGGCAGCACGGCTCCGCTGATCTGCTGCCACCACGTTCCGCCCGCGGCGCGCAGCGCGTCGCGCGGCCCCTCGTCGGTGTCCTCGATCGCATCGGCGTACATCTTGCCGATCATGCCGACGGAGTGGATGCCGAGCGCGAGGATGCCGGCGAGGGCGCCCAGCCCGAACATGCGCAGGAACACCACGGCGAGAACGAGTTCGGGGATGGCTCGGGCGATGACGATGAGCGCCCGTGCACCCCAGCGGGCGGGGCTGCCCGGTGTCGTGTTGCGCGCGGCGAGCAGCGCGATGGGCGTGCTGAGCACCACCGAGAGGACGGTGGCGAGCAGCACGATCGCGAGCGTCAGCGCCGTCATCGCCACGATCTCGCCGACGGGCGGGAAGTCGAGCGGGAACACCCGCGACAGGAAGTCCGACGCGTTGCGCGCGCTGTCGGCCATCGACGCGAGGTTGATGCGCAGGTCGACGATCGACCAGATCCCGGCGACGAGGAACGCCACGAGGACGAGCGCGACACGGATCGCGGCGGGACGCGGCGGCGGCACGGTGCGCACGGGGGGCTCCGGCCGCCGCTGCGGGGTGAGAACTGCCATGTGTCAGACCAGTTCGGGGGCCGCGGGCGCCGCCACCGAGGAGTAGATCTGCATGGCGTCGGCGCGATCGATGCTCGGAACCGGCTTGTCGAGGACGACCCGGCCCGACCGCAGCCCGACGAGGCGGTGCCCGAACGACAGCGCGAGCTCCACCTGATGCAGGCTGCACACCACCGTCAGGTCGTCCTCGCGCGCGATCCGCGTGATGAGATCCATGACCTGAGCGGACGATTCGGGATCGAGCGATGCGACGGGCTCGTCGGCGAGCAGGATGCGCGGCTGCTGCACGAGGGCACGTGCCACGGCGACGCGTTGCTGCTGTCCACCCGAGAGGGTGTCGGCACGCTCGAACGCCTTGTCCGCCAGACCCACTCGATCGAGCTGCTCCATCGCCCGCAGCCGGACGGCACGCGGATACGTCGCGAGCCCGAATCGCGGTCCGCGCAGCGACCCGAGCGCACCCGTGCAGACGTTCTCGAGCGCCGACATCGAGGGCACCAGATGGAACTGCTGGAAGACGAATCCGACGTCGCGACGCAGCGCGCGCAGTTCGCGCCCGCGCGCCGACGTGACGTCGACGCCGAGCACCTCGACGACACCGGACGTCGGCAGATGCAGCCCGTCGAGCAGCCGCAAGAGCGTCGACTTGCCCGAGCCCGACAATCCCAGCAGCGCGACGACCTCGCCCGGGAAGACGTCCATGCTCACGTCGGCGAGCGCATGGGTGCGGTCGAAGATCTTGTCGACTCCCGCGAGCCGGATGCTCGGGGTCGGCGGGGCGCCCGTGCGGTCGCTGCGCGGCGCCGTCACTGGCACGCCTCGGCCTTCGTGGTCTCGCAGACCTTGCGGACGCCGTCGAAGGATGCGTCGTCGACGGGCACGTAACCGAACTTCTTGTCCTCGGGCAGCGTGCAGTCGTCGGCGCTCGTGCAGTAGCCACCCGCGATGAGCTGGGGGACGGTGATCTTCGTCTGCAGGATCTCGACGATCTGGTCGCGCAGCGCGGGATCGAGGTCGTCGCTGACGGTGATCGGGCTGCCGGCGATCTCCTCCGACTTCCAGATGACGTTCACGGCACCGGGGGCGAGCTCGCCCTTCGAGGGCAGCGCGACGTCGACCATCGTGTCGTACGCGAAGCCGCCGTCGCACTGGCCGCTCGCCACTGCGAGAGCCGACGCGTCGTGGCCGCCCGCGAAGACCGGAGTGATGTCCTTCGCGGGATCGATACCGGCCTCGAGGAGACCGGCCGACGGGTAGAGGTAGCCGGACGTCGACGTGGGATCGACGAAACAGATCGTCTTGCCGCGCATGTCGGCGAGGCTCGTGATGCCCGAGTCGGGGTTGACGATCGCGTAGGACTGGTAGCCGGGGTCGGTGCCCTCTTCGTCGACGGCCGCCGCGGCGGCGATCGTGCCCACGCCGGAGTCCTTCGCGGTGACGTACGAGAACGGCCCGTATGCGGCGATCTGCACCTTGCCGGCACGCTGCGCCTCGATGACGGCCGCGTAGTCGGAGGCGTTGAGGAACTCGACCGTCTTCCCGGTCTCCTTCTCGATCACGTCCGTGACCAGCTTGTACTCCTGCTGGAGGCTCTGCGACTCCTCCGACGGGATGGAGGCGAAGACGAGCGTGTCGGGGTTGCCCGAGCCGGCTGCGTCGTCGGCGGCGCTCGACCCGCACGCGGCGAGGCCGAGCACAGCCGCGAAGCCGAGTGCTGCGGTACCCGCGACGCGGCGCGCGCGGATCGAATTCGAAGAGCTGAACATGGTCGTCCTCGTTCTCGGAGAAGGCGGTTCTCGACTGTCGTGTCGCGGATGAGACTGCCGAGTCCGGACGAATCGTCGGTCAACCCGACGTGAACTCCGGGCGAACGGCTTACGGCGACAGGACGGTGTTGTGCGGCGGCAGCAGGCGGTCCCGAACGTGCCCGGTGCACGTTCGGGACCGCCCGGGACTATCGGGTGTCGGCTGCGCGCAGGACGGCGCGGACGACGGGGCTGTCGTGGCGCGGCGAGACGAGCACGAGATCGGCTCGCTGCCCTTCCGCGAGCGCACCGCGATCGTGCAGCCCGACGGCCTCGGCCGCGCCCGCCGTCACGAGCGAGACGGCACGGTGCAGCGGCAGCACCTCGGATCTCGCCAGCGTGAACACGGCACCGAGCAGCGACGACGGCAGATAGTCGGACGCGAGCGCCGTCACGAGCCCCTCTGCGGCCAGCTCACCGGCCGACACATTGCCCGAGTGCGAACCGCCACGCAGCACGTTGGGCCCGCCCATGACGACGGACATTCCGCGCGCCCGCGCCTCGCGCGCGGCCTCGAGCGTCGTCGGGAACTCGGCGACACCGCCGCCGCGACGTGCGAGATCGGCGATCTCGACGGCGGATTCGGGATCGTGGCCGAAGACCCGCGCGATGCCGGTGCCCGAGTGCTGAGCGAGCCAGTCCATCGCCTCGTCGCGGATGCCGATGTTCCCCTCACGCGTGCGGGCGACCTCGTCGACGACCTCGCGCGCCTGCTCGGCGCTGATGCCCCGCAGCCCGGCCACGTAGCGCTCGTAGAACGCGCGGTCGGCGTACTGCCCGATGCCGGGCGTGTGATCCTCGTGCGAGATCACGGCGGGCGTCCGGGAAGTGAAGACGCCGGCGTCGATCCGGGCGGTCATGTGCCCCTCGAGTGCGTCGAGCCCCGACCGCGAACGCACGTCGAGCCGGTGCAGAATCCGGTGATCGACGAGGCGCACCGTCTCCGGGCGCTCACTCCAGTTCTCGACGGCCTCGCACAGTTCGAGCGCCGCATGCACGCTGCGCCCCGTCGTCGCCGTCTCGCGGTCGGAGAACGACGCGCCGTGGAAGACCGTCGTGATGCCCGCCGCCCGCAGCTTGCCCTCGAAGGACATGACCGCGAACTCCCACGGCAGCTCCGCGCCGGGACGAGGCATGCGCTCCTTCTCGAGGCCGTCGGAGTGCACGTCGACGAGCCCGGGCAGGCAGTACGCACCGCCACCGTCGACGTCCACTGCTCCCCTGCCGGTGTCGACGGCGGCGATCCTGCCGCCGCGCACCACGACTCGGGCACCGTCGAGGATGCCGTCGGGGGTGATCGCCCGGACCCCGCCGAGCACGTAGTCGTCGGGCGGGCAGTCGAGCGCCCAGCCGCTGCGCACCGAACCGGCCTGCGCCGTGGTGGGTGCGGTCATGCCGCCACCCCCAGCACCTCGGCGGGAGTGCCCTCGTGGGCGATGACGCCGTCGGAGAACCGCAGTACCCGCGACGCGAGCCGGTGCATGGCCTCGAGGTCGTGGAAGACCGCGAGGACGGCGACGCCGGACGCCGACAACGACGCGATGAGTTCGAGTGCCCGCTCGCGGTTGACCGGATCGAGCGCCGAGACGGGCTCGTCGAGCAGCAGCAGGCGGGGCGGATTGACCGTTCCCGCAGCGATGTTCACGCGCTGCCGCTCGCCACCGGACAGGACGCCGCAGTCGACGTCCCACAGCGCCTCGTCGAGCGAGAGGCGCCGCAGCGACTCGGCCGCGGCGTCCCGGGCGTCGGCACGCGACATCCCCCGGCGGCGTCCCGCGGCCGCGACGACCTCCCACGGCCCCGTCCGCGGGGGCGCGGTGAGGAACTGCGAGACGTACCCGAGTTCGCGGCCGCGCACTCGCGCCATCTCGCGGTCCGGCAGGCTCGTCAGCTCGACCGGGCCGTGCTCCGTCGTGAGCGTGACGGTCCCCGAATCCGGCAGGTAGCTGCGGTGGATGCAGCGCAGCAGGCTCGACTTGCCGGCGCCCGAGGGTCCGGCGAGCGCGACGTGCTCGCCCGCGGTGACATCGAGATCGATGCCCCGCAGCGACGTCGTCGTGCGTCCGTCGATCGTGTGGAGCGTGAAGCTCTTGCGGAGCTCACGCACGGACAGAACGGTGGTCATGTTCGCTCCTGCCGTCATCGGCGGGCAGCGGCCACGAGCCGCTGCGTGTAGGGGTGATGCGGATCCTGGAACAGCTGATCGGTGAGACCGGCCTCGACGACGCGGCCGACGTTCATGACGATCGTGCGATCGGTGAGCGCCTCGATGACCGAGAAGTCGTGGCTGACGACGACTGCGGCCGTGTCGCGTTCGGCGAGCAGCGTGCGCAGCAGATCGAGCACGCCGGCGGCGACGGACGCGTCGAGGCCCGTCGTCGGCTCGTCGAGCAGCAGCACGCCCGGGTCCGTCGCGAGGGCCTTCGCGATCTGCACGCGCTGCCGCATCCCGCCCGAGAAGGTCTGCACGGGATCGTCCATGCGGTCGAGCGGGACCTCGACCTGTTCGAGCAACCATGCTGCGCGGTCACGGATCTCGTGATAGTTGCGCCACCCGGCCGCGGTCAGCCGCTCGGCGATGTTGCCGCCCGCGGAGACCGTCATGGTGAGTCCGTCGACGGGGTTCTGGTGGACGAGGCCGAGGGTGTCGATGCGCAGCGCGCGGCGCTCGGCGTCGTCGAACTCGAAGATGTTCCGCGTTCCGCCGTCGACACCCGCGAGGTACATCGAGCCCGCTGTCGCCCGCTCGTCGCCGACGAGGCAGCGCAGCACCGTCGACTTGCCCGAGCCGGATTCGCCGATGACGCCGAGCGCCTCACCGAGCGCGACGTCGAAGTCGACGTCCCATGCAGCGACGACGGCGCCGGTCAGCGGGCTGATCGCGGTACCCGCGTCGGGCCCCGTCCCCGGTACGGCCTCCGCGCCGCCCGGTCCGTGGACCTTGCCGACGCCGCGCGCCGCGAGCGTCCAGCCGTCCGCAGTCTGCGGCACGGGCCGTACCTCGGGCTCACGGCGCGCACCGGTGAACACCCCGCCGCGCACGCGCGCCGACGGATCGGGCAGGAAACGCAGCGGAGCGTTGTCGGTGTGCAGTCGCGCGTCGACGTCCTCGTCACGCACGCGGGTGCACCATTCGATGTCGCTGCACGCGAACTCGCCGCCCGTGGACTCGACGAGGAAGGTGTCGCTCGACCCGCACCGCACACAGCGCTGCTGCTCCGACCCCTCGACCTCGTACCGCACGTCGTCGAACGTGAGCGGCTCGACGTCGGTGTAGGGCGGGACCGCGAAGATTCGCTTCTCGCGACCGGCGCCGAAGAGTGTCAGGTGCGGCGAATCGTTCAGTCGCGGAACGTCCCAGCGCGGAATGGGCGTCGTGACCATGACGTAGCGGTCGTCGACCAGCACGGGGTACCCCGTCGTCTTGGTGATGACGCCGTTGCGCACGAGATCCTCGTAGAGGCTCACCCACATCATCGAGTAGTCGGCCTCGGCGTGCATGCGCGCACACTCGCTCACCGACTTCTCCACGCCCCGAAGCGGTTCCGCGACGGGAACCTGGAGCACGAGGGTCTGCCCCTCGCGCAGCGGCTGCTCCGGGATGCGGTGGCGGCTCTGCACGACGGAGCACTCGCGAGTGTCCTGCGTCTCCTCGCACCGCTCGCTCTCGACGATGAGCCGGCGCAGGTTGGTGGCGTTGACGCCGTCGTCGTCACCCTGATCGATGACCTTGACGACGTCCTCGTCGCCGAGCAGACCCAGAGTGACCTGCAGGCCACCCGAACCCCAGCCACGGGCGACCGGCATCTCGCGGGAACCGAACGGCACCTGGTAGCCCGGAACGCACACGGCCGTGAGGCTCGCGCGACGGATCTCCCGCTTGGAACCCTCGTCGAGGATTCCCCGCTCGGGGCCCTCGAGCGCGTCGACGAGTCCGGCGACGGTACGGCTTTCGAGCACGGCGGTCATCAGCAGGTCCTTCCGAGGGATTCGGCGACACGCACGGCGTCCGGGCCCTCGCTGCGGACCGCGCGCTTGCGGTCGATCATCGAGCGGAAGGTGACGTAGTGCGGAAGCTTGAGGTGTTCGAGGAAGCCACACGAGTCGAGGCCGTCGGTCGTGAGCAGCAGCACCTGCTCGAGCCCGTCGCGGTCGCCGAATCGGCGGCACGCGATGTCGAGGTTCGCCATCGCGATCGCCTTGCGCTCGTTGTGGCCGAAGCACAGCCCGTAGCCGACGTCGAAGCGGTCGCGCTCTTCGTCGGGCCCGTCGAGGTCCTCGATCGCCTCGCACTCGGTGACCCTGACGGTGCCGAGCTGCACGGCCACTCCGGTGTGAGGATGACCGACCCGCAACGGGACTCGGCCGTGACGGACCTCACCGAGGGTGACCTCGTGGATGTTGCCGTCGGTACCGCGGATCGAGCGGTACCACGTCCCGATGAGGGCGCCGGTCTCGGCGCGCGCCATGCTCGCGAGCACGGCCGACCGCGGGGCCGGCGGGCGGGCGGGATGGCGGGCGAGGTCGAACGGCTCGCGCTGCGGCTCGGAGGGCGCGGGCCGATTCTCGACGAGCAGGTCCATCTCGCGCAGCATGTCGGAGAAGCGGCGCGGATGCCGTTCCGACACTTCACGTTCGCGCGCTTCGCCGAGCGGGGGCGGCGTGACCGCCGCGCCGGCGCGGTCCAGCATGCGGCCCGTGTAGTCGGACGTGCGGCCGAGCAGCTGCGGGCCGTCGGGCGTGCGGTGCGCGGGCACGACGCGGCGCAGGACGACGAGCTCGTCGGGGTCGATCGGGTCGCTCACCGCGAGTCGCGGCAACGTCGACTGGTGGGCGCGCACGAGGTGCGTCGCCTCGATGACGTCGCCCTCGGCCTGGCGCAGCGCATCGGCTGCGGTCGGCTCGTGGTAGAGGCTCCCCTCGCCCATGACGCGGTCGACCGCGAGGCGCATCCGGCCCGTGATCTGCTGCGTCGTGACGGCGGGGGCGGGGTCGCTGTCGCGGGCGCCACGGACGAGCGCCTCGGCGGCGAGGATCGCGTCCAGTCCGCAACGTGCTCCGGAATATCCCATGTCACTGCTCCTTTCGGGCGACGCGCGTGGTGCGCGGAATCCCGATCGCGGTTCCGCTGTCGGTGACGAGCAGCAGGTCGATGCCGGCGGGGAAGGTCGCCGCCTGCTCGCGGGCCTGCCAGACGTCGGGGTCGACGTCTGGTGCGATGTCGACCGTTCCGTTCACCCCCGGACCGGTGAGCGTCAGCGGAGTGCCGCCGGTGAGCGACGGGACGAGCGCGATCAGCGTCGCGCCCTTCTCCGGTGCGCCGGCACTGCCGGGAGCCGACTCGGCGACGAGTTCGGGGATCAGCGGTACGAGCGTCGTGACGAAACGTGCTCCGCCGGGATCGATCTCGGGTGCACCCGTCGCGACGGCGACGATGTCGCGCCACGTACCGGAGTCGTCGACGAGATGGATCGGCGTCTCGAGGTCGGCGAGCGCGAGGACCGGCAGCAACGCCGCGGGATGCTCCGCGGCCGGAAGTGCGACCTCCAGGCCCGGACGCGAGAACGCGTCGAGGACGGCGCGGTACACCTGTTGCGCGACAGTGGGTTCGAGTCCCGATCCCAGTGCGGCGAGAGTTGTCGTCATAGCTCCTCGAATCGAACGACGGTGGGTTCGAGCTGGGCCCATTCGGCCCGCTCGGACGCGGCGAGCCGCTGTGCGACGCGCTCGCACAGCTCACGGATGCTCGGCTCGGCGCCGCGGCCGCCCTGGACCTCGGCATCGCAGATCGCGGCGGCGAGGGTCGCGGCCTTCTCGTCGCCGAGCCGCATCGCCCAGCCGCGGACTCCGGCCAGCGTCACCTCGGCGCGGCACGCGAGCACGTCGCCGAGGAAGAAGTGGTCGTGGCAGATCGGTTCGCGCACCCGTGCGGCGATCGAGCCGACCTCGGGGGCGGTCAGGACGGTGAACTCGGCTCCGTCGGACAGACACTCGTCCGCGAGCGCGACGAGTTCGTCCTCGGTCGCCGCGGCGAGCAGTTCGGTGATCCGCTCACGCGAGAGGACTTCGGATGTCATGAGTGGGCAACCTCTTTCACGTTCGTGGTAGCTCTGTCGCGAGCGGGGTCGGGGGTGGACGCGGGGCGATCGCCGATCTCCATGACGACGCGCACGGCGTCGCCACGCATCCAGGCCTTGCTGTAGGTGAGCGGACGGCGGCTCTCGCTGTCGCAGTTGAGGCTCTCGACCACCCAGACGGCCGCGGCGGTGACGAGCTGCAGCCGCTCGGCGATGTCGGCGGGGGGAACGTCGGACGCCGTGCGGCACCACGACCGCTCCGAGCGCACCGAACCCATCTGACGCAGCACCTCGTCGAGCGACTCCTCGACGCGCATACCGTCCGCGAGATGCGGGACGGCGTCGAGGACCACCCACTCCACCGAGTAGCCCGACACGAGCTCGTCGATGTAGCTCTGCCGCTCCATGCGGTGGACGAGGGTCCCCTCCGGCAACGCGAGGAACGACGCGATCTCGCCGTCGACGGGCACGGCGGCGTGACCGAGCACGACCGACCGCGCCGTCGCACCCGCCTCGGTCACGGTGCGGTGCCACGACGGGCGGCGGTCGCGGGAGATGAGGTAGTCGATCCGGCGCCCGACGAACGTCCCGGCCCCGCGGATGCGGCGCACGAGTTGTTTACGTTCGAGTTCCTGGACCGCCGCTCTCGCGGCCGCCCGGCCGACACCGAATCGGGTCGCGATCTCGTGTTCGCCGGGAAGCCGGTCGCCCGGCGACATCAGCGCGATCTCCTGTTCGAGCTGGTCGGCGATCTGCCGGTAGCGCTGCTGCGTCATGGCCATCACTGTGGCGCTCCCAGTTGTACGGACAACCGGCACGCGGGTGACGCTCCGGCGAACGATATCCGAACAGGTGGGTGTGTTGTGCGGATGCGAGAAGTCCGTGGCCGGGGACGTGTCGGACGTGGCGCGTACCCTCGCGGGCGTGGATTCGGACAAGCTGCTCACCCGCATCGGTGGCCTGCTCAGGCAGGCGGAGTCCACCGACAACGCGCACGAGGCGGAGGCCTTCATGGCCGCCGCGCAGCGGCTCGCGACGGCCTCGTCCATCGATCTCGCGGTGGCCCGGTCGCACACTCGTGGGCGCGAGGCGCGGCCGACGCCCACGCAGCGCGTCATCCGAATCGGGGAGGCCGGCAAGAAGGGCCTGCGCACGTACGCGCATCTGTTCGTCGCGATCGCCGCGGCGAACGACGTGCAGTGCGACATCACGCACACGTCGACGACGATCTTCGCGTACGGCTTCGCCGCCGACCTCGACGTGTGCGAGCAGCTGTACACGAGCCTGCTCGTGCAGATGGTGCGCGCGTCCGACGTGTACGTGAAGTCCGGCCGCTACCGGGAGGAGACGACGGCGCGCCGCATCGTCGATCGCGCGGGGCGGACGCTGCGGATCGAGCATCGTCCCGTCGCGGCCGTCACGGCACGGCTGAACTTCCAGACGGCCTTCGCCGCGCGCATCGGGCAGCGGCTCGACGAAGCGCGCACGCAGGCGCGCGAGGAGGCGACGTCCGCTCCGGAGACGTCACAGGAGACCGCTCTGGCGCTGCGCGACAAGGACCTCGAGCTGCGCGACTACTATCGCGAGAACTCCGACGCCCGCGGTTCCTGGCGCGCCACCCGCGCGAGCGCCGGTCATTCGTCGCACGCACGGCGGGCAGGCGACCGGGCCGGACGCAACGCCCGGCTCGGCACAGCCGAGGAGCTTCCCGGCGCCCGCCCACAGTTGCGCGGCGGCACGCAGGCGCCATGACGCGCGTCCGTGACCGGCAGCGTTCGCTCGTCTACGACGCCGAAGAACTCGTCCGCACGATGTTCGATCGCGCGGATCAGCGAGGGATGCGCACGGTCGAGATGCTGGGCTCGACGCTGACGCTGCCGATCGAGCGGCGCTTCGGGTCGATCGACTCGGTCCAGGCGTACGCCGACGCCGTGCTCGGGCTGCGGTGGATCCGAGCCCGGTGGCCGCGCGCGTCCGATCCGGTGCGGGTACGCGCGAGGAAGGGCGCTGCCGCCGCGCACTACGAGCGCGACGGCGGGGTGATCGCGGTGCCCGGCTACAGCGGGGGCACCGCATGGGCGATGCGCGAACTCGTCGTGCTGCACGAGCTCGCGCACCATCTCGATCCCGCACCGGATGCCGGCGAGGCGCACGGGCCGGGATTCACGGCGATCGTGCTCGAGCTCGTCGCCGAGATCATCGGACACGAAGCGGGTTTCGTACTACGGGCGATGTACGCGGAGAACGGCGTCCGGGTCGGGTGACGCGGCGCGAGGCTCCGGAGCACAGGTGCTCCGGGGCCTCGCGTTTCGGCCGACGTGCGGCCGAGCGTGACGAGCGGGTCGATCAATACCAGGTCTTGCGGCCGCCCACGGCGCGCCCGGCCATACCCAGCAGCGTGAGGACGAGCCCCGCGACCAGCGCGATGATGCCGAGCGTCCAGAGGATCGGGACGTTCAGCAGGAAGCCGAGCACGAGCAGGATGATTCCGAGAACGATCATCGAAGTACTCCTCGAAGTTGTAGCGGCACCACGACGACGTCGAGTGGCGACGACGGCGCGACGCATACCGACATGAAGCGGTGGGTCCAATAATGTTCACGTGGTCCGTGAAGTTTTGACACGCAGACCGTAACAAGAAAATCTGCCGCGCGCACAACAGATAATTCTGCGGACCCGAACGATCGATCGCCGAGGAGTTGCTGTGCGGCAACACGATCCCCCGTACAGGGACGATTCAGAAGTTGCCGCGCGCTTCCTGCTCGCGCTCGATCGCCTCGAAGAGGGCCTTGAAGTTCCCCTTCCCGAAGCCGAGCGACCCGTGCCGCTCGATCAGTTCGAAGAAGACCGTCGGCCGGTCGACGATCGGCTTGGTGAAGATCTGCAGGAGGTAGCCGTCCTCGTCGCGGTCGACGAGGATGCCGCGGCTCTGCAGCTCCTCGATCGGGACACGCACCTCGCCGATGCGCGCCCGCAGCTCCGGATCCTCGTAGTACGCGGCGGGAGTCGCGAGGAACTCGACGCCCTCGGCGCGCAGCACGTCGACGGCACGCAGGATGTCACCCGTCGCGAGCGCGAGATGCTGTGCGCCCGGGCCACGGTAGAAGTCGAGGTACTCGTCGATCTGCGAGCGCTTCTTCGCGAGGGCCGGCTCGTTGAGCGGGAACTTCACGCGGTGGTTTCCGTTCGAGACGACCTTGCTCATGAGGGCCGAGTAGTCGGTCGCGATGTCGTCGCCCACGAACTCCGCCATGTTCGTGAATCCCATGACGCGCCGGTAGAAGTCGACCCACTCGTCCATGTGGCCGAGTTCGACGTTGCCGACGACGTGGTCGAGGGCCTGGAAGATCCGCTTCGGTGCGCCCTCGCGCGGCACGAAGGTCGATGCCTTCGCCACGTAGCCGGGCAGATACGGGCCGGTGTAGCGGGAGCGGTCGACGAGGGTGTGCCGCGTGTCGCCGTAGGTCGCGATCGCCGCGAGCCGCACCGTGCCGTGCTCGTCGGTGACGTCGTGCGGTTCGCTGATCACTCGCGCGCCCTGGGCGCGGGCGTGAGCGATCGCCCGATCGACGTCGGGGACTGCGAGCGCTATGTCGGTGACGCCGTCGCCGTGCCGGCGGTGGTGCTCCGCGATCGCGCTGTCGGGATCGACCGCGCCCTGGAGCACGAACCGCACGCCGCCGCTCGAGAGGACGTACGAGTGGTGATCGCGGTTGCCGGTCGTCGGCCCCGAGTAGGCGACGAGGTTCATCCCCCACACCGACTGGAAGTAGTGGGCCGACTGCGTCGCGTTGCCGACGGCCCACACGATCGCGTCCCAGCCGGAGACGGGGAAGGGGTCGCGCGCGGCGTCGTACTCGACGAGCCCGACGAGACGATGCAGCTGGTCGAGGTCGAGGTCGGCGAGCCGCTCTTCGTCGGTGAGGGTCTCGTGAATCGTCATCGCGCGGTCCTGTTCTCCACTCGGGGTGTAACGTACGTCACTCACGAAACCCGACCGCGCGACGCTGTGCAATCGACGTCCGAAGCGATGACCCCACTGCCCACCTGGCACTGCGTAACCGCTCGGACGCTGGACAGACTGCACAGCAGATTCGCGTACGACCCGTGAGGAGACGGTGACCAGATGCCCGACGCGGTGACGCTCGACGACCTCGATTTCGCGCTGCTCGACGCCCTCCACTCGGACCCGCGTGCCGGAGCACTCGAACTGTCGCGCCGGTTGCGCGTCGCCCGGGGAACGGTCCAGGCGCACCTGCGCAAGCTCGAGGAAGGCGGCGTGATCGCGAGCCACGCGCCGCACATCGGGCTCGATGCCGCGGGTTTCGGCGTCCAGGCGTTCGTGACGCTCGAGACGTCACAGGGCGCGCTCGACGCCGTCACCCGCGAGCTCACCGCGATCCCGGGCATCCTCGAGGCGTTCACCACGACCGGTTCCGGCGACGTGCTGTGCCGGGTCGCGGCGCGTTCTCACCTCGATCTGCAGGAGACGCTCATCCGCGTCAGCACGTGCGCGCACGTCGCGCGGTCGACCAGCGTCATGGTGCTGTCGGTGATCGTTCCGTTCCGGACACTGCCGCTTCTGCACACCCTCGAACGCCCACAGACGTCCAAGGCACCGGCGTACCGACCGGAAGCTGTGCAGGGAGTACAGCAGGTGTCTCCCCCGCCGTCGCGACGCTGAGCGCGGCGACCAGGTCCGATGCCGCCGCTTGCGACGCATTCGTGGTGCAGCTCACAGTGAGCCAGGTAACAGCCCGGCGGTCCGGCCGGGAACCTGCTCCCCGGAAGAAGCCATGAGACACCTGCTGCAGAAGTTCGAGGAATCCGCGCCCGAGATCGTCTTCGAGTGGCACGACAGCGAGACCGAGGCGCGCGGCTGGACCGTCGTCAACTCGCTGCGTGGCGGTGCCGCGGGCGGCGGCACCCGGATGCGCGCCGGTCTCGATCGTCGCGAGGTCGAGTCGCTCGCGAAGACGATGGAGATCAAGTTCACGGTGTCGGGCCCGCCCATCGGCGGTGCGAAGTCCGGCATCGACTTCGATCCCCGCGATCCGCGCCGCGACGGCGTGCTGCGCCGCTGGTTCGCCGCCGTCGCACCGCTGCTGCGGACCTACTACGGCACGGGCGGCGACCTGAACATCGACGAGCGCGCCGACGTCGTCCCGGCGCTCGAGGCGCTCGGCATCGGCCACCCGCAGCACGGCGTCGTGAACGGGCACTTCGGCGCGGACGGCCACGGCGACCGCATCGACCGGTTGCGCAGCGGCATCGCCCGCCCCGTGACCCATCCGGACCTTGCTCCGAATCCTGCGTCACCCCACACTGTTTCGGATCTCGTCACCGGCTGGGGAGTAGCCGAGTCGGTGCGCCACGCCTACGACGTGTACGGCGCGGGCGATCTCACGGGCAAGCGCGTCGTGATCCAGGGCTGGGGCAACGTCGGCGCATCCGCGGCGTACTACCTCGCCCGCGCGGGTGCCGAGATCGTCGCGATCCTCGACCGCGACCGGACGCTGCTCGCACCGAAGGGGCTTCCCTTCGAGCGCGTCCGCGAGCTGCTGCTCACCAAGGACGGCAACGCACTTCGCGCCGACGACGCGATCGCGTCCGGCCCCACTGCGACGGCCGCGGCCCTGAGCATCGGCGCCGACGTCTTCCTGCCGTGCGCGGCGTCGCGCCTCGTGACCCGCGAGCACCTCGATCTGCTCGTGGACGGCGGTCTCGAGGTGATCGCGTGCGGCGCGAACGTGCCGTTCGCCGACGACGAGATCTTCTACGGTCCGACCTACGAGTACGCCGACAAGTGCGTCACCGTCGTCCCGGACTTCATCGCGAACTGCGGCATGGCGCGCGCCTTCGCCGCACTCATGGGCGGTGACGCCGCCGCGAGCGATCATGCTGTGTTCGCGGATGTTTCGCGCACCATTCGCGAAGCGCTCGAGCGGACCCACGCCGTGGCACCGCTCGCCACGGGTGTCGCGGAGACCGCGTTCGGTATCGCTCTCGCGCCGCTGGCGGGCGACCGATGAGCACGACGGCGAGCACCGAGCAGACGACGACCGCGCCGGAGCTGCGCCGGGCGATGAAACCCCGCCAGCTCGTCATGATGAGCCTCGGCGGTGCGATCGGCGCGGGACTGTTCGTCGGATCCGGCGCCGGAATCGGCGTCGCGGGGCCCGCGGTGCTCGTGTCCTTCCTCGTCGCCGGCTTCCTCGTCGTCCTCGTGATGCGGATGATGGGCGAGATGGTCGCCGCCGATCCCGACAGCGGCGCGTTCTCGATGCACGCCGAGAAGGCACTCGGCCGCACGGCGGGCCGGACCATCGGCTGGCTCTACTGGGTCCAGGTCGTCATCGTGATCGCCGCCGAAGCGACTGCGGCAGCGGCGATCACGAGTGCCGCCTTCCCCGAGATCCCGCAGTGGACGGCGGCACTGGTGTTCATGAGCGCGCTGACGCTCGTCAATCTCACCGCCGTCGCGCGCTTCGGCGAGTTCGAATTCTGGTTCGCCGCACTGAAGATCGTCGCGATCGTCGTGTTCCTCGCGATCGGTGTCGCGATGATCGCGGGCTGGTTCCCGTCGTTCACCTCGCCCGGCCTGTCGAATCTCACGGCCCACGGCGGCTTCGCGCCGACCGGTCTCACCGGCATCGCGGCGGGCCTGCTCGTCGTCGTGTTCGCGTTCGGCGGCACCGAGGTCGTCGCGATCGCCGCCGCGGAGTCGCGCGACCCGAGCCGCAGCGTCGGCAAGGCGGTCCGGTCGATCGTGTGGCGCATCCTGTTCTTCTACATCGGCTCGGTGTTCGTCATGGTCACCGTGCTGCCGTGGACGGCGGAGGGACTCGCGTCGGGACCGTTCGTCGCGGTGCTCGACGCCGCGCACGTGCCGGGTGCCGCCGCCGCGATGACGATCGTCATCGTGATCGCGCTGCTGTCGTCGCTCAACGCGATGCTCTTCAGCGGTTCGCGCATGATCTTCTCGCTCGCCGAACGTGGCGCTGCGCCCGCCCGATTCGCGAAGCTCGCCCGAAACGGCGTACCCGGCTCGGCCGTCCTCGCCTCGGTGACCTTCGGCTTCGTGACGGTCGCGCTGAACTACCTGGCTCCCGATCGCGTTCTGCCGCTGCTGCTCAACGCCGTCGGATCGACGATTCTCGTGCTCTGGACGTTCGTGACGGTCTCGCATCTGATCCTGCGCCGCCGCTACGAGCGCGAGGGCCGCGAACTGCCGCTGCGGATGTGGGCGTTCCCGTACCTCTCGTACGTCGCGCTCGGGCTGCTCGGGCTCGTCGTCGTCCTCGCGCTGTTCGACACCGCCGCGCGGGGACAGCTGATCGCAACGACCACCTTCACCGCGGCCATCGCGTTCGCGTGCTGGCTACACGACCGCAAGACTGCCGACACGCCGGCCCGGTAGCGGCGGGGGCGGCGCCGGGCGCACGATGGAGCGGACCCGCACCCGCGTACGAGGAGAACGGCATGACCGACCCGATCCGCATCGGCGTTCAGCTCCAGCCCCAGCACGCCCCCGACTACGGCCTGATCCGCGACGCCGTCCTGCGCGCCGAGGATCTCGGCGTGGACGTCGTCTTCAACTGGGATCACTTCTATCCGCTCTACGGCGATCCGGACGGCGCCCACTTCGAGTGCTGGACGATGCTCGGCGCATGGGCCGAGCAGACGTCGAACGTCGAGATCGGCGCGCTCGTCACGGGCGGCGGCTACCGCAACCCGGATCTGCTGGCCGACATGGCACGCACCGTCGATCACATGAGCGGCGGGCGGCTGATCCTCGGCATCGGTTCGGGCTGGTTCGAGAAGGACTACGACGAGTACGGCTACGACTTCGGGACGAAAGGCTCGCGGCTGGATCTGCTCGGCGAGTACCTGCCGCGCATCACCGCCCGGCTGGAGAAGCTGAATCCCGCCCCCACCCGCCATATTCCGATCCTCATCGGAGGTGGATGCGAGAAGAAGACGCTGCCGCTCGTCGCCCAGTACGGCGACATCTGGCACAGCTTCAGCGATCTCGAGACGCACGAACGCAAGAAGGGGATTCTCGCCGACCGCTGCCGCGATGCCGGCCGCGACCCGAGCGCCATCGCGCACTCGACGTCGTGGCCCGGCGCCGACGGCGCACAGGCGCTCGTCGATCAGGGCGTCACCCTGTTCACCGTCGGCACCGGTGGGCCCGAGTACGACCTCACCGAACTGCGCGACGCCATCGCGTGGCGCGACGCACGCGCCTGATCAGGCGCGGGCGAGGACGGCGCCCAGGTCCAGGCCGGTGGGCAGGGCGCCGTATTCGACGCCGCGGTCCGGGCCGAGACGGGCCGCGACGAAGGCGTCGGACACGGCTGCGGGGGAGTAGCGCACGAGCAGGGACGCCTCGAGCGCGAGCGCCATCGCCTCGACGACGACCCGCGCCCGTGCCTGGGCTCCCGCCGCGTCCAGCGTCGCGACCTCGCCGAGCAACCGGCGGACGGCGTCGAGGTGGGCATCGAGCGTCGCATTGCTGCCCCGCGCGAGGTCCACCTCGGCGTCGAACGCCGCGACCGACTCGGGCTCGCGGACCATCGCGCGCAGGACGTCGAGCGCGATGACGTTGCCCGAGCCCTCCCAGACGGCCATGACGGGCTGCTCGCGGTAGCGGCGCGCGAGCGGGAACGCCTCGGTGTAGCCGTTGCCGCCGAGGCATTCGAGCGCCTCGTACGCGTGATGCGGGCCGCGCTTGCAGATCCAGTACTTCGCGACGGCCGTCGCGAGCCGCCGGAACGCCTTGTCCTGATCGGACGCATCCTCGTCGTGGGCGCGGGCGAGCCGGATCGCTGTGACGGTGGCGGCCTCGGACTCGAGCGCGAGGTCGGCGAGCACACCCGTCATGGCGGGCTGGTCGACGAGGACACCGCCGAATGCGCTGCGATGACGCGCGTGCCACACGGCCTCGGCGATCGACTGCCGCATCCCGGCCGCGCTGCCGAGGATGCAGTCGAGGCGAGTGCGCGCGACCATCTCGATGATCGTGCGCACGCCGCGACCGGGCTCGCCGACCATCGTCGCGACGGTGCCGTCGAGTTCGATCTCGCTCGACGCGTTCGACTTGTTGCCGAGCTTGTCCTTGAGCCGCTGGATGCGGAAGACGTTGCGCGTGCCGTCGGGCAGCACGCGCGGCACCAGGAAGCACGAAAGTCCTTCACCGGCAGCACCTGTCGCCTGCGCGAGGACGAGGAACGCGTCGGACATGGGCGCCGAGCAGAACCACTTGTGGCCGGTGAGCAGGTAGTCCTGCCCCGGCCCGCCACGTCCCGCCGGCACCGCGACCGTCGTGTTCGCGCGGACGTCCGAGCCGCCCTGCTTCTCGGTCATCGACATGCCGAAGATCGCGGACGGCTTGTCCGGTGTGCCGAGGTCGGGCTCGTACGTGCGCGAGAGCGCGCGCGGCACCCACCGGGCGGCGACGTCCGGCTGCAGTTCGAGCGACGGAATCACGGCGTGCGTCATGGACACCGGGCACGCGTGCCCGGCCTCGACCTGACCGAACATCATGAACGCCGCTGCGCGAACGACATTCGACCCCGGACGTGGGTCGGCCCACGACCGCGTGTGCGCCCCGTGCCCGATCGCCGCGGCCATGATCCGGTGATACGCCGGGTGGTACTCGACCTCGTCGATCCGATTCCCCCACCGGTCGAACGCATGGAGTTCGGGCGTGACGACGTTCGCGAGGTCGGCGTCGTGCTGGAACTGCGCGGTGCCCACGAGCGCACCGATCTCGCTCAGTTCGCCGTGGCCCCACGCGCCGTCGTGACGTTCGACGGCCTCGCGCAGCACGGGGTTGAGCGCGTACTCGTCGACGTCGACGCGGGGCGCCGACTGGTTGAGGACGTCGTGCGTGCGATGCGGCGCGGGGCGGGTCACGGTGTCGAATGTGTCGGTCACGGTGTGCCTTTCGGTCATCCGGTGGTGAGACCGGCGGGGTCGAGTGCGGTGTCGAGTACGGCGTCGGGGATCTGCAGTCCCGCGAAGATGACGGCGACGGCGTCGCCCAGCGAGTAGCCGAAGGATTCGCCCGTCGCGGATTTCTGGATCACGACGCCGAAGACCGCGGACCAGAACGCCTTGGCTTCGACGTCGATCTCGGTGCGCAGCCGCCACCCCGTGCGGACGAGGGTGCGCAACAGCGCCTGCTCGCCGCGCTCGTGCAGGGTGTGGAGGGTGCCGGTGATCCGTTCGCGCAACTCTGGGCGGCGGCCTGCCATGAGCATCGCGGTGGTGAACAGTTCGACGCTGGGCGCCGACGTCCCGAGCAGCGTCCCGACGAGCCGCTCTGTGTACTCGCGCACGGTCTCGGCGTCGGCCGCGGCCTTCTCGGCGGCGCTGCCCGCCCGGAGCACGGCGCCGCACGCGGCCTCGACGAACAGCGACTCCTTGGACCCGAAGTAGTACGTCACCTGGTTCGGGTACGCGTCGGCGGCGGCGCAGATCTGTGCGACCGACACTGTCGACCCCTGCGCGAGAAACAGCGTCGTCGCGGCGTCGAGCAGCGTCCTGCGAGTCTGCTTGCCGCCGTCACGGCTGCCGCGGGTCGCCATCACGCCTCCAGTTTGTTGTATGACAAACAACAATAGGCGGCAAGCCGCTCGCGCGCGAGTTTCCGGTCCAGCGGCCGGAAACTCACTCACAAGCGCGAAGCGCCTCCAGGTCGCGGCGTTACGCTTCTCGTCATGTCTCCAACCACCGGGGCGCCACGATCACGCCTCAGGATTCTCGTCGCGCTCGCAATCACCGCGCTGCTCGCGCTGACGCTCGCGGCGTGTGGTGGCTCGTCGGACGACGACACGTCCACGGCCGCCCCGGCACCGACCGACCTCTGTGCGCCACCCGGACTCGCCTCGGCGCAGGGCCTACCGCCGAACCTGGACGAGGGCGCAGCCCAACAGCAGGAAGACCGCTACACGACGCCCGACGTCACGCCGCTCGACCAGATCGACACGGCGAACCTCGGACTCGCGACGCCGGGCGTCCTCACCGTCGGCACCCTCTCCGACGCACCGCCGAGCATCTGCGTCGACTCCTCCGGCACGTTCACCGGCTTCGACAACGAACTGCTGCGCGCCGTCGGTGAGAAGCTCGGCCTGCAGGTGAACTTCGTCGGCACCGAGTTCGCCGGCCTGCTCGCGCAGGTCGCCGGCGGCCGCTTCGACGCCGGCTCGTCGTCCATCACCACGACCGACGAGCGCCGCAACACGGTCGGCTTCACCAACGGCTACGACTTCGGCTACTTCTCGCTCGTCGTCCCGAACGGCAGCCCCATCCAGGGCTTCGCCGATCTGTCCGAAGGCAGCCGCATCGGCGTCGTGCAGGGCACGGTCCAGGACGAGTACGTCAGCAACACGCTGGGCCTGGACGCCGTGAAGTTCCCCGACTACGCGACGGCCTACGCGAACCTCAAGACCGGCCAGATCGCCGCGTGGGTCGCCCCGTCGCAGCAGGCCGAGGGCGCCATCGCACCCGGCGACCCCGCGTCGATCGTCGAGAACACGTTCAGCGTCAACAACTACGTCGGGTGGGCCGTCGCGCGCGAGAACCAGCCGCTCGCCGACGCCCTCAACTCCGGCCTCGACGCCGTCGTCGAGGACGGCACGTGGTCGCAGCTCTACACCGACTGGGTGCCGCGCGAGCTGCCCGAGGGCTGGAAGCCCGGCAGCAAGGCAGCCCCCGAACCCGAGCTCCCGGACTTCGGCGCGATCGCCGAGGAGAACGCGAGCGCCGAGGGCACCCCCACGGCCGTGGCACCGAAGTCGACACTCGAGCAGCTGCGCGACACGTTCTTCGACTGGGAGCTCTACAAGCAGGCGTTCCCGGATCTGATCAAAACCGGTCTGCCCAACACGCTGATCCTCGCGCTCACCTCGGGCATCGCCGGCACGATCATCGGCATGCTGCTCGCCGTCGCGGGCATCTCCCGAACCCGTTGGCTGCGCTGGCCCGCCCGCATCTACACCGACATCTTCCGCGGCCTGCCCGCCGTCGTCATCATCCTGCTCGTCGGCCTCGGCATCGGCCCGGTCGTGCAGGGCCTGACGGGCAACAACCCGTACTGGCTCGGTGCCGCCGCGCTCTCGCTCCTCGCGTCCGCGTACATCGGCGAGATCTTCCGATCCGGCATCCAGAGCGTCGAGGCCGGACAGCTCGAGGCGGCGCGCGCGCTCGGCTTCAGCTATCGCCGCTCGATGGCGCTCGTCGTCATCCCGCAGGGTGTGCGGCGCGTCCTACCGGCGCTGATGAATCAGTTCATCTCGCTCATCAAGGACTCGTCACTCATCTACTTCCTGGGTCTGCTCGCGAGCCAGCGTGAGCTGTTCGCCGTCGGCCGCGACCTCAACGCCCAGACCGGCAACCTGTCGCCGCTCGTCGCGGCGGGCCTGTTCTACCTCGTGATGACGGTGCCGCTCACCCACCTCGTCAACTACATCGACAACCGACTGCGCACCGGCCGCGAAGATCGCTCGGGTGCCGACCCGGTCGAACAGAACATCGCGGTCGAGAGGGGCTGACCAATGAACGCAACCGACAAGACCCCGGCAGCACCCGACGTCGACTCGGTGTCGCTGACCGGCACCGACCTGCACCTCGCGTTCGGACGCAACAAGGTGCTGCGCGGCGTCGACATCCACGTCGACGCCGGGCACGCCGTCACTGTCATCGGGCCGTCGGGCTCGGGCAAGTCGACGCTGCTGCGCGTCCTCAACCGGCTGCACGAGCCGGACCAGGGCGACATCGCGCTCGACGGACGCTCGGTGCTGAAGGACGATCCGGACGCACTGCGTCAGCGCATCGGCATGGTGTTCCAGCATTTCAACCTGTTTCCGCACATGACGGTCGCCGACAACGTCGCGCTCGCGCCGCGCAAGCTCAAGAACATGTCCAAGGAGCAGTCGCGGGCGCTCGCGCTCGAACAGCTCGAGCTCGTCGGGCTCACCGCGAAGGCCGATTCGCGGCCCGGCAACCTCTCGGGCGGTCAGCAGCAGCGCGTCGCGATCGCCCGCGCCCTCGCGATGAAGCCGCAGGTCATGTTCTTCGACGAAGCGACCTCCGCGCTCGATCCTGAGCTCGTCAAGGGAATCCTCGCCGTCATGGCCGATCTGGCACGCGGCGGCATGACGATGGTCGTCGTCACGCACGAGATGGGCTTCGCGAAGCAGGTCTCCGACACCGTGCTGTTCATGGACCACGGCGCCGTCGTCGAAACCGGCGAACCGGCCACCCTCTTCGAGGCACCGGAAACCGCACGGCTGCAACAGTTCCTGTCGGAAGTGTTGTGACGGGCGGCGCAGGCCGCCGGGCTCGGTGAGTTCGAGCGGCCTGCGCATAGTCCCGCGCGGGCCGCGGCCCGAAACCTAGACTCGGACATGGAACCTTCGCCACCAGGTCCGAGGGGCGCCATGACCCACATCCAGTTGCTCGGCACCGGCGGGACGATCGCGTCGCGCGGCTCCGGCGAGCGGGGCAGCGTCGCGAGCGTGTCGGTCGACGACTTCGTCTCGGCCGCGCCGGACGGCGTCGACGTGCGTGCCCGCAACGTCCTGACGACCGGGAGCTACCGGCTCGACCTCGCGGACCTGCGCGCGATCGCGGACGCCGTCGCCGAGGCCGCCGCGGATCCGGACGTCGTCGGGATCGTCGTCACGCACGGTACCGACACGATGGAGGAGACGGCGTTCCTCCTCGATCTCGTGCACGAGAGCCCGATTCCCGTCGTGCTCACCGGCGCGCAGCGACCCGCCGACGCCGCGGACTCCGACGGGCCGCGCAACGTCCGCGACGCCGTCGCCGTCGCCGCGACCCCACAGCTCCGCGGCCTGGGTGCGGCGATCGTGTTCGACGGCGTCGTCCGCTCGGCGCGCGGCGTCCGCAAGGCGCACACGATCGCGAGCGATCCGTTCGACGGCGGGACCGTCGTCGCGCACCTCGAGGGCGAGGCCGTCCGCGTCGCCGCACTGCCGGTGCGCCGGCCGCCGCTTCCCGGACCGGGCCCCCGCTTCGACGGCACCCGAGTCGACATCGTCACCGCCTACCCCGGTGCCCGGCCCGATCTGCTGCACGCGGCGGTCGAGGCGGGGGCCGAGGCCGTCGTGCTCGCCGGCACGGGTACCGGCAACGCCGGACCGGGTTTCGTCGAGGCCGTGGCCGACCTGACCGCACGCGGCACGCCGGTCGTCCTCTCGACCCGCGTCTCGTCGGGGCCTGTCGTCCCCACCTACGGCAACGGCGGCGGTGTCGACCTCGTCGCCGCGGGCGCGATCGCGTCCGGCGACCTCGGCGCGTTCCAGTCGCGCATCCTCGCCGCCCTGGTCCTGTCCACCACACCCGGTCACGCCGCGCTGCGTGACGCATTCGGCATCTCACCCTCCCGAGGAGGAACAGCATGAGCAAGAAGATCTACGTCTCGATCGGTATCGACGTCGATGCCGTCGGCGGCTGGCTCGGTTCGTACGGCGGCGAGGACTCGCCGGGCGACATCTCGCGAGGGATGTTCGCGGGCGAGGTGGGCGTGCCCCGGTTGCTCACGCTCGCACAGCGTTTCGACATCCCCGTCACATGGTTCTGGCCCGGCCACTCCATCGAGACGTTCCCCGACGAGTTCGACGCGACCGTCGCCGCGGGCCACGAGATCGGCACCCACGGCTACAGCCACGAGAATCCGATCTCGATGACGCGGGAGCAGGAGACCGAGATCCTCGACTACTGCACCGATCTCGTCACGCGGCGCACCGGGACCGAGCCCGTGGGGTACGTCGCGCCGTGGTGGGAGTTCTCACCGGTGACCAACGAGATCCTGCTCGAACGTGGCTACCTGTACGACCATTCGCTCATGCACGACGATCACACGCCGTACTACGTCAGGGTCGGCGACAGCTGGACCAAGATCGACTACGACGCGCAGTCGGCCCGCGAGTGGATGAAACCACTCGTCCGCGGCGAGGAAACGGAGCTCGTCGAGATTCCCGCATCGTGGTATCTCGACGACCTTCCGCCGATGCTGTACATCAAGTCGAGCCCCAACAGCCACGGGTTCGTCTCGCCCCAGGTCATCGAGCAACTGTGGCGCGACCAGTTCGACTGGGTGCACCGCGAGATGGACTACGCCGTCTTCCCGATCACGATCCATCCCGACGTCTCGGGTCGCCCGCAGAACCTGCTCATGCTCGAAAGGTTCATCGAGCACATGTCCTCGCACGACGGCGTCGAGTTCGCGTTCATGAAGGACGTCGCACGCGACTTCACCGAGCGGTTCCCGCGCACCTGAGCGCCGATCAGGGCGACAGCAACGGCCCGCGGGCGACGACGTCCTCGATCGTGACGTCGACCGGCTCGCCGACGAGCGGGGCGACCGCGGCACGGATCTGCTCGGCGACGTCGTGGAGCGGGCCGTCGGGATACGCCGTGACGTGCACCTGGGCACCGGGATACGAGAGCCGGACGCCCTCCACGCGACGGCCCGGCAGGTAGGTGGCGACCTCGCCGAACTTCCCGCCGTGGAGCGCCGCGACGGAACCCACGGCGAGCACCGCGGCCGCGACGCGATCGGCGGTGTCGTCCATGTCGCTCCCCTCGGTGGCTCGCCGCGATCGTATCGGCTCGGACCATCGGTTCGGGCTATCGGTGCGATTGCCCGCACGTCTTGGACGCCGTCCACCACCGGTCGCTACCTTGACGATCGTGAGGACGTGACCCACGCAACACGTGCCGTGTTCGCGGGGTCGCCCCACACGACCGCACAACACGACCGCGAGGAGACACCGCCGATGGACACCGGCCCCGACGACGTCGTGCGCGCGAGCACCGACGGGCACGTCACGACGTGGACGATCGACCTGCCCGAGACGCGCAACCCGATCTCCGGCGAGGCCGTCGTCTCGCGGCTCGTGGAACTCGTCGACGCGGCGAACGCCGACGTGAACACCCGCGTCGTCGTCCTCACCGGCGCGGGCAGCGCGTTCTCGGCGGGCGGCAACGTCAAGGACATGGCCGACCGCGCCGGCATGTTCGGCGGTACGCCGCGTGAACTCCGCGACGGCTACCGCGGCGGCATCCAGCGCATCCCGCTCGCGATGGCGAAACTCGAGGTGCCCGCGATCGCGGCAGTCAACGGGGCCGCCGTCGGCGCGGGCTGCGATCTGACGCTGATGTGCGACATGCGCATCGCATCCACCTCGGCGTTCTTCGCCGAGAGCTTCGTCAAGCTCGGCATCGTCCCGGGCGACGGCGGCGCATGGCTGCTGCCGCGCGCCGTCGGGCCCGCGCGGGCCGCCGAGATGGCGTTCACCGGCGATCGCGTCGACGCCCACACCGCGCTCGAGTGGGGGCTCGTCTCGCAGGTCACCGAGCCCGACGACCTCATGGATGCCGCGTACGCCCTCGCCGCCCGCGTCGCCGTCAACCCGCCCCACACGCTGCGGATGACGAAGAAGCTGCTCCGCGAATCCGAGAAGCAGGACCTCGCGAGCGCGCTCGAACTCGCCGCGGCGCTGCAGGCCATCTCGCATCACACCGACGATCACCGCGAAGCGCTCGCAGCGATGCTGGGCAAGCGCGCAGCGACGTTCATCGGCCGCTGACCGACACCGACAGGAGAACGCCTTGAAGCGCACCCTCTTTCGAGACGAGCACGACGAATTCCGCAGCATGGTCCGGGACTTCATCGCCCGTGAGGTCGTCCCGCAACGCGAGAAATGGGACGACCTCGGCCGTCCCGACCGCGACTTCTTCCGTCGGCTCGGCGAACTCGGCATCCTCGGTATCCAGGTGCCGGAGGAGTACGGTGGCGGCGGCGAGGCCAGCTTCGCGTACTCGGCGATCGTGTTCGAGGAGGTCGCTCGCGCGGGCGTCTCGTTCGGCTCCTACACGGTGCACTGCTGCCTGATCCTGCCGTACCTGCTCGAGTACGGGACCGAGGAGCAGAAGACGCGCTGGCTTCCCACGTTCGCGTCGGGCGATCTGATGACGGCCATCGCGATGACCGAGCCCGGCGCCGGCTCGGACCTCGCGGGCATCACGACGTCCGCGAAGCTCTCCGAGGACGGCAGCGAATGGATCGTCAACGGCGCCAAGACGTTCATCACCGGCGGCGTCACCGCCGACCTGATCCTCACGGTGTGCCGGACTGCGCCGTACGACCCGGAGAACCGCCGCGCGGGCCTGTCGATCATCGCCGTGCCCACCGACAGCCCGGGCTTCGGCGTCGGCCGCACGCTCGACAAGCTCGGTCTGCACCAGCAGGACACCGCGGAGCTGTCGTACAACGATGTCCGGGTTCCCGTCGACAACCTCCTGGGCGAGGAGGGCAGTGGCTTCTCGTATCTCACCCACAATCTGCCGCAGGAGCGGCTCAGCATCGCGCTCAACGCCGTCGCCCAGGCCGAGGCCGCGATCGAGCACGCGACCGCATACGTCAAGGAGCGCACCGTCTTCGGCAAGCCCGTCGCGTCGTTCCAGAACTCGAAGTTCGTGATCGCCGAGTGCATCACCGAGACCACGGCGGCACGCGTGTTCGCCGATCACTGCCTCGGCCTGCTCGACGCGGGTGAGCTCACCGTCGCCGAGGCCGCGATGGCGAAACTGCACTGCACCGAGACGGCGGCTCGGGTGATCGACAAGTGCCTCCAATTGCACGGCGGCTACGGCTACATCACCGAATACCCGATCGCCCGGCTCTACGCCGACACCCGCGTGACCCGCATCTACGGCGGCACCAGCGAGGTCATGAAGACGATCGTCGCCAAGAACGCGGGGCTGTGAGCCGTGTACCCCGGAGTCCACGCCGCCCGCACACCCGACAAGCCCGCCGTCGTCGAGGCCGACACCGGACGGGTCGTCACCTACCGCGAACTCGAGGACGGCTCGATCCGGTTCGGCCACTGGCTGCGTGATCGCGGCCTCGGCGTCGGCGATCACATCGCGGTGCTGGCCGTGAACGACGCCCGTGCGTACGAGCTGTACTGGGGCGCGATCCGCAGCGGCATGTACATCACCTTCGTCAACACACACCTCGGCGCCGACGAGGCCGCGTACATCGTCGACGACTGCGGCGCAGCGGTGTTCGTCGCCTCTGCCGCACTCGTCGACCTCGCCACCGAGGTCGCGAACCGTGCTACCGGAGTGCGCGAGCGCGTCGCGATCGGCGGCACGCTCCCCGGCTTCGCGCGCTACGAGGACGTGATCGGGCGCTTCCCCGCAATCGCAGCGGACGACCAGCCGCGCGGCACCGACATGCTCTACTCGTCGGGCACGACCGGCAGGCCCAAGGGCATCACGCCCGCACTGACCGGACGACAGGTGGGCGACGAACCGGGCCCGCACGTCACCGAGATGATGCGACGGCGCTTCGGATTCGATTCCGACAGCGTTTATTTCGCTCCGTCGCCCGTCTATCACGCAGCACCGCTGCGGTACGGCGCGGGCGCGCTCGCGCTCGGCGGCACCGTCGTCATGGCGAAGCGCTTCGACGCTGAGCAGTGCCTCGACGTGATCGAGCGGTACGGCGTCACCCACAGTCAGTGGATGCCCACGCATTTCGTCCGGATGCTGCGCCTGCCCGACGACGTACGCGCACACTACGACGTCGCCACGCTGCGAGTCGCGATCCACGCCGCCGCGCCGTGCCCGGTCGACGTCAAACGCGCGATGCTCGACTGGTGGGGCGAGGTGATCCACGAGTACTACTCGTCGACGGAATCGATCGGCATCACCGTCATCTCGCCGGAGGAGTGGCGCGCCAAACCCGGCAGCGTCGGGCGTGGCGCACCGTACGGCACCGGAATCCTGCACGTGTGCGGCGAGGACGGGGCCGAGCTGCCCGCCGGCGAGATCGGGCTGATCTACTTCGAGCGCAACGACTACACCTTCGAATATCACGGCGATCCGGTGAAGACGGCGGAGGCGCATCACCCGGATCGTCCGACGTGGCGCACGAACGGCGACATCGGTTACGTCGACGAGGACGGCTATCTCTTCCTCACCGATCGCGCGAAGTTCACGATCATCTCGGGCGGCGTCAACATCTACCCGCAGGAGATCGAGAACGTCCTGACCTTCCATCCCCGCGTCGACGACGTCGCGGTGGTCGGCGTTCCCGACGACGAGATGGGCCAGCGCGTCGTCGCGTTCGTTGCGCCGCGCGAGAACGATTCCGCAGGACCGGAACTCGAACACGAACTGATCGAGTACTGCCGCGCGTCGCTCGCGCGGTTCAAGGCGCCCCGCGCCGTCGAGTTCGTCGATTCGCTCCCGCGCACGCCCACCGGCAAGCTCGTCAAGGGCGCACTCGCGGAGCTCTACGCACGCAAGGAGGGAGTCTCGTGACGAGAACGGTCCCCGCGGCACTTCCCGAGAGCGAGGCTCTCACCACACTGCGTCACGAGGTCAGGGATTTCCTCACCGCCGAGATCGCGCGCGGCACCTTCACACCCGGCGTCGACACCTGGCTGACGCAGTGGGATCCGGAGTTCACACGGGCCCTCGCCGAGCGGGGCTGGATCGGCATGACGATCCCCACCGAGTACGGGGGGCACGGCCGGACGTTCCTCGAACGCTACGTCGTGACCGAGGAGCTGCTCGCGGTCGGTGCGCCTGTCGCGGCGCAGTGGGTCGCCGACCGGCAGGCGGCACCGTCGCTGCTGAAGTTCGGCACCGAGGCGCAGAAACAGCGGTTCCTGCCCGGCATCGCGCGCGGCGAGATCTCCTGGGCCATCGGCATGTCCGAGCCCGACTCCGGCTCCGACCTCGCGTCGGTGCGGACGAAGGCGACGCGCGTCGACGGCGGCTGGCGGGTCGACGGCACGAAACTCTGGACGTCCGGGGCACACCACGCCGACGCGTTCTTCGCGCTCGCCCGCACCGCGCCGCTCGACCCGGCGCATCGCCACGACGGGCTGAGCCAGTTCGTCGTGCTGCTCGATTCGCCCGGCGTGACGATCCGGCCGATCCTCACGATGTCGGGCGATCATCACTTCAACGAAGTGCACCTGGACGGCGTGTTCGTGCCGGACGACCTCGTCCTCGGCACGATCGGCGACGGCTGGCATCAGGTCACCTCGGAACTCGGCTACGAACGCAGCGGACCCGAACGCGTGCTCTCGACGTTCGCGCTGCTCGCGGCGACGGCCGAGGAGATGCGGCTCGGCACCGTGCCCACCGACTCCCGGCTCGGCCGGGAGACGGCACGCGTGCACGCGCTGCGACGGATGTCGTTCGGTGTCGCGGGCGCGCTCGCTCGCGGTGAGAACGCCGATCTCGCGGCGTCCGTCGTGAAGATCCTCGGTACCGGGACCGAGGGTGACATCGCCGAGCTGGCCGACGACGTACGGCCCGGCGCAGACGATTCCGACGAGTTCGGTGCGCTCGTGCGTGCCGGCGTCATGCAGCGTCCCGGATTCACGTTGCGCGGCGGGACGAGCGAGATTCTGCGCGGGGTGCTCGCGCGGGGATTGGGGATGCGGTGACGGTCCAGGTCGAGTCGCGACACGACGAGCAGCGCGAACTCCGCGCCATGCTCGGCGAACTGTTCGCCCGAGCGGAAGCCGCCGAGCCCGAGGCACTGTGGAAGACCCTCGACGAACTCGGACTCACCCGGCTCACGACGCCCGAGTCGGAAGGCGGCAGCGGCGGAACGTGGCACGACGCCGCCGTCCTGCTGTGGGCGGTCGGCGAGCACGCCGTGTCGCTGCCGATCGTCGAGAACGATCTGCTCGCGTCGCCGCTGCTCGCCGCCGCGGGGATGCCGTCGACCCCGGCCGTCCGCACCGTCGCACTGCTCGACGCCACGGGTACGGCGCCGGCCGTCGCGTTCGCGCGCGACGCCGAGCGGATCGTCGCGGTCCGCGAGACCGGCAGCGGGTACGCCGTCGCCGATCTCGAGCGTGGCGACGTCGACGTCACGCCGGGCCGCGACCACGCCGGTGAGCCGAGTGATCGGGTCGTCGTGCCCACCACCGTCTCGTCCGACGCCTGGCACGCCGTCGACACGGCCGCCGTGCGGGCCCTGCGCTACAGCGGCGCCCTCGCGCGGACGGTGCAGATCGCCGGGGCGCTCGATGCGATCACTCACCTCGTCGTCGAACACACCACGACGCGAACGCAGTTCGGCAGGCCGATCGCCCGCTTCCAGGCGGTGCAGTTCATGGCCGCCGACATCGCCGCCGAGGCCGCGCTCGCCCGCGCGAGCGCCGAGGCCGCGATCGACGCGGCGAGCCGTCACGGCGTGAGCGACGACCGCACGACGTTCGCGATCGCGTCCGCGGCCTCCGTCACGGGCCACGCGGCGTCGCTCGTGGCGCGCACGGCGCATCAGGCGTTCGGGGCGATCGGCTTCACCCAGGAGCACAGCGTCCACCGCTACACGACGCGCGCGCTTGCATGGCGCAGCGACTTCGGGTCGGTCCGCAGCTGGGACGACGAGGTCACGGCCCGCGCCGTCGAGGCGGGACGCACCGGGCTGTGGGGGCTGCTGACCGCGACGTGATCCGCCGGCCCGATCGGCAGGGGATCAGGACGCCGCTGCCGCAGCGAGGGCCGCGGCCAGTTCGCGGGGACGGCTCCACATGGGCCAGTGCCCGGTCGGGAGGTCGACGAACTCGACCTGCTCGAGGTTCGCCACCTCGGCGAACATGGGATGGCCCGAAGCTGCCGATTCCTTCACCCGAGAGCTCGGGATCGAACAGCACACGAGCGTGGCCGGGACCGCCAGGCGTGCATCGTCGGTGAGTGTCACCTGCCCGCGCACCACGGGACCGGGTTCCGGAACGGCCCTTGCACGGAAGCGTTCGAGTGCGTCGGCGCTCAGGCCCTCGAGGCTCACCTGCTCGCCGAGTTCGTCGAAGGACGGCAGGGGTAACTCGTCCACGTCCGCGTCCTGGGCGAAGACGCTGCCGGACGCGGCGGGCCCGCTGTCGACCCACACCACGCGGCGGACGAGCTTCGGATGCCGGTCGAGCACGATGCTCACCGGGGCGTTGGCGCCGCTGTGGGCCACGAGGACCACCGGCTCGGCCTCGGAAGCGCCGGCGTCGGTCATGGTCTGCTCGATCGCGGCCTTCTGGTCGTCGAGCGTCCGGGACGCCCGCTCGGGATCATCGGCGTCGAGGCCGGGAAGCGTCATCGGGACGGCACGCCATCCGTCGGTGGTCAGCCGGTCGCGCACCTCGTCCCATGCCCATGCGCCCAGCCAATGGCCGGGGATCAGGATGATGGTGGGGGTGTTCGTGTTCGTCGTCATGTTCCGATACTCGCAATCCCCCCGGACAGCGGCATGTCACTATTTCTGACATGTTTTCTCGGCGGCCGACATGAAGCGCGCGGAACGGCTTCACGCCCTGTCGGAGATGCTGCGCCGCAGCGGGCCGCGCGGATGTACCGCCGAGCGCCTGGCCGACGAGTTCGGCGTGTCGGTTCGGACGGTCAAGCGAGACCTCACGGCACTCGAGAACAGCGGTGCGCCGCTCTGGTCGCGTCCGGGCCCGGGCGGGGGCTACGGGCTGGTCGCGCGCGGCACCCTGCCGCCGGTGAGCCTGACCCCGGTGCAGGCGGTGGCGCTCCTCGCGGCGGTCTCCGCCGCGACCGACGCCCCCTACGCCGATCTCGCTTCGGCGGGTGTCCGGAAGATCATGGACGTCCTCGATCCGCCGACCCGCGCGAAGGCCGACGAGTTGGCCGCTCGTATCTGGGTGGACGCGCCCGCCACTCCGCGCAGAATCAGGTCTGCGCTGGAGGACGCCATGGCCGAGCAACGTGTCGTCCGTATCCGCTACGTCTCCCGTGACGGTGACGACACGACCCGTGACGTCGAGCCGATGATGTTCGCCGCCACGAACGGCCGGTGGTACCTGGTCGGCTGGTGCAGGCTGCGCGACGCCGTACGGTGGTTCGTCGTGTCCCGGATCGAGTACGCCAGGGCGACGACGATGGCCTGCAGCGGCCACGGCATCGACGAGATCGGCGCGCCCCCAACCACAGCGAAACCCGTCAACGGCTGAGTTCAGTCCGGCGATGCGGACGCGTTCTGCAGATACGGCCGAACGGCGTCGACGAGGGCGTGCGGCCGCTCCGCCGTCGGCAGCGGCTCCACGAGGGTGACGGTGACGCCGAGCGCGGCGGCCGCGCCGTCCGCCTCCTCGCTGTCACCGACCATGAGGGTGCGCTGCGGATCGGCGCCGAGCCGGTCGAGCGCGATCTCGAAGATCCGCAGGTCGGGCTTCACGGCACCGACCTGGAAGGACAGCACGAAGGTGTCGACCCACCGGTCCCAGCCCCGTTCGGCGAACGCCGGCCGCGGATCGAACGCGATGTTGCTCAGCACCGCCGTCCGCATGCCCTTCTCGTGCACCTCCCGCAGCACGTCGCCAGTGTCGGGGTACGGCGTCCAGCCGTCGGGGTCGACGAGCAGCCCGTACAACTCGTCGCGCGCGGTGGCGTCGGCGATCCCCGAATGCGCGAGCACGTGCTGGTAGGCGCGGCGGTGCAGCGCCGGATCGAGGTCGCGGTTCTCCCACGCGTACGCGTCGTCGCCCTCCATCGGCACGCTGCGGCCGACCGGCGCCGTGACGCGCCGCATGATCTCGGCACGATGTGCGTCGTCCATCGGTGTGCCGTCGGCGTCGACGAACAACCGGCTCCACGACGGCTTCGCCTCGAGCCGGAAGAGCGTCCCCGAGAAGTCGAACAGGACGGCGTGCAGCGGTGCGGTGCCCATGCCCCGAGAGTAGGGGCTGGTGGCGCTCGACGAGAGTCGCGTTCGTCCCCCGCGTCGGCCGTGCCGCGATAACGTCGGGGCATGGCCGACATCACCGACCTGATCATGGAGGACCACGCGTGGTTCCGTGAGCAGTTCGCCCGGCTGGATCTGCTCCGGGGCGACGCCGCGTCCGACGCCGAGGCGCTGCACACCGTCTGGCGTCCGCTCGCCGATCGGCTCGACCTGCACGCCGCGGCCGAAGAGGAGATCTTCTACCCGCAGCTGCTGCGGGTCGGCGAGGAGGACCCCGCGGCCGAGACGCTCGATGCGATCGGCGACCACAACGACATCCGCGACGGGGTGCGCGACGCCGACGCGGCCCCGATCGGCGGCGACGCATGGTGGGACGGCGTCACCCGCACGCGCCTCGCGAACGACGAGCACATGGCGGAGGAGGAGCGCGAAGGGCTCGCCGATTTCCGGCGCACCGCCGCGGCCGGGCTCCGCGAGTCGCTCGGCCGGCGGTTCACCACCTACTTCGAACAGCACCCTCACGCCGAGACGGTGCGCCGCGATCTCGACCCCGAGACGTACGTCGACACCGTGGAGAACGCACTCGACCGCACCACCGAGGACCCGTCGCTCGGTATCGGTAGCCTCAGAGCCGTCGGCGGGTTCCGCGACACCGACTCGCTCGAATCGGCAGGAAACACGAAAGGACCGGGACCGCAGTGACTCCCTCGAACCACCTCCTCCGCGAACACGCCCCCATCCCCGAACTCGCGTGGGAGGCGATCGACGACGAGGCCCGCGAACGGCTCACGCCGATCCTCGCGGCCCGCAAGCTCGCCGAATGGAACAGCACGGGTGGGTGGCGGAGCAGCGCCATCGACCTCGGGCGCACGTCGATCGTCGAGTCACTGCCCATCGGCATCACGAACACCGACGTCCGCGTCAAGCAGCGCCGGGTGCAGCCGCTCGTCGAGGTGCGCGTCCCGTTCACCGTCGACCGCGACGAGATCGGCGACGTCCAGCGCGGCGCCACCAATCCCGACTTCGACGACCTCGCCCGCGCCGCGCGCCAGGCCGCCGAGATCGAGAACGGCGCCGTCTTCCACGGCTGGCCGGCGGCCGGCATCGCCGGGCTCACCGAGGCGTCCCCGTACGAGCCGATCGAACTCGGCGACGACTGCACCAAGTTCCCGCCGATCATCGCCCACGCCGTGAACGTGTTGCGCAACAACGGCATCGGTGGCCCCTACACGCTCGCGATCTCCGTCGAGGGATACACGCGCATCGTCGAGACCACCGAGCACGGCGGCTACCCGCTGTTCCAGCACCTGCAGCACATCCTCGGCGGGCAGATCCTGCGCGTGCCCGGCGTGCACGGCGGCGTCGTCGTCTCCGAACGCGGCGGCGACTTCACCCTCGACGTCGGCCAGGACCTGTCGGTCGGCTACACCCACCACGACTACGACGCGATCCACCTCTACATCGAGGAGTCGTTCACCTTCCGCGTCCACGAAGAAGACGCAGCGATCGAACTGGTGTGAGCCGGACTCACCCTGCGAAGTCGAACACGACGTCGCGCTCGGCGATGAGCCATCCGTCGACGCCGCGCACGAGCCGATCGTCGTACCGGCCGATCGCCGTGGGGATCGCCGCGTCGCTCCGAGTGTCCGGCGCGGAGAGATACACCGTGAAGTAGGAGCGCACGCGCGCGCAGTCACCGGTGACCTCCGCTCGCGCGTTGGTCACGATGTGTCGCATCAGCGTTCCGGCGGGGATCGACGCCACGAATCCGTCGATCCCGTCGTGCCCCTCCACCGCCCCCGACGGACGCCGCCAGCGACCGTCGGCGACGAAGAGCGATTTCATCGTCTCGGTGTCACCCTCGTCGAGGGCCGCGGTGAAACGCAGCGTCGTCTGCACGCAGTCCCATTCGTCGGCGACCCGTGGCCCCCGTTCCGCTGCCGTCGAGTCCGGCAGCGCGTCGACCGTCATGTCGGGCTCCCCGTGGCACCGGCGGCGCGCGCCGCGAACGTCGTGATCATCGAACCGACGCCGTCGATCGACGTCGTGAGTTCGTCGCCGGGCTGCAGCACGATCTTCGGATCGCGCGAGAACCCCACTCCGCTGGGGGTACCGGTGAACAGGAGATCCCCCGGCATCATGGGGACGATCGCCGAGATGTACGCGATCAGTTCCGGAATCGAGAACACGAGATCACTCGTCCGCGACTTCTGCATCTGCTCGCCGTTGAGCGAACACGCGATCTCCACGTCGTCCGGGTTGTCGAATTCGTCCGGCGTGACGACGACGGGGCCGATCGGCGCGAACCCGGCGAACGACTTGCCGAGCGAGAACTGCTGCGGCGCGTCGCCGGCCCACTGGACCGCTCGCTGGGACAGGTCCTGGCCGACCGTCAGGCCGGCGACGTGCGACCACGCGTCCCGAGCCGCAACGTTCTCGGCGCGCGTTCCGAGGACGGCAACGACCTCGGCTTCGAAGTCGACCGGCCCCGTGGGCAGTACGACGCGGTCGTACGGTCCCGTGACAGCGGCGGGAAACTTGGTGAACACCACCGGGATCTCCGGGATCGGGAGCCCCGATTCGACCGCATGCGCGCGATAGTTCAAGCCGACGGCGAACACCTGAGGCGGCCTGGGTACCGGACAGCCGACATTCCCCGGTCGGACGTCGAGGTCGGCGGGCCCGGCGAATCCGCGAGCCCAGTCGCAGAACTCGCCCCACACCCCGTAGATGTCCTGGACATCGGAGGAGAAGCGTCCCCCGCTCGCCGCAGCGATGTCGACGGCACCGCCACCGACGGCGAGGGCCGCCCTTCCGGACGACACGAGAACTCTCACAGCAGTGCACCTTTCGCTTGGGACGTGCTCACCTGTCCACTCGTTCGCGAACGTCGGGACGCAGCCAGTGAGCTGAAGACGTCGAGGATGTCGGCGCGATCGACCGCATCGAGCGCCAGCACCGCGGAGACCTCGGCGCCTTGGAGGATGCGCTTGACCGGCACCTCGAGTTTCTTCCCGGTCCGAGTGTGCGGCAACGCCGCCACCTCGATCACGTCGTCGGGAACATGACGAGGGGAGACGTCCCGCCGGATCCGCTCGCAGAGCTTCGTTCGCATAGCGTCGTCGAGCACGTGCCCCTCGGCCATCGTGACGAACATCGGCATCCAGTACTCGCCGTCGGTCTCCTCGACACCGACGACCAGCGCTTCCCCGACCTCGGGCAGCGCCTCGATCACGGCGTAGATGTCGCCGCTGCCCATGCGGACGCCGCGCCGGTTGAGAGTGGCGTCGGACCGGCCGTGGAGTCGTGCCGACCCGTCCGGCGTGAACGACACCCAGTCACCGTGCCGCCAGACCGTGGGCCATGCGTCGAAGTACGAGGCGCGGTACCGCGAACCATCGTGGTCGTCCCACAGGCGCAGCGGCATACTCGGCAACGGCCGGGTGACGACGAGTTCGCCGACATCGCCGGTCGTCACCGGCGTGCCGTCGTGCCCCCAGGCCGAGACCGCCACGCCCAACGCCGGTGCCGACAGTTCGCCCGCCCACACCGGTACGCCCGGCGCTCCGGCGAGGAAGGCTCCGGCGATGTCCGTACCACCGCTCGACGAATGCACCGGCACGCCGATGGCGTCGCGCGTCCAGCGATGGAGCGACGCGGGAAGCGGAGATCCGGTCGATCCCATCGAGGAGAGCGCGTGGAGATCGTGGTCGCGCGCCGGCTCGATTCCCGCGTCGGCGGTGGCGCGCAGGAAGCCCGGGCTCGTACCGAAGAACGTCGCCTCCTCGCGTGCCACGAGGCTCCAGACCTTGGCCGGATCGGCCGACCCTTCGTAACACACTGCGCTGCAACCGGTGACGAGTGATGCGGCAAGTACGTTCCACATCATCCAGCTGGGCGAGGTGTACCAGAAGAAGCGGTCCGCCGGGCCGATGTCCATGTTGAGCTCGAGCATCGTATGCATCTCGAGACAGATCCCGCCGTGACCGTGAACGAGCGCCTTCGGCGTCCCTGTCGTACCGGACGAGAACAGCGCCCACAGTGGGTGGTCGAACGGCACCGGCTCCGGTGCAACCGGGCCGGCGCACTGCAGTGCGTCCTTCCAACCGATCCAGAGATCCGAACCGCGTTCCGGTTCCGCTCCGAGGCGGGCCGACACGACGATGCGGCGGAGCGACGGCAGGGACGCCTCGATCTCACGTATCGCCGCCACTCGATCGTGTCGTGTTCCGGCGAAGGTGTAGCCGTCCGCCGACACCAGGACGACTGGTTCCAGTTGCGCCATGCGTGTCACGACCGCCGAGGCCGCGTAGTCCTGCCCGACCGACGACCACACCGCCCCGATGCTCGCCGCCGCGAGCAGTCCGACGATCGCTTCGGCCGAGTTCGGCAGATATCCGGCGATGACGTCGCCCGATTCGACTCCCCACGCACGCAGCGCTCCGGCGAGCGCGGCGACCTCGGATCGAAGCCGGGCACGGGAGTAGGTGTCGCTGGAGAGGTCGTCGGACACCACGACCAGCGCGCAGTCGTTGTCGGCGCCGACGGAGAGAGCCTGCGCCGCGAAGTTCGCGGTTGCACCCGCGAACCACCGAGTGGCGGGCATCTCTCCGTCGAGGATGCGGCCGTCGGACGGAGTTCCGATCTCGAAGAAGCGACGCACCGCTTCCCAGAAGTGCTCCGGATCCGCAACCGACCATGCGTGCACTGCGCGGTAGTCGGGAAACTCTGTGCCGCATCTCGATTCGGCGAAGGAGCGGAAGCGAGCGAACGCCGAGTTCGCGTCGGGCTCGGTGTCCGTAGCACTCCACAGCACGACCCGATCGTCGCCGTCGGCGGTCACGCCCGGCTCCCGTCCCGCGCAGAGACCTCGTCGAGGAAGGCGGCCACGGCATCGACGACGACGCGCCCCTGATCGTGCAGGACATGATGGCCGGCCCCGTCGACCGTCAGCAGGCGCGCACCCGGGATCGCCGCCACCATGGCATCGCCCCACCCCGCACGGACGTCCTCGGCACCCCACACGACCAGCGTCCGGCAGGCGATCTCCGGTAGCCGCGCCTCGACCGACTCGTAGCTCGCCGGGACGCGGGTGGCGTGCGGCATCGCAGCGCGCGGATGCGACAGCATGACGTCGAGTTCGTTCGTCGCGTCGCCGGGATTCGCCTCCACCCAGCCCTTCGCGTGGAAGACCGGCTGCTGAGCCGCGAGGAGCCTCCGGCGCTCCGCGTCGTTCTCCCGTGCGAGTGCGTCACCGAGGCGCGCCATCGCGTCGAGCGCAGCGGCAGCAGGACCGTCCGGCCCTGCCGAGAGGGTCACGAGTGCCGCCACCCGATCGGGATGCTCGAGCGCCACCCGGATGGAGACTGCGCCGCCCTGCGAGAGCCCGACGAGCACAGCCGGTCCCGCATCGATCACGTCGATCAAAGCCGCGAGGCCCTCGACGAGTTCGGGCGCACCCCAGCCCGCCGAGTTCCATCCACTGCTCCCGTGGCCGGGCCAATCCGGAACCACGCACCGGAAGCGAGTCGAGAGCTCGTCGACGAGGCTGTCGAACATCACGTGCGAGGACAGGGTTCCGTGGGTGAGGACCACGAGCGGCCCGGCACCGACGTCGCGATACGACCACGTCACGCCGTCGATGTCGGCGGTGTGCATCGTCGCGTCCTCTGCCCTCGTCATACGACCGCTTCCGACGCGACACCGTCCAGATTCCCCACGCCGCGAACTACGTCGAGGACGTCGCCGACGTCGTCGGGAAGTACATCGCCACGCCACGCGATGTGCTGATCGGGCCGGATCAGCACGAACGTCGCCCCGTACAGGTCGAGAAGGTCGGGTCGCTCCGGCACGAGGACCGTCAGCGGAATCCCGCGTTCGCGCGCGGCGGCCTCGAACGCCTCGGTCTCCGGATCACTGCCCGCCGTGACGAGGAGCGTGAAACCGACTCCGAAGCGGTCGTAGAGCGACGTCGTCTCGTCCAGCCAGACGTGCGGCGCCCGGCACCCCGGGGATGCGCAGGGCACATAGGTTCCCTGGTCGAGCTCGGGCGGCACGGAGCCGTCGGATCGGACCACAGGCGAACCGTGATAGTGCGTTCCCAACTGCGCGCCGAAACTCTTGAACTCCTCCACCTTCGACGTGGCGATGACGGTGCCCACCTCGAGACGCAGTGCTGCCCCCTCCGGCGTATCGGCGGACAGACCCTCGGTCGTGAAGGACGCGGCGTTGCGATTGGTGTTTCCGACGCACGCCTCCTGGATCCAGCGAATCACCGCACTCCGCTCGTGTCCGTACGAATCGAGCAGCGCGTCGCCACCCCAGCCGTCGATCGCCGCTGCGAGCTTCCATCCGAGATCGGCCGCATCGCCGATTCCGAGATTCATGCCGAAGCCGCCCATCGGCGAGATGAGGTGCGCCGCATCGCCGGCCAGGAAGACCCTGCCCTCCCGGAACGTCGGCGAGAGCAACGAATGGATTCGTACCCGGCCTCCCTGGATCGGGGTGACGTCGATGTCGAAGCCGATGTTGCGAATCAGCGCCGCCCGGGCGTCCTCCCAGCTGTCCGGGTCCAGTCCGTCGCCGACGGGAAGCATGCCGAACATGTACCGATCGTCGCTGTCCTGTGCGATGAGCATCATGTTGTCTCGATGCTCGTTGATGAAGAAGAAGAACGAGGACCGGCCCACCGTCATCCGATCCTTGAGACCCGGGGCGTGGATGTACCAGATACTCGCCTGCACGAGATCCGGCACACCTTCCATCCGGACGCCGAGCTCGTGCCTGATCTCGCTGCGGCTGCCGTCGGCGCCGACGAGATACTGAGCCTGCTCCTCGTGTTCGCCCGAGTCGTCACGGTACCGAACGCTCACACCGGACTCGTCGTGCTCGAATCCGAGTACCTCACAGCCGAATCGGATATCGATCAACGGGTTCGCGACAGCGGCGTCCTGCACCGTCTTCTCGATGCCCGCATTCGGAGCGAACTCGGCTCGATCGGATGCGAAGGGGAGGTTCTCGTCGAAGACGAAGATCTCGGTGAGGTCGGCGACGACGTGCCCGTCGAGGGAGGTGACATAGGTGATACTGCGAACGAAGTCGTCACCGACGGGATCGTTGGCGCGCAGCGCCTCCGAGATTCCCCATCGCCGGAAGTGCTCCATGGAGCGAAGGTTGGTGAGATTGGTTCGAGCGTCGAAACACTCGCCGTGACGGCGCTTCTCGAGGACGACGGAGCGAACGCCGTTGTGTGCGAGTTCGAGCGCGGTGCAGATCCCGACGGGGCCGCCACCGGCGACGATCACCGGGTGCATGGTGTTGGGGAGAGCGATGCTGTCGGACATCGGAAGACCCTTTCGGCGCGGCTCAAGCGGATACGACGGGAGCGGTGAGGGCGATCATCGGGTCGGGCAGCGCGGGACCGGACTTCGCCCAGGACCGGGTGGTGAGTTCTGCGACGGACGCACCTGCCCGGCGGGCCTCTATCATCCGGACGACGTCGAACGCGGGACCGACGCCGTCCTCTTCGTAGTCGGGACCGTTCATGTAGGCGGTGGCCTCGTCCGGGTCGGCGAAATTGTCGATCTGGAGCTCGACGAAGTTGCCGTCGGGATCGCGGTAGTACAGCGACGTCGTGACGCCGTGCTGCACGGGGGTCGCCGGCTGGATTCCGCGCTCGGCGAGGAACTCGTACCGCGCGAGCAGATCGTCGAGCTCCTCGAAAGTGAAGGCGACGTGGTGCATTCCGGCGGCGCCCATGTCCTTGTTCGCGAGGCCCTCGGGCGGTGCGACGAATGCGATCCGGTGATGCTCCTCGTCGCACGTGATGAACGTGAGGTTGTGGCCCGCGAACACGACGTGACCGTCGAGAAGGGTGGTGTAGAAGTCCGTCATCTCGTCGGGTCGGCCGGTCTGAAGGACGACGTGTGCGAGGCGGGGGGATGTGGTTGCCATCGATACTCCCGAAGCCGGTGATGTAGGCGAGTGATCGGCATCGCTTTGTCGATGCCATGTGATGTACGCTACAAATATATCTTATAACCTGTCAACTATCTAATAGCCGATTCAGTGCGCGGGGCTCGGAGCGACGGGCAGAATGACCCGACGTCCGAACGAGAAGGGGGCACGATGAGCAGCGAGAATATGGTTCGGCCGGTGACGACCCGGGCATCGTCGACGGTCGACCTCGTCCTGCACGAGATACGGCGCTCGATCATGAACGGGGCACTGGCTCCCGGCGAGCCGTTCGTCGTACAGACGCTCACCGCACAACTGGGCGTCAGTCACGTTCCGGTTCGCGAAGCCCTTCGCCAACTGGAGGCCCAGGGACTCATCGAGCTCAAGCGTTCCCGGAGTGCCGTGGTCACCCCGCTCGACCTCGACGACCTGCAGAACATCTATCGGATGCGTCTGTGCACCGAGCCGACGCTTTCTGCGCAGTCCGTCTCGCTTCGGTCGCCCGCGGAGCTCGATCGACTCGCCGAGATCGTCGAACTCATGACGCTCGGGCACGGTTCCGAGTCCACCTGGGACCTCCACCGCGAATTCCATGCGGGGCTGATCCAGCCCGCCGCGGGAGTGTGGGGGCTGCGTGTCGCCCGGGTGCTGTGGGACGCCGCCGAGCGCTACACACGGATCACCTTCGACACCGTCGGCCAGGAGCCCGACGACGTCGAAGAGGGACGCCGCCGGCACCTCGCCCTCGTCGACGCCGCGCGGAGCCGCGATCCCGAGCGGATGAATGCCGAGATGCACTCCCACCTCACCGGCAATCTCGAGACCGTCGCCACGCGCCTTCGCGCCGTGGCACTCGACCCGAACACGACTCCGACCACCCCGATGTGAGGACGACTCCATGACCGAGGCGACGACCCATTCCACCGAGCCGGCACCTGCGAGCACTCCGACGCGCTCCGACGACCGCCTCGCCGCGATCGAGGCGCGGGTGCGCTGGCTCTCGACTGCAATAGTCCACCACGCCAATCGGGTTCGTCCGAATCCGACCGGACTCAAAGTCGGTGGCCATCAGGCGTCGTGCGCCTCCATGGCCACGATCATGACGTCGCTGTGGTTCGAACAGCTCCAGCCGGGCGACCGGGTCTCCGTCAAACCACATGCATCGCCGGTTCTGCACGCCATCAACTACCTCATCGGAGAACTCGACGAGAAGTACCTGCCGACGCTCCGCGAGTTCGGCGGGCTCCAGAGCTACCCGAGCAGGATCAAGGATCCCGATCCGGTGGACTACTCCACCGGGTCCGTGGGGATCGGTGCGACAGCGCCGATCTGGGGAGCCTTCGCGCGGCGGTACGTCGACACGGTCATCGGCGGAGCGGGCAAGGGCCGGCAGTACTCACTGGTCGGCGACGCCGAACTGGACGAGGGCGCCGTCTGGGAGGCGGTACTCGATCCGTCCGTGGCCGACCTGGGCGAGATCGTCTGGATCGTCGACCTCAATCGGCAGTCCCTCGACCGCGTCGTGCCGAACATCGCCGCGCACCGTATCGAGTCGATGTTCGCCGCCGCCGGGTGGCAGGTGCTCACCGTCAAATGGGGCGCCCTTCTCTCCGAATTGTTCACTCGCCCCGGCGGAGACGCGTTGCGTCGCCGGATCGAGGACATGCCCAATCCCGAGTATCAGCGGCTTCTCCGGTGCCCCGCCGAGGAACTCCGCACTCGACTGCCCGGCGGCCCGGAGTCCGATGCCGTCGCGGCACTGGTCGCGACACTCGACGATGCCACGCTCGTGGACGCCATCCGCAATCTCGGCGGTCACGACCTCGGGGCGCTGCGACGTGCCTACGCATCGATCGACGACACGCGCCCGACCGTCGTCCTCGCCTACACCGTGAAGGGCTACGGCCTTCCCACTCAGGGCCACCCGCAGAATCATTCGTCGCTCCTCACCGACGCGCAGTTCGCCGAGTTGGCGCAGGCGTCGGGGATGGACGCCGGCCGACCCTGGACGCGGTTCGGCGACGACTCTCCCGAAGGACGGCTGTGCCGCTCCGTCGCCGAGCGACTGGCCCGCGAACGTCGCGACCCGACGGAGCCCCCTGCTGTTCCGGCGGACATCGGACGCACCCCCTCCGGGACCTCCACGACACAGGCGGCACTGGGACGGGCCCTGCTCGATCTGACGCGAGAGGCTCCCGAGGCCGCGCGTCGCGTCGTCACCGTCAGCCCCGACGTCAGTTCCACCACCAATCTCGCCGGATGGTTGAACAAGGTCGGGGTCTGGTCGCCCGCCGAACGCAAGAACTGGTTCGACGACGACAAAGAGACGATGATGCACTGGCGCGAGAAGCCGACAGGCCAGCACATGGAACTCGGCATCGCCGAGACCAACCTCGTCGGGCTGATGGGCGAACTCGGTGCGACCTGGAGCAGGTGGGGAGAACCGCTCTTCCCGATCGGGGTCATGTACGACCCGTTCGTGGAACGCGCGCTCGAGCCCTGGTCGTTCGGAATCTACGCGGGCGGCCAGTCGATCCTCGTGGGGACGCCGTCCGGGGTCACTCTCGCTCCCGAAGGCGGTGCACACCAGTCGATCACGACGCCGTCGCTCGGAATGGAGCAGCCGGGGTGCATCACCTACGAGCCTGCGTTCGCCATCGACGTCGAATGGACCCTGCTGTCCTGCCTCGCCCGGATGGGTAGGGCCGGTGGCTCGTCGTTCTATCTTCGCCTCTCCACTCGTCCGGTGGATCAGACTCTCGCCGACGTCCCGGCCGACCCCGCGGCACGCGAACGGCGCCGCAAGCACGCCGTCTCGGGTGGATACCTCCTCCGCTCCACGGAAGGTACGCCAGACGTGACGCTGGTCGGCATGGGCGCGATGATGCCCGAGACTCTCGCTGCGGCAGATCGTCTGGCGGAACAGGGGATCGGCGCCGACGTCGTGTGCGTGACGAGCCCCGGCCTGCTGTTCGACGCAGTGCAGGCGCGCGCCGGACGCTCCGAAGGGCCGTCGTGGATTCTCGACCGGGTTTTGCCGGCCGACCGTGCGGCGCCGATGGTGACGGTGCTCGACGGTCACCCTCACACCCTCGCGTTCCTCGCGAACGTGCGGCGTGTTCGGCACACTGCCCTCGGTGTCACCTCGTTCGGTCAGTCGGGCTCGCTCGACGCCGTCTATCGATACCACCGCATCGACGCCGACGCGATCGTGGAGGCTGCCCTCGACATGAGGTGACCGGCCGCCGCGCGTCGGTCACCGACCGCTTCCCCCTCGTTCACCCAGCGGTCACTCCGGCGGCGCTTTCGCTCCCTATGGTTCGCGGGTCGATAGCCACGATCCGCGAAAACCGTCGGGAGCGTTACGTTGAAACTTCGCCTACCACTGTCCGTTTCACACGACGGCACCTCCTCTCGCCAGGCCGTCACGTGCCGCTACAAGTGTGGTGACGCGTGCTCGCAGCACGTGCCCAACACCTCGGGCGGCGAGTACTTCCGCGACGTCGCGCGTGCCGCGATCGACCGCCGCGCCCTACTGCGCGGCAGCGCGATGGCCGTCCTCGCGGTGGGCGCGGGCTCCGCGCTCGTGGCGTGCTCCGACGACTCGGGCGCCGCCGGAACGGCCGACGCGAACACCACGACGGGCGACGGTGGCGCACCGCGGGGGACCGACTTCGAGGCGGTCGCCCCGAACACCGAGGACGCCGTCGTCGTCCCGGCGGGGTACGAGCAGGCCGTCGTGATCCGCTGGGGCGACGCCGTCCTGCCCGACGCTCCCGCCTTCGACTTCGCGAATCAGACCGGCGCCGCGCAGGCCAAGCAGTTCGGCTTCAACAACGACTTCGCCGGCCTGCTCCCGGTCGAGGGAACCCCGAACACGTACCTGCTGGTCGTGAACCACGAGTATTCGACCGAACCGTTCATGTTCACCGGATACGACGCCGAGAACCCGACCCCCGAGCAGTTCGCGGTCGGCATCGCCTCGCACGGCCTGTCCGTCGTCCAGGTGCGTGGCGACGGCGGACGGCTCGTCCCCGAGTTCGGCCCGAACAACCGCCGCATCACCGCCGACACCGAATTCGTCGTCACCGGACCCGCCGCGGGCAGCGACCTGCTGCGCACCGGTGCGGACCCCACCGGGACCCGAGTGCTGGGCACGCTCAACAACTGCTCGGGCGGCGTCACGCCGTGGGGCACCGTCCTGTCGGGCGAGGAGAACTTCAACCAGTACTTCGCGAACGCCGAATCCGTCACCGACGAGCGGGCCGCGAAGCGGCTCTCGCGCTACGGCATCGAGGGCGCGGCCTCCGAGCGCAAGTGGGAGCGCTTCGACCCGCGCTTCGACATCGCGCAGGAACCCAACGAGCCGCACCGGTTCGGCTGGGTCGTCGAGGTCGACCCGTGGGATCCGTCGTCGACGCCGATCAAGCACACGGCGCTCGGCCGGTTCAAGCACGAGGCCGCCACGATCCACGTCACCGACGACGGCACCGTCGTCGCGTACAGCGGTGACGACGAGCGCTTCGACTACATGTACAAGTTCGTCTCGAGCCGGAAGATGGACACTGGCGCGGGCGCGTCGGCGATGCGGCACAACCTCACGCTGCTCGACGCGGGCACGCTCTACGTCGCGAAGCTCAGCGGTAACTCGGAGAGCGAGATCGACGGCTCGGGCACCGTGCCGTCCGACGGCGCCTTCGACGGCACGGGCGAGTGGCTCCCGATCCTGCGCACCGGCGAGGACGGCCGCGGCGAATCGCTCGTCGACGGCATGAGCGCCGAGGAGGTCGCGGTGTTCACGCGGTTCGCGGGCGACGCCGTGGGCGCGACCAAGATGGACCGTCCCGAGGACTTCGAGCCGAACCCGCGGACCGGCAAGCTCTACGTCGCCCTCACCAACAACACCAACCGCGGCGCGGACGGCAAGGCCGCTCCGGACGAGGCCAACCCGCGCAAGAACAACAAGAACGGCCAGGTCCTCGAACTCGTCGACGACCACGCCGGGACGTCGTTCACGTGGAACCTGCTGCTGGTGTGCGGTGATCCGGCGACGGCCGACACCTACTTCGGCGGATTCGACAAGGACGCCGTCAGCCCGATCTCGTGCCCCGACAATCTCGCGTTCGATCCGCACGGCAACCTGTGGATCTCGACCGACGGCAACGCCCTCGACTCGAACGACGGGCTGTTCAGCGTCGTGCTCGACGGACCGAACCGCGGCGAGACGAAGCAGTTCCTCACCGTCCCCAAGGGCGCCGAGACGTGCGGTCCGATCGTCACCGAGGACCGCGTGATCGTGTGCGTGCAGCATCCGGGCGAGCTCGACGACGCGAGCGCCGACGCACCGGGCTCGCACTGGCCCGACGGTGGCGACTCTCAGCCGAGGCCGGCGGTCGTCGTCTCGTGGAAGCCGGGAGCGACGATCGGCGCGTGATGCGGCAGCGGGATCGGGGTGGCGTCGACCATCCCGATCCCGGTGGCCGGCGCAGCGGCCGACTCGGCGTCGGGTTCGGGCACGAAGGCGCGGATCAGCAGGACGGCGACGACGGCGACGAGCGCGACGGCCACCACGACGACGATCGGGAGCAGCCACGGAAGCGACTTCCGCGGTCCGGGACGGTTCTCAGGCACACGTCGAGGGTATCGAAACGCCCGTGCGGCCTGCGGCGACGGCTCAGACGGGGCCGTTCGAGTAGCGGGTGAAGTCGCCCTGCGCGCCGCTGTAGACGTTGAGATCGACGGCGGCGGGGATGCCGGGGAGCCGACCCGAATCCGTGTACTGCCAGAACGTCCACGTGTCCCACCCGCCGGGCAGCGGCCCCGGCGCGGCGCCGCCGTTGTAGTCCGCGATCCACAGCGGGTAGTGCGAGAACTCGTGGGTGTCGGCCATCGCCGTCCGCCAGAAGTGCGGGTACGTGTAGATGATCGGCTGCCGCCCTGTCAGCGCCTGAACGGCGTTCAGGTAGCGATGGGTCCAGTCGATGAGCTGGGCGGGCGCCAGCCCGCCGCTGTGCTCGAGATCGAGTACCGGCGGAAGATCGCCCGGTCCGTTGATCCCGAGCACGACGGTCGCGTAGAACGCGGCCTGCGCCTCGGGCGACTGCGACGGGTCGGCGTAGTGATAGGCACCGCGCGCGAGGTGCGCGACACGCATCGCGATGCAGTCGGGCACGAAGAACGGGTTCACGTAGTTCAGTCCCTCGGTGGCCTTGACCATCGCGAAGTCCTGGCCGGCGCCGCGCACCGAGAACCAGTCGATCGACGCCCCGTTCGGGTGCTGCCACGATGCGACGTCGGGCCCACGTGCGGGCTCTGCCGCCGCCACCCCCGAGCCGAGCAGGACCGTCCCCGCGAGGAGGATCGGGGCGAAACGGGTGACGGACGAGGCGATTCCGCTGCGGCGCATGGCCGTGAGGGTAACGAGCACGCCGCAGCTCCGTGGCGAATTCCCGTGTCTCGCTCGTCACCTCACGTGTGTCACCTCGTGCGATACGAGAGTGTCGGCTCCTGTGCGATCTGCTGCCCGCCCTGCGTGATGACGAGGGCGTCGGGGCCGATCCGGTAGACGGTGCCGGCCTCGCCGCTCGCCTCGTAGCCACTGCCGGACGGGGTCGGGTCGTCGATCTCGATCGCGGCACCGTCCGAGATGCGGGCGCCCTTGTAGTAGAGGCGCCCGGCTCCCGTCTCGCAGATGACGACGCGCGACTGCGTCGTCTCGGCTGTCACGACGGCGGGATCGTCGGAGTTGCAGCGCGGCGATGTCGCGAATCCCTGTGTGTCGGGCGATGATCCGGGCACGTCTGGCGCCGGCGCCGGCGCGCGGCCGGACGCGGTGACGACGGCGTCGGAGGTTTTCTCCAGTCGCAGATCGCTCACGCGGACCGCGAGATCGGTGGGGGCGACGGTGAGATAGCCCTGCCCCTCGACGAGATCGTTCGTGATGACGCATTCGAAATCACCACTGAGACACGACAACCGCTCCCAATAGCCTGGAGCCGATCCGGTCGGCGTCGTCGCGTACTCGCCCGGCGTGATGTCCGATCCGACCTTCAGGATTCCGTTGGTCGGTAGTTCTCGCGGTGCGGCCTGCGAGGGCGCCGGAGCCGCGGCGGGCGCGGGCGAGGTGGACTCCTGCGCGGCGGTCGGCTCGCCGTCGCCACCCGAGAACGCGCGGAACACCAGCACCGCGGCTACACCGATCACGATCACGACGGCTGCCGTCGTGACCACGATCATCCAGGGCCGCATGCCCGTGGAAGGCTCCTGTGCCACGCCTCGAGCGTAACTCTCGGGCCCTCGTCACCGAGGTGTATCGTCGGGCTTCGTGACCACCCGACTCCTGCGCCGCTCGCGCGGGAGTGCTCTGCCCGTCGGGCGTCAGGGGGTCGCCGGCGCTCACCGCGCCGGCCTCGGCTAGTCCCGGTCCTCGCTCACGTTCTCGGCTCACCGCCGAACGCGTTCTCTTCGCGCGCGCCCGAATCCGCGCCCCGGCACCGACCGACCCCGACACCGACAGGGCTTCGTCATGCATGCACTCACCGAGAAAGAACTCCGCTCCTCCTTCGTCAACGCCTCGCTGCGCGAACGCAAGGCACTCTCCCTTCCCGACGGCTTCCCGGACCTCACCTGGGACGACCTCGATTTCCTCGCGTGGCGCGACCGCACGCTCGCCGGCGTCGGCTACGTCGTCGCCGAACTCGACGGACGCGCCGTCGGCATCATGCTGAAACAGTCCGGCACGAGGCCCCGCGCCCGCGCGCAGTGCACGTGGTGCGAGACCGTGGATCTTCCCGTCGACGTGCGCTTCTACAGCGCGCGCCGGGCCGGCGACGCGGGCCGTAGGGGCGACACCCTCGGCACGCTGGTGTGCGAGGGCTTCGAGTGCTCCGCCAACGCGCACCGGCGGCCGCCGAAGCGCTACGCGGGAACCGACGCCGACGCCGTGCGCGCCCAGCGCATCGAGGGGCTCACCGAGCGCGTACGCCGGTTCGTCGCCGCCGTGCTCGGAAACGATCGGTAGCTCACAGTCCGACCTGCCCGATTCAGGACGCGGACGGTGTTACGGTCCGATCATGGGAGCCGGTGGCCGTGATTCGATTCTCGCCCAACGCCTTCTGGCGGGTGTCGCCGTCGCGGCGTTCGTCCTCGCCGGATCACCGGCCGTGGCCGGCGCCCAGCCGGGGCCGGCCGCGTGCATCCCGTTCGGGACCGCGCAGCTCCCGCCCGGGCTTCCGTCGGCCGGAGGACTCGCGGGATTCGATCTGCTTCCCGAGTACCAGGGTGCCGAGAGGCCACCACCACGCATCGACCTGCGTACCCAGACGACGTCGTACAACCGATTCTGGGAGTTCGCGCTCGTCGGCCCGGACCTGCTGGCCCGCCCCCGGGCGGACGGCGTGCCCAGCACGTTCCCGTGGCGTTACGTGCCGATGCCCGAGTGTCTGCGCGGGACCCTGACCGGCATCTCGGCCGACGACGACGAACTCGTCGCGATCGACCGTGACGGCTGGATCTACACGATGGACCAGGCCTCGCAGACACCGATCACCTGGAACTGGACGTCCGCATTCGGTTCGCCGTTCTGGTTCGACTCCGGGCGCACCATCCCGAACGGCGCGCCCGGCGCGTGGTCGCTGAGCGTGTCCTCGCCGTTCGACAACCGGACGTACACCGACGTCGCCGGCCGGATCCACTACGTCGGCCTGGCCAAGATGACGATGCTTCCCGCGCTGACCGGCGACGGCAGCCGCATCACGTACGCCGACCCGTGGCTGCCGAACGACGACAGCACCGAGATCGGCGGACCGCTCGGCGGCCGGTTCCGGTCGTCGTCCCTCTCGGCGGCGGGGTCGACGACGTTCGTGATGAACGAGTACGGCGACATGTACACCCGGCACTTCGACTACGACTCGTCCGGCTCCGACTCGGTGTTCTTCCGGTACAGCTGGGAGTCGCAGGACGGCAGGCCCACCGCACCCGACATCGTGAGCGAGACCCTCGACCGCCGCTACGCCGCGATCGAGCTGCCCGCGCCCGACTGGGTACATCAGCCGAAGATTCACGGCGAGATCACTTCTGCCCTCAGCGTTCACTCGACCGGTGTCGGCCCGGGAATGCGCGAGCTGCGGGTCGAGGGCCACCGAGAGGGGCGGACCGGATACTGGCACAAGATGCTCGACGACCCGGCATGGCAGTTCACCCCGACGGACGCCCCGAAACTCGGCTCCCCGGTGGACAACTCGCCGCACGACCGCTCGGGCGACACACTCGCCCCGCTCGCACCGTGGAACCTGTCCGGCACACTGCCACTGCGCGACGGAGCCGTCGACGGGCGACTGATCAACGACCTGTCGTTCCCGTACTCGCTCGTCGACCCCGGGATGCTCGACGCCGTCGGGCTCGACGCACGCCCGTCCGAGTACCGCATCGAGGTGGAGCACTTCGATCCCGCCGCGACGACGCGCCCGGCCACCGTCGTGGCGGGGGACGGGACCCGGATCCCCGTCCTGCTGCACACCGCCGACGGGATGCGGCTGTCACCGCGCGCACCCGGGCTCGACGACGATCCCCGTCACCTCGTCGGCGCGATCGAACTCACCGACGACGCAGCGGACCCCGCTGCGGAACGATTCCGGCACGAATGGATGTTCGGGCAGCCGATCGTCGCGATCACGCTCGACGCCACGGCGCACGGCGTCGTCGTGCGCTGAGCCGGCTCGTCGTAGCCGGTCGAGTCAGCCCAGCAGGTCGAGTCAGCCCAGCCAGTCGAGCACGGACGCCGCTGTCCACGACTGCTGCATCGAGCCGAGCGGCTCGCCCGTGAACGTCTCGTAGTACTCGGCGAAGCTGCCGTCGCTGGCCTGCCGCAGGCCCTCGGCGCGCAGCATCGCCGAACGCTCGGCCCAGCCGCGCCGCGCGAACGCCCACGAGAACAGCCACGTCATGACGGGCCATACCGGCCCGCGCCAGTACTCACGTGCCCGGAAGTCCCGCGAGACCGGCGACGTCGACGGCGGGACGGAGTACCGCAGATCCGGATGACCGCAGAACTTCGGGCCCTCGAACGTCCGCAGCAACGCGCGCTCGACGTCGCGATCGAGCCCGCCGCACAGCAGCGGCGCGAACATCGCGAGCGTCTCGGTCGCGATCCACCGGCCGCTGCGCAGGTCGAAGTCCTTCGCCGCGCCCGTGCGCGGATCCGTCGTCGCGACGACACCCTTGCGGAAGTGCTCGGCCCACCCGAACAGCTCGCGCACGTCCGACTTCGGCATCGAATGCTCTTCGCCGATCGTCGCGAGCACCGAGCACGCCGTCGCGAAGACCGCGGTGACGAAGACGTCCTCGACGGCGAAGCTCATCGCCGTCGCGAGGGCGTCGTCGTCGTAGTGCACCGACTTCATCTCCTCGAGCAGCCAGAGATAGCGGTCGTACTCGCCGTCCGACGGCCGTTGCGACGCGTCGGTGACGATCGTGACGTCCTCACGCAGGTACGGCGGCAACTCGCCGGCCAGCACGTTCTCGTACGGGTGATCCCAGCGGGGCGAGTTGTCCATGCCCGACTCCCAGCCGTGGAACAGGGCGATGCGTCCGTTGCCGGAGACGTCGCGGGCCGCGGCGAGCCAACGGTGCCAGCGCACGAGATCCGGCCAGCGGCGATCGAGGAACTCCTCCGCGACGGCCCGCGTCGTCCGGGCGTGACGGCGCGAGTGATCGAGGATCCGCTGCACCGCGATCGCGTGGACGGGCGGCTGCGTGATGCCGGACGTCTGGGTGTGCGCGGGCGCGTGCGCTGCAAGCGTCGCGGTCTCCCAGCGCGCCGGGCCCGGAAAATAGCCGTCGACCCCGTTCGCGAACACGATGTGCGGGATCATCCCGTTCTTCCACTGCGCCGACAGCAGCGTGTCGAGTTCGACGACGGCGCGCTCGACGCTCAGCGGCGCGAGCCCGACGGCGACGAAGGCCGCATCCCAGCTCCACATGTGCGGATACAGCTTGGGGGCCGCGCTGGTCATCGTGCCGAGGTCGTTGCCACGCAGAAGATACGCGGCACGCGCCGCGAGCTGGGTGTCGGTGAATCCACGATCGGCCATGACGTCATTGTCCGCGCGATCGGCCGCGATCGCGCGTTCGGGAGTTCGACACGGCCCGCTTCGCGCCACGTGTCACAGTGGTTCGCGTGGCCGGTTTCGCGCTCACGATCCTCGCGCTCGCGCTCGCCGGAGTCGATCCGTTCGGCGCGATCCTCGCGATCGCGGCACTCACCGCGGGCGCGAGCAGACGCGCGATCGGCGCGTTCACCGTCGTCGCGCTGGCCGTCCCGGCGGCGATCGGCATCGCGGCGTCGCTCCTGGTCGGCGCGAGCATCGAGAACGTCGACCTCTCCGGGATCGACTGGACGTCGCCGTGGTGGGCCGTCGCCGAGGCGACGCTCGGCGGCGTACTGCTGTGGTGGGCGGTCGTGCGGCACACCCGCCCGCCGCGCCGGAGCCGCGACCGCGCGGCGAAGGTCACGCGCAGCGGCGCCGTGAGCGCGGGTGCGCTCGCCACGGCCGCGGCCCTGCTCAGCGCGAGTGTGCTCGTCGATCCGACGTTCCTCGGCGTCGTCGTCGTCGCGGGTCGCGAGCCGCTGTGGCTGCTCGTCGCGGCGCACATCGTGTGGTCGGTGCTCTCGCAGCTGCCGCTCGTGGGAATCGCGATCGCGGTCGCGTTCGGCAGGCACGAGCGGGCGATCGCGTGGATCAACCGGATGCGGACGCGCTTCGGCGACGGCGCCTCGCGTGTGCTGACGCTGGTCCTCGGCCTCGCGGGGCTCGTCCTGCTCGCGGATGCCATCGCGTACGTCGTGACCGGCGGGCAGTACCTCATCGGGTGACGGCCGCCGGGGCGCCGACCTCGACAACATACTCCTGGGGGGTATAGTGGATCGCACGGCGTCCACCGCGCCGGGAAAGGAATCCACCATGCCCAGCAACGAGACCCGCGTCACCGTCGTCGGCATGACGTGCCAGCACTGCGTCGCGTCCGTCCGCGAAGAGATCGAGGAACTCACCGGCGTCACCGGCGTGGACGTCGACCTCGACACCGGCGCCGTCGTCGTCGCCGCAGACCGCGAGGTGCCCCTCGCCGAGATCGCGGCCGCCGTCGACGAAGCCGGTTACGCACTGGCGGAGTGACCATGCGCCGCGACCTGTCGCCTGCGACCACAATCGCACTGTTCGCGGTCGTCCTCGCCGTCGTGTTCGCCGTGACGTACGCGATCGGCTCGGCGTCCGGCCCCGTCGGCGGCGAACCCGAGCACGGCACCGGGCACCCCGCGACGACGGAGACCACCACCCACCCGCAACACACCGGTGAGCACCCATGACCACGTCCAGCACGACCCGATCGTCGACGACGCACGTCGTCGAACTCGACATCCAGGGTATGACGTGCGCGTCCTGCGCGAATCGCATCGAACGCAAACTCAACAAGCTCGACGGCGTCACGGCGTCCGTCAACTACGCGACCGAGAAGGCACACGTCGACGTCGACGGTGACGTCACCGTCGACCGCCTCCTCGACACCGTCCGCGGCGCCGGCTACTCGGCGACCGAACCCGCGCCGCCCACCGGCGAGAACGAGGTCGCCGCCGAACCCGACGCCGTCACGGCACTCCGGACGCGCTTCGTCGTCTCCGCCGTGCTGTCGGTCCCCGTCGTCGCGATGGCGATGATCCCGGCACTGCAGTTCACGTACTGGCAGTGGCTCTCGCTCACCCTCGCCGCGCCCGTCGTCGTGTGGGGCGGACTGCCGTTCCACCGCGCAGCCTGGCTCAACCTGCGGCAGGGCTCCGCGACGATGGACACCCTCGTGTCCGTCGGCACGCTCGCCGCGTTCACGTGGTCGATCTACGCGCTGTTCTGGGGCACCGCCGGCGTCCCGGGCATGACGCACCCGTTCGAGTTCACGATCGCCCGGATGGACGGCTCGGCCAACATCTACCTCGAAGCCGCCGCGGGCGTCACGACGTTCATCCTCGCGGGCAGATGGTTCGAGGCGAGGTCGAAGCGCCGCGCGGGAGCCGCGCTGCGCGCACTGCTCGAACTCGGCGCTAAAGACGTCGCGATCGTCCGGGACGGCCGCGAGATGCGCATCCCGATCGACGATCTCGCCGTCGGCGACGAGTTCGTCGTCCGGCCGGGGGAGAAGATCGCGACCGACGGCGTCGTCGTCGACGGGCACTCCGCCGTCGACGCGTCGATGGTCACCGGCGAATCGGTACCCGTCGAGGTGGCCCCGGGCGACCGCGTCATCGGCGCGACCGTCGTCTCCGGCGGCCGCATCCGGGTGCGGGCCGACCGCGTCGGCTCGGACACGCAGCTCGCACAGATGGCGCTCCTCGTCGAGCAGGCGCAGACCGGCAAGGCCCGCGTGCAGCGCCTCGCGGACCGGATCTCGGGCGTCTTCGTGCCGATCGTCATCGTCCTCGCCGCGGGCACCCTCGGCTTCTGGCTCGGCACGGGCGGTTCCGTGCAGGCAGCCTTCACTGCGGCGGTGGCGGTGCTCATCATCGCGTGCCCGTGCGCCCTCGGCCTCGCCACACCCATGGCGCTCATGGTCGGCACCGGACGCGGCGCGCAACTCGGCATCCTCATCAAGGGACCCGAGGTCCTCGAATCGACCCGCACCGTCGACACGATCGTCCTCGACAAGACGGGCACGATCACGACCGGCGACATGAGCCTGAGCCGGGTCGTCGCCGCCGACGGCGAGGACGCCGACGACGTCCTGCGTCGCGCCGCGGCGGTCGAGGACGCCTCCGAACACCCGGTCGCCCGCGCGATCGTCACCGCGACGACCGAGAACCTGCCCGTCGTCACAGGATTCGAGAACGTCCCGGGGCTCGGTGTGCGCGGCGACGTGGCCGGAACCACCGTCGTCGTGGGCCGTCCCCGGCTGCTCGCGGACTCGGGACTCACCGTCCCCGACGACCTCACCCGCGCCGCACACGAGGCCGAGAACGCCGGCGCCACCGTCGTCGCCGCAGGATGGGACGGCCGCGCCCGCGGCCTGCTCGTCGTCGCCGACACGCTGAAACCGACCTCGGCACAGGCGATCTCGCAACTCCGCGAACTCGGGCTCCGCCCCGTGATGCTCACGGGCGACAACGAACGCGCGGCCCGCACCGTCGCGGCGCAGGTCGGCATCGACGACGTCGTCGCGGGAGTGCTCCCGCACGAGAAGGTCGACACCGTCGCCCGGCTGCAGGACGATGGCCACGTCGTCGCGATGGTCGGTGACGGCGTCAACGACGCCGCCGCCCTCGCCCGCAGCGATCTCGGGCTCGCGATCGGTACCGGAACCGACGTCGCGATCGAGGCGAGCGACCTCACGCTCGTCCGCGGCGACCTCCTGGTCGCGGTCGACGCGATCCGGCTGTCGCGACGTACCCTCGCGACGATCAAGGGAAACCTGTTCTGGGCCTTCGCCTACAACGTCGTGGCACTGCCGCTCGCGGCGGCCGGGCTGCTCAATCCGATGATCGCCGGCGCCGCGATGGCGTTCTCCTCGGTGTTCGTCGTGAGCAACAGCCTGCGACTGCGCCGCTTCCGCTCGCTCACCGACGAAAGGACCACACGATGACTGCCGGTGACCTCGACACCACGACCGATTCCCAGGCAACCGATTCCGGCGCCACCGATTCCGGCGCCACCGAGACGCCGCATCACCACGGGTACATCAGCTCGAAGGACGCCTACCTCAAGCGGTTGCGCCGCATCGAGGGGCAGGCCCGTGGCCTGCAACGGATGGTCGAAGAGGACAAGTACTGCATCGACATCCTGACGCAGGTGTCCGCGATGACGAAGGCGTTGCACGCCGTCTCGATCGGCCTGCTCGAAGACCACATCGCGCACTGCGTCGTCGACGCCGCCGCCAAGGGCGGGCCCGACGCCGACGAGAAGATCAAAGAGGTGAGCGACGCGATCGCGCGTCTGCTCAAGTAGGCGGCGAAGCCGCTCGTGCGTGACTTACCGGCCCAGGGACCGGAAAGTCACGCACGAGCGCGCAGGCGCCTACGGCCCTACGTCCGCGCCATCGGCAGCAGTCGCTCGAGGACGTCGCTCAGCGTCACGACGCCGACGACCCTGCCCTCGTCCGCGACCACCGCGAGATGCGTGCGGGTGTCCTTCATCCGCCCCAGCGCCGCGTACACGGGGTCGGACGCCGACACCGTGAGCGACGGACGCATCAGCTCGCCCGCCGTCGCACCCTCGGGTGCGGCGAGCGCGTCACGCACGTGCACGACGCCGACGATGCCGGTGTCGTCGCGCACCACGAGCCGCAGATGACCACTGCGATCGGCGGTCCGGCGGATCGTGTCGCAGTCCGCCGACGCCGGGACACTGCTCGGATCGGCGCCGGGCCGCATCATCTCCCGGACCGTCACCTGCTCGAGTTCGAGCGCGGCGGTCAGGTAGTCGCCGTGCCGTTCGTCGAGCGTGCCCACCGTCGCCGAATGCTCGACGAGGTGACGCAGCGTGTCGGTGTCCGAGTGCGACGACTTCTGGTCGACCGGCTCGACACCCACCTTCCGCAGGCACCAGTTCGCCATGTTGTTGAGCACGACGATGAGCGGGCGCGTGACCCACATGAAGCCACGCATCGGCAGCGCAAGCAGCGTCGCCGACTTCTCCGGATGCGCGATCGCCCACGACTTCGGCGCCATCTCGCCGACGACCAGATGCAGGAACGTCACGATGATCAGCGCCAGAACGAAGCCCAGCACGTCCGACACCCAGTAGGGCATGCCCCAGTCCTGGAAGATCGGGGTCAGCCAGTAGTGCACCGCCGGCTTGGTCGTCGCGCCGAGCGCGAGCGTACAGACCGTGATGCCGAGCTGAGAGCCCGCGAGCAGCACCGACAGCTCCGACGCGCTGCGCAGGGCGGCGCGTGCCGAACGGCTGTTCGGCGCGGCGTCCTCGAGCCGGTGACGGCGCGCGCCGATGAGCGCGAACTCGATCGCGACGAAGAACGCACTCGACGCGATGAGGACCGCGGTGACGAGAACGACGACCCAGGGATTACTCATGACCGTTCTCCTTGGCGTTCTCGCTCGTGCGCTCCTCCTCGTGCAGCGTCACGGTGAGCTGCGACGGAACGTACTTCTCGATGTCGTCGACCGTCGCCCGCAGGAAACGTCGCGGCGGCTCCTCGTCGGCGACGAGATCGCCCGGGTCGAGCTCGAGATCGATCTCGACGGAGTCGCCCACGTCGGGCAGGCTGCCGTGCGTCTCGATCACGAGACCCGCGATCGTCTCGTTGTCCGTCTCGGGCAGATCGTGCTCGATCATCCGCTCGACCTCGTCGAGGTGCAGTTCGCCCGACATCGTCCAGCCGTGCTCGGCGTCGCCGCTCACGTCCGGGGCCCCGTCGGGGTCGTGCTCGTCCTCGATCTCGCCGACCAGTTCCTCCGCCATGTCCTCGATCGTGACGATGCCGGCGAAGCCGCCGTACTCGTCGACGACGAGCGCCATCTCCTCGCGCGCACTCGACAGCTCGTCGAGCACGTCAGCGAGCGGCTGCGACTCCGCGACCACGATCGCGTGCTTGGCGTGATCGCCTGCGGTCCCGGTGACGTTCTCGCCGAGCAGATCGTGCAGATGCACGACTCCGACGAGGTCGTCGACCGATTCTCCGATGACGGGGTACCGGGTGTGGCCCGTCGCCATCCTCGCGAGCACCGCGTCGATCGGCTCCTTCGCCTCCACGACGTCCGCACGCGACCGCGAGACCATCGCGTGTTCGGCGGTGCGCTCGGGGAAGTCGATGACGCGGTCGAGCAGCGTCGACAGGTCGCGCGGCAGATCGCCTGCGTCACGCGACTCGGCGACGATGTGCTCGAGATCGCGTGCCGTCGCCGAGTGCTCGACGTCGTGCACCGGCTCGATCTTGACGGCGCGCAGCAGCAGGTTCGACGACTTGTCGAACAGGCTGATGAGCCAGCCGAACAGCTTGAGGTAGATCGAGGTGGACAGCGCCAGTGCCCGCGCGAGCGGTTCGGGCCGTGCGATCGCGAGGTTCTTCGGGAACAGCTCGCCGAAGACCATCTGGATGACGGTCGACAGCGCGACCGCGAGGATCGCGCCGATGGCGATGCCGACCGCGACGGGCACCCCGACGCCGCCGAGTATCTCGCCGAAGGCCTGGCCGATGAGCGGTTCGGCGACGTAGCCGACCAGCAGGCCGGTGACGGTGATGCCGAGCTGGGCGCCCGACAGCATGAACGACGTGCGCCGGGTGATACCGAGGGCACGCTTCGCTCCACTGTCGCCTGCGGCCGCGCGGGCCTGCAGACGGGAACGGTCCACCGACATGTACGCGAACTCCTGGGCCACGAAGTAGCCGGTGAACGCGGTGATGACGGCGACCACGAATACGCCGAGGGCGATGCTGAGGACCGTCACGACGGCCTCACCTCCACCCTCGGCTCAGATCTGGGCACGGGTTCGGGTGATGTGCGCTGTGCGCTCTTCATCGCTCTCTCTGTGGGTAGGTGCAGCATGCTGCGTCGCGGGAGGTATCCGCCGTGGCATGCAGATTGCCATAACCGGAACGTTCCGGGCACGAGGGTGGTTCCAACGGCGTGCGGAGTGTCACATCCTGCGGCCGGTCACTCGTCGTCGTCGGGGGTGTCCGAGAGGGCGACGAGCCGCCGCATGCAGTGCATCCGAAGCGGTTCGGGGAAGCCCTCGGCCAGCCGGTAGTACACGACGCGGCCCTGTTTGCGGCGCGTGACCATGCCCGCGGTGCGGAGGATCCGCAGCGCGTAGCCGACGGCGTCCTCGCCGAGATCGAGGGTGAGGGCGATGTCACCGACACACAGTTCCTCGGCGACGTCGAGTGCGTAGAGCACACGCGTGCGCGTCGGGTCGGCGAGCAGGCTCAGGACCGCGCCGAGACGCTCCGCCTCGTCCTTGCTGATGAGCCGGCCCCGGGCGTGTGCCACCGCGTCGGGGTCGAGCGGTCGCGGCTGGGTGGTGGTCATTCCTCGATGATCCCGCAGATCCCGATCTCACGTCATCACGAACCGGCAATACCCGTAAACACGTACGGGTATCGTCGGCATCGAATCGACGGACGACGAAGGGCACACCGTGACGACTCGCACCTCCCACATTCGGCGCGCCGCCGTGGCCGCGGCTGCGGCCGCAGCACTCGCAGCGGGGCTCACGGCCTGCTCGGACGACGACGCCGCGACCACGACCGAGACCACCGCGCAGCACGAGGGCCACGGCCAGGACCACGAGCAGCAGGATGCCGCGGCCCACAACGACGCCGACGTGACGTTCGCGCAGGGAATGCTGCCGCACCACCGGCAGGCGATCGAGATGAGCGACATCGTGCTCGCGAAGCCCGACCTCGACCCGCGCGTGCGCGCGCTCGCCGAGCAGATCCGGGCAGCACAGGCACCCGAGATCGAGCAGCTCGACGCCTGGCTCACCGAGTGGGGCGTCGCCGGCGGTGACGAGCACGGCGCGCACGGGGGAGACCAGCACGGCGGGCACGACATGGCCGGCATGCTCTCCGACGACGACCTGCGCGACCTCGACGCCGCGGACGGCGCCACGGCGTCGAGGCTCTTCCTCACCCAGATGATCGAGCACCACGAGGGTGCCGTCGAGATGGCGCAGACCGAGATCGAGAACGGCGAGCACGAGGGTGCCGTCGCGATGGCGCGCGAGATCGTCGCTACCCAGCAGCAGGAGATCGACGAGATGCGGAGCCTCGAGGGCGAACTCTGACGGCCTCGCTCACAGATACGGTGCGACGACGCCCGCGATCGGGATCCGGGCGTCGACCGCCGAGCGGAAGTCGATCATCGCCCGCTGCAGGTGATCCGGGCTCGTGACGACGACGGCGCCCGTCGCGCCACGTCCGAGCAGGATGCCGTTGGTGTTCTGCGCGTTCTCGATCGTGCTGCGCGAGCGGTCCTCCTGGGTGATCCGGAAGTCGGGTATTCCGTTGGCGACCAGCCAATTCCGCATCGCGAGCGCCTCGGTGACCCCGTTGCGCGGGACGCCGCCCGTCACGACGATCGGCGCCGTCGGGTAGCGCTGCGCGACCCGCAGCGCCGCCTGCAGGCGGTTGTGGAGGACGGGCGGCAGCGTCCCGTCGGCGTGCAGGCCCGCCCCCAGCACGACGATGTGGGTACCGAACGGATTGAGGTCGAGCATGACCGGGAAATCGGGGGTCAGCGTCTCGAAGCCCGTGCACTCGACGATGAGATCGCGTGAGAGCCCTTGACAGAGCGGCGTGACCGAGAGGATCCCGTTGACGATCGTGACGGGATTGGGTGTCGCGGCCGCGGGTGCCGCACCGAGGCCGAGGGCCACCGCCGCCGCGGCCGCCGTCGCGGCGAGTCCGCGGCCCACCCGGGCGCGGGCCTTCCCTCCGGTCGTGCCGCCGGCCGTCCGCCCGTCGTCGAGCGTCCATGAGCGAGTCATCCGCATCCCCTTCCGTGATGTCCCCCCACCCCGGATATCGCGGATTTCACGCCTGGTGCCGGTGTGGCGGATGATGCGCTTCGCACTGTAACGATGGGCGGTACATACGTACGGATATTCCAGGAAATCGTTTCCTGCCGGTTCCCTGCATGTCACCGGCCGTTCGTTTCAGCTATCGCCGAGCCACCCGAGAAGCCGCTCCAGCGGCCAGGTATCGATCACGCGATCCTCGTCTATACCGCAGGTCATCGCGCGTTCACAGCCGTAGCCCTGCCACGCGAGCTGCCCAGGCGCGTGAGCATCCGTGTCCACAGCGAACAGACAGCCGATGTCGCGCGCGAGCTCCAGAAGACGCATCGGAGGGTCGCGTCGTTCCGGCCGCGAGTTGATCTCGACGGCCGTCCCTGCGTCCCGGCACGCCGTGAACACCGCCTCGGCGTCGAACTGCGATTCGGGCCGCGTCCCGCGCGCCCCCTCGACCAGCCGGCCCGTCGGATGCCCCAGCACGTCCACGAGCGGATCCTCGACGGCAGCGAGCATGCGCCGGGTCATCGCGCCCCGCTCGGCGCGAAGCTTCGAGTGGACGCTCGCGACGACGACGTCGAGCTCCGCGAGCAGGCCGCGATCCTGATCGAGCGTGCCGTCCTCGAGGATGTCCACCTCGATGCCGGTGAGGATGCGCATCGGAGCGACCCGCGGGCGCAGCTCCTCGATCACCGCCAGCTGCTGCCGAAGCCGCTCCGCGGACAGGCCGTTCGCGACGGTGAGGCGCGGCGAGTGATCGGTGAGCGCGCAGTACTCGTGGCCGAGCGCCGCCGCGACCGTCATCATCTCCTCGATGCTGCTGCCGCCGTCGGACCAGTCGGAGTGCACGTGCAGATCGCCGCGCAGTGCGCCGCGCAGCGTGCCGCCACCGATCGGCTTCGCGTCGCGCCGCAGTCCTGCGAGATACGACGGCACGCCGCCGTACGACTCGCGGATCACCGCCGCGGTCTTCGGGCCGATCCCCGCGAGTTGCGTCCACGAATCGGCATCGCGCCGCGCGGCTCGCTCGTCGTCACCGAGCTCCGCGACGACGTCCGCGGCACGGCGATACGCACGCACGCGGTGCGTCTCCGCGCGTCCGCGCTCGAGCCAGAAGGCGGTCTCCCGCAACGCCGCGACCGGGTCCACATCTCGCATGCTGCCGCGTTCGGGGCGCCGACACGCCACAATCGGACGATGACGTCAGCCGAGGTGCTCCGCCGTGTCGCCGACGCGCCGATCGCGCGTCTCGCGACGGTCCGCGACACCGGTGCGCCGCACATCGTTCCCGTCGTGTTCGCGTACGCGGCGGCGGGTGTCGACGAGAGCGCGGACCCCGCGATCGTGACGGCCGTCGACCACAAACCCAAACGCACCCACGATCTCGCGCGGCTCCGCGCGATCGCGCACGAGCCGCGCGTGAGCGTCCTCGTCGACCACTACGACGAGGACTGGGACCGGTTGTGGTGGATCCGCGTCGACGGCCACGCGCGCATCGTCGACGGCGAGGCGGCCGAAACGGCGCGGGATCTGCTCTGCGACAAGTACTCCCAGTACGACGACGCGCGCCCCGAAGGACCCGCCGTCGCCGTCACCGCACTGACGTGGCGGTGGTGGTCGGCCGACGACTCGCTGGGGTGAGCGTCAGAACGGCCCGCCGGTGATCAGCTGCCAGACCCCGCTCACGAAGAAGACCGCGATGAACGCGCCCGTCGCGATGGGATCTCCCGCGAGATAGCCGTCGGTGATCCACTGCAGCACGTCTGCAGAACCCATGTCGTACCCCTCTCGGAAAGCGGGGCCGCACGGCCCACATGGGAGAAGTCGTTCGCAGAGGGCATGTAGTTACATTCTGCTGGGCCGCAGCGCCGTAACGCAGCCGGACGGCAACTGGTATCCGGCCACGTACGCGATGACGCTGCACGGGGACACGTGGTCGGCGCTGTTCCGTTCGCCCCGGCTCCGCCGAGGCACGACAGAACTCGTCGGGCATTTCGAGGCGGACTGGCCCGGCCTGGTCCCCGAGAACTCGATGATCGCCGGAACGGTGACCGAGTGTCGCCTGATCACTCGCACGAGTCGTCCCGGCGACGACGGTCGGCACGATCAGGGTTACTCGGACGAACTCGCACCGGTGAGGCCGGGACAGACCGGTTTCACCAACGGCCTGGTGCCCGAAGAGCCACCTCCGCCTGACTTTCGGAGCGGGTGGGTCGCGGTGGGTCCGCCGAGGACGGGACCGTGGATCCGCCAGATCGGGGTTCTCGTCGAGGTGGAGACCTCACCGGCAGCAGTTCGGGTCGAGTACGACGCGTAGCGCGTCGAGGGCATCGGTGCGGGCGCGGTGATAGACGTTCATGCCGCGGCGCTGCGATTCGGCCATTCCCGCCTTACGCAGCTGCGTGAGGTGGTGACTCACCGTGGATTCGGCGAGGCCGACCGCCGCAGCGAGATCGCACGTACAGACCGCACCGTCCTCACTGGTGAGCAGCAGCGACATCAGTTTGATGCGCACCGGGTCGGCGAGTGCCTTGAGTCGCAGCGCCAGTTCGAGGGCATCGGCGTCGGCCATCGGTGCCGCGGACACGGGATCGCAGCAGATCGGTGCGGAGACGTCGACGACCGGAAGTGCCTTGGGCATGTGCCGATCGTACCGAGTACTTGACTTATGTCGAAAAGGTGAGATTCTCGACCTCGAACAATTCGACATATATCTCACAGGTGGAGGCCGCCATGTCACGCGCTCAGCTCGCCCTCAACGTCGACGACCTACAGGAGTCCATCGCGTTCTACTCGAGGCTGTTCGGTACCGAGCCCGCGAAGGTGAAACCCGGCTACGCGAACTTCGCGATCGCCGAACCACCGCTGAAGCTGGTGCTGCTCGAGAACCCCGGCCGGGGCGGCACGATCGACCACCTCGGGGTCGAGGTGGACTCACCGGAGAAGGTCCGCTCGGAGATCGAAAGGCTGACGGACGCCGGCCTGTTCACCGACGAGGAGATCGGCACGACCTGCTGCTTCGCCCAGCAGGACAAGGTGTGGGTGACGGGACCCGCCGGAGAGCGCTGGGAGGTCTACACCGTCCTCGCCGATTCCGAGACGTTCGGTGGTGAGGACGCACCGTGCTGCGACGCATCGTGAGTCGGTGTGCCCTGCGGGCGAGGCGTCAGCCGCCGGTCAACTCGGCGACGAGCGCCTCGACCCTGGCTCGGATCTCGTCCCGGATCGGTCGGACGGTCTCGATACCGCCGCCGGCGGGATCGTCCAGAACCCAGTCCCGGTAGGACTTTCCGGGAAAGACCGGACAGGCGTCACCACACCCCATGGTGATCACGACGGTCGACGCTTCGACGGCACCGGCGGTGAGGACCTTCGGCGAACGACCGGAGATGTCGATCCCGACCTCCGCCATCGCGCGAACGGCAACCGGATTCACCTCCTCGGCGGGAGCGCTTCCCGCCGAGCGCACCTCGATGCGATCGCCCGCCATCGCGGCCAGGAATCCTGCCGCCATCTGGGAGCGCCCCGCATTGTGGACGCACACGAACAGAACACTGGGAACGGACACGTGGTTCACGACTCCCTCGCGGCGACGGCGGGTGCCGCGCGATCGAATCTCGTGCGCAGCGCGAGCGAGACGTACACCAGCCCGACGAGAACCGGAACCTCGATCAACGGCCCGACCACACCCGCCAGCGCCTGGCCGGAACCCGCGCCGTACGTGGCGATCGCGACGGCGATCGCGAGCTCGAAGTTGTTGCCGGCGGCGGTGAACGCGAGCGTCGTGGTGCGCGCGTAGCCGAGGCCGATCATCGCACCGAGCAGGAAGCCGCCGCCCCACATGAGGACGAAGTAGACCAGCAACGGCACCGCGATTCGGACGACGTCCACCGGATTCGAGACGATCCGGTCTCCCTGGAGGGCGAACAGGAGCACGATCGTGAAGAGCAGTCCGTACAGCGCCCACGGCCCGATCCGCGGGAGGAACCTCGACTCGTACCACTCGCGACCGCGCACCTTCTCGCCGTAGCGACGGGTGAGGAACCCCGCGAGCAACGGAATCCCGAGGAAGACCAGCACCGATCCCGCGATCCGCCACGGCGAGGTGTCGATCGTCGCCTGTTCGAGGCCCAGCCATCCGGGGAGGACGGCGAGATAGAACCACCCCAGCACCGCGAACATCAGCACCTGGAACACCGAGTTGACGGCCACGAGCACCGCGGCCGCCTCGCGGTCGCCGCACGCGAGGTCGTTCCAGATGATCACCATCGCGATACAGCGTGCGAGCCCGACGATGATCAGTCCGGTCCGGTACTCCGGGAGGTCCGCGAGAAACAGCCACGCCAACGCGAACATCAGGGCGGGACCGACGATCCAGTTCAGTACCAGCGACCCGACGAGGAGCCTGCGGTCTCCGGCGACGGCACCGACGCGGTCGTACCGAACCTTCGCCAGCACCGGATACATCATGATCAGCAGGCCCAGCGCGATCGGCAGCGAGATGCCGTCGATCTCGACCGCCGCCAGAACGTCGCCGATCCCGGGTACGACCCGCCCGATCACCAGACCCGCGACCATCGCCCCACCGATCCACACCGGCAGGAACCGATCGAGTGCAGGCAGGCCGCCGACGACGCCCTGCTTCACCGGGCTCGCGGCGCTCACGGCGCGTCCTCGTCGCAGCTCGAGGTCGGCTGATCGGGGCCGGGCTCGAACGCCAGGAACGCCGAGAGCCCGTGCAGCGCACTCGGAACGATGCGGTAGTGCACCCAGGTTCCCCGACGTTCGGACTCGAGCAGCCCCGCCTCCCGCAGCACCTTCAGGTGATGGGAGATCGTCGGCTGGGAGAGGTCGAAGGAGCCGGAGATGTCGCACACGCACGCCTCACCGCCTGCGTGCGACGCGATCAGCGACAGCAAGCGCACACGCACCGGGTCCCCGAGCGCCTTGAACCTCCGGGCGAGAGCGGCCGTCTGCGCGGGATCGCCCGCCCGATCGCCGACGGGCCGTTCGCGCACTGCCTCGTGATTCGACATGTGTCTATACTGACACTTGTCGAATCAGGACTTGCCCCCGCCCCGGCTACGTCAGGCGGGCTGCAACGGCTCGAGCGCCTCGCGCGCTCCGGCCTCCACCGCAGCGGTGACGGCGGCGAGGATCGGCGAATCCAGCTTCCACCGCTGCCAGTAGAGCGGGACGTCGATCACGGCGTCGCGCACGACCTCGACGAGGGCCGCGGTGCGCAGATCCGCCTCCGCCTGCAGGTCCGGGACCATGCCCCACCCGAGGCCGAGCCGCAGCGCCGTCACGAACGCCGTCGAGCCGGGGATGTAGTGGCGCGGGGGATCGGCGTCGCGCGCACCCGGCCTGCTGCGCAGAAAGCGCGCCTGCAGGTCGTCCTTGCGATCGAAGACGAGCATCGGCGCGGCTGCGAGCCCGGCGTCGGCACCGCGCTCGAACCACCGCCGCGCGAACTCGGCACTGCAGATCGCGCGATACCGCATGCTGCCGAGCGGTGACACCGAACAGCCCTGTACCGGTTCGGGTTCCGAGGTGACGGCGGCCATCGCGGTGCCGTCCCGGAGCAGTTCGGTCGAATGGTATTCGTCGGCGCGGTGCAGCTCGAAGGTCGCGTTCGCCTCGCTCGACACCCGCGCGAGCGCCGGGATCATCCACGTCGTCAGCGAATCCGCGTTGACGACGACACTCACGGTGGCCGCCCCGCCGCCGTCGGGCACGAGTGCGTCCATCGCGTCGGCCTCGACGCGCGCGACCTGCCGCGCCATCCGCAACACGATCTCGCCCGACTCGGTCGGCCGTACCGGCTTTCCCCGCTGCACGAGCACCCGGCCGACCTGCTGCTCGAGCGCCTTGATCCGCTGGCTCACCGCCGACGGCGTGACGTGCAGGATCCGCGCCGCGGCGTCGAAGGTCCCCTCGTCGACGACCGCGGCGAACGTCCGAAGTTGAGAGAACTCGATGTCCACGGGCACCTCCACTCGGGCATATGAAGCGTTCCTTCAGTATCCACAGAAACTCTAGCTGTACTGCAGGCTTCGCAGCTTCTAGCGTCGAGCCAATGCCCCTGCTCTCGTCCGCATCGCTGCTCGCCGCCGGTTTCGGCACCGGAATCTCGCTCATCGCCGCCATCGGCGCACAGAACGCGTTCGTCCTGCGGCAAGGGGTACTGCGTCGCAACGTCGGGACGGTCGTCGCGGTGTGCGTCGTGTCCGACCTCGTCCTCATCGTCGCGGGCGTCGCCGGCATCTCGGCCCTGCTCTCCCGCGCCCCGGGGGCGATCGACGTCGTCCGGTTCGCGGGGGCGGCGTTCCTGCTCGCGTACGGCCTGTTCGCCGCCCGGCGCGCGCTGTGGCCGTCCGGCGACGCCCTCACACCCTCGGATTCGTCCGCGCGTTCCGGGTGGGCGGTGCTCGCGACGTGCCTCGCCCTGACGTGGCTCAACCCGCACACCTATCTCGACATCGTCATGCTCGGCTCGATCGGCACACGGCACGGCGACGGCCGGTGGCTGTTCGCGGCGGGTGCGATCGTCGCGAGCATCGTGTGGTTCACGGTGCTCGGCTTCGGTGCGCGACGCCTCGGCGCCGTCCTCGCGACGCCGCGCGCATGGCGGGTGCTCGACGCCGCCGTCGCCACCCTCATGATCGTGCTCGCGGTCGGACTCGTCGCGAGCACGCCCGGCGGCGGCGCGGCCGTCGCTAGCCTGGCGCCATGACGTCCGCAGCACCGCACGCCGCCCCCGAATCCCGTACCCCCGCCAGGCCCCGCGCACTCGTCACCGGAAGCACCCGTGGCCTCGGCGCCGCGATCGCGCGCGAGCTCGCACCCACTCACGACCTGCTGCTCGGTGCCCGCACTGCCGACGACGCGCAGTCGCTCGCCGCCGAGTTGCCCGGCCGGGCCGAGGCTTTCGTGGCCGATCTGACCGATTCGCAGCGACTCGCCGACGCGTGCGCGGCGGCGGGACTCTCGGACGGCGAACCGTTGAACGTCCTCGTACACAACGCCGGGATCGCCGAACTCGGCACCACCGAGGAGAGCACCCCGGAGCAGTGGGAGCGCACCTTCGACATCAACCTCTTCGCCGTCGTCGAACTGACGCGGCTCGCACTTCCTGCGTTGCGGCGCACCGGAGGTCACGTCGTGTTCGTGAACTCCGGCGCGGGACTGCGCGCGAATCCCGGATGGGGCGCGTACGCCGCGAGCAAGTTCGCGCTGAAGGCGTTCGCCGACGCACTTCGGGGCGAGGAGCCGGAGATTCGTGTCACATCGATACACCCGGGACGGATCGATACCGAAATGCAACGAGCCATCGTCGCCCACGAGGGTGGCGACTACCGCCCCGACGCCTTCCTCGACCCGAAAACCGTAGCGGCAGCGGTGCGTAACGCCGTCGAGACGCCCGCCGATGCACACCCCGTCGAGGTCGCCCTGCGCGTACGCTGACCTCGATCCCAGGCTCCGTCCGAGAAAAACTCGTCGAACATGGTTCTTCTCGGGCACAAAATGGGAACCCCGAGCGTTGTCGAGTCACCCGGTTCGGCCCATCGACGTCTCGCTCGTTGGTAGAAAGTGCCGGAAGGCCCACGAAGACCTGCCAGGAGGAAGCCATGCCCACCGACTACGACGCCCCGCGCACCACCGTCGACGACGAGATCGGCGCCGATTCGCTGGAGGCACTCAAGGTCAAGCGGAACGAGTCGCAGACGTCTGCCGCAGACGTCGACGAGGGCGAAACCGTCGAGTCCTTCGAGCTGCCCGGCGCGGACCTCTCGGGCGAAGAGCTCAGCGTGAAGGTCGTTCCCAAGCAGCGTGACGAATTCACGTGCTCGAGGTGTTTCCTCGTCCACCACCGCTCGAACCTCGCGAGCAACGCAGGCGGCGAGATGGTCTGCGAGGACTGCGCGGGCTGACCTCCCGCCGTCACGCTTCGGCAGCCTCCGCGCTGCCGAAGCGATCGAGCACCGAACGCGCACATCGTTCGACGACGTCACGGTCGTACGAGACGACGTAATCGAATTCGCGGTCGGCATCGCCGGATCCGCTGTGCAGGTCACGGGCCGACAGCACGCACGCGAAGTGCGGGCCCAGCACGACCACGTTCCATTCCTCCACGAGATCGTCGCTCTCGTCGATCGGTGCCCGATGGATGCCGTCGAGGACGTTCGGCTCCATCCCCACTCCGTAGATCCCGCAGTAGGCGACGCGATCGGCCATCACCTGCCAGCGCGTGCACGCCGCGGGGGTGAAGTGCTCGGCACGCTGAAAGGTGCCGAGCACGAGCGTCTCGGGTCCGGACGCCGCCGCCTGGACCTCGAGCGTGGTGCTCATCGTGACGAGCAGCCGCTTGAGGCTCCGCACCGGCTGCTTGCCGACGGATGCGATCCGCCACGGCGACGTCCCGGACTCCGTCGCCCCCGGGGCGGCAGCCACCGGGAACGGATCGGTCGCCGAGGCACCGAGCAGTGCCGGATCGGCGGCGGCGGGATACAGCTCACCTGTGCCGTACGTCGCACCGAGCCCCAGCGCGCGGCGCCGATGCAACGGCGTGTCGACGCCCGTTGCGACGACGAGCGCGCCGGTGCGTTCGACGTGCGCCGCGACGGCGTGCGCCGCCGAGGCGGTACGGGAGTCGGCACGCTCGGCGACCATGCGGGGCGCGAGCAGGACGAGATCCGGCCGCACGACGGGCAGCAATGCGACGGCGCGCGGGCGTTCGCCCACGCCGTCGACCGCAATCGCATGCCCCGCGGCGCGGGCGAGTGACACCTCGCGCAGCGTCCGCGCGGGATCGGCGGACAACGACTCCTCGGTGATGACGACGATCGCGCGCCGGCCGGTCGCGTCGGCGGGTGCGTCGCCGCACTCGCCCAGTGCGCGAAGCGATTCCAGATCGACCGACACGAGCGCGGGCACGTCGGCGACGGGACTCGCCGCCGCGACCGACCACGACAGCCGATCGAATTCGCGACGCTGACTCATCGCTCCCGCCGCGGCGCGGAGAGCGGCGGTGGTGGCGCCGTCGTCGGCGCGCAGCTGGACGTCGACGGCGGCGAGCCGGTCGTCGTCCAGGCGGCGCATCGGCGCGTACCACGGCCGAACCGCGAGCCCGCCCGTCGTCTCGGCTCGTACGGTCTGGGACAGCGGTCCGGTCAGAGTGAACACGTCCCCAGTGTGTCAGCACCGCCCCGAACGGGCCGCGCTCGCGCATTGTCGCAGGTAGTGGCGTGGTCGGCGGGTGCTGCTAGGGTGGCTCACAATGAGGACCGGATGAAGGAACCCACCGGGGCCGTCGGGCCCCTCGTGCCCGACCCGAACCCCGCCTGCCCAACGCCGACCTTCGAGGAATCGGCATCCGCTCAGGCACATCTTTCCGACGTACAGTTCCACGACGTCGGGCTCGCACTCTCGTTGATGTGTGATCGACCCGCATTCGAGGTGCACGGCAATGCCCGCCGCTGGTGGCGCGTGGAATTCGATCACGACCGCTATCTTCTCGCCGAAGTCGACCGCGAACCTCCCGCTCCCACCGCATTCGACGCGACGACGAGCACCGAATCACGTGGCCCGCACTGGCGGGTCCAACTCGCGGCGCGCTCGCGTACCGGGACCACGGTCCTCGCGAGCGCCTCGCACCGCTGGATCGCGGACGCCTACTCGGCGGCCGTCGCTCAGGTCCAGGGCAGCTGGCTCAGCCCGCCGGACGAACCGCGGTCGCTGCGCAGCGTCTGAACGTCACACCGGGCGTTGCTGGACGTCGTCGTCCAGGAACTCGCGCACACTGCTCAGCGGATAGCCCGCTTCGACGTACGCGAGTGCGAGCGCGGCACGCTCGTACGACTCCTCGGTGTGGACGGCGCGTCCCCTGCTGTCGAGGTACGGCACCACGACGCCGTACCGCTCGAACACGCGCATCGTCTGCGGTCCCACGGGAGAGACGGTGCGTCCCGTCGCCGTGACCGCCCCGATATCGATCGGTTCGTGTTCGTCTCCCACGACCTCAACCCTTTCTCTGGTCCTGCGACTCGTCGGCCTCGTGTCCTCTGCCGGTGCCTGTGGGGCTCCTCGGCCCTTCCGCTCGACTGGTCCCCTCGCTCTCCGATCGGGCGACCGCTGTTCTCGAAAGCTAGCAGCGCGCGAGCTACCGCTGGGGTGGACTGCGGTCCGGTGGCGGGATCGACGATCTTGTCGATCCGGCTCCGACGGGTAAGGATAGCCACACCTGACTGTCTGCTGTCCCCAGGAGCCCGGATGAGCCTTCCCGTCGACCCCACCCCCGAACGGCGTGTGAGCGCCCCCGTCCGAGAGCGTGCCGACGTCGTCGTCGTGGGAGGCGGCCCCGGCGGCTCGACCGTCGCGACACTGCTGGCGAAGAGCGGGCACACCGTCGTCCAGCTCGAGAAGGAACGGTTCCCGCGCTACCAGATCGGCGAATCGCTGCTGCCGTCGACGGTGCACGGCGTCTGCCGGCTGCTCGGCGTCGAGGAGGAGATCGCGAACGCCGGGTTCATGCACAAGCGCGGCGGCAGCTTCCGGTGGGGCACCAACCCCGTGCCCTGGAACTTCCTGTTCGCCGTCACACCGGAATTCGCGGGCCCGCAGTCGTTCGCGTATCAGGTCGAGCGGATGAAGTTCGACGACATCCTGCTGCGCAACTCGGCGCGCTCGGGCACCGACGTGCGCGAGGAGTGCGACGTCACCGACGTGCTCACCGACGACACCGGACGCGTCGTGGGCGTCCGGTACTCCGGCCGCGACGGCGCCGTCCACGAGATCGAGGCACGGTACGTCGTCGACGCCTCGGGCAACAAGACCCGGCTCACTCGGCACGCGGGCGCACAGCGCGTCTACTCCGAGTTCTTCCAGAACGTCGCGCTCTTCGGATATTTCACCGGCGGTGAGCGTTTCCCCGCACCCGACTCCGGCAACATCCTGTGCGCGGCGTTCGACGAGGGCTGGATCTGGTACATCCCGCTCTCCGACGAGCTGACGAGCGTCGGCGCCGTCATCGCGAAGGAGCACGCCGCGAAGGTGCAGGGCGACCGCGAGGCGGCACTGATGCGCTTCGTCGACCGCTGCGACATCGTGCGCGACATGCTGTCCGACGCCGAACGCGTGACCGACGGGGTCTACGGCGAGCTCCGGACGCGAAAGGACTACTCGTACGCCAACACCCGCTTCTGGGGCAACGGGATGGTCCTCGTCGGCGACGCCGCGTGCTTCATCGACCCGGTGTTCTCGACGGGCGTGCACCTGTCGACGTATTCGGGTGTGCTCGCGGCACGGTCGATCAACAGTGTCCTCGCGGGCGAGCTCACCGAGGAGCGCGCGTTCGGCGAATTCGAGGGCCGCTACCGCCGCGAGTACGCGGTCTTCTACGAGTTCCTGTCGGCGTTCTACGACATGGAGCAGAGCGAGGACTCGTACTTCTGGCGTGCCCGCAAGGTGACGGGCTTCGACCGCACCGACATGACGGCGTTCGTCTCGCTCGTCGCCGGTGCGTACTCGGGCGAGGACGCACTGACCGACGCCGACGCCGTCGTCATCCGGTTCCGGGAATCCACGGCCGAACTCACCGAGGCGGCCGCGAGGACCGGTGGCATGGACACCGATTCGGGCCAGCGGATGAACCACCTGTTCAAGGCACCCGTCGTGCGTGATGTGATGGAGGAGATGAACGCACTCCAGGCTCGCGGCGCGATGGGATCGCGCACCGTCGAGGCCCCACTGCTCGACGGCGGCCTCGTCCCGTCCGCCGACGGTCTGTCGTGGGCCGAACCCGCAGTCCGGGCCGTCTCGTGACCGACGCGGCGGCCTCGTGACCGGCACGGCGTCGTGACGTTCGCGCCGCCGCTCGACCCGCACGTCCTGCTGCCGTTCATCACGCAGGTCGCCGTGCTCGTGGCCGCGGCCCTGGCGCTGGGCAGACTCGCGGCCCGGATCGGGCTGCCGCCCGTGACGGGTGAACTGCTCGCGGGCATCGTCGTCGGCCCGTCGCTGCTCGGGACCGTCGCCCCGGGCATGCACGCGCGGCTGTTCCCGGCCGATCCGGTGCAGTGGCATCTGCTCGACGCCGCGGCCCACCTCGGGCTGCTGCTGCTCGTCGGGCTCGCGGCCGCGAGCCTCGACGTCGGGTTCCTGCGCGCACGACGCGGCGCGGTCGCGTCGGTGAGCCTCGGCGCGTTCGCGATTCCGCTCGCGGCGGGAATCGCCCTCGGCTACCTGCTGCCGTCGTCGCTCGCGGGAGACGACGCCGACGACCTGTCGTTCGCGCTGTTCTTCGGGATCGTCCTCGCCGTGAGCGCCGTGCCCGTCATCGCGAAGACACTCGCCGACCTCGGTCTGCTGCACCGCGACGTCGGACAGCTCACGCTCGTCTCCGGCACGATCGACGACGCGCTCGGCTGGATCCTGCTCGCGGTGACCGCGGCGATGGTCACGTCGGGGGTCGAGGTCGGTGTCGTCGCGGGTTCGCTGGGTGCCGTGCTCGCCGTCGTCGTCGTGGCTCTTCTCGCGCGGCGGCCCGTCGCGACGGTCGCGTCGCGCTCGCCCTCGCTCGTGCTGCCCTGTGCCGTCGTGCTGATCCTCGCGGGCGGCGCCGTCACGCAGGCGATGCATCTCGAGGCGGTATTGGGCGCGTTCGCGGCCGGATTCGCGCTCCGCCGTATCTCCCCGGCGCTGCTCGCGCCGCTGCGCACGGTGACGGCGGCCGTCTTCGCACCGCTGTTCCTCGCGACAGCCGGGCTGCGCGTGGATCTCGGCGTCTTCGCGCAGCCGGACGTCCTCGTCGCGGGGCTCGCCGTGCTCGCGGTGGCCGTCGCCGCGAAGTTCGCCGGCGCCTACGCGGGTGCGCGGGCGGCCAGGATCGGGCACTGGGACTCGCTCGCGCTCGGCGCCGGACTCAACGCGCGCGGCGCCGTCGAGATCGTGATCGCCATGATCGGCGTCGGCCTCGGCATCCTCACCGCGGAGTCGTACGCGATCGTCGTGCTCGTCGCCATCTCGACGTCGATCATGGCCGGCCCGCTGCTCATGTGGACGATGCGCCGCTCGCCGGTCACCGACGCCGAGACGCAGCGCGCGAGATCAGCCGAAGCGTAGGTAGGCGAACGGATCGCTCGTGGGCTGCGGCGAACCACCGGGCGGTTCCACGGTGAACGCGAGCGCGTTCGATCCCTCGATGCCCTCGACGACGGCCGTCGTCGCCGGCCCGACGTCGCCCGGCTCCATGACGCCCGCGGACCGCGGCGAGTGGCCCTCGCCGAGCAGCCACAGCTGATAGGCCGAGCCGTCGGGCGGCGGCGGGACGTCGTTCATCATGAGCACGCCCGCGTCGTGCTGCGCCGACGACACGACGACCGCCGTACCACCCTCGACGGGGACCGACACCATGCGCATGTCGGGCGCCGCGAGCACCTGTTCGGTGACGCTGGGCGCCGGTGCGGGCCCGGGATCGGGGTCGCTGCCGAGGACGACGGACACCGCCCCGATCGCGACGACGACGACCGCCGCCGCAGCTGCGATCGCGAGCGCGAACCTCGTCCGGCGGCGGGCCGCGAGGTCGGTCGGCGGCGGCGACTCGGTGTCGGAGTGGCCGGACTCGATGGGAGGGGTGGGGGAGCCCGCGGCTGCGATTCCCGCGAGAACCCGCTCGAACACGTGCCGGGGCGGGGTCTGCGCGGTCGCGGCGGACTGCGCCGCCATCGTCTCGCGGGTGTCCCGGACGATCGCCTCGAACCGTTCGCGCTCCTCACGGGGCGCCCGTGCAACGAGCGTGTCGATCTCGCGGCGTTCGGCGTCGTCGACGGCGTCGAGTGCGTAGAGCGGAGCAAGCTCCTGCAGGTCGGTGGGCTCGCCCGGTGCGGTGTCGTGGAGTTCGGTCACGCCGCCACCCCCAGGCAGCGACGCAGCCGGATCAGGCCGTCGCGGATTCGTGTCTTGACGGTGGGCAGCGCGACGGCGAGCCGCTCGGCGACCTCGCGGTAGGTGAGACCGCCGTAGTAGGCGAGCACGACGGACCTCTTCTGCACCTCGGTCAGCGAACCGAGACAGTCGCCGACCTCGTTGCTCTCGGCGCGCACCATGACCTCCTCGGCGACGGTGTCGAACGCACCCGCCCAGGTCGCGGCGCCGTACACCGCGTCGCGTTCGGTGCCCGCCTGTTCGGAACGGACGCGGTCGACGGCGCGCCGATGCGCGAGCATGACGACCCACGACATCGCCGAACCCTGCTTCGCGTCGAACGATCCGGCGTTCTGCCAGACCTGGAGGTAGACCTCCTGGGTCGTCTCCTCGCTGTAGCCGGGATCGCGCAGTACGCGCAGCACCATGCCGTACACCCGGGCGCTCGTGTGGGAGTAGAAATCCCCGAACGCCGCGCTGTCGCCACCGGCGACCCGGCCGAGAAGCTCGGCGAGACGCTCGCTCTCGCGGGCGTGGTCGGCCGGCCCGGCGCTCTTCATCGGCTGTATCCGCTCATCGACGCCGAGCGTAGCCGTAGCGAGCCCCGTCATCCGGACTACTCCCCTCGGCGTGGTGGCAGCGGCACGAAGAAGCTCGTGCGCTGCTGGTAGTCGCGATAGCCGGGACGCTTCTCCATCGAACGCTCGAGCAGCCGTGCGCCCGTCGCGAACACGAGGAAGTACGTCATGACGAGGGGCGAGACGACGGTGAGCACACCGGGCCACGCACTCGCCGCGATCGCCCACAGTCCCCACCAGACGGCGGCGTCGCCGAAGTAGTTCGGGTGCCGCGTCCACGCCCACAGCCCGCGGTCCATGATCTTTCCGCGATTGCCGGGATCCGCCTTGAACCGGGACAGCTGCAGATCGCCGACTGCCTCGAACACGAAGCCGACGAGCCACGCCGCGACACCGAGGGCCGCCACGACCGTCCCGAGGCCCGTCGTCGGGCCCGCAGCGGCCGACACCTGGAGCGGCAGTGAGACGAACCACTGCGCCGCGCCCTGCGTCAGGAAGATCTTCCGGATCACCGTCGCCGTCGTGCCGCCGCCCGCACGCTCCAGCATGTCCTCGTAGCGAGGGTCTTCTCCCTTGCCCCGCGACTCGCGCGCGATGTGCAGGCCGAGCCGCAGCCCCCACACCGAGGTCAGGACGAACAGCAGCAGCGCCCGCGCGGTGTCGCCGTTGCCGACGAGCAGTCCGACGGCGGCGACCACCGCGAATCCCGGACCCCACGCGACGTCGACGACGGCCCAGCGGCCGACGCGGCGCCCGATCACGAACGTCACCGCCTGTACGACGGCGAGCGCGGCGAGCGACGCGATCGAGACGATCGCGAAGCCGCCGAGCGAGAACCCGTTCATGCGTCACCTCCCGGTCGTCGCAGCAGAATCTGGTCGACCCCCATGCGGCCGCTGTCGAAACTCATCCGGCCGCCCACGAGGTACAGCTCCCACACGCGCGCCACCTCGAGCCCCACCATCGCTTCGATCTCGCGCCGATTGCGGCGGAAGTTCGCGAGCCAGCCGTCGACCGTCCACACGTAGTCACGGCGCAACGACTGCGACTCGACGAAGTCGAGCCCGGTGGCCGTGAGGGCGGCGACGGTCCGCGCGACGGGCCGCATCGACATGTCCGGCGCGATGAACGATTCGATGAACGGACCCCCGCCCGGATGGCGGCCGTCTCGGGACATCTGCTGCACGAGAACCTTCCCGCCGGGCCGGACGGCGTCGTGCAGCATCCGCGCGTAGGACGGATAGTTCGCGTCCCCGACGTGCTCTCCCATCTCGAGCGACGCCGCGGCATCGAAGCCGCGTTCCGGAGTCTCGCGGTAGTCCTGCAACCGGATCTCGACGCGCTCCTCGAGACCGAGGTCTGCGATCCGCTTGTCCGCGAACGATTTCTGTTCCCGCGAGAGCGTGATTCCGAGAACCCGCGCGCCACGGGTGTGCGCCGCGTGGATCGCGAGCGCGCCCCACCCGCACCCGACGTCGAGGAAGCGCGCGCCCGGGCGCAGCCCGACCTTGTCGCAGACGAGGTCGAGTTTCGCGAGTTGTGCCGCTTCGAGCGCGGTTTCATCCCCAACCTGTGCACAAACCTGGGGATCGATCCCGAAATACGCACTGGAGTAGGCCATCCGGGAATCGAGTATCAGCGAGTAGAAATCGTTGGAGAGGTCGTAGTGATGCCCGATCACGGCGCGATCACGCCGAAGGCTGTGCAGCCTGCCGCGAACCTTCGCCTGGCTCGCCGGATTCGATGGCCGGCGGCCGAGAACTCCCGCCGCGATCGCAACCCGCGCCGCCGCGAGAATCGCCTTCGGTCCGGGCCGCACACCCCGCAGCCCACGCTGCGCAGCGACCTCCCACACGTGCTCCAGCGCCTCGCCGAGATCGCCGTCGACGTCGATCTCCTCGCTCACGTACGCCTGTGCCGCACCGAGTTCCCCCGGGTTCCACAACAGCCGCGCGAGCGCGTTCGGGCTCGAGACCGTGACACGGGGAGCGTCCCGCGGGCCCGCGACGCTGCCGTCCCAGGCCGTCAGCCGCACCGGCAGTGCGCCTCCCGCGAACGGTGCCAGCGCTCGTTCCAGTTCCGTCGCGACACTCATTCCGACTCCGTCCTCGCGAAGGTGATCTGCTCGACGTCGATGTACCCCGAGCGGAATCCCGCCTCCGAGTACGAGAGATAGAAGTGCCACATCCGCCGGAACGTGTCGTCGAAGCCGAGGGCCGCGACCCGGTCGGCCGCCGCCGCGAACCGCGTCTTCCACAGTCGCAGCGTCTCGGCGTAGTGCGGACCGAGCGAGGCGGTGTCGACGATGCGCAACGACGTGTGCTGCCGCGTGACGTCGTCCAGCGCGCGATGGGACGGCAGCATCCCGCCGGGAAAGATGTATTTGTGCACCCACGTGTACGTGCGGCGCGTCGCGAGCATCCGGTCGTGCGGCATCGTGATCGCCTGGATCGCGACGGCACCGCCCGGCGCGAGCACGTCGTCGATCACACGGAAGTAGTCGCGCCAGTAGCGCTCGCCGACGGCCTCGATCATCTCGACCGACACGACGGCGTCGTAGCTGCCGTCGAGACTGCGGTAGTCGAGCAGGTCGATCTGCACGCTGTCGGCGTAGCCGGCCGCGGCGACGCGCTCGCGGGCCAGCTCGCGCTGTTCGCTCGACAGCGTGATCGAGCGGACGGTCGCTCCCCGTTCCGCCGCGCGGATGCACAGCTCGCCCCATCCGGTCCCGATCTCGAGGACCCTGCTGCCCGGTCCGACGCGCGCGGCGTCGAGCAGCCGGTCGATCTTGGCGCGCTGCGCTGCGGCGAGGTCGTCGAAGCGCGGCGGCGGATCGAGTTCGCCGAACACCGCCGACGAGTACGTCATCGTGTCGTCGAGGAAAGCCGCGAACAGCTCGTTGGAGAGGTCGTAGTGGCGGGAGACGTTCGTACGCGCGTTCTCCGCCGTGCCGTTCTCGGACGACGGCCGGCTCGCCAGCACCAGGGCGCGCAGCCACTGCAACGGTTTCGGAACGAGGCTCGCCATCTGCTGCGCGAACACCGTGAGCACCGCCGACAGGTCCGGCGACGTCCAGTCGCCCGCCATGTACGACTCGCCGAAGCCGATGAGCCCCGAGCGGCCGACACGGCGCGCGAACGCCTGCGGGTCGCGCAGGATCATGCGCGGCGCGGCGGGATCGTCCACGGCGCCGCCCACGAGCGTTCCGTCGGGATACTCGATCCGGACGGCGAGCGTCCCGGCCGCCCGGCGAAGCAGCCGGTCGACGACGCGCGCCGAGACCGTGGCTCGCAATCCCGCCGGCGGCGCCGAGAGCCCCGGCCAGACGTTCTCGTCCGGCGCCGGGCGGGTGTCGTGCCCGCTCTCCGTACGGGTTTCGTTCACTGTCACGAGACCGTCTCCTTCTCGACACGGAGGTTTCCGTCGGTGGTGGCGCCGCGCGTGATCGGAAGTCCGCGCGCCCACAGACCGATTCCCTGGATCCTGATGCGGGCCGCGACGACGATCGGGGCCAGCGGTGTGCTCACCGCCGCCGCGATCACCGCGCGTCGCGACGCCGCTCGTCGCGTGCCGCGCATCGTCGCGGTGAACGGCGGCTGCCCGTCCCGGCGCAGCACGACGTCGACCGCCAGCCGCTCGCCCGGCTCGGGCACGCGCAGCGTGTAGTGGCCCGAGACGTCGTTGAACGGCGAGACGGGAAAACTCTTGCGCACGGTGTGCGCCGCGGCGGTGTCGCTCCCGGACCCGACGTCGCTCCCGGCCCGGACGACGTAGGCGTGCCGTCCGCCGTAGGTGTTGTGCACCTCGGCGATCACGGCGACGAGGGCGCCGCCGCGGTCGTGGCACCAGAACAGCGAGAGCGGATCGAAGACGTACCCGAGCGTCCGGGAGTTCAGCAACGCCCGGATGCTGCCGCCGCCGATCTCGATGCCCTCGCCGCGGAGCACCGACTCGGCGCGGCTGCGCAGGGTGTCCGGCTCCCCGGGCGCGGGCGGTTCGAGGTGATCGGCCGCCCGGAACCCGACGACGGGCCGCAGATACCAGGGCGCGCGCGGCAGTTCGTCGACGTCGACGAGCCACGACAGGCTCCGGTACGCGAAGACGTTGCGCACCGGGCCGGTTCGCGCATGCCGGATGCGGGTCGAGTACAGCGCCGCGCCACCGAAAGTCATGCCGGCTCCTGTGCGGGTTCGGGTTCGGGTTCTCGGTGCGATGCCGGGGCCCGATTCGCACAGAGCCGCTCGGCCGCGCGGAGCCCCGAGAGCGCGGCGTCCTCGTGGAATCCCCACCCGTGATACGCCCCCGCGAACACGAGCCGATCGGACGCGAGTTCCGGGAGCCGCGCCTGCGCCGCGACCGAGTCGGGCGTGTACTGCGGATGCTCGTAGGTCGTCTCCGCGAGCACCGTCGCGGGATCGACGTAGTCGCCGCCGCCGAGCGTGACGAGGATCCGCCGGTCACGGGGGTGATCGAGCCGCATGAGCCTCGTGAGGTCGTACGTGACGACGACCGAACCCGCATCGCCGCCGCGCGGGGTGACGTGGTTCCACGACGCACGCGCACGCTCGGCACGGGGAAGCAGCGACTCGTCGGTGTGCACCTGCGCGTGATTGCGCGAGTACGGCATCGCGCCGAGAATCTCGCGCTCCGCATCGGTGGGGGCGGCAAGCATTGCGAGCGCCTGCCGCGGATGCGCCGCCACGACGACGCCGTCGAAGATCCGGTCGCCGCCCGCGCCGTCGACGATGCGCACGCCGTCGGGAAGCCGATGGATCTCGGTGACGGGAGTGCCCGTGAGGACGGTCTGGAGCCGGGCCTCGATCGCCTCGACGTAGCGCGCGGAGCCACCCGTGACGGTGCGCCACGTCGGCGAACCGAACACGGTGAGCATCCCGTGATGGCTCAGGAACGCGAACAGGTAGCGCGCGGGATAGCGGATCGCGAGCTGCGCGTCGCACGACCACACCGCCGCGACCAGCGGCGTCACGAAGCAGGAGCGGAAGTATCCGTCGAAACCGTGCCGATCGAGGAAGTCGCCGAGCGTCTCGTCGCCGTCACCGGAGGCCAGCGCTGCGCGGGCGGCGCGGTGGAACCGCGTGACGTCGACCAGCATCTTCCAGAATCGCGGCCGCCGCAGATTCGCCGACGTCGGGAACAGCCCGCGCCAGCCCCGCGCCCCCGCGTACTCGAGCCCGGTCTCCTCGTCGCGGATCGACATCGACATGTCGGATTCCTGCGTCGCGACGCCGAGTTCGTCGAACAGCCGCAGCAGCGTGGGATAGGTGCGGTCGTTGTGGACGATGAAGCCCGAATCCACGTGCACCGCACGGCCGTCGAACTCGAACCGGTGGGTGTGGGCGTGGCCGCCGAGCCGGTCGTCGGCCTCGTAGAGCGTGACGTGATCGGCCCGCGCGAGCTCGTGGGCCGCGACCAGCCCGGCGGCGCCGCTCCCGACCACGGCGATCCGCCGCAGGCCGGGATCGCCGTCGCTGTCGTCTTTCTCGTGTCTCCCCATGCCCCCTATTCGGAGCCGCGGCCCTCGGGGATGGCCCGCTGACGGGTCTCGGGGGCGGGTGGGTCGCTGCGAGCGAGCCGCGACGGCCACCAGATCCGGGATCCGATGTCGAGCGTCATCGCCGGCACGAGCAGCGAGCGCACCACGATCGTGTCGAGCAGCACACCGAACGCGACGATGAACGCGATCTGCGCCATGAACTGCAACGGGATCACCGCGAGCGCGCCGAACGTCGCGGCGAGCACGACACCCGCGGACGTGATGACCCCGCCCGTGATCGCGAGACCACGCCGGACCCCCTCGGCGGTGCCGTGCCGGATCGTCTCCTCCCGGACGCGCGTCATGAGGAAGATGTTGTAGTCGATCCCGAGCGCGACGAGGAACACGAACGCGAACAGCGGCACGACGGGATCGGAGCCGTCGAATCCGATCACGTGGTTGAACACGATCGCGGACACTCCCAGCGCCGATGCGAACGACAGCACCGTCGTCGCGAGGAGCACGAGCGGGGCCACGAGCGCGCGCATCAGGAACGCGAGGATCACGAACACCACGACCAGGACGATCGGGATGATGACGGCGCGGTCGCGCGCAGCGGTCGTGTTGGTGTCGAGCTGCGTCGCCGTCGGGCCACCGACCAGGGCGTCGGCACCCGAGACGTCGCCCACCGCGTCGCGGATACGGACGACCGTCTGCTCGGCGGCGTCCGAGTCGGGGGAGTCCGCGAGCGTCACCTGCAGCTGGACGCGGCCGTCGACGACGACGGGCGGCGCGTCCGGCGCACCCGTCTCCGTCACAGGCGTGACCTCCGAGGCCGTTCCCTCCACCGACTCGACCGCATGCGCGACGTCCTCCGCCGCGTCGGCGTTCGCGATGACGATCGTGGGCGACCCGGTACCACCGGGGAAGTGCTCTGCCAGGACCTCCTGGCCGGTGACGGACTCGGTCTCACCGAGAAACAGCGACGTCTGCGGCACACCGCTCGACTTCAGCGTCGGCAGGAACGCCGCCATGACGACGAGCGCGATGCCCGTCACGATCCACACGCGGCGATAGTTGCCCGCGACCTTTCCGGACAGCCGCCACCACAGCCCGTCCTGGGAATGCGGTTCGGCCTTCGGGCTGCGCGGCCAGAACGCGACACGCCCCACGAGCACGAGCGCCGCGGGCAGGAAGCTCAGCGACACGAGGTATGCGGCGGCGATGCCGAGCGCCGCGACGGGTCCGAGGCCGCGATTCGAGTTGAGCTCGGAGAACAGCAAGCACAGCACACCGAGAATCACGGTGCCGGCCGACGCCGAGACGGGCTCGAGCACGCCCTTCCACGCCCGCGCCATCGCGACGAACTTGTTCTCGGTGTCCCGCAGCTCCTCCCGGAATCGCGCGACGAGCAGCAGCGCGTAGTCGGTCGAGGCGCCGAACACGAGGATGAAGAGGATTCCCTGGCTCTGCCCGTTGAGGACGATCGCACCGGCGTTCGCCAGCGCGTAGACGAGGGCGCTGGCCAGTGCGAGCGCGAACAGCGACGACAGCACGACGATGAGCGGCAGGATCGGGCTGCGGTAGACGATGACCAGGATGATCATGACGACGATGCCGGTGACGAGCAGCAGCATGCCGTCGATTCCCGCGAACGCCGCCGACAGGTCCGCGGCCTGCCCCGCGGGCCCCGCCACATACACCGAGAGCCCGTCGGGAGTTCCCTCACCGATCATGTCGCGGATCGCCTCGACGGCGTCGCCGGGCTCGGTGCCGTCGACGGTGACGACGATCTGAGCGGCCTGCCCGTCGTCCGACTCGATCGGCGGCGACGCCGTCTCCGTCACGCCACCGGAACCGGCCACCCGTTCGGCCAGCTCGGCGAGATAGGCGAGATCCTCACCGGTGACGGGCCCGTCGCGTTCGGCGACGATCAGTGCGGGAATCTCCTCCGAATCGTCGAACTCGCGGGAGAGCTCGGCGACCTGCGTCGCCTCGGCGCTCTCGGGAAGGAACGACGTGTTGTCGTTGGACTGCACCGACGTGAGCTGGCCCGCGAAGGGCCCGCCGATACCCGCGATCGCAAGCCACACCACGAGCAGCACCGCCGGAACGATCCAGCGCCACTTCGACGTCGCGACACGTGACGAGCGATCACCTTCTGCAACACGCGAATTCATGGAGACCTCTCGACTGCGCGTGGTACGACGGCCACTGCCGCGCACCGGACACGACGGAACCCGGCGAAGCAGACGCTACTGCTCCCGCCGGGTTCCGTGGGACGATCGCGGGCTTACTCACAAAGTGCGAACGCCCCGCTCCGTCGGCGTGTCACGCCACGATCACTGCGGCATGAGGACCGAATCGATGAGGTAGACGGTGGCGTTCGCGGTCTGCACGCCGCCACACACGACCGACGCGTCGTCGACCATGATGTCGTCGCCCGAGCCCGTCACCGTGACGTCGCCGCCCTCGACGGTGGTGTGGGTTCCGTCGATCTGGTCGGGAGCGAGCTCGCCCGGGACCACGTGGTACGTCAGGATCTGGGTGAGCAGGTCGGAGTCGGTCTTCAGTGTCTCGACCGTGGCGGGGTCGAGTTCCCCGAACGCAGAGTCGACCGGTGCGAACACGGTGAACTCGCCGCCGTTGAGCGTGTCGACGAGATTCACGTTCGGGTTGAGCTGGCCCGACACCGCTGCGGTGAGCTGCGTGAGCATCGGGTTGTTCGACGCCGCCGTGGCGACGGGGTCCTCGGCCATGCCATCGACCGAACCCGGGCCGTCGGGAACCATCCCGGCGTACTGGGCACAGCCGGGGCCGACGAGGTTCGCCGCGCCCATCGCGCCCGTGCCCTCCGCGTCGGACGTCTCCATCGGTGCGGACGTCTCCGCCGTCTCGGTGCCCGTCATGGCACCGGTCGTGGTCGCCGTGTCGCCGCCGTCGTCGGACGTACAGGCGGCGCCGAGCATCAGCACCGATGCGCCCGCCGCTGCGGCGAGAACTCGTGTGGTCCTGCGGATGTGGATCGTGGTCACTGCCATCACCTCTATGGATCGAACTGTCACGGTCGTGTGGGCTTCGCGGCCGAGTCGCCACCCGGATGGGCGTGATTCGGAGAACTCGGCAATTGCGGCCAATCCACGCACCATCCGGCCCCGAATGACGAACAAGTGACGTGTGGAACCACGCCGCGACGACTGCAGCACCACCACTGGATGGGCACGACCACAACGAGATGGGGTACGTCATGCGCAGGAGAACAGCACGCGGAACTTTCCGGACGCGGATCGCCGGGATCGGCGCGGCCGTGGCTGCCGTCGCGGCGCTCGCGACCGCCGCCCCGGCGGCCGCACAGGGATCGTCGGTTCTCCCCGGTCCGCTCGAACCGGTGCGGTCGCTCGACGCCGCGCGGTACCTCGGATCGTGGTACCAGCTCGCGGCGGTACCGCAGCCGTTCAATCTCCAGTGCGCGCGCGACACCGTCGCCACGTACACCGAGATCGACGCCACGAACATCGGGGTGTCCAACCGGTGCACGTCGTGGGACGGCAGCGAGCGCGGGATCGAGGGCAACGCGCGCGTCGTGGATCCGGTGACGAGCGCGCAGCTGCACGTGAGCTTCCCGGGCGTCCCGTTCCAGGATTCGCTCGACGGGCCACCCAACTACATCGTCACGTACATCACGGACGACTACTCGTGGGCGCTCGTCGGCGACCCGCTGCGCACCTCCGGATTCGTGCTGTCGCGCACCCCCGCCGTCGACGACGCCGGCTGGCGGGAGATTCGCCAGGTCGTCGAATCACGCGGCTACAACGCGTGTCTCGTCCTCACCTCACCCGTGACCGGCGGGCGCGACGACATTCGGCCGCTCTGCACGGTCTGATTCCGGCAGCCCGACCGCGGGAGGCGGCGCGAAGCCGGGAGGTTCGAAGCGTGGCCGCCCTCGCGGTGTCGGGAAGATCCGCCAGTTGCTGTGGTGGATGTGGCGATGGTGCCGACCGCAGAGCAGCACCATGTTGTCGAGGTCGGTTGCTCCGCCGTCGGCCCAGTGCGTGATGTGGTGTGCTTCGCACCAGCTCACGGGTGCGGTGCAGTTCGGGAAGGCACAGCCACGATCCCGGACAGTCAACGCGCGGCGTTGTGCGGAGGTGACGAGCCGCGTGGTGCGGCCCATGTTCAGTGGGACGCCGTGGTCGTCGATCACGATCGGCGTCACCTGCGCATCGCACGCCACCGCACGCGCCGTCTCGGGCGTAAGTGTGCCTCCCCACGGCATCCACGGCAGACCGATGCCGTCGAGTAGTGCGGTGACGGACACGGTGGCCCGTTCGTCACGGCCTTGCGGCTGTGCTTTCAGGTCGCGCTGGTGGATGAGGACGGTGACGTGGGGTTTCTCGGCGGCTTCGTGTCCGTTGTCGCCGGTGTCGAGGTGGCGTCGGCAGATCTCGATGAGTCCGTCCGCGCGGCGTTGCCCGGCGGAGCGGGGATCACGGGTCCCGTCCGCTGCGGGCCGAGGTGCCGACAACTTCGACAGCGCAGTCGACAGAATCTCACCGGACAGGGCGTCGAGGTCGCCGTGCAGCACGACCCTGCCGTTCAGGGTGTTCGAGACGGTGAGCGTGTTGAGGTCGTCGCGTTCGCGAGTGGTCGGGCCGTCGGTGTCGATGTCGAGGCGCACCCGCAGCGTCTCGATCGCGGTGCGCACCGACTTCGTCGCGGTCTCCGGGCCCGGCACTGCGGCCGCCAGCAGCGCGTCGCGGCATGCGGCGATCACTGCCGCGTGCTCGTCCGGGTCGGTGTCGGCCAGTGCTGCGAGCAGCGACGGCGGCGTGTCGAAGAATCCGCACAGCATGCTTGCGTGTCGCGGCGAGATGCGCTGTTCGGCGACGGCGGCAGCGATCTCGGGCTGCGTCCGTAGGCTCGTTCCCAGCGCTGTGACGTCGCGTGCCTCACCGATCTCGAGCATCGAGTGGGCCGCGAGCCACGACCCGGCATCCCGGTAGCCCGCCCCGGTCGCGAGACCACGATCGGCGACCTCACCCATCAGCGTGATGCGCCGCGCCTGCAACACTTCGATCTGCCGCGACACATCGAGCACCGCGGCGGACAGTTCGGCGTCACCGAGCTGCCACGGCTCGACGCAGACCGCGTCTACGCCGTGTGCTGTGTGTGAATCCCCCGACTCCATGCGACAAACCTAGTTCGAATGCCCGTTCGACACAAGACCTATTTCTGCAGTTGGGGATAACCACAGACCTGTGGACAGGCTGGCACCTGCGACATGGGCGTAAAGTCGGCGTCTTCGCCACGTGCGGAGTCCAAGGAAGCGCTGACCACATGACGACGCACCGTGAATCCCTAACAAGGCCGACCCCGGATCCCCGGCCACAGCATGTCTGACCGCCGGCATCCAGTCCCAATCAGCACGCATGGACTCGACATCGACGCCATCCTGGGGGATGCGCCGACCCACATCAGCGGATACTCGATCGAGTTCGGCGGCGCGTCCACCATCATCAAGTTGAACAAGCAGTCCGTCGACGACGACGGCACGTTCGTTCCCGCCCAGGGGAATGCAGTACTCAGGTTCTGGGTTCGATCGGGCTCGCAGGAGGCGAGTGTCGCGATCGAGGCGCTCCGTCATGCTGCGCCGATCGGGGAAGGCCCGATCTACTCCTATGCCCACCCAGCGACACCGAGCACGGTCGTCGCTGCCGCAGTGTTCTTCTCACAATCACGGGACCAGATCGAGGCACCTGGCGATTTCGATTGGCACGCCTACTCGCCGCGGCACGAGTTCTACTCGGTCGTACGGACCGGCCCCGACGACCCCCGCCCCATCGTGGTGTATCGCTCACTGAACCGGCCGTTCTACCTGCCCTTCATGGACCGTCGGGGCGCCTATTGGCCGGTACGAGCTACGCCACCACCGGTCGGCTCCGGGCTCAGAGACTCGTTCGACGCCGTCTTGGGTGGCGTATCGAGGAAGGCGGCGATCAGAAACAACATCCGGCCGCTCACCCTCGAATGGGTGGGCGGCAAGACTGTCACGCTCACCTTCCAATTGATCCGCAACGGTTGCTGCTATCGACTGGATTTCGAGTTCCCCACCGACGACGACATGATGGCCGGACGGTTCCTCCTTCCCGGAGGCATCGTGCAGATTCGGGACCCCTCGCAGTTCGCGGCCGGTCTAGTCTCGATGCTGGCCGAACGCTCGTCGTTTTCGGAGTCGCTGTTGGGCACCGAATGCAAGTGACCGGCTCGAGTCCGGCGGACAACCCGCTCACGGCTCCTCGTTCGCAATCCGTTCGGCCGCACCGGTGATATTGGTGATCATGCCGCGAAAGATGACGCCGTGGAACGGGAGAATGCCGTACCAGTAGGCACGGCCTGCAATGCCCCGGGGGAAGAAGATCGCACGTTGGTCCAGCCGCGAGCGTCCGTCGCCGAGTTCGCCGACTCGCCATTCGAGCCACGCACCGCCGGGTGCGCGCATCTCGGCCCGCAACCGGAGCAGCGAGCCACGCTCGATCGCTTCGACTCGCCAGAAGTCCAGCGGGTCACCGACGTTCAGCCGATGCGGGTTGCGGCGTCCGCGCGTGAGCCCCACACCGCCGACGATCCGGTCGAGCCAGCCGCGCACCGACCACGCGAGCGGAAAGGAGTACCAGCCGTTCTCGCCGCCGATGCTCTCGACGACATCCCACAGCACGGCGGCGTCGGCGTCGCACTCCGCCGACCGCTCGTCGGTGTAGACGGATTCGCCCGCCCACTGCGGGTCGGAGGGCAGCGGATCGGACGGCGCTCCGTCCGGCGAGGCGCCCGCCCACGTCGTCTCGACCTCGCCCGCATCGATCCTGCGCAACGCGAGCGACACGGCGCTGCGGTACGGCGTGAGTCCGCCGTCGGGCGGCGGGACGACATCGTCGATGTCGTGCTCGTGCATCACGGCGTCGCTCCGCAGGGACTCGATGAGTGCGCGGCCGATCGACCGGGGAATCGGCGTGACCAGACCGATCCACAGCCCCGCCAGGCGGGGCGTGAGGACGGGCAGCACCACGATCCGCCGGGTCATGAGCCCCGCCGTGTCGGCGTAGATCTGCATCATCTCGCCGTAGCGCAGCACGTCGGGGCCACCGATGTCGTATGCGCGGCTCTCGGTGAACGGCGCATCCGCCGCCGCGACGAGGTAATGGAGGACGTCGCGCACCGCGATCGGCTGGATGTGTTTGTTCACCCATTTCGGCGTCGTCATCACCGGTAATCGGTTGGAGAGGTGCCGCATCATCTCGAACGACGCCGAGCCCGAACCGATCACGACGCCCGCCTGCAGCACGATCGTCGGGACTCCCGATGCCGTGAGGATCTCGCCGACACGCGTCCGCGAGCGCAGATGTGGTGAGAGCGCTTCGCCGTCGGCATGGAGTCCGCCCAGGTAGACGATGCGGCCGACGTGCTCGGCCGACGCGACGGCGGCGACGTTCTCTGCGTCCTCGGCTTCCTGTCGCTCGAAATCGTCGCCACCCGACATGGAGTGCACGAGGTAGTACGCGACATCGATGCCGCGCAGCGCGGGGTGCAGCGACGCGACGTCACCGAGATCGCCCTGCACGATCTCGACCTCGCCTGCCCACGGCACATCCTGCAGCTTGGTTGGGGTGCGCGCGAGGACGCGCACGGTGTGCCCGGCGGCGAGCAACCGCGGGACGAGCCGGCCGCCGATGTAGCCGGTCGCACCGGTCACGAGGACTCGCTGCCCGTTCATCTCTCGACGCTAACCGCCGGTCGCGGGCTGCCGGGGCGAACGCTGCAGACGTTGCGACAGAATGCGCCTCGCGGACCACCCCCTGCGGCCTCGCCGAACCGTTACCGTCGAGGAATGGGCCTGGATTTCGTGCGGACGGTGCAGCACCCGCGGCAGGACGTGTTCGAGTGGCACGCTCGTCCAGGAGCATTGACGCGGCTCTCACCACCGTGGCTGCCGATGCGGCCCGTCGCGGAGGCCGCGTCGTTGGCGGACGGCCGCGCCGAACTCTCTGTCGCTCCCGGCCTCACGTGGGTCGCCCAGCACGACCCCGACGCCTACGATCCGCCCGAACGCTTCGCCGACTACTCCGCCGCGGCACCGCTGTCGACGCTCGTGCCGTGGCGTCACACGCACACGTTCACCGAGGTCGATACGGAGCGCACCGAGGTGCACGACCGCGTCGAGACCCGCATTCCGGCGTTCGTGCTGCGCCCGGTGTTCCGGTATCGGCACCTCCAGCTGAGCGAGGATCTCGCGGCACACCGGTGGGCGCGCGGCTATCTCGAACGGCCGCTGACCGTCGCGGTGTCGGGCTCCTCGGGACTCGTGGGGACGGCGCTCACGGCCTTCCTCACCTCGGGTGGGCATCGCGTCGTCCGGCTCGTCCGTGGCGAACCCTCGTCACCGGACGAACGTCGTTGGCGGCCCGACGATCCCGACGAGGGCCTGCTCACCGGTGTCGACGCCGTCGTGCATCTCGCGGGGTCGTCGATCCTCGGCCGATTCGGCGACGAGCATCGAAAGAAGGTCCGTGAGAGCAGGATCGGGCCGACGCGACGCCTCGCCGAACTCGCGGCCCGTTCGGGTGTGGGGACGTTCGTGTCGGCGTCGGCCGTCGGATTCTACGGCGCCGACCGCGGCGACGCGATCCTCGACGAGGACGCTGATCCCGGCGACGGCTTCCTCGCCGACGTCGTCACCGACTGGGAAGCGGATACCGCTGTCGCCGAGACCGCCGGCGTGCGCGTCGTGAACGTGCGGACGGGCATCGTCCAGTCGACGCGCGGCGGCGTGTTGCGGCTGCAGCGCCCGATCTTCGAGGCGGGTGTCGGCGGCAGACTCGGCAACGGCGAGCAGTGGTTGTCGTGGATCGATCTCGACGATCTCGTCGACGTCTATCACCGTGCCCTCGTCGACGATTCGCTCATCGGTCCCGTCAACGCGGTCGCGCCGGAGCCGGTGCGCGGCAACGAGTACGCGCGGGTCCTCGCGCGCGTGCTGCGACGTCCGTCGCTCGTCCCGGTACCCGCGCTCGGGCCGCGAATCCTGCTGGGACGTCGCGGTGCCGACGAACTCGCCCTCGCGAGCCAGCGTGTGGTGCCCGCGCGACTGACCGAGGTGGACCACCGCTTCCGCTTCCCCGAACTCGAGGAGTGTCTGCGGCACCAGTGCGGCCGACTGGAGGAGTGAGCTGCGCGGTTCGTACCCTGGAGCCATGAGCGACGACAGCAGATTCGGCGACGCCGTGCAGGCAGGACTCCGGGTGCGCCGGGAGGTGATGGGCGACGAGTTCGTCGATCGGGCACTCGCCCGCACCGAGGGGACCGCGAGCCAGGTGATGCAGGAGTTCGTGACGGAACACGCGTGGGACGCCGTGTGGAACCGTCCCGGCCTGGACCGCCGTAGCCGCAGCCTCGTGAACCTCGGCATGCTCATCGCGCTGCGTGCGCACGGCGAACTGCGTGGTCACGTCCGTGGCGCACTGCGCAACGGCCTCACTCGCGAGGAGATCGTCGAGGTCGTCGTGCAGGCAACGGCCTACTGCGGCGCACCGGCCGGCCTCTCGGCGATGACCGTCGTCCAGGAAGTGTTCGACGAGACCGACTGAC